>JBHENP010000034.1:0-48075 GCA_046261995.1 Pyrinomonadaceae bacterium
CCCTTCATCTGCGACTGTAAGTCCACGTTAGCTGACATCGAGACCATTGCCCCGGCTTCTGCCTGGATCGACTGCTCAGCCTGAAGTTTAATCACGGCGAGAGAGAATGAGGGTTGATGTAATACTTCATAATTGTAGCCACGACCTTGTCCTCGCGAATCCTCATCAATGTGGATTCCTTGAGCGCCGGAGCTGCCAGAGGTTTGCGGGGGCGGTGCCGCGCTGGCCTGGCCAAGTCGATTACCGCAGGCGCCGCAAAAACTCGAGCCATCTGCCAATTGGGTGCCGCACTTGGGACAGTTCATAGAATCACTCCTCGAGATTTGTCTTTTATGATAGCGACGGCTTCCTCCGCGGTATTCGCAAAGTCCAGAACGGCGATATCTGCGTCGCTGACTGCCAGGTGCTCCTGCCATGCCTTAACAATTGGAGGCCAACATTCGCCAAGCAGTACAAGCGGACGGGGTCCGATCACGCGCGTTTGAATCTTGTTCCAGACGAGTGATAACTCGGTTACGGTGCCCATGCCGCCGCGAATAGCAATGAATCCGACGGAGCGCGTTATCAAATGCTGCAGTCGCTCATAGAAGTGCGGCGTAGCGACTTTATCCGTGAGGTAGCGATTGGGCTCATGCTTGAATTGACTCATCACGATGCCCAGGACACGCCCGCCGACCTCATGTGCACCGCGGCTGGCGGCTTCCATCACTCCCAGATAGCCGCCGGTGCAGATCGTGAAGCCTGCATTGGCCAGCATTTCACCAACGCGCTGCGCCTGCACATATTCAGGATCCGGCTCGCAGCATTTTGAACCGCCGAAAATGGTCACGATCCGCTCAGGTGTTTCGCTGCTCATGTTTTGGCTTACTTACTCAATGCGGCGCCTCTGCCCTGAGCATCAACGAGCCATTTTTGCGATAAAGTACATAGTCGTCACGCGTCTTAAATGTGGTGCCGGTATAGATTTCAGGCACTGGCGTAGGATCAAGCAAACGCTCGTCGCGAACGTTTACGAATCCAGCGCCTTCAAACAAGGAACGGTACTCAGCGGCGCTCAGCAACTGCACCGGCACCTTGAGAAAACCCATCCATTGATGCGAAGGTTCATTTTCCTGATATAGATCTACGACCGCAACGAATAGACCTCCAGGCTTTAACACTCTCCTGATTTCCGCCAGGGCCCGTTCGATATCCGCGTAATAATAAAGCGATTCCATCGAGAAGGCATGAGTAAACTCCGCTTCGTCGAATGGGAGTTGCTCCGCGCTGGCCACCTGAAATTCCACGTTCGGGTAATCCACCGATTCGTCGCGTGCCAACCGAACCATTTCGTCGGAAATATCGATACCTAAGACGCGGCCCATTCTGGCGTTTTGGGCCATCAATCGCGCCGCCCAACCTGAGCCACACCCTACGTCAAGGACCGCGGCCTGGACCGGGATCTGCATACGGTCGATCGCTTGCTCTCCCACCGGGCGATGGCCTCGCTCCATGCTGGCGCCCTTGCCAGCCCGGGCCCATTCATTGAATTCCAGACGGAGAGGTTCGTTCATGTGTTAATTTTCACTGGTCGGCGACCTACCAGGGTTCTAATTACACTCTCTTAAACGTTATGCACTCAACTACAGAACAGGAAGCCGGTAGCGACCTGGCCGTTTCGACAGACTCAAATTGTGTTAGTGGGAACCCGACGGCCAGGTCGCTACCGCTTCCTGTTCTGTAGTTGAGTGATGCTCTCATCTCATTGCCACCGAGAAATGACACCAAGGCGGCCTGATTCAAAATCCTGCTACGGTCGAATCCGGTAGAGCATCCGCGGGAACGGTATTGTTTCTCGGATGTGCTCGATGCCGCACATCCATGCCGCACACCGTTCAATGCCCATGCCGAACCCGGCGTGAGGAACGCTGCCATAGCGACGCAGGTCGAGATACCACTCAAACGCCTCCTGCGGCAGTTCATGCAGGGCCACCTGTTCTTTTAAAAACTCAAGCGAAGTTGCTCGCTCGCCGCCACCAATCACTTCACCATAACCTTCCGGCGCCAACACGTCGACACCCAATGCCAATTCCGCGCGTTCGGAATCACGCTCCATATAAAAAGCCTTAACGGCCGCGGGATAGTGATGGACCATTACCGGCTTGTCAAACTTACTGGAGATATAACTTTCATCAGGCGCACCGAAATCTCCGCCCCATTCGAAGTGACTCTCAAGAGTACCGGCAGCATGTCCCTCCTCAAGTATCTTCACCGCCTCGTCGTAGTGCAGGCGCGGGAAAGGGGCGGTAATGGATTCTAGTTTTGAGGTGTCTCGTTCTAAAACCTTTAACTCCTCGGCCCTGTCTTGCAGCACACGCTCGGCCACGTGTGAGAGCATTCTTTCTGCAAGGACCATCACGTCCTCCAGGGTCGCATAGGCCATCTCGGGCTCAACCATCCAAAACTCAGTGAGATGGCGGCGCGTTTTTGATTTCTCCGCGCGAAAAGTAGGACCAAAGCAGTAGGTCTTTCCGAACGCCGCGGCGGTCGCTTCGTTATAGAGTTGGCCCGATTGCGTCAAGTACGCCTTTTCGCCTTCAAAGTAGTCAACCTCAAAGAGTGTAGTGGTTCCTTCGCAAGCAGCGGGCGTGAGGATGGGCGCATCCGCTAGCGTAAACCCATCGTTGTCCAGGAAGTTCCGTACCGCCTGCACGACCGTATGTCGCACCTTCAGAACCGCATGCTGGCGCCGGGAACGGAGCCAAAGGTGTCTTTGGTCCATCAGGAACTCTGTGCCATGTTCTTTTGGGGTGATGGGATAGTCGTGGACCTGCTGCAGCACACGGGCATCCAGGACGTCGATTTCATAACCCCCCGGAGCGCGTTCGTCCGTGCGGACGGTGCCCCGAATGATGAGGGAAGACTCCTGGCCCAGGCCTTTCAACGCCTCCCATACTTCGGGCGAGACTGTATTCTTCAAAGCCACGCATTGAACTATCCCAGTCCCATCTCGCAACTGTGGAAAGACAATCTTTCCGCTCGAGCGCAAGTTGTAGAGCCAACCCTTAAGCACCACCTCTTCGCCCACGTGCCTCGAGAGATCTGAAATATAGGTCTGCGGAGCTTTGGTTATTTCCAGTGACTTTGATTCCGTGGCCATCGCGTGCAATCAATCCTGATTAGTATGGTTAAGTCGGTCCGTTATCATTTTTCTAAGCGCGGGAAACCGTTCCAGCCATTCCGCGGCCTGCAATACGATCAGAAAGGTGGGTTGAATAAAATGTTCATAAAAGGCGCCGCGTCGGTTAATAGCTGTTTGATAGGAGAACGTGCCAACAGCTTTTAGACCGCGCTGAATCGTCATTAGACGAAACTCCCGGGCAAAGTCGTCAGGATCCAGCGGCTCAAGACCTTGCAGCCTCCGCTCCTCCAGAAGGTGAAGACGATACGCCCGTAGCTCCGCCAGCGAAGGTGGCGCCGGTTGGCGATCCAACAAGAACGAAACCAGATCGTAGCTGGCCGGTCCCATGCGGGCATCCTGATGGTCCACCACACGCAATTGATTATTACTATCAAGCATCAAGTTCGCCGTGTGAAAATCGCGATGACACAGGACCCGTGGCGCCGCGGCCAGTTCCGCGGAAATGTCGTTGAGTTCGGCTTTCAGTTCCGCAGCTTCGGCCCGGCGCAAAGTTTCGCCTCGCCAGCTCTGAAAGTAGTGCTCGACAAAAAAGTCGAGCTCCCAGGAAAGTTTCGCTTCGTCGAAAGCCAGCCGGCTCGAGATAGACTTTAACTCGTGGGCTTTGTCCGTCGCTTTCTGAATTCGAGCGATAATATTTATCGCCCGCTCCTTGTAGTCTTCGCACTCCTCAGGCGACGCGACTTCATATACGTGACACAACTGCTGGTCGCCGAGATCCTCCTGCACGATAATTCCAGTCCTGCCGTCAACCGCATAAATCGCCGGCACTGGAATGCCGCTCTCAAGGAAGAGGTGCGTTATATCAAGATAGGGATGAAAATCAGGATCAAACGGCTCCGGGTAGACCGCCGCTATTGCCTTACCTTTTTTCCAGGGAATGCGAAAATAGTTGCGCGTGGATGCGTCAGGAGTGAGAGCTACAAGTTCGGTGTCTCTTATTCCCCGGGAGTTTATTTCCTGGGCATTGAGAAAGTTCAAAAGCCGGTCAGCGGGTGAGAGTTCGAAAGCGCTGTTGGTCACCTGTTTTGCTGACGTCATCTATTGAAGGGAATCCGCGGTTCAGGTCTTCTCAAAAGTAAGTGGGACAGAACTCGGTCCCACCCGGCTTGAGTAATGTAACCCAGATTGTATCACCGGCTTAGAGACACGACAAAGTTGTCACCTCTGACCACTCCTTTAAGTGACTTTGGCGGCGAACTTTTGCCTTGCACCAGCGAGTTCCGCACGATCACCGCATCCTCAATAACCTCACCGCCGGTAATCCGAACGCCGTCGCCAAGCACAGCACGTCTGATGCGCGCACCCGGTTCAATGATGACGGCGTCCCAGAGTACGGACTGGCTTACGTCGGCGCTCTCAGAGATAACGCATCCGGATCCGACAGTCAGGTCTTGGCCTCTCTCCGCGAGCATCGCCAAACTGATATCCAAATAACGTTGGGGCGTAGATAGTTCGTACCACTTCCCTTTTGCCACATGAGTCGCAATGCGCTCCCCTTTGGCCAGCGCCTGCGGATAGACGTCGCTGGTAGAGTGGGAAAAAACGCCAGGCGGGATGTAGTCGAATATTCGCGGTTCCAAAATCTGAATACCTGTAAACATCAGGGGCGCTTCGCCGCCAACGTACTGGGTCTTAGTTGGCATTGAGCCAAAACCTCTGAGAAATCCGCCGATACTTTCAACAACAGTAAAGCTCTGGCATTCGGGGTTGGGCAATAACACCAGGGTAGCGATCGCGTCTGTGCGCCGGTGTGTTTCGAGCGCGGCGTTTAAGTCGATGTCGGTGATTATTTTTCCGTTCACGACGACGATCGTCTCGCCCATCAGTATCTCGCGAGCATTGTCCAACGCGCCGCTGGTCCCCAATATCACTGGCTCCTCGACATAATAAAGCTTGACACCAAACTTACTACCATCGCCTAAAGCCGCGCGGACGGATTCCGGGCGATGATGAAGATTAACGACAATTTCATCGCATCCATGGCCGGCTAGATATTCCGCCACGTACCCAACCAATGGCTTCCCGAGAATCGGGATTGCTGGTTTGGTGCGGTCCTCAGTCAGCGGCCAAAGCCGTGTGCCGAAACCGGCAGAAAGGATCATTGCGCGCATCGGTAGTCATTCTAGCATTCGTCTCTAACGGATCTATTCAGTCTCAGGTGAAGGTCGTGTGAGTCGTCGTCTTGTGTGCTGTGAAACAAACGCCCGATTTTTTCCTCTTGACCCATGCCAACCAAACGAAACGATCCACTAAATCACACGAGCCAACACGCAATCTTTGTTGGTGTTCTCCTCGTGTGATTTCGTGGTCGTTTTATCGATACCTTGGTGGACGTAAGAAGTTCGGAGTAAATAGACTCGGGATGCGATCGACTAAGAAGCTTTAGACGCGTCGCGAATCATGAGGTCAAAAGTGCCGGGAGCTACCTTCCGGAACCGACTATTTCGATTGAGAGAGACAGCAACGCTGATCGTCGGGTTCTCGCCGGTAAAGCGGAACCCGCCTTCCAGCAGACGGTTGTAGAGTTCATTAACGTGGAGGGGACCCCCCTCTTCGCGTAAGAGCAGCGTTACAGCCTGAGGGATAGTGCGATCAATAAAACGGTCGCTTAATGCTTCGATATTGTTGCGCACCGGTGGAATCTGTGGGCGCCTCGTATCGAGGTGCACTGCTCCGCGAGTCTGCGAGGACGAATGGCCCATCGCTGTTTCCAGCTCAGCGTCCGAAGGCAGACTGGCAGATAGACTGCTAGAGGCAAGCACGGATGACAGCAAACGATAGATGGCAGCCTCAGATTGGCTGGCCAACGTATCCATCTCGGCGAGTTCAGCCCGAACTGCATCGGCTTCGGCTTCCAGTTCCCGCAACCGCGCGCCAAGATGCATCCGAGCAGCCCGCGATTGACGTAAGTTTTGCTCCAGACGGGAAAGGAGGTTTTCGTTAAGCGGTCGGTCCATACATTGGATGTTAGAGCGATTTGAGGAATTGCACAATGCTTTTGTCAGAAACGGGGAGCGGTGGCTACCTGGCCGCAACTGGGAGATCACAATCCGGTCGCTACCGAGTTCATATCAAACTCAGAATGGAATGACTCTACGAACGTAAAGAGTGGAGGCCTACCTGCTCAAATACAGAACCGGGAGCGGTAGCGACCGGATCCAACACTCAGCATCCGGAATAAAGTCGCACAACAGGCGAATTGAACATAACATCCGGTCGCTATCGCTCGGGGTTCTGACAGGTATTCGGGAGGTCAGATTGATAGTAGATTACCGCTCCCGCTCGAGGACATAAGTAGGGATGGACCTGAGTGCATCGCAGTACTCAGAGTCAGGCAGGAGCGCAAGAGAGGCTCGCGCGGCTTCAGCAAAGCCGTCGGCCCGCGCGCGCGCCTGGTCTAGGCCTCCTACCCTGTCAACAGCTTGGAATAAGTCACTACGGGAGACCGTGCTGTAGTTTCCGTCCCTGATCACAGTCTCAACCATTTCCCGGCCGATACTATCCTGCTCAAGCAAGTAGATGAGTGGCAGGGTCACTTTTCCGGCGATCAGATCAACCCCGGAAGCCTTTCCGAGGACATCATCGGTGGCAGTGAAGTCGAGCAGGTCATCCACGAGCTGGAAGGCCGTGCCGAGGTTTACACCATAATCGGCCAGTGCCTGTCGTTGGGTTTCCCCCGCGCCGCCGAGCATAGCACCCACTTCGCAACAGGCACTAAAAAGGTGGGCCGTCTTTCGCTGCAACACGTCGAGATACTGGGATTCCGTAACATCGGTGCGGCCCAGGAGGTTCAGCTGCAGCAACTCGCCCTCCGTCATCTTGCGTGTAACCGCGGTAAGGATATCCAGAATAGGAAGCGACCTTTCGGCTAGACTGGTTTCAAAGGCAGACATGTAAAGCCAGTCGCCCATTAGCACCGCAGTCTCATTGCCGTAGAGTGCATTTACAGTTGGACGGTCGCGACGGGTGTCCGCATCGTCGATAATGTCGTCGTGCACCAGCGTGGCAGTGTGCAAAAACTCCATCACCGTAGCCATGCGAATGGAATTGTAGCGAGCACCTTCACCGCCGACGGCATAGTTTGAGAGAATTGTAAGTGCCGGACGCACGCGCTTGCCACCAGAAGCGCGCAGGTAATCTCCCAGGAAGGCGATGACTTCGACATTAGACTGCGCCTGCCGCTCAAACTCTAATTCAACCTGCCCGAGCTCGGCAGCGATCAGACTGAAGATTCGCTTTGCCGCAACCCTGGCATCGTCGAGCGCAAGTATTTCGCTGGCCGTCTGCATTTCTGCGTACCTACTGTCGAATGTGGTTCCCTGATAGCGACTTAGCTATGGACTCAGTTGGAGCGATAATTCGTGAACTGCATATCGATGCCAAAATCTTTATCCTTTAGTTTGGCGATTATGTCTTGAAGCGTGTCGCGATCCTTTCCGGAAACGCGAACTACGTCGGCCTGGATCGACGCCTGGACCTTTGCCTTGGAGTCTTTTATGAACTTGACGACTTCTTTGGCCTTGTCTTGAGGAATACCCTGCTGTATTGCCGCCTCTTGTCTAACCGTGCCACCAGCCGCTGGTTCCATAACTCCGTACGTCAAAGCCTTGAGAGGAACGCCGCGACGGACCAACTTCTGCTGGAGAATGTCATTCATGTTTCGGAGCTTCGTCTCATCCTCAGCGGTGAGCACTAAGGCGTCTTTCTCCAGCACTACATTGGCGGCGCTGCCTTTGAAGTCGAACCGCTGGCGCACCTCTTTAACGGTTTGATGGATTGCGTTAGTCACTTCTGCGCGATCAACTTGCGAGACAATGTCGAATGAGTTCTGCTGGGCCATGCTCGAGTTTCGGTATACGATTTAGGGAACTTTATGACGCGAGGATAGCATCAAAAGGCCAGCATGTGAAACTTGTCTCTTAGTCCCGATTAAGCAATAGAAGCAGCTAAGCGATTCACGAAATCACCGGAAGTAACCCAAATTAAGACATCCCTTTCGTTCGCTTGAGAGTGGTTTTGTGGATTAAGTTGCCATTAGGGCCTGCCACCTGACCGTCAGACAGGACTCAAATCAAGTTTGAAGAGCTTGGCAAAATTCTCTGCCGTGATTCGACCCATCTCTTCGAGCGAAACTCCCCGAAGCCCCGCCAAACATCTTGCCACCTCTACAACATACGCCGGCTCATTCCTCTTCCCGCGATAAGGCAAAGGTGCTAGGTAAGGACAATCAGTCTCAATCAGCAACCGATTCATCGGGACGTCAGCTGCCACACGTCTGAGGCCGTCCGCCTTCTTAAAGCTGATGATCCCGGAGAACGATATGAACATCCCCAACTCGAGTGCCTGCTGCGCAAGCTCACTTGTGCCACTGAAGCAATGCATGATGCCCGGCAGTCCCGAGCCCTGCCACTCTGATCTTAGTATCTCAATCGTTTCCGCCTCGGCTTCTCGAGTATGAATGATCACTGGCAACAATGCCGCACGTGCCAATTGAAGCTGGCGCCGGAGCGCGTCCATCTGCGCCTGGCGTGGCGAATTGTCGTAATGAAAGTCGAGACCTATCTCCCCCCAGGCGATCACCTTTGCGCTCTGCTGCACGAGATGGGTGATCCTCTGCTCAGCGCGGTCATCGAAGAGGCGAGCATCGTGGGGATGGATACCAATGGCCGTGTAGAGGATCTCGTGCTTCTCGGCTAACCCGATCGCGCGCTCCAGTACGCCGCTATGCGGATCTCCCGTACCGACGTTTAGGATCGCCGAAACTCCGGCGTCGCGAGCCCTTTGGATTACTTCAAGGCGATCGGCGTCAAACTCAATACCGTCAATGTGCGCGTGGGAGTCGACAAACATATTGTAAATTTCTCGGGGGCGTCACCCGTGGGCGCCCAACGTGGCATAACGACGACGTCAATTCAACTCTTTCAGAGTGGCGCCGACGTTAGGCTGACTACACCGTTGCCGGCCGAACTTGCAGCGAGTTTGTGCCGACGGTGGGGCGCCCACGGAGGACGCCCCTACAAATGTTCAGCAAAGTTATCTTAGCCATGTATCATCTGCGACCATCTTTGCACCATATGGTTGCAAAGCAGCCTCGAATCCAGCTATAAGTGCTTGAAAATAAAAGCGGCACAATCGTTGCAGTCCCGGAATGCCAAATGGAGGGGATACATATGAGAAATAGAATCGGCGGAACCATTTTAGCGCTAGCGGCAGTTTTTGGCATTTTCGCCGCGACCAGCGCCACCACTCAGGCGCAGTGGCGCAATGATGATGGGTACTATCGGCGCGACCGCGATGATGATGACCGCAGATGGCGTCGGAATCGAGAGCGCCGGAACGACCGTTATGGTCGCAACAACTCTCAGATTGAATTGAACCAGGGCTATCAGTACGGCTTAAATACCGGCGCCAGCGACGCGCAACGCCGGCAGGGCTACAGTCCTCAACGATCACGTTACTACCGAAGTGCATCTTCGCAGGCTTTTCGTCAGGGCTTTGTGCGGGGATATGACCAGGGCTATCGCCAGTACGCCAACTCTGGAAACGGTCGTTATGGTAATGGGCGCTACGGAAGAAACGATGGCTATGGAAACGGTGGCTACAACAACAACGCCGAGTTGAATCGGGGTTATCAACAGGGTATAGAAACCGGTGCCAGCGATGGCCAGCGCGGTCAGAGCTATAACCCGCAGCGTTCACGCCACTATCAAAACGCCTCAACGCAGGCTTTTCGTGAGGGCTTCGTGCGCGGTTATGAACAGGGCTACCGGCAATACTCGAACGGTGGTTACCGAAACAGCAACGGTGGTGGTATCGCAGATATCCTTGGCGGTATCCTGGGGCGACCGTAACGCGTTCTAACAACCTTCGGTGTTCCCTCACTGATACAGGTAGCTGAGATGCCGCGATGTAAGTCGCGGCATTTTCCTTGTAGGGACATCGTCAACTACTGCGCCCACTGAATTGCCATTCTCCAATCGCTCCTTTCCATTTATTATCCCCTTCGTGCCATTCGCCAGACGCAAAAGACCCGTCATAATTCTCGTGCTGGTTACTGGTCTGCTCTTCGGCAGCTTGTTTCTTTTTGCCTACAATTGCCCTCCTTCAGGTATTGCCTTCACGAGTGACCGTCGCAACCTTCATCGTCTGAAAAACCGCACCACCCTGCCCCAAGCATCGGATTTCGACGAGCGGGTAACACTCTCAACCCTGTTGCAACCTGGAAACGACAGCGCCCGATGGTCTGCAGCGCGCGCCGGGAGGATTGAAGGCTATGTAGTCTCGGTGGCTGCGGCTCACACCGAACTAGCGAACTGTTACTGTGGCCAGGATACACACATTCACATTGCTTCCCGGCCGGACGCTCCACCGCACGAGCACGTCGTGGTGGAAACAACTCCCCGCGTGGAAGCCTGGGCCAGAAGCCGTGGTTGGGACTGGTCCGCAGAAACTTTGAACCGTGAGTTAACCGGCCGACTGGTTCGCTTTGAGGGGTGGCTACTCTTCGACGCCGGCCACGCAATGGAATCAGAAAGTATCGCGCCGGGAAGCCAGGGCAACTGGCGCGCTACTGCCTGGGAAATCCATCCCGTGACAAGGCTTGAGGTGATTAAATAAACAAGGAACTTTGACGAGAGTCTCCACTTGGCCGTCACCTTCTCCTCATCAATCGTCACTTATCGCTTATAATCTTTACGTTATCATCCACCGAACGCGAGCAACGAAGGAGCCAAACAATGCGCAAATTGATCCGGATAGTTGGACTAGTAGCGGCGCTTATTATCGTCCTTCTGCTGGTGGTCATAGTGGGCGGACTCCTTCTCCCCGAGGAGCACCACGCCTCGCGCACCCTCGTGACGAAGCAACCCCCGCAAGCAATTTGGGACACAATCAACGATCACGCCAATGAACCCAAATGGCGCTCTGACATCGAGAGCGTCACTTCTCTCGGCGAACGCAATGGAAAGCCGGTCTGGGAGGAGAAGTACAGGGACGGCAATACACTTCAACTCATGACGACGGAGTCGAGGAATTCCACACGCATGGTGCGTGAGATTGCGGAAGAGGGCCCTTTCAGCGGCCGCTGGGAGATAGACATTCAACCCACGCCGGCAGGCAGCAACGTGACCGTTACTGAAGTAGGAAAAGTTCCGAATCCCATATTCCGTTTCGTGTCGAAGTACGTCATCGGCCACACCACCCAGATGGAAAATTACCTGACGAGTCTGGGGGGAAAATTTGGCGAGCAACCGCAGTTCGCGAAGTAAGCCGTCCTCAGGCCTCCTAAGTACTCCCTGCGGGGGACTGGGTCGCGGCCCGCGCACGCGCCCACGACTTCATAAGGTGCCGCCGGTTCTCCAACTTCTTTTCTATGTTAGGCACCTTTAACACGAGTCGCTCGAGGTGGGCCAGGTAGTCCGGTTCCCCGATGGTTTGCCTGATTTCGTCGATGAACG
Source organism: Pyrinomonadaceae bacterium (assembly GCA_046261995.1). Taxonomy (GTDB): domain Bacteria; phylum Acidobacteriota; class Blastocatellia; order Pyrinomonadales; family Pyrinomonadaceae; genus PSRF01. Next base: position 11,638 of record JBHENP010000034.1, read on the forward strand.
GCTGCAGCTTGGCAAACACGACTACATGTTCCGTGTTCGCGTCAAGAAAGAGCTGCTCGTCAACGCCGCCGTTATTTACGAGAGACGCAGTTGACTCCCAGTAAGAGGCAACCATGCGGTAATACGCGCTCTGCTCCTGGCCACTCAACATCAGCTCGACAATCTGCCGGCCACTCTGTGGAGCAAACTCTGTAACGAACCAGGCACGGGCAGTGCGCATCATGGGTTCGCACCTGAGTTTGTACAGTTCGATTATGGCCAGCGCATCCTGTGGTTTGGTATTCATAAGCTTGCGGTCCTCCTATTCTATTCTGGATTCTTTGCCAGACGTCCTGGTAGTTGCTACAACTTTCAGCGACGCCAACGAATCTTGCGACTGCGTCTTCATGAGGGAGCGGCAGAGTTTGAGATTGTAAGCTGCGTCGGAAAACGCTCCTCCCGACTGTCTCAGCGCTGCCTCGAACTCTCTTTCAGCTTCGCGCAGACGCCCTTTGAGAGCGAGCATTACGCCGAGATTATTATGACTGCCCGGGGTTCTTTCCCCTGATATTGCTTTGCGGAAATGTATTGCTGCCCTTTCGTAATCGTTTTCACTGGCAAACAGCAAACCCAACCTGAAATGAGCTGCATTGGTTTCGCTCCCCACCGAGACGGCTGCAGTTTGGCGGTATGCATCCTTTGCGTCTTCCGGTCGCTTTAGATCTTCGAGGGCCACGCCCAGCGCGAAGAGAGCTTTGGGATAACGACCCGCTCGCGTCGACGCCGCCTTCTTGTACATTACGATCGCATCTTCAGTAAGCCAGAGCTCGTAGTAACAGACTCCGATGTTGTACAAGGCCTGCGAATAAATCTCCCCTGCTTCTGGGGGAACCCGTTTATATTCCTCAATAGCAGCCAGGTATTCCGCTTTAGAGTGTCTTGCATTGCCACGTTTGATGGACTCCCCTGGATCTGTTGGGTCGCTTTGACCTGCTGCGAAGCTGACTACCAGCATCACGAACAGAATTGCAAAGGGCATGGTCCTTGATCTCATAGCTGTCCTCCTTTTGATGTTCGCCCGGTATTGGAGCGAACGGAGATCAGCTTAGAAGCTAGCGGACTGAGCCGTCTTTCCTATTCTTGCGGTGCTTGCCCAATCTTGCTGTCTATAGATGCGACCCTTGTAGGGGCGTCCCTCCGTGGCGCCCCATCGTCGCAGAAACCCATTCCAGCTTTGCTTAAGGCTCACATGATTCCAAGGCGACGATGGGACGCCCGTCTGATCGAGAAGCCGCCAGCTCGCTTACCCACATCTATGTCTGAAACGCAACCCTGTACATTTGCGGCGTAGTGCCGGTAAGCCTGCGAAAGAGCCTGGTGAAGTGACTCTGGTGGCTGAATCCTGATCTAAGACCCACTTCAATGAGCGGCATTTTGCTTTCGGCCAGCAGCATTTTGGCGCGATCAACCCTGAACTTCATCAAGTATTGATGAGGCGTCTTACCCGTGGTCTTCTTGAACTCCCGCGAGAAATGAAAGGTGCTCATGCCGGCCGCGCTTGCTAGCTCAGCAAGACTCAGATCACGCTCATAGTTGGCGTCTATGAAACTCAGCACCAGTTGTAACTTCCGTCCCGACATCCCACCGACCAAGCGCCGATCCTGCTGGACAGAAGTCGTGTAATGCCTGAGCAGATGAACTGCCAACACATTGGCGAGTGATTCCGCGTAGAGACGACCGCCCAGACGCTCTGAATCAAGCTCTGCCAGCATCGCCATGCCCACACTATTGATAACCGGATCATTCGGGGCACAACTCTCAATGACTTCCACTTTGCTCGAAGGTCTCATTCGCGACTCCCTGGCTGCGCGCAAAACCAACGAAGGATCGAGAAGCATGACCAGGTGCTCCGACTCCCCCTCGAGCCGTGCCGAGTAAGTCTGCCCCGCAGGAATTACGCAGATGTTGCCTTTGTTGCGGTCACGGGTCTGAAAACCACTTGCCGTCCGAATCTCACCGTTGCAGCTTCCTCCCAGCGATAAGGTGATCAGGTGCTCTGTACCGTTATGCTCAGGAATTTCTCCGCTGCGAAAACGGTAATGGCCGAATTTGATTCCCTCCCAGGATGCTGTCCTTGCAGACATCACGTGCGATTGATCTTGCGACGATTGTTGGGCTTGCATTGGTGATTCCTACCTCATTAGTCGTTCACGCAAAGACGCAAAGGGGCAAAGACGCAAAGAAACCTGGATATTGTTTACGTCTCATCTTTGCGTCTTTGCCCCCTTTGCGTCTTTGCGTGAGATCTGCGTTTTCCCTCGCGGCAGCATAGCCGAGCCGCGTGGTTTTGAATGGCGACGCAAGCGTTCAAAGATCCCCAGGCGTGCCCGCCCGAAAGCCTGCTTGTCACCGTGAAGCTGAAAAGCCCAGTTAGCTCCCATTTCGAGAGCATTGATCTCGAAGACCAATTGCGCGGGGTCAACCTTGTTGTCGAGCTGGTTTGCTTGCTGGGCCTCGACGACCGTACGCAGCAAGCCACCAAGCCACTCTTTCATAATTTCGGCAATGCGATCGCGCACTGGCCCGGGGCGGCTATCAAACTCCGCCGAGGCGGCAGCGAAGAAACAGCCGCCGCGAAAGATCTTTCTGTTGGCGTAGTCGAGCCAGAGCTCACACAACTTACGAAGGCGCGGCAGTCCCGGATCCACTTTCAAGGCCGGAAGGATTACATTCTTAATAAAAATTGATCGCGCCGCCTCAACGGTTGCCAGCTGCAACTCCTCTTTGGAACCGAAGTGCGCGAAAAGCCCACTCTTGCTCATGCGCGTCTCGGTGGCGAGGCGACCGATGGTGAGTCCTTCCAACCCTTCGGCAGAAGCCAGATGGACCGCCGCTTCTAAAATCGCCTTACGGCTGCGCTCACCCTGCGCCTGCCGAGCCTTGGCCGCGGGTGTGCCTGAGGGTGCCCGCCGGGCTTTAGCAGCCGTCGCACTTGCAGCACGATTTGTTTTCTTGCCAGGCACTACTTATCTCTCTAAAGGGTCATTCTTTAGCCGGTCAGTCTTGAAACCGACTTTCCGGGGGGGGGGTGGTAATATAGCACGAACGTTCGTTGAAGGCTACTTTGTTTTACTTATCGAACTGGCAGGCCGGGTGTATACGCATAATCTTTTCCGCTGAGGTTAAGGCTTCTACCTGGGTTGAGCGCTGGGATCCATTGGCTACCCACGGGGGGGGTGTCTCGATGAGCCTGCACGCGCGTACCGGCGTTTCACCCCGTAACGGGGTGTGATGTTTATAGCAACAGACACGACAAAACCTCCCGCTGTTCGGAGGGGCGGAATGATACCTTTCACGTTGAGTTCCGCCCCTCCGAACAGAGCTGGCAGGGATAGATGTCTGGAGCTATAAACATCGCACCCCTCACGGGGTGAAAACGAGGAGCTTAGAGCCAGCGCGGCACATCAGCGGCTTCTCAAATGAGTTTTCACACAAGTTCCCGTAGCCGATGGATCCCGGCATTCAAGCTTGAGTAAATCTGCTCTTGTTGTGAGAGGCCGCGAAAATTAATAAGACGATCAACGACAGCGTTCGAAACTCACAAACTTCGAGATTTTCGTGTCCGTTCGTGTGATTTCACGGATCGTTCTTAGTTTGCGACTTCGTAATGTGAGACGGTGGAAAGCACTGCTCTATGGCTTGGTCATTCCTTCGCTCCGGCCTTGACCAGGAGTTTGACGATAAGGGGCTCAATGAGTTCTGCCTGATAGATCTTTTTATTCTTGTGCAGGAGTCGCGCAACTTTCAGCGCTGTTTGGCCGTCTTTGTTTTTCAGATTTATCTCCGCCCCCTTGCTCAGCAGGTACTCTACGCCCGGAATGCTTCCTGATTTCGACGCCATGATAAGTGCGGTGTTGCCCTCGTAATCCTGAGCACTCATCTGCGCCCCATTTCCCAACAACGCACTCAGAACCTCATTGGGGACCGTCCCTTCGGTATCAGCCGCCAGGATAAAAGCGGTCTTCCCTTCTGCGTCCCGAGCATCTACTTCGGCGCCACTCGCGAGCAAGGCGGCGACGATCTCAGCGTGCAATCCTTCCGCTGCCATATGAAGGGCAGTCTTGCCCTGTTTGTTGCGGAGGTTGGGATTGGCCTTGTTAACCAACAGGGATTTCACGCCCTCGTTGACGGTGCGCTGCGTCGCCGCCATCAAGGCAGTAACGCCATCCACATTCATGACATTTATGTCAGCTCCTTTTCCCAGCAGTAGAGCGAAGGTTTCGGCCACACCCGAATATCCATATTGAGCCGTCAGTAACAGAGCCGTCTCGCCCTGTTTATTGCGACTATTGACATCGGCGCCTTGCGCCAACAGCTTTTCCATCTCCTCACGGCGGTTATACGTCGCTGCTCGCAGTAAGGCAAAGTTGGTGGCCTCCGCTGCGATCTCGGTATCATTTTTGTAGACCTTTTTAGAGGCGGCGCCTTTCGACCACAATACTTTCGCCAGATCCACATACCCGGCATTTATTGCATGGTCCAAGGCGGTGTCGCCTTCGCCGTCTTTAAGATCCAGGTTCACAGCCTTCTCCAGCAAGAGTTGAGTTACATCTACCTTGCCCTTGTCAGCGGCGACCATTAATGCAGTCATCCCATTCTTGTTCTGAGCATTAACCTCCACGCCTCTGCTTAGCAACAATCGAACAGTCTCAATCGAGCCTTGATAGGCGGACACGACATCGATTAACGCTGAGTCCCCATCAGCGTCCTTGGCTTGCACATCGGCACCGTTGTCCAAAAGCATTTGCACAACTTCGGGGTGTGAAATGACGCCGCCGGCTTCCGACATGTGCTGAACTAGAGCGTGCAGCAAGGCCGTCCTGCCATTCTTATCTCTGGCATTTACCTCAGCTCCGCTCTTCAGCAACAGAGTAATAATAGGCAGGCGACTCTCCACTCCATAGCGGTGGTCGAGGGTCGATGCTTTCATGAGCGCGGTTTCACCATTTTTGTTCGTAGCTTTGACATCGGCGCCGGCAGCCAGAAGCATCTGCACTGCTTCCACCGACGCACCCGAGGCCGCAGCCATCAGAACGGTACTACCATCCTGATTCTCGTCCTGAGCGTTTGCCGGCGCGCCTTTTTTTAGAAACAGCTGGACAACTTCAGGGGCCGAATATTTCAGCGCGGCAAAGAACGCCGCATCGTTTCCGGCATGGATGTCAGCACCGCGCTCGATAAGTAGTTTCGCGATCGCTGTGAATTCGGGTCCACTGCTCCGGCTGGCATCCATCAAAGCGGTTCCTCCGCCCTTATCCGTAGCATTAACGTTAGCCCCTTTGTCGAGTAGCAATTTCACTAAACTAACGTCCGGCCAGCTAATCGCATACTGCAAGGCAAAGTGGCCGTTGATATGTTCCTGCGCGTTGACGTCAGCACCCTGACTTAGCAATTTGTGAATCCGCGGCACGTCACGTTTTTCTACCGCGTCAAGGAAGTCTTTATTCAGTCTCTCCTGTTGCGCGGTAGTCGATATGAAACTGGCAAGCAACAGTGCTATACAGGAAGGTAAAAGAATGCGACTCGGTTGGAACATCGCTGGATATACCTCAGTTCAATTTGTGACACTCAATTTCTGGAGTGCGGTGGCAAGCGAAGCGCGACACCGCTTTGGGTGTTGTTTACAATTTGCGAATCCAAAGCGTCGTCGTCTTCCACCCCAGCGGGGATGCCCCGCTGGGACCCCGGACCGCTTGGCTCTGCCAGCGCACTCCATAATTCAAGGCGCGTGATAACTCACGCAGTTCAGCTTCGACTTGTTAGGGTGCCGTTGGTTTCCGCGCTCGCCCTGGTTCAACCATTTGCCTGATCGTCTCGATCACCAGTGCAGGCTCTTGCGCCTGAATAAAGTGACCGCTCTTTTCCGCGACTATGCGTTTGCCACCAGGCACCTTCTCAATCCATTGCTTATGTTTCTCCGCCCACACCCTTCTCGCTTGCGCCGTTATGCCTTCACCCTGCATCGCCGTCAGTAACGTCACGGGAATTCCGGCGTGAATTTTGGCTGCTCGTGCCTGCTCGTAGATGGCATCTATAGCCGAATACTCGTCGCGTAAACCTTGAGGCGCCTTGGCGAGCTTTGCCTCTTCTTCTTTGAATGCCGATGGCGAATTAGCTTTCATCCAGACATGAAACGCTTCCTGAGCCGGGTCGATCAAGACCAGGCCTGCGATCTCGGTCGGGTACATACTGGCAAAGACACGCACGAACGGTCCTCCCAGTGAATGTCCCACTAAGACGTAAGGAGGCTTGATGCCTGCTTTTTGCAGAGCCGCATGAAGCTCAGTTGCGATTTGTTTGGCGTCCCGCGGCTTTGGACCTGGTTCCGACTGACCCAGCCCGGCCCGGTCATATGAAACCACCTGCGCAAACTTCGCGATCTCGCGCTGCACAGTGGACCATGATGCGATACCGGTTCCAAATCCTCCTTCAAGTATCACAGCCGGCTTTGCTTCGTCTCGCTGACCACCGATAAGCAAGTTAAGGCTATGCCCGCCTGCGTCTGCCTTGTGCAACTTCAATGGAGTTTCAACCTCGCCGCTTCCTCGGGCAATTGCACCGACACGTTTGAAGACCAGCGGGAATGTCTGCCCCCCCTGAATCCATTTTCCCTCAATTTGGGAGTCGTCCTTCGCCAACTCACCTTCGTAAAGCCCCCCCAATGATTTCATTTCAAAGCGTACAGAAGCTGCCGACACGGTGATCGAATCAATTGGTAGACCGGTGGCTCCCTGATCAGGACTGTCCAAGGTGGCGCTCAGGACTGAGTCCTTTTTGACAACATGCAAAACCAGCCTGAGCTTCGCGCCTCCGGCGTCCAAGGTACCTTCCCAGTCGCCTTCGATCTTACGTGGCGACGACGCTGACTGTTGAAACCCTAAAACGTGATCTGCTCCGCTCCTGGTCAATGCTACTAGAGGTTTAACTCCGGCTTCGGAAGCCACCACCCTGGTGATGGTAAGGCCGGCGGCCCAGCCGAACAAAAGAACCATGCACGCAACGATAAGCGCTCGACCAATCTGGTTGAGGTTTCGCATCTTCATTTCTCCTTAATTCAAAAACGGACGAATGATAAAGCCTAACATGGATTAGCCGCAGGACGATGACGTCGCCTCCATGGCCTTTTCCATGAGCCCGATGAATTTATCGCAGGAGTTAAGAGATTAAGCGGGGCGGTCCACGGCCTGACTCGCGGGGGGCGAAGCACGAAGAGTAGAGATTCGATTCGTATGGATCTTCAACAACTTGCGAGGCATCCGCTGCCAGCAACTCTCTCTGATAGATAGGAATTGCGGCGTGGACAGTCTGCCCTTTGCGGAATTCTGGGTAGGAAGCGGTCCATCGCTCGGAGGTGTCTGAACCGGCATGGGTCCAACTTACCCAACTTGTGGGCGTTACTGAATTCGATCGCTGAACGTCCGCTGGGGCCGCGGTAGGGCTAAAAAGCTCCAAGCGCGGGTTGTGTTCGATCGCGGGACAAACCGCGTGCAAAGTTAGCGCGAGTACTAAGAGACAGAGGATTCTGTTGGGGCCGAGTATTCTTCGCATGACTGACTTCACATTAGTCCCTATCTGAGCAAACGTCAAAGAAGTTGTCCCGAGTGTAGGTTATCCGCTAGTGGCGGGCAGTTTAGAGTTCGTCGATCGTTCGATTCCAATTACTTTCCTGTCATGAGGTCAGTACCACCGCGCGGTAGCGGGTCCGTCCGCAACGGTCGTTCTCATATCGTATGGACCCACCCGCTACCTAGATTGTGTGAAAACGCAAGTTGGAAAACCGGTCAAGCCTGAGACTCTTAACGGAGCGACCCGACCTCAGAAATAATAATGAGGTATGACTCAACTACAGAACAGGAAGCGGTAGCGACCTGGCCGTTTCACTGCCACTCAACCAAGCGGCAATAGAGCCGTGGCATATTAGCAAGACTCAAAATCAATCTGAGCAAACGCAGTTTGAGCCTGCGGCCACGGCCAGGTCGCTACCGCTTCCTGTTCTGTAGTTGATTGCTCCCGTAGGTTGGTGGCCTGATGGCGGGAAGATTGGGTGAGTGCGAGTGGAGTCTTCGAACCAGGCTACTTTTCACATACGCCGATTAGACCCACCCGCGCGGTGGTACTGACCTCATGACACGAGAGTTAACTGTAGCCGATCACCGATTTGATCAGAGGTTCCTCTAGTTTGTGATCGCGAAACGGCAACCTGAAGGTTAAACTCTAAACTTCCGGAATCAAAATAACCCACTACTGTCCCGGTGGTGGGGTCTGAACGCATTTGTCCTTCGTGTCCTTTGAAAGAAGCCCGTAAGTTGTGCAAGTCAGACCGAAGTAAACGATCCACGAAATCATACTAACCAACACAAAAATCTTTAGTGTCTTTTAGTGTGTGTTCGTGGAGCGTATTTTCATGCTTACGACTCAATCAACCACTCGGACTCTAGTCTCCGAACCGTTCGTCCGGATTTCCGGCACGTACATCGCATGTCCCAGTACCGGTAACGCGTGAAACGCGCCCGGGCTCTCAGCTCGCATTTCGTAACTCATTTGCCACACACCTTCGGGGAGCTTGTCGATGAATAGTGCCACCTTTCGATCACGCAACTCCTGATACACCCACTGTTGCCGGCCAGTAAAGTTGGTTGCTGATTTGTAGTCCATGAGCTGGGCGTTCCTCCCGCTCAGTGCGCCGGACTTCAACTCTCGCACGTAAAGAGTCTCGCCGCTGCGAATCTGCACGGCTTCGAGGCCACCAGGTTTCAGATCCTCAAACAGGAGGTATTCATAATTGTTCTTACCTTCGATGGTTAGCACCACTTCCACTCGCTCACCGCTCTTTACTGTATCGCCGTCATTGAGCGGAATGCGTTCGGAGACGGATCCCTTCAGCAGCGTTGGGTGATTGACGAGTCTGAAATACTGGCGCCGCACGAAGATCTCGTTACCAGCCGGCGTGACTGGCTCTTCGAGACTGAAGAACTGTGCCTGGGCCGAAAAGTAGATCGGCCCGGTCCCATTCTTCCGGTGAATCGTAATTTCATTTGCGCCGTCGCGGAGAAACTCCCGCGGAATTTCGAATTTACTTGGCGCGCTGAGAGCGTCCTCCGCGGTGATTTGTTTGGTAGCAACCGGATTGCCGTTGACCAGCAGTTCGTATCCGAGCACAGGTTGGAGCTCACCGCTTGTCCTCAGGTAGTCGTTCATCGTGAGCACTACGATGGCGGTGTCTCGTGTGTTGCTCCACTGCGCACCACGACGATTCTTGATTAGCCAGTTAGTTACGGGCTCAATGAGTTTGTTTTTGGGATCGGTGGCCAAAATGGCGCGCAGAGCAAACGATGTGGCTTCCACACCACCGTCGGACCAACGCCAGTAGATACCATCTTCGCCCCAGTGCGCTGTACCCAGCACCGACGGGTCCGAAGCCTGTCCTCCCTGTTGCACAACGGAGATGTCCGGCTGCGAGTCGCGTTCCACTCCGTTTTCGAGATTCTCAACCAACGTCTTCGCTTTATCTGCGTGGCCGAAATTGTGCGCGGACAATGCGAGTAACGCTCGCGTGTAAGCATTCAACTTCTCGCGGTTGATCCAGAGATTCTCGAAAGCCGTGGCTTGAAACTTGGAGACTTCAATCGCAACCGGGCCAGGCTTCTGCCCCGAATTGTGATAAACCGCGAGCGCATGCAACATCCAGGCTTGTGCGTCGTAATTGACTTCCTCTTCAACGAGCTCTTTGTCGAGGTACGCCGCAGCTCGCTCGACAACATCTTGCTTCACATCAATTCCAGCCTGGCGCGCAAGGGTCATGCCCCAGAGCACGTACGCGGTCATGAAGTGGTCGCTATCATTTTCTTTCCACCAGCCCCAGCCGCCATCGGAGTGCTGGAAGTTGTAGAGTCGTTCCAGACTTTGTCGAGTGATTACGTCTAGCTCCTTCAAGTCATGTTTTCCTTTTGGATGAGTCGCAGCCGCGGTTGACTGTTCGATGCCACCAAAGATCTTCTGCATCGCCGTTTCGGGTTTGAGACCCAGGTCGCGCAGCGTCTTAGCAGTTATGGCCGCGGGCAGGAATCGACTCATGGTCTGCTCAGTGCATCCGTACGGGTAGTCGATAAGGTAAGGAAGCGCGTCCAGCATCGTAGTAGCCATACTTGGCGCTACCTGAACCAACAACTCAGTCGTCTCCACCCGCCGCTCCCGGGGAATGTCGAGCGTGATCGCTAAGCTGTCGCCACGCATCTTGCCCGAACGGGAGACAAACTTCTCGATCCCATGTTCGTAGACCGTGAACGTTTTCTGCATCGCATCGGCGTACTCGGCGCCGCGAGCTTCGACCTTTAATTTTGCTTCACCGGCTTTATCAACCGAAACCGCCCAGTCAACTCTCGATTCACTGTTAGCTTTCACTTCGACTGGGGCCTGCTCGCCTTTCACCGGCTTACCATCGACAACCAGGCCAGAGACAGTCAGGCCTTCAGCGGTTAACGCAGATGCTACGTGCATAGCCTGGTCGGTGTTGTTGTTAATAACAGCGGAAACTGTCACCTGGTCACCCACCACAAAAAAGCGCGGCGCCTGCAGACGGACGATAAGGGGCTGCTTCGTTCGCGTAGATGTATTCCCGATACCGAATTGATTTCCCGCAGTGACCACGCGGGCTGTAGCCTGCCAGGTCGTGAGCGAGTCCGGGTATTTCAATTTGACGAACGCCATTCCATCGCCGTCAGTCTTAACGTCTGGTTGCCAGAGGATGGTTGACCGAAAATCGCTGCGCACCTGAACAGCCGGATCCTGACTTGCTCCCGGCGCCGCAGTTAGCAAACTCAACTCTGACTTTTGCAGTGCAAAGTTCGAATCCTTGCGACCGACCGATGCTGCGTCGGTGACGTTTACCGTCTCAGTAACCAAGCCATCAAGTGATGCTCTGCGTTCCGCCACTGTCGGGGCCGCGGCTCCGGCCGCGCCGTAGTTAAGATCTTTTCCACCCACCCTGACCACTTCATCCTCTTCGGTTCGTGCGACTTGCCGGTAATCGATCAATTGTGATTTGGCGACCTCCACCAGTCGGGTGTAAGACTTATGGTTAAAGGTGCTCTGAGTTTGAACAATGTGCCCGCGTTTGTTGCCGAAATAAAACTGCCGTGGATCTCCAGCGTAGTCCTGCTGAATGTATTTGACTGACTCATCTATCAACCCCAGGGCAATCTCGGCGGAAACTGGTTTACCCTCAGCATCCTTCGCGGTAATCGAGAGGGTTCCCTCTTCGCGCGGTTGATACTGTTCACGATCAGACTTCACTTCGACTGCCAAGAAATGTTGTACCGGCGGAACCACCACTTGCTTCGTGTCCATGAACCATTGTGCGTCGCTTACCATCCCGGCGCTGAGATAAATGTTAGGAACATGCTTCTCCGTGATTGGCACCTCAATCAGCTTCGCGGTTCCCGTAACGTGGACCAGCTGGTAGCTCAAAAGATCCTCGGCTTCAACGCTGAATAGAACGTAGCAGTCACTGTCTGGCACGAACAGCATCACCGGCGCCGTCTGGCCAGCGCGGACCGTGTCTTTATCGACTATGATTTCCAGACCACCGCTACGATAACCAAGTTCGGTCGAAGCGTTTGTGGCGACGAAGACGTACGTTTCCGCCTTGATGGGTGGCAGAACGCGGGCGGTAGCCTGCGCAGTCGAGGTGTTTTGACTACTCTGCCAGGCAACGCGATAGTAACCATCCTTATCGGGAGTGAAATTTAATTGTGCCAGGCCCTTTTTGTCGGTCTTCAAAGTCTGCGTGAGCACATCGTCATGTTAGTGATAGAAGGGCTTTTGATAAACGACTACTTCAACCGACGCGTTGCTGACTGGCCCACCAAAGTAGTAGTCGGCCTGGATGTTGACCTCGACTTTCTCACCAAGTCTAAAAGCCTTTTTCTTCCCGTCTTGCTCCGGAGTTCTAACCGCCACCTTGAACTCGGGTAGTTTGTATTCTTCCAGCCGGAAAAGGGTGGCGCTGCCGATACCGTTCTTCCGCCCCTGGTCCCAAAACTGAATGTTGTATTCTCCGAGTGGCAACTGTTCGCCCAGTTCAAGAGAACCCCAGGCGCTGCCAAAGGTGTTGAGCGTGGCTTTGCCTTCGCTGACTTTCGTCCCTCGCGGATCGTGGATCTCGTATTCGATGAGCTGGTCTGCCGGTGTCGAATAGACGCCACTGTCCTGCCGTCGCGCGATGAATTTCCACTGAACAGTTTCCTTGGGCCGGTACGCTGGGCGATCCGTGAAGGCGTAAATGCGCCACCCCCCAGCAGTGCTGTGCTGATTGGCATAGCCCGCAGCGAATGCTTGCCGTTCCTTGTCGGCTGCAGATGCAAACAGGATCCCGCGACCTTCCGCGGCCTTCAACGCAAATGTAGCGAGGCCGTCGCTATTTGTGGTCTGCCGAAGTTTGCGCCAGAGTGATTTGCTGTTCTGGTAGTAGTTCTCCCAGAGCGCGACGTCAGCGTGAGGAATCGGGGCACCAGTTAAGGCATGAGAGAAATAAATCAAGGCCTGTTTCGGCGAAGTCTTCAAAACGAGGGAGGCGTCGGTAACCAGTACCAGATCTCGCACAATGAGCGAACCACTCCTGGCTTCCAGCAAATACGCGCCGACCGGGAGCTGGCCGTCAATGCGCACTTGTTCGCTGATTGGTTTGTAGTCTCCTTTATGACTAAGATCCCTGGACCAGTTCTTAACCGCCACTTTTCCGCCGACCTGTAACTTCTGAATCCAATTTTGATTGTTGTCCTCCGCTTCGCCCTCGTATTCATCTGAAATCCTGGTGAAACGTACGTCACGCGGCAGATCGACGCGGTACAAAGCGAAATCCACTCGTCTCACATTCCGCGCGTTCAAACCAAACTGAAGCTCGGAGCCGGGAAGAAAGACGTTAGAGACGCCAATGCTGATGGTGGGCGTGGTGATATTCTTGATTAGTTGCTCAGCCTGGTCAAAGTAACGCGTCTCGCCCTTCACGAATTCTGTTGTCACGCGACGATACAATTCGAGCGCCTTAACGTAGTCGACCTCTTGTTGCCACTGGCCGTCCTCTAACTGTCGGCTCAGACCGTTATTGTTCAGCCACTCGGCGTAATAAAAGAGCGCGTCGTCGTACCAAGTGGTCTGTTTGCCTCCCTTAAGCGCAGCTTCAAACTCCTCCGGCACTCGTTGGCGCGACTCCCAATCTCCAGTGGAACGCATGGTCATAGCAATCAGAAAGTGCAGGTGAACTTTGTCGTTCTCGCTGCGGCTGATTTTTAGTGCGTTCTCCAGAACGTCGAGCGGGATATAGTTGCCGTAGTAGGTGTAGTAGTAGTGCTGGTCTGGACGAGGCGGCTCGGAGGCTTTAAAAACGATTTTAAGGTAACGATCTCGAGCGCGATCAAGGTCGCGCTGACCGGCCCACCAATCGAGCGCCGGGTGATAGTGAGGCCAGGCCAGGTGCCAGTTCATTTGATTTCGACGTGTCCAAAAGAAGTCGCCTAGCGACTCATGGGCTTCCGCCCATACCAGATCGCGATCATCTTCTTTCTCGTGACTGCGAATTAGTTCTTCCAGCTGCTTCTGGGCCTGCTCATACTTCGTGGTGTCTGCGGTCTCCGTAGCAGCCTGCGCGCGCCATGAAGTGTCCGCCAGGCGGAAGTCAACCCAGCGCACCTCATTTGGCCCAAGGCCAGTTTTCTGTACCTTCGTATAGAGCTCGTGTGCCCGCGCGTACGAGCCTTGCACGTGATAGCTCTCTGCGTCTGCTTTGAGCTGGGAATAGTCAAATTGCTGCGCAAGCGCATTAAGCAGCAGAAAAATGAGCGTGGCGAGCGAAATGATTGTTTTCATAGTCGGGTAGCCGTTTCGATATCACAGTTGTACTCTGGCTAGCCGCGCACACTAGCGTAATTGTTGTCAGACGAATGTGGGAGACATTGACTCAGAGCTCGATGGGACTTCAGCGGGTGTGTCGTTGATTAGACCTGACATCACGCCGCCGAGTTGCCCAGCCAGCCGTTAAATGAACGAACGAGGAGGGAGGACTTGCGCGGGTTGAAGTTATAGCAGGCCGTAAGAACAAATACGATCCACGAAACGACCGAAATCGCACGAAAGAAAGCCTTAATTCGTGCTAATTCGTGTGGCTTAGTGGATCGCTTTTAATGCCCTTGTAAACTGAATAACCTAACGTATACCACAATCGTTGGACGTTGGACGTTGGACCTTGGACGTTGGGCTTTATTTAAGGCGGGCGCCGTTGGGAACGTCCTCGGTGAAGGTGGCGAGCACCGGCTTCCCTTCCTCGCCGACGGAGGCCGCGAGCAGCATGCCCTGGGATTCATAGCCCCGCATCTTGCGCGGTTTGAGATTGGAAACTACGGCGATCTTGCGGCCGATCAATTTATCGGGTTCGTAGTGCTGGGCGATTCCCGCGAGGATCTGGCGCGGCTTCTCTTCTCCGATGTCCACGGACAAGAGCAAGAGCTTGTCAGCCTTGGGGATGCGTTCAGCGGTTAAGACCTCGCCGACGCGCAGCTCGACTTTGGTGAAGTCCGTGATGTCGATCAGCCCCTCGATCGCGATTTCCTCTTCGCGCTTCGCGTTCAACGTTGACAGTGTTTCGGCCTGGCCGGGAACGGCATCGGCTTCGGTGGCACGTTGCATAGGCGGCGAAGGTCGAGTTTCTTCAGCGGTCCGCCTGCCCGGAACAGCGTCGGCTTCGGTGGCATGCGTACCCGCCGACCGATCGTTCTTGATCTCGCTCATTAGTTTTCCTTTATCGAGACGCGGAAACAGCGGCCTGACTTCGCCAATGCGGGTCCCTTCCTTGAGCTCGCCCCACTTGAGCGCAGCCGGATCGATTGCTGCTAACGAGTGTGTAGAGTTCCAGTCAGGCGCGGCACCAAGCCCGAGTTGGGAGTAGATGCCCTGGGCGGATCCCGGCATTACGGGATAGAGCAAAACACACAACCAGCGCAGCGACTCGGCCGCGCGATAGAGCACAGCGTTGAGAGTCTCGCGCTGGTTTTCATCCTTTGCCAGATCCCAGGGCTTCGCATCACTAATCATCTTGTCCACGCGCGCGACTATAGACCACGCAACTTCAAGGGCCCGGCCAAAAGCGTAGTTCTCAAAATGCATTAGAAAGTCGTCGCGCGCGTGCTCCACGAACCCGGCTATAGTCGTCTCGTCAGTATCGATCCCACTGCGCTTTGCCAGCAACAGCTTTTCCTCCGGTATCCGACCCGAAGGAACCTGGCCTTCACAGTAACGGTCTATCATTGTGAGGGTGCGACTCGATAGATTTCCCAGGCCGCTGGCGAGGTCGCTGTTGGTGCGATCGATGAGCGCTTCATAGCCGAAGCGACCGTCCTGGCCGAATACCATATCGCGCAAGCAAAAGTAGCGTATGGCATCAACCGGAAGGTGTTTCTGTAAAACATCCAGTTCCACGGTATTGCCCAGGGTCTTGGACATCTTGCGACCATCCTGGTCCACCCACATGCCATGGGCGATGATTCCGCGCGGCAGCTCCACGTTAGCGGCCATCAGAAACGCGGGCCAGTAGACGGCATGAAACCGCAGGATATCCTTGCCGACCAGGTGCAGCGCCGGCCAGAACTTTTCAAAACCAACGGCACGCTCGCGTTCTTCATTACCGTAGCCGACGGCCGTGATGTAATTGGTGAGTGCGTCGAACCAAACATAGATAGTGTGGGCTGGATCATCCGGCACGGGAATGCCCCAACCTACAGAGCTTCGCAACCGGCTAACCGACAGATCCTGCAAGCCACCTCGAACAAAGCTCATTACTTCGTTTCGTCTTGCTTCAGGGCGAATGAAGTCGGACCTGGCTTCGTAGTGCTCGAGCAAAGCATCGCCGTAATCCGACAGTCGAAAGAAATAACTTTCCTCAGACACGCGGTCGAGCGGCACCTCATGTATCAGGCAAAGAGGTGGCTGATCAGGTTGTTGCGGCTTAGTGTACTCATCCTCGGTCTTGTACGCGGCGCATGGTGCACAAAACCAACCTTCGTAGTGGCCCTTGTAGATTGCCTCCCGCCCTTTGGGTGTTTTCGATTTGGCTACCTGGCGCCAGAACTTGCTTACACCTTCTGCGTGGAAAGGGTAGGTGGTGCGCATGAAGATGTCATAACCACCATGCTCCGTGTCGAGACTAAAGGCTGAGGTCATCCTGGTGAAGTAACTGACCACATAATCAGCCTGCTGCTGCGGTGTTCGGCCTGAGCGCTCCGCCGCTCGTTCGATATTAATCCCGTGTTCATCCGTGCCGGTGAGGAAGTAGGCTTCAAATCCTCGCTGCTCTTTGTGACGATGAATGCAGTCGGCCACAATCATCGTATATAGATGACCGAGATGCGGGAGGCTGTTGGCGTAGTAGATGGGGGTTGTTATGTAGAAGGTTTTGTTGGGCATGCGTATTGACTGAATCTATTCGAACTGTCAGAAAGATTATTTTCCATTTTTCATTACCATTTTCATCTGTCGTTCGCAGATTCAACTTGGAAGTGCAACAGAGGGCAGCGCACTGAGCAAATCAGAACCGGGAGCGACAGCGACCGCACTCAAGTATCAGGATCTTTCAAGAACAAGCTACATATGAGCCTCGGATACGTCACTCAACCGAATGGAGATTGGTTTTCTATTCGCCTCTTTTCCTCGTGGTTGAGTGCGGTCACTATCGCTCCCGGTTCTGTATAAGGGTCGCGCTGCTTTGTTGCACTTCAAGTTCAATCCACCTTTTGAGATCAAAGACACGAAACTGGTAGACAGCAACGACTAACTTCGACAACCGGTCTTCAAATGAGAAATGAAAAATGACAATGGAAAATGTTTATTCCTTACCTGTGATAAGCGACATTGCTTCGGCGCGCGTGCGCGGATCATTGCGGAAGCCACCTAACACGGCTGATGTGATCGTTTTGGCGTTGGCTTTGCGGACACCGCGAAGTGTCATGCAAGTATGTTCCGCCTCGATCACCACCATCACACCGATAGGTCTTAGACCTTCGAAGAGTGTGTTGGCAATGTCAGTTGTCAGGCGTTCCTGCAGTTGCAGACGGCGTGAAAAAGTCTCCGCCAGACGAGCAAGCTTCGAAATGCCGAGGATCCGTCCATCCTTGGGAATGTAGGCGATGTGACACTTCCCGACGAACGGTGCCAGATGATGTTCACAAAGCGACGCAATGCTGATGTCTTTCACGATTACCATTTCATCGTGTTTGTCTCCCGGGAGAGGCACGACGTGCAGACGAGGATCTTCACGCATGCCGGCGGTCAACTCAGCATACATCTCAGCTACCCGGTTCGGTGTATCCTGCAAGCCTGGCCGGGACGGGTCTTCGCCGATGCCTTCGAGAATCAAGCTCACACCCCGGGCAATCATTTCGAGATCCACTGGCGGCCGATCGCCGGTTGAATCTTGAGCTCTCTCATCTTCGGAAAACTTTGTGGCCATTAGAACCTTTCGAATCCTGAACCGATCTAATTCAATAGCGTTATAGCCCACGAAGGATCGGCGTTAGACCAGTATGAAAACTCAAATTGCGAAGGAGCGGTTAAGCCCAGCCAATGCGCAGGTCAGGAAGGGTGGTTTACCCCCGCCGACTTCTATCTCCACGCAGGCGGGGGTAAACCACCCTTCCCTGACCTGCGAATTTCCGCACGCCCCCGATGACGGGCTCACCCAATTACTGTCGATCCAGGTCGGACTTATGCGACTCCAGGGCCAACCGTGCGGCACCTTCCACAACGCGCAGCGGAACGCTCGCATTCCTCGCCGCTGCACGACACTGCTCGTACTCCGGCATCTCGGTTACCACGTGCCCGTTCAGACGCGCTACTTTAACATCAATAGGCCCATACTGTGTTTCCACTCGCACAATGTCTCGCTCCAGAGCGCGCCGCTCAACTGCGTAGCTGCGAACACCGAGCGTTGTTGTTTCCGCAAAGAGCATGTCAGCGAGACTCTCTTTATGTTCAGGTCGACATAGAACCGACAACAAAACGCCCGGGCGATCTTTCTTCATTTGGATAGCGGTGAAATAACAATCAAGCGCCCCCATTTCTAAAGCTCTCGCCATCACATGTCCAAAAACCTGGGGCGACATGTCGTCAACATTCGTTTCAATCATCCAGAGTCGTTCTGCGCCAGGAGTTTGCAGCTCAGTCTCTCCGATCAAAACGCGTAACACGTTAGGAAACTTCTCGTACTGCCGGGTGCCGGCGCCATAGCCTGTCCGCTGCAGCTCCATCGTCGGAAGCGGTCCATACTCGCTGCAGACGGTCGCGATAATGGCTGCACCGGTAGGTGTGACCAGTTCACCTTTAATGTCTGTCGAATAAACCGGCGCGCCCCTCAATAACTCAGTCACTGCCGGTGGAGGAACCGGAAACCTGCCGTGGGCCATCTCAACTGAACCGCTACCCACGTGCAGGGGCGAGCAAACAAACCGCTCGATACCTGCCAGATCGAAACAGATTGCGGCGCCTACTACGTCGATAATCGCATCCAACGCCCCGACTTCATGGAAGTGCACGCGCTCCACCGGCTCGTTGTGTACACGAGCTTCGGCCTCAGCCAGGCGTGAGAACACTTTTCCGGCGCGGTCTTTCACTGCATCCGAGAGTTTCGAATCATGAATGATCTTCAAAATGTCGCCAAGGTGTCGAGGAGTATGTTCGGGGGGGACTTGAACTCGAGCGTACGTGGCGCTAATTCCCGATCGGTCGACCGTCTGAACCTCAACAGAGTAACCGTGCACGTTGAGAAGCGAGAGTTGGCCCAGAAGGACCCGCGGCTCAACGCCCGCAGCGATCATCGCGCCCAGGATCATGTCGCCGCTCGCGCCCGCGAAACAGTCGAAATAAAGAGTCTTCATTGAATCAGTATCAACACATTTGGAAACAGCTCAAGTAGCGCAAATTTGCCAGCGGAGGTTGGACCCTGTCCCCGCTCTTACGATCTCAGACCTCAGATCCCAGATTTGAGATTTGAGATTTGAGATCTGAGATCTGCGGCAACACTTCGCCCGCTCTGCCCATCAACGACTCGTCACACAGATCCGAAAGCGATGTTCTTTCCGGGTTCACCTCGCAGACGAAAGCGCCCGCGTCACGAGCGATCTCCGGCAAACCAGCCGCGGGATAGACGAGAGCAGATGTCCCTATCACAAAACAAAGTTCACACTTTGCCGCTGCCGCGGCGGCTTGTTCAAAAGCACCGGCCGGGAGCATTTCTCCAAACAACACAACATCAGGCCGCACCGGCTCACCACAGTCAGGACAGGCATCTGCGCGCGGCTGAGCTGGAACGATTTCAAATCGAGCGGCGCAGTCTATACATCGGACCCGCCAGATGCTGCCGTGGAGTTCAACCACGTCGCGCGAGCCTGCCTTCTGGTGCAGACCATCGATGTTCTGGGTCACCAGCGTAAACTCGGAAAAGCGGTCTTGCCATTTAGCAATCTCGTTGTGCGCAGGGTTTGGAATCAGCGCTTGCAAGAGATTGCGTCGGTAATCAAACCATTCCCAGACAGCCGGCAAATCCCGCTCAACCATGCGCGCTGAAGAGATCACGTCAAACGGCATTCCCTTCCACACGGCGCTATTGCCGCCGCCCCGAAATGTGGGTACGCCCGATTCCGCGGATACTCCGGCGCCCGTTAGCACCAAGACCCGCCTCGCGTTCAAGAACTGCCGGCGCAGTTTGTCAGATATAGATAACTCCGTGGCATGTTGCATTGATGGTTCGATGGTAGCAGAGCGCTGGCGAAAGGTGTCAAGCAGGCGGGCTGGCGAACATGGCGATCCATCAAGGGTCGGAAGTTCAGGATTTCAACCTTAGCTTGCGGCCTGATGACGGGCACAAGCTAGAGTTAGACCCCAAGTTCAGTCATCACCAAGGTCAAACGGAAACAGGTTCAGTCGACGCCACGGCTCTGCCGCCGGATTGAGGCGGCATAGCCGTTGCGCGGATCGCATTCCGCAATGGACGTACCCATGGTCAAGCGACACAATTAAACGCAACCCTCTCGGGGTTAGCGCCACCCTGGACTGCTACGCTATACTCTCCGCTTTTGCGAGACCCTGAGTTAAGGCGCCAATACACCCGTGACCCTGGTAGATCTCCAGAACAAATTAAAGCAACGAATCCAAGCTGCTGCGCTGGAGCTTTTCGGCGTAAGCCTGGAGCAGGTCAGCGCTGAGAATCCGCCCAAACCCGAGTTGGGCGATCTGGCTTTTCCTGTTTCCTTCGAGCTCGCAAGACTGATCAAACAAGGCACCGGCACCAAAGTAGCGCCGCGGGCAATCGCAGAGCAGCTGAAGGAAAAGCTTGCGGCAGATGATGAGATATCTAGCATCGAGGTAGCTGGCGCCGGGTACTTAAACATCTTTTTTGACAGGGCCCGGCTGCTGTCAGTGTTCGCTGCGGTACCGACTCCCACGATTGGTGACCCGACAATTGAATCTACCGCAAGCCGGCCAAAACAGATGGTCGAGCACACCAGCATCAATCCAAACAAAGCTGCGCATATAGGCCACGTGCGCAACGCAGTACTCGGCGACACCTTCGTGAGGATACTCAAAGCTGCACGCAATGCAGTCGAGGTTCAGAATTACATCGATAATACCGGCGTGCAGGTTGCGGATGTCGTCGTCGGTTTCACACACATCGACCCGATGACGCTCAACGAGATCAAGGACCTCGACCGTTCCCTTCCCGAAGACCGTCCGTTCGATTACTACTGCTGGGATCTCTACACGAAGGTAGGGTTGTATTATCGCGATGAAGATCCTAACGGACAGCCAAACCTGGAAAAGCTGAAACTGCGGACGGACATCCTTCATGCCCTGGAGGAAGGAAATAATCCCACGGCTGAACTTGCTGATTACGTGGCCACCAGAAACGTCGAATGCATCCTCGATACCATGGAACGTCTCGGCATTCGTTACGACTTGCTGGCGCGGGAGTCTGAGATTCTCCACCTGCACTTTTGGGATCGAGCTTTCCAGCTCATGAAAAGCGCCGGCGTGATCCGTTTGGAAACCGACGGCAAGAATAACAACTGTTGGGTAATGCCTTTTGAATCACACACCGGCACGGACGAGCACGAGGCCGATAAGATCATCGTGCGTTCAAGCGGAACGGTCACTTACACGGGTAAAGACATCGCTTACCAACTTTGGAAGCTGGGCCACCTGGGTCTCGATTTCAATTACAAACCTTTCCGCAAATATCCTGAAGGACACGTGGCGTGGGTAACGACGACTGAACCAAACTCCGAAGTACTGCCCGAGGTGCCACGACCGAATTTCGGCGGCGGCGTTACTGTCTACAACGTTATTGACTCGCGTCAGTCGTATCCGCAGGAGATCGTGGCCCGCGGCGTTGCCGCCCTGGTGCCGGAGTTGGGACGAAACGCGAGTGTGCATCTGGCTTATGAGATGGTGGCGTTGTCTCCCAGCGCCTGTGCTGAGCTTGGTATTGAGCTGAGCAATGATGATCGTGCCAAGCCTTATGTCGAGATGAGCGGGCGCAAAGGTTTGGGCGTGAAGGCCGATGATTTGATTGACCGGCTCGAGGCAGATGCGTTGCGCGAGGTCGAGGCGCGCCATCCCGAACTCACCGCTGAGGAGAAAGCGGTCACCGCGAAGGAGATCGCGGTGGGTGCGCTTCGCTATTTTCTTTTGAAGTTTACGCGCAACTCCGTTATCGCGTTTGATTTCAAAGAGGCGCTTTCATTCGAAGGCGAGACTGGTCCCTATTGCCAGTATGCAGCGGTGCGCGCAAATTCCATCTTTCGAAAACTGGATACCGAGTCCCAGGTGGATGCTGAAACACTCATTCGGCGCGTCGAGGCCGACGCTGAGATTCGCAAGCAGGTAGGTCAAGCCCTCAGCGGCGAAGCGGGCACAGAAATTTGGTCGCTGGTAATGTTGGCTGAAAGATTTGATGAGGTGGTGGCCCAGGGTGCCGCTTCTGCCGAGCCGGCCAATCTCGCTAAATACGCTTTTAACCTGGCGCGGGCTTTCAATCTTTTCTATCACCGGCATCGAATCATCGCCGAGGAAGATCTGACGAAAAAGGCGGTGTTGATAGCTGCTGCAAATCTCGCGCGGCGCCAATTAACGTCGGCGCTGGCAACATTAGGAATAAGCGTCCCCGAGCGAATGTAAAGATAAAATGGAGCGCAACGTCAATTCGCAGGTTGGAGGGGGTACCATTTTCCATCTTCGTTCATCTTGTCATTTGGCAACGTCAGACTTCTTGTTCGTGTCCGTTCGTGTGATTTCGTGGATCGTTCTGATCTCCAAGCCAAGCAGACGATCCACGAAACAACGCGAAGCATCACGAAAGAAGATTCAGAAAATAAACAGATGGAAATGAAAAATACTTCCCGCTTCCCCGTTCCTGCAAATTTGCCGTGCGTCCTCGAATTGTCCTTTTGAGGCTCACTGAACTGTACATTTGATAAAAGCTGAGAGTATAAAAGAAGCCATGCTGATCGTTATGAAAGCGGACGCGACGGAGCTCCAGATTGACGCGGTTTTGCGCGCAATCGAAGAGTTGGGTTTCAAGCCCCATCCGATGCCCGGAGCCACACGCACGGCCATCGGCATTACCGGCAACCAGGGATCGGTCGATCCTTCTCACTTCGAAACGCTACCCGGCGTGGCCGAAGCAATTCGCGTCAGCAAGCCCTACAAACTGATAACGCTCGATCTACGGCCGGAGAAGACCATCGTCCGCGTAGGGGATGCGGCCATCGGTGGAGACGAGTTAGCAATCATTGCCGGCCCTTGTGCGGTTGAGAGCAGGAATCAGGCGTTTGCTGTCGCGGAGACCGTACGACGGAGCGGAGCCAGATTCTTTCGAGGCGGCGCATTTAAACCAAGGACTTCACCATACGCGTTCCAGGGACTGGGCGAGGAAGGGTTGAGAATTCTTGCGGAGATTCGCGAAGCCTATGGTCTAAAGATCGTAACCGAGGCTTTGGATGAATCGGGCGTCGATCTCGTTGAGCGCTATGCCGACGTTATTCAGATCGGAGCTCGCAGCATGCAAAACTTCACACTGCTGCGACGCGTGGGGCGGTCGTCCTTGCCTGTTCTACTGAAGCGCGGACTTTCAGCCACGCTCGACGAATGGCTCCTGGCTGCCGAGTACATCATGGCTGAAGGCAATTATCAGGTTGTTCTTTGCGAACGTGGCATCCGCACTTTTGCCCAGCACACACGCAATACTCTCGATCTCGCCGCAATACCCGCCGTGAGGCGCATTTCTCATCTGCCGGTGATTGTCGATCCCTCACACGGCACCGGAAAGAATTTCATGGTTACTCCGCTCGCGCGCGCCGGTGTGGCCGTTGGAGCTGACGGTCTGATTGTCGAAGTACACGATCAGCCCGACCAGGCACTATCCGACGGTGCCCAGGCGCTGACACTTCAGCAGTATGAACAGCTGGTAAGTGAAGTGCGAGCAATTCATGAAGTGATCGCACCGGCCCCGGTGAGCTAGTCTGTTTTTTTCGTGCGGTTTCGTGTGATTTCGTGGATCGTGCTTTTTTTGGCAGGTAAGAAGACGATCGACGGAATCACACTAAATAATCACGAATTCAGAACCATCTAGGCGCCAAGGGTGAACCGGTTTGCTAGCCGCAAAAGCGGCGTTCGGATAACACTTTATCCGGCAAGAATGGTGGCGAGGTCGTTTGAAAAGGCCGAACGGGGCATTACTCGATCGTAACCTGCCTTTTTAGCTTCGCGCATCAAATCAGTCTGTACGTGAGAGAAAAATCCCAACAGCTCAATTGCTTTTAGTTCCGGGTCCGATTTTAACGCCGTCGCCAGCGCGATGGGATCGATCTTTTGCGCATGCAGGTCAACGATTATCAAGTTGGCCTTGTTCTCGCGTGCACTTGCAACCAAAGCGTCAGAGTTGCGCGCGAAACGAACATCGATCCCCAGATGCTCCGCGGTGGCGCGGATCTTCGATATGAAGAACATGTCGTCAACGGCGGCTATTACAGTGCGGGTCATAAGTTTTAATATAGTTCGCGATGCCCATCACCGAGAAGATTGCAGTTCCCTCTTTCCTTAAGTCACCTGAAATCGAATTTGGCGCCGCCGCCGCCCGGAAAACCGGAGTCGACACGCCTCCCCGGCTGATAATTGCTTCCTACAACATCCGGTACGCGGTGGGCCAGTCCCTGATTTCCACCGGTCTTCTGCGTAAGGCCGGCTTTAACCTGCCCGGAAATCGTTCCCAAACAGTGGACCGAAACATCCGTCTCGCAGCCCGCACCTTCTCGGAAGGATTGCGTCTGCCGGCGGTCGACATTCTAGCACTGCAGGAAGCCGATAAAGGGACGGCTCGCACCGGGGGCCATCATGTGGCCCGCGAACTAGCCGAGCAGCTGCAGATGTCCTGGATTCATGCGCCCGCCGGAATTCCTCAAGGCGTTGAACCGAAGGATCGTCAGTGGTGGCTCGATTTCGAAGAGCAAATTGGATTGCAGGATCCGGGTGACACCGGCGTGGCGCTGCTTAGTGATTTTCCCCTGGACAATGTCACGCGTATTGATCTTCCATGGACCGAGTGTCTCTGGCGTCCTCGGCTTGCGGTCGGAGCTTCAATAAGCGTCGGCTCGGACACTATTCGCGTATTCAATTCACATATCGATCCGCATTCGGCTGCGGATGGGCTTCTGGAACAAATCGAAGTCGTCCTCGACCATGCAGCTGAGTTCGCGGGACCCACGGTGGTACTCGGCGACTTCAATACTCTGTCACGGAGAAAGTGTATCGAGACCCGGCGGCTGCTGGAGTCGCGCGGCTACACGACGCCGTTTCCAACTGGGACGCCGACCTGGCGCGGGGCGGGACTACGTTTACATGCGGACTGGATTTTTGTACGTAATCTGAATGTTACTCGTTGGGGTGTCGCGCGACCTTTGAATGTGTCGGACCACTGGCCGATCTGGGTCGAAGTAGCATTAGCGATCTGAGATCTCAGATCTGAGATCTCAGATTCCGTTCGTGCGGTTTCGTGTTATTTCGTGGATCGTGATTCGTAGGCAAAAATTCGATTCACGAAATCACCCGAAATCACGAGACACAACGCGCTTTCCTATTCATGAAACCAGCAAACTGGCATGACTGTTTTACTCCCATTATTGAGACACTGCACGAGCCTTCGCTCTAATCGGCAATTGGCAATTGGAAATCGGCAATGAAAACCATCTCCAGCCGCGACAATCCCCTTCTTCGCCAGGCTCGCTCTGTACGCGACGGCAAGATAGATAATTTGATCTTTGTCGAAGGATTGCGATTGGCGGAGGAGGCACTTCATTCCGGGTTGGAGATTGAAGCCGTCATCTACTCCGATGAGATTTCCGAAAAAGAAAGGGCCGCACGTTTTCTCGAGGCAGTCGCATTAGTCTGTAGCCACATGGCTGCAGTCAGTGAGAAGCTGTTGGCGACAGTCTCGTATACCAAGACCCCACAGGGACTCATTCTCCTTGCGAAGCAACCTGAATCCGGCAAAGCCAGTTTAGAAATATCGGATGGGCGATCCCCTTTGTTAGTAATCCTGCACGGTATCAATAACCCGGTAAACGTCGGGGCGATCATGCGAAGCGCGGAGGCCGCGGGTGCAACGGGCGTAATCACCACGGCCAACACGGCTGACCCTTTTTCCCCTAAGTCGTTACGTGGCGCAATGGGCTCAGCTTTCCGTCTACTGATTTGGAGAGGAGCAACTTACAAGGATGCTCTCAGCTGGTGCGCAGTACACAACATTCAGACCGTCTGCGCAGACGTCAAAGCGCGCTACCTCTACACCGATATCGACTGGACCACACCCAGGGCTTTGATTCTGGGCCCCGAATCAACCGGCCTCAGCCCGGAAGAAGTAGCCGCGGCAGATGAAGCTGTGCGGATAGGAATGCACGGCGAGGTGGAAAGCCTGAACGTGGGAGTGGCCGCTGGCATCCTGCTTTATGAGGCCGCACGCCAAAGGCGTTGACACTCAATGCCACAAACCAAGGATGACGCCGTAGAGGGTAAACTGGACCACGTAATACCCGGCATCGATCAGGAACAGCTTGAAACTGCGATTTGAAAATTGGTAGTTAATGCCGAATGAAGTCGCCACCCAGCAGGCACCGATTGTCAGGCCGTCTCTAACCGCAGTATTCAATGGGGGGTTCCTTCCCAGAACCAACGCAAACACTGTCGCCGCAATTAGTGAGAACACAAACGAGACTGCGAATAGTATGGGGGTCGGCGTCGTCTTTGGCTGATCGAGGCTAACGCCGGATTCGCGCGCCCAAATCTTGCCGAACAGAAGTGGCGAATACCAGAGTCCGCCCAGCAAGAAAGCGGAGACGGCTGCGACAATTACTGCAAGAATGTTGATCTGTTCCATGTAGTTTCTCCTAAGTTCGCCGGCGATCAGGTGATGGGAAACAGTTCACCTGGCTGTCAAATGGAAATGCAAATAGGTCGACGCCTGGTATCCCGGCCCATTAGTAGTGACTCGATAGTTCACGAGGCCCTTCTCTTTGATCAGTTCGGCCACGACCCCCAACGCATCAATCAACGACTCGCGGTCTTCGTCTGATACCTCTCCAATGTTTTTTATGTCTTTCTTGGGGATGACGAGATAGTGAATGCGCGCCTCCGGAGCGGGGTGTTCTATTACGATCGTCTTATCCGTTTCTTTAACAACGCCAGGAAGGAGAGCTGGGAACCTTTGTACGCCCACAGATGTGAGCAGACCCATTACCTCATTCGGCTGGTAGCAGGCTCCACTACACTTGTTGACGGCCAGAAATGATCGAGGTTGCGTGTCGGAAAAAAGATATCCTCCGAGTGTGATGCCAATCGAAACAGCGAGTAGCATAAGTAAGGCCATTTTGGCTTTCATCATCGGGTGGGTGTCCTAACTTGATAGAGCGTCGTGCGCAGTCGGGCGGTACCCGGGAGCACGCTGAAAGCGTCCCCCATCAAGGCTGGCGTTTGAATTCGAGTTCCTTGAAATCAAAATCGGGATTCGGCACATCCACCTTCATCTCGTCCACTCTCCCTTGCACGTTGAGAGTGAAGGTGACAAACCCTCTGGGAAATGGATAGACGATTGACTCTCGCCACTGGACGCGGAAGGTGTCAAAGTGCCAGTGATCCAGGTCGCCAACGAAGTAAGGTGACGGCAGGAACCGCAACACCAGTTTGCCTTGCTCTTCAGTGACTTTGGCGTCACCAAACATCTCGCCTGAGTAAGTGCCAGCGTAGGCCGACAACGGAAGCGACAGTTTGGTTTGTGGCACGCGCGATAGTTCACGTTTTCTATTGGCTTCCTTTGTAGCTGCCTCGCCGTCTTTCACGCGCGCAAGAAACTCTGAGTTCCAGTCGCGGGCAGTGACGCCCAGAAACAGATCAAACACTTTGTTTACCAGAATGTTTGATAGCGGACTCTCATTGTTTGTGAGTACGACTACACCGAACTTCTCTTCCGGCATCAACGCGACCTGAGAAGTCATGCCATCCAGCCCACCACCGTGGGAGACGAGCAACCGGCCGTGGTAATCGCTCAAAATCCAGCCGAGCCCGTAAAGGTTGAAATGGCGCGTGGGATTGAACTTTTCTGCCTGTTCGCTAATGCCGCTGAAAACAGTGTGCGGGGTCCACATCTCGCGTGAAGCGGTGGCGCTGAAAAGCTTTCTTCCATCGTATGTCCCGCGACCAAGTTGTAGTCGCAACCACTGGGCCATGTCCACGACTGAAGACTTTATTGCTCCCGCGGGCCCGATGTTATCGACCTTACCGTAACGGATCGCCCGAGTCTTCCCATCTACTTCATTGTGAGGGATGGCTACGTTTGAACTGTTAAGCAAGTCGGCGTGACTGGTGACCGTCCGCTTCATCGCGAGTGGACCGAAGAACCTTTCCTTCACAAACTCATCCCAGCTCTTACCGGACACCTTTGCCACCACCTCACCAGCGGCGAGGAACAGAATGTTCTGGTAACCGAAACGACTACGGAAGGAAGAAGTAGGTTTTAGTAGACGGACCCGGCGTAGAATTTCATCGCGGCTGTATTCGCTTTCGTACCAGAGCAGGTCTCCACCAAAAGTGGCCAGACCGCTGCGATGACTGAGCAAATCGCGAATCGTCAATTCTCGCGTTACGTAAGGATCGTAGAGCTCAAACGAGGGCAGGTACTTTGTTACTTTGTCGTCCCATTTAACTTTGCCTTCATCAACCAGGATAGCCAGCGCGGCGGCCGTGAACGCCTTCGAGTTGGAGGCAATCGCGAAGATTGTGTGCTCATCAACTGCGGGCGGTTTCCCAAGCTCGCGTACGCCATAGCCTTTAGCAAACACAACCCGGTCGTCTTTGACAATCGCGATGGCGAAACCTGGTACCTTCCAGGCGACGCCTGCCCGCGCGGAATACTCATCGATCTCTTTGAGCCGCGCGTCGGTTGTCCGTACCTGCGCCACCAGCGGTAGAGCAAGGAGCTGGAAAACAAACGCCAGCAGAAAAGCTTTAGTGAAGCGATTTGGGCGTAAGAGCATTTTATCCTTAACCTTTCAGCTTGTTTCCTCGGAGCGCAGCCGCGAGATTATATGGGCTTTGCCCGAAAGTCATTGGACGAAGCAGCCTTTTTGGGCTGTCCATGACAAGGTTCAAGAAATGAGAGCAGCTCAACTCACAGAACCGCTTGCGGTAGCCAGCGGATGCTAAGCTCAATCAACGCGTCGTAGATCGTTTTGTGGGTAAAAATACTTATTGATTGACCGTTAACCATTAGTCTTGAACTTAGCATCCGCTGGCTACCGCAAGCGGTTCTGTGTTGACTGATTTCTACGAACTCATGTTGCTATAACATCCAGATGAGTCCGCAGGACTTTTTAATAAAGCCGATTATATGTGAGGTTATAAAGAAAGCGATGCACCCAACCTCACGAACCAACACGAATTTATTTTAGTACCTTTCCGTGCGACTTCGTGGGGCGCCGAACCAGTCTGTCAGCCGCACCTTAGGTTAAACCTCACAGAATCAAATACTTGCCCCAAGGCGGGGTCACCCACAACCCAACCTCAAGAATTTCTCAAGGGCTCTTCTCTAATCTGCTCGCGTCTTTGAAAGCTGGGTACTCTGTGACTCCTTTGGCGCTGCCCAGGGCACCTGGAGCACAGCCGTTCGACACGTCTTGCCTGAGTTCAATATGAGGTTGAAAACAATGAACAGGACTTCCGTTTAGCTTGTAGAAAATATCTGCCTAACTTGTAAAGAGTATCTGCTTAATGAGACTCGTACGAAGGACGCGTTGCGATGTGCTAAGGCTTTCTCAGGAAACCTGGCTTCCTGATTTTACTCACCCAAGCCGGCTGCGACTCTTTCACCAACAGTCGCAGTCGGCCCGCGTTGAGCGGAGTGAGTCTCAATCTCAAATTTCAGATCTGAGATTTGAGATTTGAGATTTGAGATTTGAGATTATTTGAGATTTGAGATCTGAGATTCACCGAATGCTCTCCCGCTGGTGATCTGATTCCATTGTTTCGGGGAGACCACACGTGATGAAAAGAGTCGTTCTTCTTATGGTAAGACTTGATCGCAGAGCGTCAGGTCAAATGCTCTTCAGTCATAGATGTCACTTGCTGCCGCGGCGAACCGACGGCCTTGCTTATTAGCAATCACCCCTCTCACGGTTAATGCCAAGGTGAGTGCTAGCATCCGCTGGCTACGGCAAGCGGTTCTGTGACTTGAGTGTCCTATGCGCGCGGCTCTGATGCCCCCCGCTACCGCGTCGTGGTACCGATCTCATTACACGCTGCGTGAGTGATGAGTAGTGCCCTTGACTCCGCCTGCACTCGGGGAGGCGCGTGTCTCATTTCGCGTAGACGGCTATGCCCCAGAAGTTGATCTCCGGAGGGAGCGCGTTCCAATGGTCGAATGAGTGCGAGTCGTCAGTCTTATAACGCAACTTATACTTCCCGGGCTCCAAAGTGATCACCATGTCGACCTTACGATTCTTTCCTGCGCCGCCTGCGTGAGTGGTTTCTTTCTCCTGCATCTCCCAAACCGAAGTGCCTTTGTCCGCATTTTCAATCCAACCGTAGTCGAACATTTCTCCAGCCTGCCCCTCACCGATTGAGAAGATACGCACTTGCTGGGCTCGAGGGAGGGTGAATTCCACGGTCTTGTCTGCGTTGTCCAGCACGTTCACCAACTGCGCAACTACCTGCAACTTCGTGAGATCCTCCGGAAGCGGTTTTGAGAAGAGTTCTCCATACATCTTCATCACGCGGGTGGCTTCGGCTGCCTGCCCCACACTTTGGTAAATGCGAAACTTTGTAATCAGATCCTTTGTGTAGACGTCGGCATAGGGTTTCCCGGAAACCTGCTTCAGCTGATCCTTGAGTACCTGTGTTGAAGCGTTCCAATTGAATTCAGGTACCGGCTCACCGAATTTTTCCGGGAGGATGAAAGTCTTGAGGAAAGCCATGCCCACTGGAGAACTCAACGCGTCACCCGCTCCCAGGTCCGTGGGTCTGCTGAGATTGTCTGTGTTGGCCATTGCAATGAACGTGATGTTGTTCTCGGGAATCTTCAAAATGAATGAAGAGTTGGCAGTCCAGTAGCCGTAATGCCAAAGCATCTTCGTGCCTTTGTAATTTTGCGTGAACCACCCAAGGCCGTATGGAAGTGGCTCTCCCTTTATGGAGACCGTAGGCGTAAAAGCCAATTGCTGCGTCTCCCGGCTAAGAAACTTGTTCTGATCGAGTGCGATGTCATACTTCGCCATATCGAGAACGCTGGCCATCAATCCGGCCGAGGTACTGAATCCCTGCGGGTAGCTGATTTTTGCAATCTTATTCTCGCGATCAAGGCCATACGGCTGAGCCAGCGACTTTGTGACCGTGTCAAATCGCTGCTGATGCTTTTCCGTGATCATGGCTCTGTTGATTGCTGATTGATGAGAATGAACGAGCTTCCACGCTCCATCCTGTTTATTCCACACAAACGAACTTCGCCAGGGCCCGTCGCGGCGCGGCGCTCCATTGGGAGGAGTAATGGTTCCCGTCATAAAAAAAGTGGCCACTGCCGTGTTCCCGTAAACCGCCGTTTCCAGATTGTTGACCTGGAAATTTACTTTAAAGCCCGACTGGAATAGGCGTCCTAATTCAGCCGCGTCAATAAATGACGTCAAGAATCCTCCTTCACCCGGAAAGCGGTTCTGCTGTGGCGCCAAACGCCGCTCAATTTGTTCCACGCTGCCGGCATTGTAGCCGCCGACTAGATCCATTACCGCGGCTTTTACTTCCGCTTCGGCAGCCGGATCTGCGCCGCTTGGAGATTTCGTGCTGACTATACGCGGCACGTTGGGGGCCGTCTCGGTCATGTTCAGTGGGTCGAGAATGTTGGCGATCAGGAGTTCTCCGAAGGATTTGCCCGTGGCCCGCTCGATAACCTTATCCAACTCAGCAAAACGATTACCATTGTAACGATAGCTTTCGCCCGGATTGCCTTCCGAAGTGTGAGAGAAGAGATGTCTTACTCTAATCACGCCGTCGCTTTCTAATGTGATTCCATACTTCGAGACGGGATCGTCCAGTTTGATTTTTCCCTCCTGTACCAACTGCATCAGGATTGTCGAGGCGAAAGTTTTAGTTAAAGACGCCAGGTGGTAAGGAGTATGCTCAGTTGCCGGGACTTTGTTTTCGACATCCGCAAAGCCGAAGCCCTTTGCCCAGAGCACCTTTTGATCTTTCACGATGGCGGCGGAGAGCGCAGGTATCTTTAGTTCCTGACGCAAACTTTCAAGCTGGGTCTCCAGTCGCGTGATGCGGGCGGCATCTGTAGATGCCGTCTGCGCCATGGCGATCCGGTTGGCAACAAACAATCCCTGCCCCGCAATTGCGGAAGTCAAAATCAAGGCCAATAATTGTTTGGTGAGTGTCATTTTCATCTCCTCGCTTTCATTCAACCGTATGCCTTCGAGAGTTATTAGGATTTGCTGACGCTCCCCCAAAAGAACATTCAAGCCAAGCAAATTCGCAGGTTGGGAAGGGTGGCTTGCCCCCGCTCAAGGTGCAATGCCAGCCAAGATGAATCAACCTCTTAAGCTGAGAGAATCTGCACCTTGTGCGGGGGCAAGCCACCATTCCCAACCTGCGAATTACCCTAAGCCCTCTTTCGATTTCACACCGCTCCTCCGCTCATTGTTTTTGGCTTCGTGACCGCAACGCCTCTGGAACAAACTTACGACCGCGTTCACTTTCCGGGTGTCAGTCGAATCAGACCTGTGGCGTCACGCACCAGAACGTCCGCGCCAAGTAGGACAGGAATGGCCCAGGTCGCGGCATCAGCAACGTCGTAACGACGCTCTACCTCAAATGTTTTGGCGGCCCGCCGCGCTACAATCAGGTCCGCGCCATTGGTTAGATAGACGATATGGCTGGGCGTAAGAAGCACGGACGCATGCTCGCCGTCTCTCCCTTCAGTGCTCCAGCGAAGTACGCCGGTCTTCGCCTCCAGGGCGACGAACTGACCTTTGCGTTTGGCGGAATGCCCATAGATTAATCCGTCGCCATAAACGGGGGAGCTCATATACATGGCCACATCCGGGTTCTTCCACGCTTCCGCCGCCTGCCATTTGAAATTCGTCTCCTGGAGCGTGTAGGCGTGAGTGCCCTGGCGCGTACCTGAGACCACGAGATGTGAACCCGTCCACAAGGGCGTCACAATGTTTTCGTGCCACTCGTCCGGAAACGGAGTTGACCAGAGTTCGCCACCTGTCTTCGCATCGATACCCACGATTGAGCTGTTAGTCATCGTCACTATCTGTTTCTTGCCGGCGACGTCGATAACAACAGGCGAGGCATAACCAGGTCCTGCACCTCGCCACTCCCATTTTTGGGCTCCAGTCGACGGGTCGAGCGCCAACATCTGGCCACCATGCACGTCGCTGCCGACCTGAACAATCACCAAACCACCGTTGGCCAGGGGTGATGCGGCCGTCCCACAGAAGAGTTTTGACGTGTTAACCGTTTTCGAAAAGTCTTTTGTCCAAAGCTGCCGGCCCTTTGCCGTGTCCCATGCGCCGAGAACTCCGGTCACACCCAGAGTGAAGAGGCGGTCACCGACCACTAGTGGAGTTGCGTTCGGTCCTTTCGCCATGTTGACCGCGTATTGGTTTTTCTGAAAAGGCGCCGCATATTTCTGCTGCCAGAGGATCTCACCTTTAGCTAGATCAATTGCGGTAATGACTTCTTCGGGGTCTCGGCGACCGTGAACAAACACTCGTCCGCGGGACACGACGGGTGATGCATAACCTTCTCCGATCTCCACTCGCCAGAGCCGGCGCAGCGATTCCGGCCACGCCGAGGGGGTGCTCGTCACCGGTACCAGGCCATTCCGGCTCGGTCCACGCCATTGATTCCATTCTTGCGCCGCGGCAGACTGGAAGAAACTGAATAAGAGCGCCGCAGCAATTACAGTGTTTCGCCACATCGTGCGCGCGGTGTCCGGGCAAAATGCCAGGGAAGAACTGACGGCGTTTGTGGCGTCAATCCGCGTTTGAAAGTCACGTTCAATCCGACATACTCGCCGATAAGATTGATTCTTCACCGATGTCCTCCAGAGTAGGTCTATGAGATTTGCTTCTTAACTTAACCTAAAGGTCTGGCGGTCTATTTGTTAACACCGACAGCTTGGTTTTTATGACGAATTTTGTTTGCATGATAGTCTTTAAAGTCACCTACGAACCACTGCCTACGAGCAGCAAAACTCGCCCTACGAACCCTTTTGAATTAACGATTCGGAGTCTGGTAGTTTTTAGCCCTATTGCCGCGCCGTCGTTTCAGCTAGAATAGCGCCGTTCCCAGGAGTTTAGTTCCCTTCCCGCGCAGTTCAAGAATGGGCTGCGTTTTTTGCACAAGCGTACTAGTGTCCTGTTTCTAAAGTCCGTTGAAAGAAGCGAACTGGGTTTCACTCCGTTTTGGGTTGACATGTTTATAGATCGCAGGCGCATTACGAACCCAGACGCCGTGCCAAGGGGCGGAACGAAACTGGAACAGTACCACTCAACTTGACTTCCGCCCCTTCGCACGGCGCGGCTTAGGTGGGTGGGTCGATGCGAGCTATAAACATGTCACCCCTCACGGGGTGAAGCCGAGTTTTTAAACGGACTTTAGAAACAGGACACTAGTAGATGCCAGGTGCCGGAGAAAGTTCTTGGAGGGTGCCTGATAGGCCACGATGGGAAACGCCGGTTGGTGTAGAGACTTTGCAGCTCTTCCGGCACCCGGGACCCGAAACCCGGCACCCAGCAATCGGAACATGCTGTAAACGCAGGCGTACTTAAGATTGCATGACTGGAAAGCTGAAGCCCATCCCAAACAAGAAACGAGAAGAGGCGTTGCCGGAACGCCTGCTCCGTCGCGTGTTCGAGAGCATGGGCGACGTAGTTGATCGGAAATTTGGCCGAACTGTTGAGCCGAAGGGTGGACTTACGACTTCACAGTTGATTGAACGAATGAAGCGGCTGATCGACGAACGCGTGCGCGATGAGGGGCGCAAGGGTCGGATTGCTCCACACAGTTTGAAACTCAAAGTCGAATGGGGCACACATTCGGAAGCGCCTCCGGAAATCTTAAAAGAGCTGGAACATGAGGTTCTCGCCGAAGCTATAGATCACATAAACGATCATCGATACCGCACCCTGGCTCCGGTGAAGGTGGAAACGGAAGTGGATATTTTTACCACCGGTGTTTCAGTCGACCCGACGTTTGGCGAGTTTGAAGAAGAACTCAGAAAAGAGGATGAGTCGAAGCGAGCCGTTTTTGATCCACGAATTGCGAAGGGAGTTCCACCAGCGCCGGATGTGACAATTGCCGCCCGAGTAACACTTCGCGAAGGGACTGTCGAGGTTCCCCTAATCTTTAAGCCTGGCGGTAAACGCCTGAATGTGGGTCGCGTCTCGGACAACGATCTTTCGCTGAACGACATTAGCGTGTCCAAAATCCATGCGACGCTGGTGTTGAACTTCGAAGGCACTTTGCTCGTGGCTGATACCGGATCAACCAACGGCACTTACATCAACGGACGCCGCATTGCCTACGGAGAGGCGCGGCAGATTGAAGCCGGCGACGTAGTGGGCTTCGGGGACGTAGAAGTGCGTTTCAAGCGTGACTGATAAAACGAATTACCGCCGGACTAGAATATCGCCAAATGTCATTCTTGTTGCTGCTACAGTCTCCAACTCCAACCGCGGTTGCTCCTCACGTTCCCGAGCGGATGCCTGCCTTGCTCACGCTGATTTATGTCGGCGGCTTCGCACTGATCGTTCTCTTATTGCTGATATCTCTTTTTAGAAATCGCCGGCGCATGCGGGCGACCGCCGTAGCCGTCCCTGAAGATCTGCCGTCCGAGGTCAAAAGGCGGCTCGGCTCGACATCCACAAATAGAGGTCTGCGAGCTCTGCGCTGGCTCTTTGTAATGCTCGCCCTTGGTCTACTCGGCTTTCACGTCTACTGGGCACACTATGCAACGGAGAAGAACCAGAAGTTTCAAGAATTGTCCTACAAGGACCTGCGGAATCGTCGTCTCTCAGAGTCCACCCTTCGCGGCTGGATGCTCGACCGCAGCGGGAAGCTCGACAGGGCGCTGGCGTTCTACCGCCGCGATTCTGGTGGCAACATCACGCGTCAGTATTCCATGGACAAAGCGATGGCCCACATCTTCGGTTCTGACCGGGGCGATCCTGGTCTTGAGCGCGCGCTCTTCGGTGTTCAGAGTGGAGCGCTGCCTGAGGCACTGGAGGTAGTCAAAGGTGAGACGCATGAGAACAAAGGCAATACCGATGTGGTGCTGACAATCGATCGAGACCTGCAGCAGGCCGCCGTCGATCAGTTGAAGGGCAAACACGGCGCCGTGGTAGTGCTAAATCCTCAGACGGGCGAAGTTTTGGCGCTTTACAGCGAACCCTCTTACAGTCTCAAGGAAGTCGAAGACGCAACCACGTGGATTCGACTGGCAGCCAACGAGAGAGATCGGCCCCTCGTCAGCCGCGCGTTGGGCGCCTATTACATTCCTGGTTCGACTTTCAAGACGGTGACGATGACGGCAGCTTTTGTTGCCGGAATGCAGGACACGGAATTTGTTTGCAGTGGCGCTGGCTATTATGCGGCCCCAGGCGCAAACGTTATTTTTGACGATGCCGGACCAGGCGAGGTACATGGCAGGATTGGGATCGATGTCGCTTTCGAGGTTTCGTGTAATCAGTACTTCGCGCAGATGGGCGTGAAACTGGGCGCCGAGCGGTTGAAGCAGGGAGCCCAGCTCCTCGG
>JBHENP010000035.1:0-47989 GCA_046261995.1 Pyrinomonadaceae bacterium
TAGGCTCGTCGGCTAGCAATACCTTGGGACGATTTGCCAGCGCCCGCGCGATCGCCACTCTTTGCTGCTCACCGCCGGAGAGCTCGGATGGCCTGTGCGTCAAACGATCAGCCAGACCCACTCGCTCCAGCAATTCATCGGCGCGCTGGCGGCGTTGGCCGCCTCGTATGCCGGCGAATGCCAGCGCCAATCCGACATTTTCTTCGGCGGTCATCGTGGTAATCAAATTGAAGCCCTGGAAAATCATGCCCACTGAATAGCGACGATAGCGAGCCATCTCTTTTTTTGTAAGAGGTCCTAACGGCTTTGAACTAAAAAAGACAT
Source organism: Pyrinomonadaceae bacterium (assembly GCA_046261995.1). Classification (GTDB taxonomy): domain Bacteria; phylum Acidobacteriota; class Blastocatellia; order Pyrinomonadales; family Pyrinomonadaceae; genus PSRF01. The sequence goes on from JBHENP010000035.1 coordinate 325, forward strand.
GACCGGTCGTCGGATGATCGAGCCCTCCCAGCATGTTCAGCAGCGTGGATTTTCCCGAACCGGAAGTTCCCTGAATCGCTACAAACTGCCCTTCGTCGACGGCCAGTGAAACCTTGTCGAGCGCCGTCACATTCGTGGTGCCCATCGGATAGATTTTGGATACTTCTCGCGCTTCTAAGATCGACATGGGTTAGATTCAAATCTTCTCTGCGGGAGGCGTGCGCCTTTGTCACCATCGTACCTTCGATGGAGTGTCATGAAGTCAGTATTACAACGCGGTAGCGTGTGGCATCGCTGACGGCCAAAAATTCGAGTTCCTTACCGAGCCACACGCTACCGCGTTGTGGTACTGCCTTCATGACACATATCTTGAGTTCTTAGGGGGAACGATCCACGAAATCACACGAACCAACACTAATAAATTTAGTGACATTTGGTGTTGTTTCGTGGAGCGTTTGTTGAGAGTCTCGCTCCGATCAACGTTAATAATGAAATATGATACTACCCCTTCGAGGCTTGTTCATTGGTCGAGTCAACTCCGGAAATGGGGGCCGTGGCGTCGGCTCTCCTTCCCACCCGCCACAATTCAAATCGCTCCTCGTCAAATCCCTTCAACAAAATCTCGAAAGGAACTGCCTGGAGATCCGTGTCCGAATGGATAAACTCCTGCACGTCCGGATCATCATAAACAGAGCGCGAGATAATCACATCGTTGCCCGTTGACAACCCTTCAAGCCGAGCGGCCATGTTTACAGTGGAGCCGAAATAATCAAGACGATCATTCAGGGTGACAGCAATGCACGGCCCGCTGTGCATCCCAGCCTTCAGCGTAAGTGGTGCGGTACCCGCGGGTGGCGCCGCCAGGATCTGCTGGGCCGTCAACACTGCGCTCAACGCTGATGCCGAATCGCGAAAGACGCCCATCACAGCATCGCCGATGGTCTTAACCAGAGCACCGTCAGCCTCGGCAATTGCTTTCTTCAATACGTCGAAATGATTGAGCACGCGGCCGAACGCCGTCGCGTCGCCAATTTCCCGGTAGAGCTGGGTGGAATGTCGCAAGTCCGTGAACAGCACGGTAAGGGTGCCGACCGAGATCTGCTCTCCGGGACGGAGCGCTTCGCTGGAGAACAAATCTCGAAAGATTTGCAGTGCAGTGACTTCGGCCGCAGTGGCTGCCTGATCGCCCCACAGCAGGCGCTCGAGTATGAATAATTGTTCGGCATCACTTGCGTTCTCTAATTGCAGGGTTGTCCGCGGGGACAGTTTCAACTCCTGGCCAGAAAGGCGATCAGAAACCCTCGCCGTCGCAGTCTCGGTGCCCTCGGGGCTCACGGTGACCAATTGCTCTCCCGGAAGTTCCAACGTTCGCAGTCGATAACTTCCCTCCTGAAGCGGCAAGATTAGGCTCCGGCTAGTGTGGGGCGCCAACAACTGTTGAACCACAACATGGGGCGTCCGTTGTGGGCTGCCCATGCAATAGTCTTTAACCTCTGCCCGCCGCACCGAAGCATTTGGCTTAAATGTAATCTCGACGAATCGATCGAAGATAACGGTGAAATCTATGCGGCAAGTTTCGCAGTGAACTTTGGAACTGATGTCGCCCAGGGAAGCTTCGCTCTCTTGCGGGCCTCGGCATAAAGGACACAGCAAGTCCCATCGCAAATCGAGAAGGCCCTGGCGGGTTCCGAGGAGGCACGCGGTCAGCACGGCCCGTCGCGGCTCACTCCACTGATCGGCAAGCGCGTAGGGCCTGATCCGCGCGAGCGAAAAGTCGTCTGCTCGCTCTATGAAGTCGATCAGTTTTTCCACCACTTGGGGAACGGCGCCATCAACCAGCAGTTTCCGCTTCAAGGCTTCCAGCCTAAAGCGAACGGCGGAGGAGAGCTCCGGGATAGAGTCATCATCTGACACTGGGATTTCTGTCCGCGCCGTTTTGTCATAGCTCTCAAATGCACTTGCAAATTTTCGATGGCTGGCATAGCCAACCTGTAGTGGAATCAGCAAAAACCCGAGCAGCGATTTTGGTTTGGCCCAGATCTGATAGATCAGTTTGGATCCACCATTGCCAATCGGCGAAAGTTCGGCGAGTACCTTCAACTCAGCAATTGGACCTTTACTGTATTTGCGAACCACCCCAAAGCGCGAAGGTTTGATCCATTCAAACGGCTGCTCCTCCCATTCCACTGGCACGCCCAGATATGAAAGGCGTAAACGACGACGCGCGTTGCGCAGCCTTTGCCTTTTACCTTTTGCGGGCTGCAACGCAGGGACTCCGGCATCTCGATTAAAACGATTGGTGTCGGCGACAAAAGACCAAAGCTGCTCGGGGCTCGACTGTAGTTCATATTCCCAACGGTAATGGAAATCGCGGTAGGGCATCGCTGCTGGGGATGGCGAATTGGGACGGAGACGTTGGAAGTCTCTACACCTCTTTATATTCGGAGTCGACGTCCTCATGCGACGAGGCAACCCGGTAGTTCTTTGACTGGAGCTGTTTGGTGATCAGGAGGTCGCCCTTGGTCTTCAGGAGGTCGGCGCGGTTATAGACAGACAGTTCAAAGTTGTATCCGTGAGTAATTGCATCCTTCGGGCACGCTTCCACGCAATAGCCGCAGAAGATGCATCGCCCATAATCGATGTTGTAGACCTCCGCGTAGCGTTCATCAACGCCGATGCGCTGTTCCGGCGGACGAGGATCGTCCTTGGCTACGATGTAGATGCAATCAGACGGGCACGCCGCCGCGCAGAGGAAGCAGGCGACACACTTCTCTCTGCCCAACTCATCGACATGCAAGAGGTGTTGTCCACGGTAGCGAGGCTGAACGGTAACCGGCTCCTCCGGATATTGCACCGTCCACTTTTGTTTCGGGATGTATGACAGGGTGACAGCCATGCCCTGAATGATGGCCTTGGTTGATTCAATTGCGTCACTAATGATTGACATAGGGATCCTGTTCTTAGTTCTTAGTTCTTTGTTCTTAAGTCTTTGGTCTTTGTTTGATTTTTGTCTTGGTCTTTCCTTTTGCTTTTTGTTTTTTGTTTTTTTAGTTTGAGATCTGAGATTTGAGATTTGAGATCAAAAGCCCGTTCTCATTTTATCCGCGAAACATCTGAGCCGACAGCCTGCCAGCGTCCCCCGCGCCAGACAAACTTATCCGTAAACCTGAACGCCGCCTCTTGATCAGAAAGCTGTAAACGGAGGACGCCGTCCAGAGTTGCCCTGTCTCCCATTAGGTTTACCTTCAAATCCTCGAAGTCCCATTTTTGAATCGTCGTGTCGCGCTCTATCGTCCTGAGATACTCCGCCTTTCCCTGGTTCTTGCCACCGGAGATTCCGACGTAGTCATCCGCCAGAATCCGGTTGAGTTTCTGCTTATCGGCATTGATGTTGGCGGCGGTCCATTCATGCTCGAGATCTGTGAGCGCTGCGAGCACTACATCCTTGTCGGTAGGCGGAGGCGTTGCATCATCGTCAACTACAGGCGTGCCGGTATTCTCAGCTGGTGACACGGGCGCGTTCGAACCCCGATTGGAGTTCGCTTCGCCGCTGCGCCGTACGTTTGAATTGGAGTTCCTATTCGATGCCGCTCGCATCATTTTTGGGACGAGGATCGCTCCAGCAATTCCGATCCCGATAACGCCTATTACTAGTAGTGCAAGAAGTCCCACAACCCAGGGCCACTTCTTCTTGCTAGGTGGAGCGGCTGTAGCATGCTGAAATCCGGGTGGCTGGTAGTCGGGAGCCTGCCAATCGCGTGGCTTGTACACCTCCGTCGGCGGCGGCACGGTCTCATGGCGGCCTGATGGCGAAACCACGGTGACCTCATCCTCGGGTGCGGCGACCGAGACGAGCGGCGTGCCGTCATCAATACAGAAACTGAGGTTTGGGTCAGTAAAGGTCTGGTTACACGTAGGACAGCTCTTCATAATCTACTAATTGGACGCCGCACCTATAATCATCACCACGATCCATATCGCCATTATCGTGACGTAAACAAGCAGCGCTAGCCCGCCTGTAATCAAACCAACCAGAGCCATCGGCTTACCGCTGTGCTGTTGCGGACTTCTCTTAATCTGTGTCAGCGCCACAAATCCCAATATTACCGCGAGCAAGCCGAATATCGGTCCGCCACAGATCCATCCAAAGGTAATGCTAATAAGTCCAAAGATTAACGAGGCCACCGCCGTCCCCTGTTGTGCCGACCGCGTTCCACCGAATGGAGCCGGCGGAGGCGGAGGCACCCAGACCGGCGGCGACTCGTTAGCCCAACCGTACGGTACTGGAGGTGTCGGTGCGTTCGGGGCTTGCGCTACATACTCAGTCGGTCGCGGAGGTGGTAACACGAAGGTAGCGGGCGGCTCGCCGAGAAGTGCGGTCTCTTGCAATTCGAGCTCGGCAGGAACGTCATCCCGCACCAGCACCGTGCCATCGTTGAGGCAATAGCTCAAATGCTCCTCGTCAAAAGTGGTATTGCAAGTTAGACACCGTTTCATTAGCCCGCCCCTCGTTTAGACGATCTCGATCTGGCTAAAGAAATATGAAATCTCGATTGCAGCGTTTTCCTCGGAGTCGGATCCGTGAACGGCATTCTCACCCATCGAAGCGCCAAACTCTTTCCGCAACGACCCTTGATCGGCTTTTGCTGGATCGGTTGCTCCCATCAAGTTGCGCCAAGCCGGCACGGCTCCCGACTTTTCCAGAGTCATCACCACGCAGGGCCCACTGGACATGAATTCTGTTAACTCTGGAAAGAACGGACGTTCGCGATGCACAGCGTAGAAGCCCTGGGCCTCCTTCAGTGTCATGTGAATCAGTTTCAACCCGCGAATTTTGAAGCCGTCAGCGATGACCCGTTGAATAATGCTACCGACTGTTCCCGCCTTTACCGCGTCTGGTTTAATAATGCCAAATGTCAGGTTATCCATTATGGTGAACTAGTTCCTCCTACTGTTTTCTTAACTGGAACCTTTCCTCGCAGGGCTGCTAAAAACTAAAAGCGATCAACGAAATCATGCGAAGGCCTCGAAAAGCGACCTCGGTTCTAGTTATTTCGTGTGCTTTCGTGGATCGTCTAATTCTTCCTGAAAATGCCGCGGTCTGGCAAAAGTGCCCCCAGGAAAGTCATAAAACGGTGAGGATGAGTCAAAGATCAAAGCCCAAGTTCGAAGCTCAAATGTTCAATGATTAAGCACTTCCTTCATCGCCGATCCAATATCAGCTGGTGACTTTACCACGCGAATTCCCGCATCTTCGAGTGCCGTCATTTTTTCCGCGGCGGTTCCTTTGCCGCCGGCAATGATTGCACCCGCGTGGCCCATCCGACGCCCCGGCGGCGCCGTCTGTCCAGCGATAAACGCAACGATTGGTTTCGTAACGTTCTTCTTTGCGAACTCAGCAGCTTCCTCTTCAGCCGTGCCCCCAATTTCTCCGATCATCACAATGCCGTCTGTCTCCTCATCCGCTTGAAACAAGGCCAGGGCGTCCACATGCGTCGTTCCGACAATAGGATCGCCGCCAATACCAATCGCAGTTGATTGGCCCAGATCGAGTGCGGTCAGTTGGCCCACAGCTTCGTACGTTAGAGTTCCCGAACGGGAGACAACACCAACCCGGCCCTCGCGATGAATGTGTCCAGGCATAATGCCAATCTTGCATTTGCCAGGTGAGATAATTCCCGGGCAATTGGGTCCGATTAGCCGCGAAGCTTTATCGCTCAAATACTCCTTAACCTTAACCATATCGAGTGTCGGAATTCCTTCCGTTATACAGACCACCAGCGCTACACCCGCATCCGCAGCTTCCATGATTGCGTCGGCGGCGAAGGCCGGAGGCACGTAAATCACTGCGGCATTGGCACCTGCTTTATTGACTGCGTCAGCGACTGTATTGAAAACCGGAATACCTTCGTGAGTGCTGCCGCCTTTGCCGGGAGTGACACCACCTACGATACTCGTTCCATACTCAACCATCTGCTTCGTGTGAAACGAGCCTTCCTTGCCGGTGATTCCCTGGACTACGAGGCGCGTGTTTTTGTTTACGAGAACGCTCAATGTGTCTGCTCCTGGAGACCTGACTTATGAAGTTCCGAAGATTCCAACTCTGCCGTTTATCTAATGAGACCGAGCGCATTCAGTCCCGTACATAATGACAGTCTTTTTCGTACTCAGTTCGTGTGATTTCGTGGATCGTATGTTAGGGCGAGAAGAAAGACGATCCGCGAAATCACACGAACTGACACAAAAGTTGCAGCTCGAAGTATAGTCGACGGGTTGCATTGGCGCTAACACACCTTACGCCAGTTCAAACCGTTGTCCGTAAACCGGCACTTCCACTGGCCAGCCATAGGTTTCTTTAATGTGATTGGCCATTGCATTCGCGGCCGGCGGCTCGCCATGAGTTGTAAACGTCCGTCGGGGCGCGGCGGGTATTCCCTCCAGCCAGTGGAGAACTTCCTTCCAATCCGCATGTGCGGAGAAACCCCCAATGCGCGCAATGCGGCAACGCACAGGAACGCGCTGACCTAGTATTCTTACTTCCCGCTCCCCGTCGAGAATCCTTCTTCCGGTTGTGCCCGCGGCCTGGTAACCCACGAACACAACAGTTGCATCGGGATCTGGAACCAATCGCAGGGCGTGATGCATAACGCGACCGCCGGTCATCATCCCCGAGGCACTGATAATCACGCGCGCACCGTGCACGTCATTCAAACGTTTTGACTCCGCCCGCGAGGAGACCGTTATCAAGGAATGCGTGCGCAACGGGTGTCGCTTTCCTGCCAACACACTCGCATAGTGCTCGTCATGTTCCTCTTTGCGGTTTCCATAGACGGTTGTGGTCGCGGCAGCCATCGGCGAGTCGACATACACCGGCATAAGAGGGATTGCTTTCTCATCCTCCAACTCCCGAATTAGATAAAGCAGTTCCTGCGTTCGCCCTACGGCAAACGCGGGAATCAGCACGGCGCTATCACGCTCGGCGGCGTCTTTGATTATTCGCGTTAGAGCGTCTTTCGGGTTCTCCGGATCATGCAGCCGATCGCCGTAGGTGGATTCCACCAGCATGTAATCACATGCAACAGGAGCAACCGGATCCTGAATGATTGGTTGATCGTAATGGCCCAGATCACCGGAGAACAAAACGCGCCGGCCCGACCGATCAACTCCAGCGTCATCAATCTCCACCAGCACCAGACTTGAACCGAGTATGTGACCCGCCACGCGGAAACCCGCGCGAATTCCCGGGGCAGCCTCGACCGCTTCGCCTGTATTTGGAAGAGCATGAATCAGCTTGAGTGCAGCAAACGCATCTTTCTCCGTATACAAAGGCAACGCGGGTTTATGCCGAGTCAGCTTATGCCGGTTCCTGTAGTCTGCATCTTCTTCCTGCAAGCGCCCGGCGTCGGGTAGCAGGATTTTCAAGAGGTCCGCGGTTCCCCGCGAACAGTAGACCGGACCAGTAAAACCCTGGCGGACCAGCCGTGGTAAATATCCGGTGTGATCAATGTGTGCGTGAGTGATTAGAACTGAATTGAGTGCCCGTGGATCGAAAGGTGGATCTTGCCAGTTGCGTTCGCGCAGCTCTTTCAAGCCCTGGAACATGCCGCAATCGACAAGTACGTTCGCGCGATCGGTCTCGATCAAATACTTCGAACCTGTAACAGTACCCACGCCTCCCCAAAACCCAAGTGTTGCCAAGAAACCTCCTGTTGCCGTCTAGGTTAGCATCGGACCTGTCATCGCGGCCGGGTGACTTAGCGTTGGGAGTGTCCGCGTGTCTCGCAACTACGCTGCCAACTCTACAACCTTCTCCGCCGCGTCTTTCATTCCCTTCGCTACGGTGAAATTGAGACCGGATTCGCGAATTACGCGCTGCCCCTCTTCTACGTTCGTGCCTTCGAGCCGCACTACGACCGGCACCTTGATATTGAGCTTCTTCGCGGCCTCGACCACTCCACGCGCTACCATGTCGCAGCGCACGATCCCGCCGAAGATGTTTATCAAAACTGCCTTCACATGTGGGTCGGCAAGTAGAATGCGAAAAGCCGCTTCGACACGCTCTTGCGACGCGCCACCTCCAACATCTAAAAAGTTCGCCGGTTCGCCGCCCGCAAGCTTGATGATGTCCATTGTGGCCATGGCCAGCCCCGCGCCGTTTACCATGCAGGCAATATTTCCGTCGAGCTTTATGTAGTTCAAGTCAAACTTCGAGGCCTCGATCTCTGATGGGTCTTCTTCATTCAGGTCCCGAAGATCGAGGAACTCTTTGTGACGAAACATAGCGTTATCATCGAAGTTGACTTTCGCGTCCAGGGCTATGAGGCGATTGTCTTTAGTGAGAAGAAAGGGATTGATTTCCATGAGCGATGCGTCCATCTGCTCATACGCCTTGTAAAGGGATTGCATAAACTTCACCGACTCGTTGACCAAGGCACCAGGAATGCCAAGCCCGAAGGCCAACTTCCTCGCCTGAAAAGAACGAAAGCCTACGGCCGGATCGACCGTTTCTTTCATGATCTGCTCCGGAGTCTTGGCCGCCACCTCTTCGATGTCCATTCCACCGGCGGCAGACCCCATGAACACTGGGCGGCCGGACGCTCGATCCAACACGATGCCCAGATAGAACTCCTTGTCGATGGGCAAGCCCTCCTCTATTAAGAGGACACACACCTCCCGGCCTTCTGGGCCCGTTTGATGCGTTACCAGTTTCATGCCCAGCATCTGACGCGCAATCTCACGCGCTTCATCTGCACTTCGGGCCAGCTTGACGCCCCCGCCCTTGCCGCGACCGCCGGCGTGAATTTGAGCCTTTACTACAACCACCTCAGTACCAAGTTCTTTGGCGGCGTGGTAAGCCTCTTCTGGCGAACGGGCCACCAAACCCCGCGGCACAGCTACACCAAACTTTCGCAATAGTTCCTTGCCTTGATACTCGTGTATCTTCATCGGAAGTCTTCCTGACGACCGTCCGCCGAGTCGTCCCAAATAGAATTTTATCCTGAAGCGCGAGGAGTGTAGCGACACAGCTAACAGTGCTGCAAGCCGTCAGGATGCCTTCCGGCGGCAGCCACTCAACCCACAGAACCATTTGCAGTAGAGACTGTCTAAAAACTAAAAAGAGTGGCCGCGAAATCATTACCCTCTGACGATATGCACTCAACTACAGAACAGGAAGCGGTAACGACCTGGCCGTCTCGTTACCACTAACACAATTTGAGTCTGTCGCAACGGCCAGGTCGCTACCGCTTCCTGTTCTGTAGTTGAGCGATCACGAGCGGAATGCCTTTGAGTCGAACTCTGTATAATTTTCCATTGGCTGGTGGCCAATGGATCACTGCACTCAACACCACAGTTATCCACTCAACTATTTGGGACAGTTCAACACGAGCCGCAGCCACTCAATCTAATTAAGACTGCTCCGCGCGCTAGCCCGAGTTCAGATATTAGGGCAGTGGCTCACCCTGTTCGTAGAGCACATATGCAATGGCATCCGTCAGTTGCTTTTCGGTCCAAAGCCGTCTCTTGCTGCCACGGCGAACCCAGGGACTATGTTTACTTCGCCAACAATCCGCCTCTCTCAAAGTCCGAGTCGCATTCGCCTTCAAAGCATTCAAGACCTGCCACGCTCGACAATTCGCTGAGACCGCACTGTGAACATGATTTGTTCGAATGTTAAAAGCCCAGAGTTGCCACTTGCGAATTCTACAAGTCTCTCGAATCCCTTTCTCTACGGCCGTTGGCTGACTCGAATCCAACTTGACCGGACACATCTCGAGCAGGCTTTGCTCATACTTCATTCGCTGTCTACTGGGAGGCAGTCGAGGCTTTCCATAAACATTGTGAAAACAATCGATCGATCCGCGTGGATCACCGTGAAGCCAAGTGCCGTAACTGCGAAATGTAATTAGGTTAAGCGAGAGGAATTCGATAATGTTCTGACTCAAAGTGAGGTTGAGGCATTTGCTAATTCCTTTTTGAGGTTTAGATATCGGCGGGACATTGTAAGTCATGAGTGTCGATAGCAAAAGAGTTGAGTCTTAGTACCTCTAATTGAGTGGCAGGATCCGCTGGCTACAGCAAGCGGTTCTGTGTGTTGAGTGGCTACTGCTTCGAGCTAGCTGTGGGAATCAATTGGCTACCGCAAATGGTGCTGGGGTTGGGTGGCTCTTACTAGAGCTGAGTGGCTCCTACTCGGTGAGTGCCGGGATCCATTGGCTCGCGCAAATTGTTCCGTGCCTTGAGCGGGTCGAACTCGCGAAGTGCGGGAGCGGGTTAGCACACTACTCACATCATTCAACTGCTGAGGCAACTCTCAAGAATCCGTCATGAAGCAGACGGCTCGCCAAAGAAAGTTTGCTGGTCTCCGTCATCTGGCCAGGAATATCGGCGGCCCGAAACTGCCGAGTTGCCGCTAGAAACTCAGGGCTTCGTCGAACCCCCGGGGCATCCACAGTGCACTCTGGGCCGAAATTATGCCCACGGCCCCGCCATTTTGGGCAAAGCGATAGAGTAGGCCGGGTCTATGCTCAAGAAGCGTATTCCCGTCGATGTCTGTCGTGGGGAGCGCACCAGCCAACGTACCATCGCCAACCGCTTGCCCGCTCTGCACAAAACTACCGGCCAATTCCTCGGCAGCATCCTTGAGGTTGGCTTGCCGCGCAAACTCCTCCAACAGCGCAGTGAACAACTCATCTAAATCATTTCGAGCTTCTGTGCCCCCGCATAGTGCCTGCCGGAACCTCACGTCGCGGTTGCTGACCTGGGCCAGTGCTACTGAAAGAAGGTCGAGCCAGCGCACGACATGAAGTCCAACGGTCAAGTGCGTAGAAGGTTCCTCGGTGGTCCATGCCTCGTGAAGGAACCCTCGTGGCATATACAGAAGGTCTCCGGCTGTGAGCATTAACTCGCTAATCGGCTGGCTGAGGCAGGAGTGCAGTACAGGTTTGCCCGTACTGGTAATTTGAGCGACTGTTCCAACGAACGGCACAACTCACTTACCGGTTTCCAGTGAAGGTGGACGCGGTTAACACGAACAGTGAATCCTCGGCGGTAGGCGTCGTAAAATTCTGAGATGCGGGCGGCAGAGATTTCCTTCAAGGATTTATGAACTTCCGCAGTGCCCAGCGCCTCCACGTCAGCCTTATCTGCTGTGAAAGCTGATGAGAGAATGAAGTCGATGTCGGAAAGTTCAAGCAGCTTTCGGTACCGGGCCGGGTCCTGACGTGGAATAACCAGTGGAGCTTTCTCCCAGTAATCTGAGAAGAACTCATCCAAAGCAACGGGAGCTAACAAAGACTCGAGGGTAAAGTCTGGGCCAGACATGACTTAGACTTGAAGACGCCTTTCAAAAGTTCTTGTAACTGCAGGATAATTGAATTTTCTATCGGCGCAGTATACCAGCACAAGGAGCATGCTCAATGAGCGATGTCACTGTAACTTCCCACGCAAATCTTCAAAATGAAGTGCGCTCTGGTGATCACACCTTATTTCAGACGAGCCAATGGAAGCTGGAGGTGAAGATGCTGGTCCCGATCCTTACACGTTGTTACTAGGTGCCCTCGGTAGCTGTATTTCGATGACCACAATGCTTTATGCGCGTCGGAAAAGGTGGCCGCTCGAGCGGGTAACTGTGCGTCTACGTCAGCAAAGAATTCACGCCAAAGATTGTGAGGAGTGTGAACGCACGCAGGACGGCTTCGTTCATCGTATCGAGCGCGCAATTTCTTTCGAGGGCGACTTGAATGATGAGCAACGGCAGCGTTTGCACGAGATTTCGCACAAGTGTCCGGTCCATAGAACCCTGACGTCAGAAATCGTAATCGTCGATCTCAAAGATGGTGCTACTGGTTGAGAACAACAGAACAGGGTCAGGAACGCTCCCCAAGACCTGCCCTATTGAATCAGTGACCTGTCTATCGGTGAATCGTTCCTTTATACTGACATTCGACCTAACGGCCAGTTGGCGCCTTCCTAACGACGACCTCCGACTATGGTTCGCAATTGGCGCAGCCTTGTATCAAGGTCTTCAGGGGTCATCGAAGCGTACTTCATAGGCAGGAGTCGGCGGCTGGAGGTTTCAAAGACGGCGAGTAGTTCCATGTATTCGAGCAACTCAGTATCTCGGCTGGGAAAGTAATCGCTTGCGGCTTGCAGGAAGTGTGTGGCCAACACGGGCGCGTCGCCATCAGTCTCACGAGCAGCCGAGTCATTCGCCATCAGCAGGACGGCTTCAATATCAGCGTTGCTGTAACCAACAAGTTTGCTGGAAAACCCGTCACGAATGGTCGCGACATCAACGTCGGTTTTGATCTTGTTCTTGCGCAAGAGGGCTTTGGCAACGAGTTCCACTTCTTCCGGTGTCTGGACGTAGAGAAACGGAATTTTTCGGTCGAGCCGACCGGCGCGTTTGAGATCAACGTCGAGTTTGTCCGGCCGGTTCGTCATCACCAAAAACAGGATCCGCCCGCGATTCGACGTGTCGGACATAAACTCTTTGATACGCGCGATGACGCGAGAGGAAGTGCCACCGTCACCTTCGCCATCCGTGTTACCGAAGGCGCGGTCGCCCTCGTCTATGATAACTACGACCTGTCCGATGGCCCGAATCACATTAAGGATTTTTTCGAGATTGCCTTCGGTCGCGCCGACCCACTTGGAGCGAAAATTTTTCAGCTTGATCGTCGTCAGTCCGCATTCTTTGGCAAACGCTTCGGCGACGAATGTCTTGCCAGTGCCCATGGGTCCGGTGAAAAGGATGCCCATCGGCACGCGGCTAATGCGTCCTTCCCGAATGCTCTCCGCAATGACGAGTAAGTCTTTCTTGACCGCTTCCATTCCGCCGACCACTTCAAACCCGTGCGCAGGCTCCACGAATTCAACTAACCCGAAACACTCACGTTCAATAATCTCCCTCTTCCTATGGGCGATCAGCCGATCTGTCTCTTTGCGGGCGCGGTCAATCGGACTCGGCAGCGTCGCGTCAGGTAGAGGCGCGACTGCCGTTGGCGCGACCAGTTCCTTTATCTCCTCACGGTTCAGATTACTAGTAAGAGCTGCGAGTTTGTGTGCGCGTCCGGCTGCGTCAGGACCGTCGCCGAGCAAGCCGGCGATATATGCCTCGCGGTCAGCCGACTCTTCTTCGACCGCGGGCTGAGGCGTCAAGATCGACGCGATCTGTATGGCCTTTAAACCTGCTGTCATTCCCGCATAACGCGCCCCATCCTTTTCCGTCAAACCACCGTCCGCGAACATTGCCGCTTCCCGCCGGGTGTCGTGATCCGGCATTGGCACTTCGACAACAGCCACCTTCGGATTGGAAATCAGTTTTGGCGCCAACTCCGTCAAGTTCTCGGCGATGAGCAGTACGACGTTATCGCCCCGTTCGATCTCAGGGAGCGCCGACCAGCGATGTAGTGTCACAATCGCGGCCCGGTCAGATTCGCTTTGAAAGTTAGGATCGCCCGCCGGAGTAATCGCCTCGGCATATTCCATAATGACGGCCGTTTTCGTCGAGCCTACCAGCAAACGTTCGAGGGCTGCGAAGACTCGATCTTTTTCGCTGGCCAGGAGCAGATCCTCGAGATTGGTCACATCGTTTGCCCGCTTGGTAAACCGCGCTCCCGTGGCCACATTATAAACGGCAATCGTCTCCTTGGATTCCTTGAGCAACACATCGGTCAGGAATTCAGTGAGCGCCATCATCTTCTTGTCACAAAGAACAACGTCATAGACGTTGCCATGCAGGACAAACATCGAAGCCTCGCCCCGCAAATAGCGACGCCGCAAATCTTCAGCCCAGACCGGAAGCAGCCGCGGATCACTCATATGTTCAGATCCTTTAAGCCCAGTGGATTCAACATCCGTTCAGTGTCGGCCGCGGTTTGTTTAATCGACTCGACTCCATCAAGCAATTCATCGAGCTGCCCGGTTAATTCCTGCGGCGACTGCATCGTGACGATCTGATCGGCAATCAACTGAAAAGAGTTCTCGATCAGATCGAGTTGTCCGCGCGCCAGCGTCAAGTAGTGGTGAATCTCCTTCATCTTGTCGAAGCGCTTCAAGATGACGGCCAGATTCTTCCTGGCGATATTTATTTCCGAGTCGCGTTTGTCCTGCCCGCTCTCCTGCCCTTTGACGATTGCTTCCCAACGCCTCCGGTCTCTTTCAAGTTCGCTCAAGTCGATCGAATTCAGGTAGGCCTCGTAGCGCCCGCACGTCATAGCCATTTCCATGAACGCCTCCACGAGACGATCAGTCTTGGTGAGTTCTGAACGTAACAATTCGCCCGTGAAAGAAGGATTCTGCGCGGCCAGAACATTAATCTCCTGCTGACGGGCGAATAGCGAGAGCACACGCTCGCGATCAGCTTCGTCAAGACTCTGCAGCCTCGCTGCCCGCGCAGCCTGCTCCTGCGCCTTTTGTTGCTCATCAAAGTCCGGGTCCCACAGCAATTCCTGGAGCCGCTTCGAGCCGGGGGCATTCACCATCCAAAGAATCTCCATGCCGACGACAATCACGGCCAGTAAGGGATTGAGAGTCAGCGCTGAGGCAGCCAGCCCGCCCAGAAGAAGCGATAGGTTGTAGGGATTTGCAAACGCAGCTTTGAGATAAGAACGCTTTTCGTAAATCTGCTGCTTGATGAAAGCCTGACTCGCGGCCAGAGTATCATCGCGCAGCGGTGTAACGTTGACGGGCACACCATCTTTCCGGACGGCCGTTTGCGGAGGCTTAGTTAAACCCTGCTTTTCGGTTGTTCCCATGATGGAATGGTAAATCGTGAATCGTAAACCTGATCATTTCCATTTGTCATTTGGCTTTTCATTTGCCATTGCGACCTATTGTTTTCGTGTTGGTTCGTGTTATTTCGTCGATCGTTCTTCATCTCAGGCAAACAAGCAATCCACGAAATAACACGAATCACCACGAAGGAGATCAGGAATTGACCAATGACCAATGAAAAATGATTCGGTCGCTACCGCTCCTCGGTTCTGTATTTAAGTTTCACGATTCGCGGTTGGCTTAGCGAGTGCGTAAATCAAATCGAGCAACTGTTTTTCGACTGCCCTAAACTCGGGTGCTGATTTGAGCGCGATGTCGTGCACCGAGAACGCGGGCACGTCCACCTGATGAAGAATACGCGCCGGGCGCTGAGACAGCACATAGATGGTGTCGGCCAGGTAGACCGCTTCGGACACATCATGAGTGACAAACAGAATCGTATTGTTCTCAGCCCGCGAGATATTAAGGAGCAAACTCTGCATACCCCAGCGTATTTGTGGATCGAGCGCGCCAAACGGTTCGTCCATCAACACCACGCGCGGATTATTGACCAGGGTTCGGGCTATCGCCACGCGCTGTTTCATGCCCCCGGAAAGGTCTTTCGGATAACGATTAGCGAAATCAGTCAACCCAACCGATTCCAAAATTGTATCCGATACCTTGCGCCGTTCTGATTTGCCAACCCCTTTCAGTTTGAGACCGTATTCGACGTTCTCGCGCACTGTGAGCCAGCCAAAGGAAGTGTAAGCCTGAAAAACCATCCCGCGATCACGGCCCACGTCAGTCACCTGCTTGCCATCAACCAGCACTTCCCCTTCCGTCGGCGGTAACAGACCGGCAACCGCTTTCAGGATGGTCGATTTGCCACAGCCCGACGGTCCCAGGAAGACGATGATCTCGCCCGAGTCCGGCTTATCGTAGACGTCAAAAGAAACGTCGCGCACCGCCTCTGTGCGATTGCCCTTGCGATCAATATAAGTGACGCTTAAGTCCTGCACCCGCAACTTAGGGGGCGCGCCGCTCTGATCAGCATTATAAGTAACGTGCGGCTTACTCTCTTGCTCGCCGACGTCAACGGCAAAGGTGCCGGGTTCACCGGATTGGGGAAGCGTGTTCGGACCTTCGTGTTCGGTCATAATCTGCTCGTGTTTAGGATGCTTCCCGCCAACTGAAGAGCACGCTGGAAACCAGGCGAATGAGAGCGTCGGTTAAAAGTCCGATGCCGCCGATAACCAGCAGTCCGGCAAATGACCATGATGCTTTTTGATGCGTGCGCGCGAGTTCGACCATGTATCCCAGTCCGCGTTCGGGGTTAACCGCTTCGGCAAGAATCACGTAGGTCCAGGCAATGGCGTTCATTACACGAAAGCTGTCAAAGATTTCCGGCAAGGCGGCGGGAACGAGCACCGTCCTGACTACCTGAAGCTTTGAGGCGCCCAGCGTCAAAGCTGTTTGCACCAACTCTTCCGGTACGAGCCGAATAGAGGAGACGACCACCGGTAAGAGATAGACGAAGACGCCGAGAAAAAGGAACGCGATCTTTTGCTTCTCGTAAATGCCGAACCAGAGAATCAACAACGGAATGAACGCAGAAATCGGCATATACCGTAAAGGGGCCATGATTGGCTCGAAGAAACGATTGATCGGATCGAAGGCGCCCATCAAAACACCCAGCGGCAAGGCCAGAGCCGAAGCCAGAAGAAACGCTATCGCAATGCGGCGCGTAGAAACTAAAATCGCCAAGCCCAAATCGTGCTGAATGAACAGTTGCAGCGTCCCGCGAACCACTTCGGTTGGCTTAGGTAGAAAGTCAGGCTGTACCAGATTCCCGTAAGTCAACCCGCACCAGGCGCCCAGGACCAGCGCCGGCGCAACAAAGCCGAGCACGAACGCTGTCCTCTTGGGCAGCGGCGAGCGAATGGAAAAGAGACTACTTTTGCGCCGAGACATATAGGGACTGTCAGTGGTCAGTTGTCCGTGATCAGTTGTTTGTATAACTCAATTGAGTCTACGATTGAACAGGTCAGCTGCGCTGCGAAGAACAACTGACTACTGACCACTGACCAAGGACAACTAAGCATTTAACTTGTCGCTAAGATCACCTTTATATCGGTGCGGCGGTTTTGTTGCCGCCCGGCTTCAGTGGTGTTCTCGGCGATTGGATTGCCGGAGCCGCGCCCGATTGTCTGGAAGCGCGTCGGCGGAATGTTCGGGAAGTTTTTGACGATATAGTTTTTGACAGACCGCGCGCGCCGTTCAGAAAGGGTTAGATTACCTGGAGCTGAACCGGTGCTGTCGGTGTTCCCTTCGACGCGAAGAATAGTGCTGCCGAAGGAAGTCATCGTCTCACCTAGCTTGTCGAGCAACAGATACGAGCCCGCCATGATCTCATCGGAGCCGGGCGTGAACTGAATCTGGATCTGTTGATGCAGAATCGGAACGTCCTTATCCGAAGGTGCCTTTGCCACGATGGGGGCTTCCTCGACCTTCTGGCCTGGATAATTGGTTGCTATGGCCTGCAAGAAGCGCGTGTCGACCCAGCCTTTCGCGTCAACGGTCTTCGTTACCAGTCCCTTTTTGCGCCAGATGACGAACGCTGTATCGAACAAAGTCTCGTAATGCGCCTTAGGACCTGTCAGGCCGTAGAACTGGGCATTATCGGCGTAAGGAGTGAGCTTCAACCCGGACAACATTCCAGAGACGGTCTCGGTATCGAGCTTGAGGGCCTTCGCGACTATCTCATAGGACGGATTCGGATCATTCTTAATAAGCTCGATCCCGTCCAGCCATCCTCGCACGAAATCACGAACCGTCTCCGGCGCCTGATCAATTATGTCCTGCCGCGCGCAGAGCGTGTCGGCGATGATGTTTGTGGCGGCAGCCGTAGAGACGAGTACGTGTGCTTCGTTGCCGCGCGCAGTAACCGCGCCGGAGAGATCAGGCTCCCAGGTCACGGCGGCATCAACTTGTTTTGCTTTGAAGGCGGCGGCGGCGGAGGGCGCATCAGTCGTGAAGATGATGTTTTTTTCCACGCTTGCCCGCTCTTCGGGCGACAAGCCTGACTGGGACAACAGGTAGAGAAGCAGGAAGTGTGATGGTGTAAACTGCGTGCAAGCGATCTTATGGCCTTTCAAGTCTTCGACAGACTTGATCGAAGCCAGCGACGCAATGCCATCGCCTCCGCGCGACCAGTCTTGCATGATTATGGACTTGGCCTGTTGGTTCTGCTCGGCGAGGATTGACGCTTCGCGTGCCCAGTTGTCCACAGTGTTCCACATGATGTCGACCTGACCGCTGCGAAATGCAGCCAGTTTGGCCGCCGGGTCTTCGAGCAGCACAAACTTCACATCGATGCCGTATTGCTTTTTGTAGGACGAGCCCGCATTTGGATCCATACCATTATTGAAAACGATACCGGGTGAATGACCGGCCCAGGTATTGATGCCAACGACTAGCGGCCGGTTTAAGCGTCCCGTGCCGACTGAAGTCGCACTGACGCCGGTTGAACCTACATTCCGCGCCGGGTCACTGGGAGCGCCACTTAACCTGTCGAAGTCGCCCTTCGAGTCACCGCCGGTTACCTTCTCACCACCGGCCCACTCTTTGATCGCTTCGCCCTGGTAATACCAGGTCGCAAAGCCGATAACGACGAACACAACCGCTGCAATAAAGGCCTTTGCCAAGGGAGTCAGTTTCATAGTCACCTCAAAAGGGAATTTCGAATTGCGGATTGCGGATTGCGGATTTACGAATCAAAGGGCATTTCCTTCTAAATCCGAAATCCGAAATTCGCAATCCGAAATTCTTACATTGTCTTGTTGCTTTGGGCACTTTGCTGCGCCGCCTTTTTGGCCTTCAGCTCGGCGAGCTGCTGCTTGGCTTGCACGTCGCCGGTTTGATTGCGAAGTGCGGCAAGCCGGGAGTCGAGCGATGATTCAGACAGCTCTTTGCCCAGATTCGCTTCGGCGATCGTGGTTTTTATATGCTGGCGCACGTTATCCAGCGCTTTGACTTCCGCATCCACGGACAAGCCGTCTAGTTGTTCCTGCACCTTGATTCGCGCCTGCGCCGATTGCATCTTGGCCAACATCGAATCCCGCTCGCCCTGCAGTTTCCTGATCTCAGATTGCACGCCCAATAAAGATCCCTTAGCAGAGTCGGCGTCCCCACGCGCTGTCTCCATCTCTGCTTTTAGATCCGTGACTTCTGCAGTCAGTTCATTCTTCTTCTGGATCAGTATTAGGGCTAAATCATCCTGATTGGTGGAGACGGCGGTATCCAGTTCCGCTTCGGTTTGTGACAACTCAGTGGTGGCGCGTTTGTAACGCTCGTCGATGTCTTCGCGGCGACGGATGATCCCTGCCGTAGCTGTTTTCAGTTTCGAATATTTGGCTACCATCGAATTGATAGCGTTTTCATAGGCAATTTCGGGATGCTCTTTTTCGATGTCCGAAATCCATAGCGATAGGAAACCCTTCCAGAGGTTAGCCAAACGTTTGAACATAGGTTTTCTTTCCTTTCTTTAACTAGCCGGATTTTCCGCCTGGTCTGAAGGATCGTGGAGTTTTGGCGAAGCTTTAACTACGCGAGCGACCGTGTCGCGACCAAAGAACTCCAGCACCTGCTGAACCTCAAGCTTCTTATCGTTGCAGACCTTAATCAAATTCTGCTGTTCATTCACACTTTGCTGCATTACGCCGCGTACGTTTTTGATCTCCTCTTCGTACTGCTTGATGCGAGCGTCCGATTCCTGAATCAGTTTATCGTTGTCCGCCGCTCCGTTGCGGGTATAGCCATCGAGCGCCTGTATCTCTTCGACGCTAGCCTCAATGATTTTCTCAATCGGCACACCAAAGGCTTTGAGCGAGGCCTCGACGATCTGCTTCTTCACGGCCGCATCTGTGCCAGCCGGCAGGCTGCGCAGCAACTCTGTGGTTCTGGCTACGCGCTGCTGTTCTTCTGCGTCTACTCCAGCAGCCGCGAACACGGCGCCGAAATCAATCTGACCACCCGTGGGAGGCGGAGGAGACGTCTTGAAAACGCCTTGAGTTGGAGACGGAGTCGCGTAATCTTCCCGACTCGAAAACGATGCACCTTCCGAGTCAACTGGAGGAGCACCAGGTGGGTCGGCTTCGATTCCCGCTGACTCTATCGGTTGCTCCCGCTCTATGAACCAACCGGCGACAGTGGACCCCCATCCCTTTTTGTCACTCATAGAACGCCTTCCGCTCCTGTGTCATACATTTCTGAGAGTTGACTGGTGCTGGTCAGACTCATCTCGGGATTGGCGATCAAGTCATCTCCCAACCCTGCTGGAAGCTGTACCACATGTCGCCGGTAGCGTTTGACGAAAAACTCAACTGGGCCAGCACCATCATCTTCGCTAACAACAATCGCAACAGTAGGTGTTCAAACGTCAGCATCAACGCGCGGTCTGGCTCGCTGCTCGAGGCGCGTGGCGTATATAAAGGTAGGACGATACCGCTTTAAAAAGGAAAAGACTTTCAAGGCTCGTTCGCCGGAGCCGCGTTCCGCTCAACGTCAAGCTTCGGTCTTTAGCCATCGTAGCGTACTTCCAGTAGCTATCTCAAAGCAAACTGACAACGCCTAATCAGAACTTCGTGCATTGGCTTCCTTTCGATTGCTCGAGCCAGACCGATTTCTCTGCCACAAATTTACCACGTCAAGGAAAACGGCCACCAAAGCGGTGGCCGTAAGCTATGACGATATTAGTTTATGGTCGGGACGCCGAGATTCGAACTCGGGACCTCACGCACCCCAAGCGTGCGCGCTACCAGGCTGCGCCACGTCCCGTGAACAGATGTAAGTATGTCTGGAAAAGCTCAATTGTCAAATGGTGTCGCCACCGTTTAATAATCAGTTTCAATCTCTGCGCAATCTCAGCGTCCTCTCCGTCTCTTCCGTTTTGTGTGGGCCGGGAAATATCACCGCAGAGTCGCAGAGCACGCTGAGGTTGCGCGGGGAAAGAATCAAACCGACTCACTTCAGCCACCCGTTATTTCTTGGAGGAAGCCTGGGTCTCTTTCTCAAGCATTGAGAGTAGCTCTCTTAGCTCAGTGGCGAGTCGTCGCAGGGCGTTGCGATCCTCAGCAGTCTTGATTCCATCACTCGAAGCGAGGCGCGCGTTGGCAACTTTTGAGAGTCTTTGTGCTGTCGATTTTTCGGTGGGTAACGTGGGCGAAGCGTATCCTTCCCCGCCTTCACCCGTCGCCGCCTTGATCTTGCCACCGCGAAGATCATTGGTGAGTCTTTTCTTCGCTCCCGCAATGGTGTACTGGTCCTCATAGAGAAGCTCCTTAATTCTCAAGGCCATCTCTACATCGCGCTTCCGATAAACTCTTTGCCCGGCGCGATTCTTTTGCGGGGCAAGCATCGGAAACTCCGACTCCCAGTAGCGCAACACATGAGCTTGTACACCGACGAGCTCGCACACTTCACCAATCTTGAAGAAGAGTTTTTCAGGTATGGCGACAGCCGGATGACTCATGATTTCAAAACACGAACTTCCTTGCTCATCAGCGAGCACGCTTCAACATGCAAACGTTTATTGCCTGGCTGGCGCGGAGGTCAAGGGGTTGCGTTGGTTGTAATCGGTGATGAAGGCCCGCGTCAGATCCACAGTATCGTTAACAACAAACATCACTTCGCCAAGTTTACTTACATCGAAGATCACATTCACACCGCGCTGTCGGGCAAACGCCTGCAGCGCGGGACTGATGTCCTTGTAGATCGGTTCAGTCGCATCGCGCAGCCGTTTTTGGTAAGCGCTCTGGGCATCTTGAGCCTTTCGCTCGATGTCCTTCTTTAATGCCTCGGCCTGCTCGAGCTTCGCGGTCCGGGCTCTTTGATCTTCGACGTTTGCAGTCGCTGCGATATCTTTGCCAAGCTGCTCATACTGAGCTCGCAATTTCTGAAGCTCGTCACTGCGCGGCTTGAATTCGCGGTTCACAACGTCTAAGGCGCTGACAAGCCGGGTAATCCCGGTTTTCGGATCGGCGAAGGCCTCCGTATTAATGATGGCGATTTTGCCGTCCGCGATTCCGCCGGTGTTTTGAGGCGGTGTGGGACTCGTAGCTGCGGGCCTCTGAGCTGCGGGCGCGGCTGGACGTCCGGACGCGGGTTGCTGTGCTTCTGCGGTAACTGGCCCCAAAACGGCAAGCGTGGTTGCCAGTGTGCAAAGGATGAGCTTCATTTCTTTCTTATCTCGCAAGTATTGAAGTATTAAAGGGCGGCCGCCAGCCGGTTCGAACCTCGATCGGCTCGCAGCATGAAGTTTTCTCTAATCGCTGGCTTCCAGGAAGTTAAAGAAGATTGCGGCGAGTTCAGGCCACCTGCTGGGACAAGATCATGTTACAAGGGCCGCATTTCGCGTGTCAACACTTATATTTAGCCGTCTTCAGTTAAAACTAAGTCTTAAAGGTAACGTATAAGCTTTTCCGCTTCCTGTTTGATCCGCACACTCGCTAGACGGCTTCTGGTGAGCAAGTTATAATCACGCGTCATTCCCGCACAATAAGCAGCCGTCCAGTGGAGGATCATTTCAAACAGTGACCACGTCGCCTACCGCCTTCCGTCTCGCCGCGCGGCTCGATGAAATTGGTTTTTCCGACATCGTAAATATTCGCAATCGCATAATGAGACTCCACGCATCCGGTGCGACGGTTTATCAATTTGAGGGGGGAGAACCCTACATGAACACTCCCGCCTTCATAAAATCAGGGATGGTGCAGGCGCTGGAAGAGAACCGCACTCGCTATGCACCGTCCTCAGGGATTCCGGAGCTCCGCACTGCCATCGCGGAAAAACTGCGGGACAAAAACCATATTCCGGCGCGTGACAGCGATGTCATTGTTCTAAACGGCGGCATGCAGGGATTGTTTAGCGCTTTTCAGTCGGTGGTTAACCCAGGCGATGAAGTCCTCGTCTTCTCTCCTTACTGGACACCAATAAGGGATCTCATTTCTCACTGCCAGGGCAAGGCGGTTTTGGTGCCAACCGACGTTGCTCGAGCGGAGGGCTTTGAGCAGACACTTAAGCGCTATGCCGGCGATCGCACCAGGGCCCTCTATTACAACACCCCGCAGAATCCGACCGGCGTAGTCTTCACACGAGAGGAAGCCAAAGCGGTGGCGCATTTCGCTCAGGCTCGCAACCTGATCGTGATCGCCGATGAGGCATATGAGGACCTCGTTTACGATGGTGAGCATTTTTCTATCGCCTCAATCGAGGGAATGTTTGAGCGCACAATCACCTGCTTCACTTTCTCAAAGTCGTTTGCGATGACCGGATGGCGCCTCGGTTACACCGTGGCTTGCGAGCCCTGGATGACGGGCTTGAGCAAGACCACCCTCTATTCATCCAATGGGGTCTCAACTCCGACACAGTGGGCTGGTCTTGCGGCCTTCAATACGAAGTCGAACATTCTCGATGAACATCGCGCCGCATATCGCCAGCGCCGTGATTTACTTTTGACAGGTCTGAATGAGCTGGGATTAACGTGCCAAACGCCTGCCGGCGCGTTCTACGCCTTTCCCGATGCCACGCGCATAAGCAGGGACAGTCGCGAAGCTGCTGAGTTCCTGCTTGACCGTGCCCAAGTGGCGACTGTCCCTGGTGTCGTCTTTGGTCAACACGGCGAGGGCCATCTCCGTTTTTCCTTTTCCACATCAATCGAAACGATCGAAGCAGGACTGGATTCCCTTCGTCGGAACCTCTAAAGAATTTCGGAATGCGGATTTCGAATTTCGTATTTCGTGTTTAGATCGCAGACTAAAATATCCGGCAGGTGCTGGTCGAGGGCCGTTAGTTTGTAAGACATAGCCGATTGCACGTTTAAATTCGAAATCCGAAATCCGAAATTCTCTTCTTATGAACGAGTTTGATTTCATCGACCATCTCCGCGCCCGAACGGAAACCCTCGGATATTCATCCGAGTTGTTCCGTGGCATCGGTGATGACGCCGCCGTGATCAAACAGATCGCCGGTCAAGACACATTGGTTTCGGCGGACCTGCTCGTGGAAGATGTGGACTTTCGTCGCGACGCTATTCAACCACGTTTGCTCGGACACAAGGCGCTGGCTGTTTCGCTTTCAGATATCGCGGCTATGGGGGCACGACCCCGTTGGGCACTCGTTTCGCTCGCCATCCCTCCCGACATCTGGGTCACTGATTTTGTCGCTGAATTCAATGAGGGACTCCTCGCTCTGGCGGACTGCTACGAGGTGCGACTAGTCGGCGGCGACCTTTCACGCACGCCCGGGCGAATTGTCATCGATTCAATCGTAATGGGCGATTGCGCTAGCGGGAACGCAGTTCTTCGCTCGGGCGCAAAGCCTGGTGATTATTTATTCGTTACTGGTTCGCTGGGGGGTTCGGCCGCAGGTCTCCGACTAATCGAGCGCGGCGCCCGCGTAGGCATCCACGAGCTGGAAGATCCGGACGTTCGGCCCATACAGGAGCTTCTGATGCGCCATCTTCGTCCCGCGGCTCGCGTCGGTTGGGGTATGGTCCTGGGTAAAGAGCGACTTGCTTCGGCCATGATTGATATCAGTGACGGTCTGTCTTCCGACCTGCATCACCTCTGCCGCGAGAGCAGGGTCGGGGCCGTCCTTGATTCAGGGAAACTACCCATCGACTCCCGGGTAGCATCTCTCTGCGGACGCCGCGCATTGGATCCGCTTATGTTGGCTTTGCATGGCGGTGAAGATTTTGAGCTCCTGTTCGCGGTTTCCCCCGAGAATGTGCCGAGGCTGCCCAGCAAAGTTGACGCAGTCGGCCTGACGAAGATTGGCGAGATTAGGCCTGAGTCGGATGGTATTCGCGTGTCGGAGGGCTCTCGCCTGTGGGATCTGAAACCCGAGGGTTGGAAACACTTCTGAAAGAATTTCGAATTTCGAATTTCGAATTTCGGATTTTGTATAATGGAGCGGGAAATGTGATTTGGTGGCAAATGCCACTGTCCAAATTCGAAATTCGAAATCCGAAATCCGAAATTTTTATGCTGAACTTTCACAATACGCTTTCCGGAAAACTCGAAGAGTTTCAACCCATGCGTCAGGGCGAAGTGCGTTTCTACTACTGCGGACCAACCGTTTGGGATTACGGACACGTCGGCAACTTTCGTTCGGCAGTGGCTGCCGACATCGTGCGCCGGTACCTGGAGTTTAAAGGCTACAAAGTCACTCACGTCATGAACATCACTGACGTCGAGGACCGGATCATCGCTAAATCGCAGGAAGCCGGACTGAGCATTGACGACTACACAGCGAAATATATCGAGGCGCTGTGGGAAGACGCCGATGCGCTCGGTATTAAGAGACCCGACATAATACCCCGGGCCACGCGTCACATTCCGGAAATGGTAGACCTGATCCAAAAACTCCTCGCTACCGATCATGCCTATAAATCTGACGGATCCATCTACTACCGAATCAGTTCGTTTCCGGAATACGGTAAACTTTCGAAGATCAACTTTGCCGGTAACATCGTCGGTGGCAGCGAGCGCGTTGACACGGATAAGTACGACAAAGAAGACGCGCGCGATTTCGCCCTGTGGAAAGAGCCTGCTAACGAGAATGAGCCAAGCTGGGACTCAGCGCTTGGACGCGGGCGACCGGGCTGGCATATCGAGTGCTCGGCGATGTCAATGAAATACCTGGGTGAAACCTTCGACATCCACGCGGGCGGCATCGACCTGGTTTTCCCTCATCACGAAAACGAGATTGCGCAGAGCGAAGGAGCAACCGAAAAGCAGTTCGTCAACTACTGGCTTCACTTCGAACATCTCAAGGTCGAGGGTGAGACGATGTCGAAGTCGAAGGGTAACTACTATACGCTTCGAGATCTGACTGCAAAGGGGCACTCGGCTCGCGGCATTCGTTACTTTCTCCTGAGCGTGCCCTACAGCAAGCAGCTCAATCTTACGTTTGACGCTTTGCGTGGCGCGGAGAAGACGGTCGAGAGTCTGCGCGACTTTCATGCGCGCTTGAGCGAGGCGCGCACAGAACCGGAGCTAAACGCTAAACTTCACGAAGCCACCGAGCATGCGCTGCAAGAGTTTGAGGCGGGGATGGACGATAACCTCAACACGTCCGTCGCGCTGGCCGCGATCCACAATCTCACACGCGACGTAAACACCGCCCTGGCCCGCAAGAGGTTAGGCGGAGAGAACAAGCGCGAGTTGCTCGAACTCTTTAGTCGCATTGACCTGGTGCTGAACATCTTTGGGGAAGATCCGGCGGAGAGTCTCGACAACGAGATTCAGTCGTTGATAGACCAACGCCAGGAGGCTCGCCGGCGGCGGGACTTCGGACGCGCCGACGAGCTCCGCGATGAATTGGTCCAACGCGGCATAGTGCTAGAAGACACGAAGGACGGCGTGCGCTGGAAGAAGCGCTAGCGGTACTGAGGTTTTAACAACACATAAATGAGAGTATCACTTAACTACAGAACAGGAAGCGGTAGCGACCTGGCCGTTGCAGTACCACTATCACAGTGTGAGTCAGTCGCAACGGCCAGGTCGCTACCGTTCCTGTTCTGTAGTTGAGTGCATATCATCACGGGGTAATGAATGTAGCTGCCACTCTGTTTTCAGTTTTCCTGTTGGGCAGTAGTGATTTCTCATTATCATCGCCGGAATCGTATCAATGAATGAAGTGCAGCTAGAAACAGATCGACTGCTCCTGCGTATGTGGCGGGAGGAAGACTTCGAGCCTTATGCGAAGATATGTGAAGATGACGACGTAATGCGCTATATCGGCGGCAAAGCCTTTAGCCGCCTGGAAGCCTGGCGACACTTTGCCTATTTGATTGGACACTGGCATTTGCGTGGCTATGGTCATTTCGCAGTGGAGGAAAAGGTTACGGGTAACTTTGTCGGACGCATTGGGTTTCTCAATCCGGCGGGTTGGCCAGGTTTTGAAATCGGCTGGACACTCGGCAAGGAGTCCTGGGGAAAAGGTTACGCTACCGAAGGAGCCCAGCGAGCTCTTCAATATGCCTTCTACGAACTAGACAAGGCTCATGTCATTAGCCTGATTCATGCTGAGAACCGAGCCTCAATCCGTGTAGCTGAACGCCTCGGCGAGAAACCCGAAGGCAGCACCGAAGTTCTTGGCATTCCAGTAATCATTTACGGCGTCGATCGCCCTGCCCATGTCCCAGCAGAGTGACCATCAAGATCTAACTGCCATTCTCCAGCTTGCGTACTCCGGCGAGTTGGCGGCGGCTTACGCTTACCGAGGCCACTGGCACTCTCTTACCGCGGCTGACGAAAGAGCGCGAGTCGAAAAGATTGAGAACGAAGAGTGGCATCACCGCCAGCTGGTCGGCGAAATGTTGCGTAGCCTTAACTCGCGACCCAGCGCTTTCCGGGAATTTCGGGCGGCTATCATTGGCCGAATGCTGAGCTTGCTCTGCCACTTGAGTGGATGGCTGGTTCCAATGTACGGCGCAGGTAGGCTCGAAAGTAGGAACATTCGCGAGTACGAAACGGCTGCAAGGTATGCGAGCAACAGCGGCCGGGACGATCTTGTTGATTGCCTTTTAACTATGGCAGAGGTTGAATGGGAACACGAGCATTACTTTCGTTCTCTGGTTATGAGTCATCGCTGGGCCAATCGTTTGCCCATCTGGCCACAGCCTCCGGCAAAAGAGATGATCCGCAAGTCGTTCGAACACGACTATCGGGGCAGAAGAGCTGCCGGCTGGTCGCCTTCTACAATCGATGGTTTGGAGTTCAAACTTTAGTGGTTGCCTATTCAACAGTAGTCTTTACGTACCGTCCTGTTAAGTTGATCTCGTAGCTGATGTTTCGGCGATACGAGCCACGAAACCACACCAAATCGCACTAAATTATTCGTGTCAGTTCGTGTGATTCGTGGATCGTCCTTTTAGATTTCGCTCCGCGGGGCTGTCAAAACCAAACTCAATGATTAAATCAATCACTCTCCTTCTCATATTTCTCATTAACGCGCCGGTTGCGAATTCGCAGACGGTCCCTGACAAACAGAGGCTGGCCGCTGAAGTGAAGTCCGAGTTTCTCCACGCCTGGAATGGCTACAAGAAATATGCCTGGGGACATGACGACCTGCGGCCGCTGACCAAGAGCTTTCACGATTGGTACGCGCAACCGCTGTTGATGACGCCCGTGGATGCGTTGGACACCATGATCCTTATGGGCCTGAAGGAGGAAGCAGGCACTACTAAGAAATACATCCTCGACAATCTCTCCTTCGATAAAGACATCGACGTCCAAAATTTTGAAATCACAATCCGTCTCTTAGGCGGTTTGCTTTCGAGTTATCAACTTACCGGCGACAGACGTTTGCTGGCGCTAGCCGAAGACCTGGGTAACCGGCTGGTTCCCGTCTTTGAGTCGCCTACGGGTCTGCCTTACAAGTTCGTCAATCTCAAGACCGGGAAAGTCCGCGGCGCCGAATCCAATCCGGCGGAAACCGGGACTTTACTGATCGAGTTTGGAACTCTCAGCAAGCTCACAGGTAAACCGATATTCTTTGACAAGGCCAAACGCGCTCTGGTGGCAACGTTCAAACGCCGGTCGCCCATCGGGTTGATCGGAACACGATTGAACGTTGAAACGGGCAAGTGGACCAATACCGACAGTCACATCAGCGCTGAGATCGACAGCTACTACGAATACCTGCTGAAGAGTTGGTTGCTGTTTGGTGACCAAGACTGCAAACGGATGTGGCTGGAAAGCATTACGGCCGTTCATAAGTATCTCGCCGACGACTTCGTCCGCGAGAGTGCTCGGCAATCGGGCAAAGAACTTTGGTACGGCCATGCAGACATGAATACCGGCAAACGCACTACGACAACTTATGGGGCGCTGGATGCCTTCTTCCCTGCAGTCTTAGCTCTCTCCGGTGATCTTGATCGGGCCAAGCGTCTCCAGGCATCGTCGTTCATCATGTGGAAACAACACGGAATAGAGCCGGAAGAATTCAACTATCGGACCATGGAGGTAGTGCACGCGGGTTATCCTCTGCGTCCGGAAATCGTGGAGTCAACCTATCATCTGTATCATTACACAAAAGATCCACATTACTTGCGCATGGGTGAAACACTGTTCCGGGATTTCGTGACCCACTGTAAGACCGAAGCCGCTTATGCAGCGCTGAAGAGCGTAGTGACCAAGGAAAAATCCGACTCAATGCAGAGTTTCCTTTTTGCCGAAACCTTCAAGTACTTCTACTTACTATTCTCACCGCCAGGGACCTTGGCGTTCGACAAGGTGACCTTTAACACTGAGGCGCATCCGCTAAGAAAGACGTGGAAGTAAGTGAAGTCAGTGTGCAACTGGAATGGTTGGCTGGTCCTACCCTACCAACCCTTCTCATTGGGCTCCGGAAGCTGGCCTTATTTCGAGGGGCTTCTTGAATTTATGATCCGGTCGCTACCGCGACTGTATGAAAACCAAATTGAAAACCATTAGCCTGAGACGCGGGCAACTAGAGCGACGACTACAGAACCAATGGGAGTTTGGCTAAAAATACAGAACAGGAAGCGATAGCGACCTGGCCGTTGCGACAGACCCAAATTGTGTTGATGGTACCGAGACGCCAGGTCGCTACCGCTTCCTGTTCTGTAGTTGAGTGCATATCGAGGTAATGATTTCCCCGGCCACTCGCTCTTTAGTTTTCACCCTCGCGTTTCCGCTCTCGGTTCTGTATTGAGGTTGATCGTACTCATCGTCGGTGCGGGCAGTCCCCAGACTACTCGCAACACAGGCCGCGCGAACACAGGCAAAAACAGTAGTCTTTCTCGCCCAACAATGTCCACGAAACTTACCCATAAGCCACCTACCCAAGATCGGAAAGCTCGCACAAAGTTAGGCATACAAAACGATGAGGCACGCTTGATCGCAATGATGCTTGCGATCAAAGCCCTGGTCTTTTTGTATGCCGGCCAGAGCTATCAGGCACTGGCTGATCAGCGCATCGAGGGCGCGTACGGGTGGTTGGAACTTTGGAATCGGTGGGACGCGCTTAATTATCAAAAACTGGCGGTCCAGGGCTACAGTGCGGTGGGTGATATGAGACCAACAATGGTCTTCTATCCGTTATTTCCCTGGACCATCCGGTTGGTGGCGGTAGTCGTAAACGACTATCTCGTTAGTGCCTTCCTCATCTCGACGATGGCCTCCATTGCGGCGGGAATCCTACTCTATCGGTTAGTTCAGCTCGATTTTAGCCGGGCAACCGCAAGGCTCGCCGTCTGGTTCCTATTCATCTTTCCCACCAGCTATTTTCTGCACATCGGATACACCGAGAGCTTGTTTCTTATGCTGGCACTGGGTTGTGCGCTCGCCGCGCGAACTGGAAGTTGGATGTTGGCCGGCCTCCTGGGGGCGCTTGCGTGCCTCACCCGGGCTACCGGTTTGGTTCTGGTTCCCGCGTTGCTGATTGAAGCTGGACATCAGTACTGGACCACTCGGCATTGGAATTGGCGGTGGCTATCCATTGCAATTGTGCCGCTGGGCTTCGGTGGTTATTTATGGCTTGTTTATCAGACCGCCGGCGATCCTTTCGCCTTCCTTCCAATACGGAAAGAGTTCTACCACATCTCCCTGGCCCCGCCGTGGACTGGTGTGCGCGACGCGATTGGCTCCCTGAACCGCACCCCTGCCCAGGCACAAATGGTCGGTGTGCAAGAATGTTTGTTTATCGCACTGGGTTTCGTATGCACTATTTTCAGTTGGATCAAGTTGCGCCCGATTTACGGTGTCTGGATGACCGGCAATTGGTTGCTCTTTACCAGCGTGAGCTTCGTTGCCAGCGTGCCTCGCTACACATTGACAATGTTCCCGATCTTTTTTCTGTTCGCCCTGCTGGCGCGACGTCGTCTGTGGCTGGTCGTCATCACCGTTTGGTCGCTTCTGTATCTGGCGCTCTTTGCCAACCTATTCGCGTGGGGCCGGTGGGCCTTTTGAGCCGGCAAATTTACCGGCGCTGGCGCAGTTTGAACATTGTCCTATGAAGCCTCGGTATCTCTCGCTTACAGAACCGCGTGCCATAGCGACCGGATGCTGAGTTCAAGTCACCTAAAATGCGGTTTACTTAGTTAGGTGTTGCATCCGGTCGCTACGGCTCGCGGTTCTGTAGTCGAGTGGAATTTTCGACATATGTCAAACTGCACCAGTACCCGGGATCGATTTAGATGGCTGGGCCTGGGCGGCAGTAGTATGATTCAACTCCTCTCTGATGGTTCATTGATAGTTGTGAGGTAAAGCAATGAAAGTAGTTCTCACTTTTGCGCTCATAGCGCTGACCGCCACCTTGCAGGCCAAAATCAGCACGCAGACTAGTTCTGATCTGGTAGTGCTTAAATTCACTTGGAGCAAATACGTTACGGGTAGTGGCCTGGTCCGCCCCGTGCAGGCTGATCCAGCGCCTGGTCCTATTGTTATTAACCGAGATCCCGTAAGAGATCCGAACTACCAGGGACCCGCGGCAACCCCGACGCAGCGACGCGCTGAGCTGGCGGCGCTTGAGCGCGATGCCGCCATATCCAGCAACCGTTCATCTAGTTTTTACGCTTATCGAATTCAGGTTAAGAATGCGGGTGCGACGCCTATAAAAAGCTTCGTGTGGGCCTTCGAAGATCCCGCTGAGATGCCGGAATCACCTGGTCGACAATTCCTCTGTGCTGTGAAGATAAAGGCCAACGAGACCAAAGGAGTCGAGACCCTAAGCACGCAGGCTCCGTCACGAGTTGTTGATGCTGGTAAGGCAGGTGATAAGACCGAGACCGCAGTCCTCACTGCTGTAATTAATCGGATCGAATATGCTGACGGCTCCACCTGGCAGCGCTCTGGCTGGGATTCTTCTATTCTGTCGCAAGGCGCGCCGCGAAAGGATGGCGCTAAGTGCGTCAGGCTTTGAGGTGCGAAGCAGTACAGAACCGGGAGCGGTAGCGACCGCACTCAACCAACGAGCACCACTCTTCCCACGACGTATTCCGAGTGCATCAGGTGATTGGCGTTGCGACGAGTCAATTCGTTAGGTGAGTGCGGTCGCTATCGCTCCCAGTTCTGTATTGAGTACCTTCCCTTTAAGCGACAGGTTTAGAGCAACCTCATTCGCGGTTTTGCCTCAGGCTCACTTCACATCAGTGTTCGCTATTTCGGCGTAACTCCAAGGTTGTACAGAATGAACGAGTAGAGGTCGGCCGTGGTCTCAATCGCCTTCTTGGTATTGCTCGCACCGTGACCTGACTTCGTATCGATGCGAATCAGCACCGGCGCATCGCCTCCTTGAGCTGCCTGCAATGCGGCCGCGTATTTGAACGAGTGCGCCGGGACCACACGGTCGTCGTGATCAGCAGTCGTAATCATCGTGGCCGGATATTTCGCGCCTGCCTTAAGGTTATGCAGCGGCGAGTATGCGTAAAGCGCCTTGAACTCGTCGGCGTTGTCGCTTGAGCCATAGTCAGCAATCCAGTTCCAGCCGATGGTGAACTTGTGGAAACGAAGCATGTCCATCACACCTACTTGAGGTATGGCCACTTTGAATAATTCCGGCCTTTGATTCATAACCGCGCCCACCAATAATCCACCGTTTGAGCCGCCCTGGATTGCGAGCTTTTCAGGAGACGTGTACTTGTTCGCGATGAGAAACTCGGCGGCCGCGATGAAGTCGTCGAACACGTTTTGCTTCTTGAGCTTGGTGCCTGCTTCGTGCCATTTCTCGCCATACTCGCCACCGCCGCGCATGTTTGCCGAAGCGTAGACCACGCCTTGCTCCAACAGGGCCATCCTTAGCGAGTTGAACGAAGGTGATGTGACGACATTGAAACCGCCGTAGCCGTACAGCAGCGTGGGATTGTTGCCGTCGAGCTTCAGCCCCTTCTTATAGACGAGAAACATGGGTATCCGGGTACCGTCTTTGCTGTTGTAGAAGACCTGCTTTGTCTCGAAGTCCGTGGCCTGGAACCCGGGAATCTCAGGTTGGCGAAAGAGCGTCGATTTCTTCGTCGCGATATCGTACTTGTAAATTGTGGGTGGAGAGTTGAACGAAGTGAAGGTATAAAAAACAACCTTGTCGTCTGGTTTGCCGCCAAAACCGCCAGCTGCCCCCAATCCAGGGAGTTTGATCTCGTTTTCCATCTTACCGTCGAAACTGTAGACATATGCGCGGGTGGTCACGTCTTTTAGATACGTGGCGAAGAGTTTTCCCCCCGCCGTTCCGGAGCCCTGCAGCGGCTCGGCTTTTTCCGGAATGACTTCCTTCCAATTCTTCTCGCCCGGATTCTTCGGATCGAAAAGAATAATGCGACCATTGGGCGCGTTGTGGTCCGTTTGGATTAGAAACTTGTCCCCCACATTGTCAATTACTCCGTAGTTGTTGTCGCCTATCTCCCCCACGATGGGGGTAAAACCCTTCTCGCCCTTTGTCACGTCGCGGAAAAAGATGGCGTTTCCCTTTTTTCCTTTGCCGCGTTCAGAAATAGTCAGGATGGCGAAGCGCTCGTCATCCGTGGTGCCCACTGTATGAAACCGCTGTGCATTCGCCGCGTCTTCGTAGACCAGTTCATCTTCAGACTGCGCTGTTCCCAGCTTGTGGAAGAACACTTGATGGTTTTCGTTCTTCGAGGTCAGTTCCTTACCCTTTTCGGGAGCCGGATACCGGCTGTAATAAAAACCGTCGCGCGCCCAGCCTACGCTCGACACCTTGACCCACTCCAATTTGTCGGACTGCGTTTTCCGAGCCGCTACATCCAAAGCAAAGTACTCCTGCCAGTCAGACCCACCCTTCGAAATACCATACACGGCTACCTTGCCATCCTTGGAGAGCGAGAAAGTGCCCAGTCGCGAGGTGCCGTCGGCAGAAAACTTGTTCGGATCGATCAGAACTTCGGGCGTGCCATCCAAACCCTTCTGGACGTACCAAACGCTCTGGTTCTGCAGCCCATCGTTCTTGGTAAAGAAGAAATACTCACCACGGCGCGTTGGCGCGGAGTATTTCGGGTAGTTGTAAAGCTTCTCCAAACGGGTCGCGAGCTGTCCGCGAAACGGAATCTTCTCAAGGTATGCGAAAGTTACCTTGTTTTGGGCTTCGACCCATGCTGCCCTCTCAGGTGAGTTGTCCTCCTCCAGCCAACGATATGGATCTGCGACAACCGTGCCGTGATAGTTGTCGACATGCTCGATCTTCTTCGTTACGGGATACGAAAGCCTGGGGTCGGACGAGGAAGTATTCGACTTCGTAGACGAAGCGTTGGTTGCCGCGGTGAGCTTTTGAGCGTCCTGCGCGCCCACAAGGGGAGCAAGCGGTGAAAACGCCAGCGCGGAAAGTACTAAGGTGATTACGGCAAACGGCAGCAAGTATGGGACAAATCTTCTCATGCGAACTCCTCTTTCATTTGGTTCTGGTTAGAAACTTAAACTTCGAGTGATAGCGAGAAATACTTTATCGACTCGGGTTCGAAAGTGCAAAGCACTGGCAGGCTGCTGAAAAACCCTTCAGGATATGAAAACAGCGAAATTTGGAGTGCGGTTTTTTCAGCAGCCTGATAGAGCTGCGTTGTGGAGGAAATTTTCTGTTGCCACAGTTGTTCCAAGGAGTATGATAGCGGCCTGCACCCGTGACAGTTTGCGCTTACGACCATGCCCCACGCTTTATGTGGCAATCTCGAAATGAAGTGTGTAGTGAAGCTTTCTAGATGAAAGGAGCATCATGAAGACCACAGTTCGCATCAAGTTGCTGATAGGACTTGTCATTGTACTTGCAGTAACCGCCTCGCTGCTCGTCGCCACTAACGCAGGCGCGCAAGATCGACCAAAACCAGCACCACCATCTTCCTTCATGCCGGTGATTGAAGAGCCGTTTGATGTCGTGTTGAAACGCGACAAGGCGAACAAACCGCGCGTAATGGCGGCAGCAAAGCGGCTGCTCGAGGAACGATATGACCTGACCAGGCGCGTCGACCCTAACACTAATATGACACGCGGCAAGCCTGTACCAATCGGACCTACGGCGCGTCTAAAAGGCGGCGTCACCTGGGAACAATTGGGCCGCATGTCTCCAGATGAGATCAGGGAGAAGAACCTGTTTCCTTACCTTCCGTTGCCGCACGTCAACCATCCTGTGGGCGGCATGATCTTCCCTGAGATGCACATCAAGTTGCAGCCGCGGCTGGAACGCTTCGACATGGACTTCGATATACCGGAACATTTTTTGCCGGAGTTTCCCCCAGCGATTTTTTTGACTACCCGCCCGGATCTGGGGGATGTCTCCAAAGGACAACTAGTCACCGTTAATAACTTCTACGAGCTGTTCAACGGCATTTTAAATCCGAAGCAACTCGACGGATTGCGACTGTTAGTGACGCAGTTTCCACAACAACAATTCAACGCGACCGCTGATCGCAAAACGGAACGGAATGACGGCATGGAGGGTGTAGCCTGCCTCGATTGTCACGTTAACGGTCACACCAACGGCGCGGCCCACCTCGTCGGCGACATACGCCCGCAGGAGAACCGGCGACGAATCGAGACTCCTAGCTTGCGCGGCGTCAACATTCAACGGCTGTTTGGCTCGCAGCGCGCCTTGAAGACGGTTGAGGACTTCACAGAGTTCGAGCAACGGGCGGCTTATTTCGACGGTGATCCGGTTATCGCGACGAAGAAGGGGATAAACATTCTCGACCGGGGGCATCAGGTTCATGAAATGTCCGAATTCCAGGAGCTGATGGATTTTCCGCCGGCGCCAAAGCTCAATGTGTACGGACGGCTCGATCGCAAGAAGGCTTCAGCGGCTGAAGCACGGGGCGAGGATCTTTTTTTCGGCAAGGCAAATTGTTCGGTGTGCCATACAGCGCCCTTCTACACGGACAACTTGATGCATGATCTAATGGTCGAGCGCTTCTTCAAGCCGCGCATGGAAGGTGGAATGATGATTACGAAGCAGGGACCAATCAAGACCTTCCCCTTGCGAGGCATCAAGGAGTCGCCGCCCTACCTGCATGATGGACGTTTGTTGACACTGGAAGACACGGTAGAATTTTTCAATCTGGTGCTGGAGTTGAATCTCACCGCAGCGGAGAAAGCGGATCTGGTCGCTTTTTTGAAAGCGCTTTAAAACACGATAGAGGAACAGAAGGCAAAGCAAATGAGCCGCGGATTTGCGCGGATGAACGCGGATCAGATAATAACCCAGTAAGATCAAATGAGTTCTAACGCTGGCTTACTGCTAGCTATTCGGCTTTTTCAGATTCGCGTCCATCCGCGTTAATCCGCGGCTCATCTGCCCTGACTCCTGACTACGGCTGCCGCTCGCCCGTACTCCCGTGGCGAATCCTTACTTGAAACGCGCCGCCGTTGTCGCTGTAGTCATCGTCGTTGATGGCCAGGAACAAACGGCCGTCAGCGTTTGCGGTGAACGTCAATTGACTACCAATCGCGAACGGTTGACCGATCTGGCCATCTACCATGCGAATGAAGCCAATCAGAGCGCCCGGCCCGACAGTTGGCACGGGCCGCGTACCGACAATTGAACCGAAGCCGCTGCTGCGACCTCCTTCCGGTCCCACTTCCCCGATTCGCCTTCCAGCGATCACTCGGCCCGACGCAACTAACGTCAGTTGGTCGCCCACTCTTACATCAATACCAGTATCATCGCCGCGTGACGTGCCTGGAACCTCGACTACCAACTCCCGGGGAGCGCCTGTGCCGCCTCGAGGCCGGCGCGGGCGCACAGTTCCGGTGCGGTCACGCCGGCGGTCGAAAACATTGTCGTCAGTTGCTGTAAGATCAAGCTCGCGCCGAGTCTCCACGGTAAATGATCCGCGTGCATCGGTGTAAGAGCCGCGATTTGCGGTCAAGTAAAGGCGTCCATCCCGATCTGCAACAAACTCGCGCGAGCTTCCGATCTCTATAATCTGCGAATCAGGGTCGTTTCCTATCACGCCAATGAGCATGCCCTCAGCGGCCCTCGTTAAAGGTGATGTTGGATCAGTTTGCCGTAAGCCATCAGGCGTGATCCTCGTGCGTCCAGCCAGGATTGTGCCCGAGGCTTTGATCTGCAACCGCTCGTTGCGTCTCACGTCAATGCCGGTGTCTATCCAGTTTGGTCCTAATGTGACCTGGACGGTGCGGACGTCAAAACGCAGATCATCGAGCGAACGCCCCTCCATCTCAACCCGGTCAACTTCAGCCGGGCGGAAGTACTGAATTTCGCCGCCCGCCGTCGACGTTGACACGTCAGTTGTGGTACCGCGCGGTAAACCGACACGGATAGCAAAACGTCCGTTGATAAAGCCAATCAAGGTACCTTGCACAGTCCGTCCATCACGCAAATAGATCGTATCGGCTTCAGCGAAACTGACGGCGAGCAATACCATTACTAAAGCCAAAGCTGGTTTTTTCATTGGTTTCCCTCCTCTTAACCGCCCATTCCGAGCGGCATTCGAATATTAAAGAGGAACTTTTGAACTAAGGGTTTCTGCTTCAAA
Source organism: Pyrinomonadaceae bacterium (assembly GCA_046261995.1). Classification (GTDB taxonomy): domain Bacteria; phylum Acidobacteriota; class Blastocatellia; order Pyrinomonadales; family Pyrinomonadaceae; genus PSRF01. The sequence goes on from JBHENP010000035.1 coordinate 37,598, forward strand.
CCGGGGGGAGAAGGGGGCGAATCGGTCACTCGCAAGTTGTGAGCTCAAGCTTATACCCTTTCAGAAACTACCGGCAAGCTGCATACGCCCCAGATGTTGAGAGAAGCAGTCCGGCGTGCCAACCACGGAGCCGGTATCAGGGCCCGGTCGGGCCGTCCTCCCTGACCACCCACGCGAACTTAATTGAAAGCCTTGAAACCAGAACGTCACTTGTCATATTGTCCTCTACTCGCTCTCGCCATATTTGCCGAGTCTTCACTACCCTGAGGAGGTAACCTTGCAACTTAACGAAACGCAAAAAAGAGTAATACAGCGGGTAGTGAATGTCTTTGAAACGGGATCCCCCAATGGCGACTATGCGACCATCTCAATCTATAATGATGGTCCACATAATATTCGCCAGATCACTTATGGCCGCTCACAAACAACTGAGTATGGTAATCTCCGACAACTCGTCGAACAGTATGTGGCGGCGGGCGGACTGTTCAGTCAGCAGCTGAAACCTTATGCCGGCAGGGTGGGAAGTACGCCCTTGACTGATGACACCAATTTCAAAAGTCTTCTCAAGAGCGCCGGCAAGGATGATCCTTTAATGAGAAAGACACAAGACTCATTCTTCGATCGAGTCTACTATCGTCCGGCGATGAAATGGGCAGATTTGCAGGGTTTTACGCTGCCGCTCTCCGCGCTAGTCATCTACGACTCTTTCATTCATAGCGGATCGATTATTTGGGTGATTAGAAACATGTTTCCGGAAAGTCCTCCCTCTGCGGGCGGGAACGAAAAAGCCTGGACCAAAGCGTATGTGAATGCACGACATAAGTGGTTGGGTTCGCACCACAGGCCTGTGGTTCGTAACACCATCTATCGCACCCAGTGTTTCAAGAACGAGATTCAACGAGGTAATTGGGATTTGAGTCTGTTGCCGATAAACGCAAACGGCCAAAAAGTAACCGCCTGATCTGCGCCCTATCGATCCATCACCGGGCTTCCACCGTACAGGGCAGTTTCACGCAAAGACGCAAAGAAGGCAAAGACGCAAAGTCTGAAACGTTTTCTTCTTTTCGTCTTTGCCCCCTTTGCGTCTTTGCGTGACTTTCTTGTCCCTGAGATGGGAAAACGTGAGCATTAGTAAGAGGCCAGTCTCAATGACTAACGTGCTGGCGCACTCGTCATTTTGATCTTGCCGGTCTTTGTCAATTGAGCCACACTGAAGTTAGTGAGCAGAGACCGCCCATCCTTTGCCAACCTCTTGCGTTGGTGTCTTATGCTCCGATGTCCCGTCTGTGGAAAAGCGCCGATCGTCAAGGCGCCCTTCAAAATAAAAGATCACTGCTCTTCGTGTAGAGCAGTCTTCCAACGCGAGCAGGGGTTCTTCGTCGGCGCGATACTGGTGAATGTAGTCACGACCGAGTTGGTAATTCTGCTCGCCTATATGGCATCCCTTCCGATCATAAATGTGCACTATCAATTAGTGTTGGTCATCCTTTTCCTGATAGCGGTTACGTTTCCAGTTGCGTTTTACCACCATAGTTGGAGTATCTGGCTCACCTTCGACCATTTGGTAGAGGGATTACCCCGATCCTGAGAGCGTGGAGCTCCGATTCAGCAGACAGCCTTAGTTGGTGCCCTGATTTGAGAGTTCGTTTGGTGAAACAGAACGATCCACGAAACTACACGAACTAACACGAAAATGTTGTGAGTGATCTTTCGTGGTATTTCGTGGATCGTTTTTGATTTCGTTCTACCTCCTGGGACATGCAGGTTAAGAAAATGAAATGAGACTACCCCGCAGTCACTTAGCTGGCACACCCATCCCGTAAGTGGTACTATGCCTACAACCGTTAGGGCCGCAGACCAATCGCAATTATTCATGTTCAATCCACAGCCTTTGCATCTTTGCCCGCTTGAATCTCGCGCGAACCTCTTCGCGGACTAGTTAAAATCTCGCCAAAGTCTCGGTTCACGATCCGAACCATCGATGTTTGGACCATTTCCGTTACCCCGCTCGTAAAAAAGCGACCGACTTACTAAGGAGAGAACCTATGTCGAGCTCAACTATGGCCCCTTCGAAGCGCCCCGAGATAAAAACAGCCCTTCCCGGGCCCAAAGGCCTCGAGATTATCAAGGCAGACGCGCAGTTTGTAACCCCCTCCTATCCGCGACCTTCTTTCAAACTCGTCGCAGAACGTGCTCAGGGCGTTTGGGTTGAAGATGTGGATGGCAACGTCTTTCTCGATTGCAATGCCGGCGTGGCAGTTTGCTCAACCGGACACTGTCATCCGGAAGTTGTGGCCGCAATCCAGAAACAAGCTGCTGAGTTGATCCACATGTGCGGAACTGATTACTACTACCGTCACATGCCCCAACTCGCCCAGAAGCTTGATGAAATCGTACCCGTTCCATCGCCTACGCGTACACACTTTGCCAATAGCGGAACCGAATCAGTAGAGACAGCTTTGAAGTTGGCAATGCACGCTACCGGACGCGAGAAGTTCATCGCGTTCTTCAACAGCTTCCACGGTAGGACGCTCGGTTCTCTGTCGCTGACTTCTTCAAAAGTGGCCCAGCGAAAAGGTTTCAAGCGTCAGGCGCTTGATGTTGTTCATGTTCCTTATCCAAATGAGTTTCGAAATCCGTTCAATGCAGCGGATTGCGGCGATGGCGGCGCCGGTCAGGGCGCGCTTACCTGGATTGAGGAGCGCCTCTTTAAAACGACTACCCCGCCCGAAGAAGTCGCCGGCATTGTCGTGGAGGTAGTGCAAGGCGAAGGTGGTTACGTTCCGGCGCCGCGAAACTTCCTGGAAGGCTTGCGCAGGATCTGTGATCAGCACGGGATCATGTTGATTGTCGATGAAGTGCAAAGCGGGATGGGTAGAACCGGAAAAATGTTTGCCAGCGACCATTACGACATGAAGCCCGACATTCTTTGCATCGCTAAAGGGATCGGTTCCGGACTTCCCATCGGCGTCTGTGTGGCGCGGGCAGATTTGATGGATTGGAAACCGGGCGCTCATGCTTCCACCTTCGGAGGCAATCCGGTCTGCATCGCCGCGGCTCTAAAGACTATCGAGCTGCTGGAAGGCGGCTTGGTTCGAAACAGCGCGGAGGTTGGCGACTACCTGAAGTCCGAGCTGGAAAAGCTGAAGAGAAAATACGACTGCATTGGTGACGTGCGTGGGATGGGTATGATGATTGGCGTCGAGTTCGTAGAAGACCGAACGTCCAATAAGCCTGCGCCAGAGCTTCGAGATCGTGTTGAAGTAGCTTGTTTCGAGCGTGGCCTGATAATCCTGGGGGCAGGCAACAATACGATTCGCTGGTCGCCACCCCTTATTTTGACGAAAGAGAACGTCGACGTGGCGGTTAAGATTTTCGATGAGGCGATCGCTGCTTCCGTCTAAATCGAACCGCCCATACGAAGCGCGGGAATCCGAAACGATCCACGAAACAGCACGAACGATCGCCAGAACATTTTCGTGTTCGTTCGTGTGGTTTCGTGGATCGTCTGTTCCTGCCTGAACCTCGATCCTTTTGATATTCAGGCGAGCGGTAGCAAATACGTGAAACTCGACTGACGCGCTACGGCAGTTGAATACGAGGATTCCTGTTCTCGTTAGATAGTTTGACCGCGATCTCATTCATCCGCGCCGCGAGGCGCTCTTCATCAATGGTCGTCACCTTGCCCTCGCTGAAGACCTCTCTTCCCGCTATTACAGTTAAGACTACATCCCGCCCGGACGAGGCAAAAATGAGACTGTTGATGGGATCGTATGACGGCTGTTGGTGCGGGCCGGCAAGCGAGACGACGGCAAAGTCCGCTTGCAAGCCTTCTCTCAGTTCGCCGGTGTAACCTCCGAGGCCGAGCGCCCGCGCTCCGCCAGCAGTGGCAGCATGCAATGCCTCGGATGCGGTCAGCATTCGTTGCCCGTTTATCTCGCCAATCTCGGAGCGGGCCAATAAGGTTGCAAACCGAGCTTCCTCAAAAATGTCGCAGGTGTTGTTACTGGCAACCGAATCGCTGCCGAGTCCTACTGCAATCCGTCGATCCAGAAACACTGAAAACGGCGCGCGACCATGGCCAAGTTTCGCGTTCGATTTGGGACAATGAGCTATTCGCGCTCCCGACTCTTTAATCAGCTCGATATCAGCGTTATCGACCCTAATGCAATGGGCCAACAAGGGTTTCGTCTCTAACACGGAATGTCGCTTCAGGTATTGAATAGTTGATAGGCCCGGCGCGTGCCAGTCTATGCTACGCTTCGCAAGTGCCTCCGCAAAAGTGCCGCCACCTTCACGCAAGAACATCTCTTCGGCGATCGATTCGGCTGCATGCATCATCACGGGAAGGTTTTCTGTCAGAGCAAACTCCGAAATCAACTCGAGCTGGCGCCCGCTCACCGTGTAGGGTGCGTGCGGGGAAACACCAACTTTCACCAGCGGCGTTTGCAGCTCTGCCAGGCGAGCTACCTTCTCGGCGAGCTTGGCAAAATTGTCAATCGCCAGTCTTGGGTCTGGCCCGAAAGACTCCTGGAAGACTATTCCGCGGAGGCCAACATCGCGCAAAGCGTTCATGCTTTCATTAGCGCCATCGCTGGCGTCTGCCATAGCAGTTACCCCGGCGCGCACTGCCTCGATGGCTCCCCATGCCGCCGACACATACCGATCGTCGGACGTCATTAATTCCAGGCGCGCTACTGTTAGTTTTTTTAGCCAGCCGATAAAGTCGGACTCTTCGTTTTCCAGAAATCCGCGCATGGCGGTGAGCTCTAAGTGCGAATGGGCATTGATCAAGCCGGGGAGTATGACCGCATCGGGAAACCCACGTACCGTAGCTTCCGGATATTTCGCGATGAGTGACTCGCGATTGCCGACTCCAGTTATCCGACTGCCGTCGATTGCAATCGCACCATGCTCAATCGGAAAGGATGAGATAGGCAGGACCCAACGAGCGGCGTAGAGGATGGTCATGATTTACCCGATCTTCTACCGTCCTCGATTGGGTTGAACAGCGACGAGAAGTGGGTGTCGTGGCAGGCGGTCGGGGATGCCTTCATTAAGACCGCGGGACATCACGGTTGCCGTTGGAGATCGCGTACCTTTCAGCTTGCGGTAGCGCTCGAGGATCGAAGTCACATATGCGCGCGTAGAGGGAATGTTGATTCGTTGGATGAACTCCTCGCCGGACAAAGCCTTGCCACCTTCCCCTGGACGGTTCCATTCCGCGGCGCGGCTGGGGCCGGCGTTGTAGCCGGCAATCATGCGGGCTTCAGCATCCGGCGTGTCGCGGTATCGTTCGTAAAACTTTTCCAGGTACCAACAGCCGATCTGAACGTTTCGTTCCGGATCGCGCAAAAGGCTCGAAGGTTCACTGGCCATCTGCCGCTCGAGTTCGCGCATTCCTGTTTCGGCCGCCCAGTCCCGTCCGACCCCGGGGGTGACCTGCATCAATCCTATCTCGCCGTCTTTCCCAATCTTCCAGGGACTGAAGTATGTCTCCTCGTAAATGATGCTCCACACCAGGTCAGGATCGAGACGATAGATATTTGCCTGCCGGGCAATCAACCCGTCATAGCGATGGATCCAGTATCGATTAAGGGAGTAGGCTGCGAAAACGGCAATGAGGATTACGAGACTAACAACAATCAGACGCTTCATTAATATTGATCATCAGGCCAAGGAGTTGACGCTAATGAAAGATGGTTTCACGCAAAGACGCAAAGAAGAAGGAAGCAAATAAGAAAAGTGAGTGCTTTAAATCCTTTTCAGGTCCTCTTTGCGTCTTTGCCCTCCTTTGCGACTTTGCGTGAAACCGCTTTTCGTCAGCCTAATGTTTGAGTTTCTCACACAATCTATTAAGCCGCGCTGTGAATGAGATCAGAACCTCTCTTCCCTGCGTGTTCGACTCTTAATTCTTCCTTTTAAGACCTGACCAGAAGCTGGCCGCTGAACATGTGATATCGACGCCCTCATAACGAGAGCGCAGGGCTTGCTCATCTAACACGTGTCCCTGTAACCAAACTTCAGCGTCCAGAGTGGCGCCCGGTGTCAGAGAGTCGCCCCGAAGAGCGCGTTGATTGACGAGGACTTCCAGCTTTATTCGTTCAAGGTCGAGATGTATCCAGTAAAGATCACTTCCGGACAATGGGTTCTTTAACGGTTTAAACGCGATCACGGTGCCGGATAGACTCCAATCATTCTCATGGGCGGCGCGCGATGGGGCCGCCTTTTCCAGCGGCATCCAGCGAGTCTGGCCACAGCCCTTGCGGACCCGAGCGCGGTAAGCAAGCCCACATAGACCAACATGGAGTTCCTGCGCTGAGAAGCCTGCCGGCCCCACTTCGGTAAGATTCTGCAGTTCGAATAGGACTTCGCATTCTGTGCTTTCGCGGTACCCATGAACCACAGCTTCACCCTCTTCATCGTATTCCGTGAGCGCCCAGGGACTAATCGTCTGAATGTACCGCGCCCGAAAACCCGGCCGGCAGTCGGCATAGAAGACGTCGCCACTTCCCGATTCATAGAGCACGGTCCAAACCTCAAGCCCTTCACCCAACTTCCAACAACGACCATGCAGCACAGCGCCACGCCGGCTCAGTTGGGTAGGCTCGCCCTGGTCCCCGGCCCGCTCAGCGAGATAGTTAAACGCCTTCTCACTCGGCACTTCTAATCCAATTGTCTCGAAAGTAGGGTTCATGCGTTGCAGCAGCCAAAACTCTTAGCAGGATCTAACCTATCTTTCTCAGCCGTTTGCTCTTTTCCTGTTTGGGCGCAGTGGCGGTCACTTCCTCGCCACGCGGCGCCCGGCTCTTGTAGCCACGAATGCGTCTTTCAGGTCCATGTGAAGGACGCACACCAGAACGGATCATTTCCGCAAATAGATCGACGTCGTAGTCCACTTCCCTCGACATCTCCTCACGAATGGCTAGTAGCACTTCTAGAAATTTGGGACGACGATACATAAGACATTTCCGATTGCCAATTGCCAATTGCCAATTGCCGATCCAAAAGCATTGCCGAATTCCAACTGCCGATTGCAGATTGTGTTAGCCGAAAAACGTCTCAATCAATGCGGCTCTCCATATAAGCAAAACCAATCGGCAATTGGCAATCGGAAATCGGCAATCACACCGCCTTCTCCGTGGCTTCAGAGACGAGAAACTCTGGTGTCACGATCATGGGAACGTAAAAACCGGCCGCCGTGTTGAAAAGCCGGATCCGCGCTTGTCGACGCACATTCGCCAGGTGGCCAAAATTCCAGGTCACGAGGTAATCAATTTTATGATACGAGGCAATTGCAACATGCAATGCATCTGCTATGTACTTGCGATGAAATATTCCACGCGATACATAACCATCAGCTAGAATGGCGGCTTCATCGGTGAGTTCAGCCTGCTCCAGCGGGGCTATTAGTTTTAAGTAAGAAGTTTTGTGTGGATCCGGAACTCGTTCGAGCTCTCGTGAGACCACCGCCGAGATCACTGTCCGATAGTCTTTCATCTCGTGTTCCCACCAACGGATCGTTAAGTCACGCCGAAAGGGCTCGCCGTTATCGAGGTAAGCGCCGATGACCGAAGTTTCCAGATAGAGACTCTGCTTCATTAAAGACGCGGTGCCTCACATCTCGCCGGGTTTGGCGCTCCGGGCGGTCTGGTTGATCGGTTCCAGCCGAATCACGCCCCGACGAAAGTCAAAAGAAACCCGGAAATGTTTGAGAAAGTTTCCTCCCAGGATTCCATCCTGGATAAACCCTGCCGTTTCATTTACCGACTCCAGATCAAGAACCGCCACATTCACCTGTTCCCTGGTGAATGTGCCCAGCACCACACTTGGCAAGAGCATTGTCTTCACATTTTCAGCAACGCCTGCCGCGCCGAAGACCCGCATTCGATTAGGGGTCAGGTAATTGGACATCTCCTCGAGCGCCGCTAGTTTTTCCGAGACTACCGAAATACTGGCGCCAGTATCGATAATAAAGTTTAGCGGTTTCTCGATGCCTTCAAGATATACCTCACCGCTGAGGAAGCCACTCGAGGTAGTTCGTAGAGGAATTTCCACGGCCCTCGTTGTTAGTGATTTAATGGCCGGGGGCTGATCCGCGGCAGGCGGCGTGTTCAAAAGATCTAGACTACCCGACTGTCGATGACGCACCAGGGTAAAAGTTCGTTCCCCGTAATCGACGGCCGTTACGAACTTCGAGATCATCGAAAGCCCGAGATAACCATCGACGGGCTTTTTGTCGTCAAAGAAGCGCCTGATGTAGACGGGTACATTCTCGACTTTGACTTCGCCAACCTCCAGCGAATCGAGAAACCCATAGACGATTTCAAACTTCCCTCCACCGCCAACAGCACGCGCCAGGCCACCACGCGCAACCGGACGGATGCCAAGTTTGTCCGCTGTCTCATCTGAGATCACGGACATCCCCGAGCCCGTGTCTAATACGAATCGAAGCGGATTCTTTTGACCGTTTACCCGGATCTGCAAGATTGGGCGGCTATCAAACGCTTCAAAAGAGACGATCGTGGAGTCCCGTCCGGCCGGCACATATAGCGAGCCTTGCCTTCCGAGGTACCGCAAGAAGTCAATCAATCCCCTGATGCGCGCGCGACGATCCGCGTCAGTCTTGGGCGCGATTATCAAAAAACGCTCGTATGCGTCAGCCGCTTCCTTGTACATCTCGCTGCGCGCAGCCGCCTGCCCCAAATTGAAGATGAAGTCGGGCTCGTCAGGCGACATGCTTACCGCTCGCCGTAAACCTCGAAGGCATGGCTCTAACCGGTTCTCATAAAAATCAACCATCGCCAGGCCGGCCACCGCCAGCGAGTCGTCTTCCTTAATACTAAGGGCCGTACGAAACTCTTCAATCGAATCACGAAAGTTGCCGGAGGCCAGGATCGCATGGCCCAGCAAGGCATGCGCTCGCGCCGAGAGCGGGTTTGCCAGAATTACTCTAGCTGCCTGGTCGTACGCGTCTTGCAGACGCCGTTGCTTTAGAAGTGTAAGACTCAAACCAAGTCTTGCATCCTGATCCTGAAGGTTCTTGCTCAATATCTCGCGAAAACTTTTCTCCGCCAGATCGAAGTCACCATCGCGAAGTGCTTTCTCGGCTCGATTTCGGGCCTTCTTGTCGCTCAGAGTCGCTGCGGACGCAGGCGCATGGGGACCCATAGAAAAGACAAAGGCGGCCACAACTCCGACCGCCAACTTACGGGCTAATTGGGTAAAGCTAAAACTTTGCATAAAACATCTCGAAGTCGAACTGTTGAGTGTGCGACTCGTCCTTGGAACGGTTACTATTTCAAAACTTCTCCTGTTTTCATTGACCATAACACCAGGTCAAGTTCATCGAAATCGATCCCAACGTCACGGGCCACGCGTTTGAGCCTTCCCTCGATCTCCAGGTAGCGCGCCCTGCTGCTGGGAGGCTGGGCGGATTCGACTACCTCCAGATCCGCGAGACAACGCAAGACATGCTTGTCCAAAATCGCGTGGCCCATTAAACCGATGTTTCGCAGAAAATGGCTGGCTTCCTTATAGCCCAACCCTTTGATCCCTTTTTCCCGGGCCAGCCAATCACGACGCTCAATCGGATCAACGAAACTCTCGAGTTGCGCCCGCAATCTCAACCCGCAGTGTTCCCGAAGATAGTTGCGCGCTATCACAATGTAACCCGGCCGCGAGACTGGAAAGCGATGGGCGCCCGCCTTCTTAAGGGCAGCGGTCATATCCGCTCTCTCGCCATTCCACAGCAACGGTCGGATCGCCTCGATGGACTTCAATCCCATCCTGGCCGAGGCGCCGGCCGTGAAAATGCAGAAGACGAGCTCTTCCCAAAGTCGCGCGTCAGATCCATCGCGCCAGACTTCTTCAAACTCAACGAGCCTCGCTCGAATCTCTTTTCTTCGTGCCTTGTGCGTGGCGCGTATGCTTTCAACTGTAACAGGCTGGTGTTCGCGCACTATGATTTGTCAATGAACACAATTCTAGGTGGCGGCTTCTCCCATTGTCAACGCTATTAGACTTAGCCCCAAAGGATGTCAACAAGAAGGCTTCGCTGCCTATTGACAAAGCACGTAAGCGGTGAGTCGCCGCCGCCGACGTTGCTTGTCATGGTCGTTGGTCGAGTACTCCAATTCCTATCCAGGCTTTGCCAGGTAGAAGTTTTTGGGATGTCGGTCGCGCAAGTCAGCACCACTACCCAGGCGGGTGGTCATAGCTGCGCGGATACGAGCACTCAACTCGCAGAACCGCTTGCCGTAGCCAGCGGATACTAGCTCTCAACATATCGAGACTGTTTAAGACCCGAGTATGGTAAGACTCGATCGTACGACATCATATCAACCGATTTTCAGTCCTCTATCTCATTGCTGCCGCCGCGAACCGATGGAC
>JBHENP010000036.1:0-47715 GCA_046261995.1 Pyrinomonadaceae bacterium
GTGTTATGGGAATCGTGTTGGCAGCGCTGGTCGTACAGTATGTTCTTAACGGCGTCACGGGCTACTACAACGCGGTATGCTCTCAGGTCCGGATCTCATCGCCACGATTCTGCTGCTCACCTCGCAAGTAGAGACCGATCCCCGACGGTTGGTTGCCGTGGCTGTGGCGACCGCCCTCGTGTTCCTGGTAACTCTTGTATTTTTGCATCTCGGCGCGCGGCTAATTGCGCTGCTGGGTGAGGGCGGGGTCCACATTGCGACGCGTGTTATGGGAATCGTGTTGGCAGCGCTGGTCGTACAGTATGTTCTTAACGGCGTCACGGGCTACTACAACGCGGTATGCTCTCAGGTCCGGATCTCATCGCCACGATTCTGCTGCTCACCTCGCAAGTTGAGACCGATCCCCGACGGTTGGTTGCCGTGGCTGTGGCGACCGCCCTCGTGTTCCTGGTAACTCTTGTATTTTTGCATCTCGGCGCGCGGCTAATTGCGCTGCTGGGTGAGGGCGGGGTCCACATTGCGACGCGTGTTATGGGAATCGTGTTGGCAGCGCTGGTCGTACAGTATGTTCTTAACGGCGTCACGGGCTACTACAACGCGGTAATATCTCGCTGAAGGCGAGGAGAATGCAGGTTAGGATATGATCGTAGGGTCTAGACTTGAGGTTCTCTCACCACGTTCCGGATCAGGCCTAAGCGGGCCATCAGAATAATCACGTATCCTGATATATCGATCTGATACCAACGCCAGCCGTGTACTGCCGCCGCGGGACGCGCGTGGTGGTTGTTGTGCCAGCCTTCTCCCAGTGTCAAGAGTCCCAGCCACCACACGTTCCGGCTCTCGTCGCGAGTCATGTTGGGACGCTTTCCAAGTACATGGCAGACGCTGTTAATGCACCAGGTCAGGTGCCAGAGCGTCAAGGTTCTCAGGATCGTTCCCCATAACACACCGCGCCACCCTGCCACAGCAAAACAAAACAACCCAGTAAGCACCCAGGGCAGTACGAACAGGATCTTATAGTCCAGGACGCGCAACCAGGGGTCGCCTCCGGGAACGTCAGGCACGATCTCGCGGTAATCGCTTCCCTCTTTTGCGTCCCGAGTCATTACCCAGCCTACGTGCGCGTGTAAGAATCCCATCAGTGGTGAATGAGGATCGCCATGCTTGTCCGCCATCTGGTGGTGACGACGGTGAATCGCGGCCCAACGTGCCGGCCCCCCCTGCAACGCCGCCGCCCCCATCCAAGCGAGTATTCGCCTCATCCAACGAGGCGATACAAAGCCTCGATGCGTAAGCAGGCGGTGGTAGCCGATGCCAATGGCAAACGTCGTCGCCAGGTACAGTCCAAAAAACAGGACTAAATCAACTGGGCGAGGCCAAAACCACAACCCCAGGAGACCGATGGCGTGCAGGGTCACGACAAGAAAGCTGTGGGTCCAGTTCAGTTGAGAAAGTTTAGGGGGTTTTTCGATAAACGAATTGATTGTGGACTCGGTGACCAAGAATGGCTTTCCTTCAGTTCTTAGATTTTTACTTTTGGTCGCGGCTCAACGCGTGTCAGGCATCTACCTTATTCCAGGTAGTGCTCACCCAACCTCGTTTGAAGCGCTACCGGCACGGCCTTCCAACTGGCCATAGATAGGGACTGCGGTGTGAAGTCTGTCGAGATGACGCGTGAGACGCGCCATTGGGCGGCGTTCTCCTCGTACAGCCAGCGATAAAAGGGGCCATTCCCGCGCCGGCTATAAAAAATCTCCTGGCCATTACGCGGGCCCGTCCCATTGGGCTTGATATAGACTCTTAGTCCGTTCATCGTCATGTTGGCGCTATACCGTCGTTAAGCTATCGATTGTGATTTTCCACTTAGAGGTCGATCAAACCCTCCGTCATTGTCCTTCATTGCCGGGACCGTGAAGGGCACCAAGCCCCGCTTTACTTCTTCGAGCGCAATAGTTGTGTTTCTTCGTCTCAGCGGGTCAGTTTCGATTCGGGGTTGTGAACCATGCAATAGTTGCTTCGTTCGCAAACCCGCTACGATGATCAGTCGAAATCTTGAATCGATTCCCGGCCAGACGCCTTCGTTTGCGACATCGCTAAAATCGTTTCTCGTTGCTTTGGGTATTACAGCCATAGTGTGTTTATTCTCGCTTCAAAAATGGCCCACGCCATCACCGTCGTTCGTTGCCATTCCGAAGAATCAGGGCGAGCTGAGCATGATCTAGCGAACGACCGCGGCTCAGATTAATGGAAGGATCGCCTACCAGCCAGAAGCAGGCCTTTCCCTCATCTGTCGTTGTAAGATTCAAAAACGCAGCCTCGTCAAGCGCCACCGGTCTAAAGCATTCCATTCCCGAGTCACGCGACCGCGCTATCATAGCCTCGCGGCTGCTGTTAAAGACTGGCACTCGAAACCTGCCGCGATCGTCAATCGCAAACCAGTCACCATTGGCGCGTTGCATTGCATATAACGTGTTAATTGCGCGGTCTCCTCGTACTCTTTTCCTGGCATGCTCTCACTTGCGGAAAGTTTCTGACCCCGTTGCCGTTCCTCCGCTGCGGCTCGATCAAGTCGAATTGTTTTGGTGACAGTGCGAGCATCAGAATTCCTTGGCGCTTAGTCGCGTTTTTTGCAAATACAACAGACGGCACAAGGAGAGGTGCGTTTCGCGCTAATCCTGATGTCGAGAGTACGTTTCTTGAGAACAGCCAGTCAGTCAAAAAGTATAACATGGATCCTTTGAACCCAGAGTCTCTGGAGTCACATGAAGGGCGGACAACTTTGGTCCGCCCTCCCTCCCCGGTAAAAATGTTCCACATCCTCGCGTCGACCTAAAGCCGCCGCCCCCGTGGGAGTCTCTACACTACGCCAGCGTCTGTTATATGTCAAGTACGGAATATATCTTGTATAGACAATATTGCTCGTATGTGGTAAATAGTTCCACGGAGGATAGACTATGATTGAAATTCGAGTCGACCAGCTATTGGAGGCGCAGGGGCGGACCTTCTACTGGTTGGCTAAGGAAACGGGAATCAGCCACACCACGCTCTGGCGTTTTAAGAAAGGAAAGGCGCTCGGAATCAATTTCGAGACGTTGGAGAAAATGTGCCTGGTGCTTCGCTGCCAACCCGGTGACCTCCTTACGTTCATCAACGAAACGCAGAGTCGTAAAACCCGCGGCACCAAAAAAAAGCAATTGGAACAAGGGTCCCGTCGTCTCCTGCGCGGGTCTGCCGATCCAAGCTAACTATCTCGCGTGACTCATGGATTTGGTCACCATGGCGATCTAACACAGCACTGGGAGACTTCCTGCAGTTTACTGCTGGATTCCAAGGAAAAGGCAAGGTAGAATACGGCGCTCTGGTGCCCCCCCCTTTATATGTGGTAGTCAGACGCCCTCCACGGGGCGAACCACCATTCCAACAGAATTATGCCTAGCCCGAGAGGGCGTGCGCTTTGATATTGAAAAGCTTTTGATGATTGTTATTTTGCGATACTCCGAGGGAGGCTGTCTGTGATCAACCCTACTCATGATGGGAACTTTATTTCTGAGATTGCCCTAGGCAAACCTGCCGACGTCGGCTCGGGAAACTTTGCGCCACAATTGGATTGGCGTGTGATGGGTGGGTCTGAACATTTTGTTCAGTTCTACGAAGCAGACGGGTTTCTGCTGAACTCGCTAAGCGGTTTCATCGGCACCGCTATTACCTCGGGTGATGGCGCGCTGGTTGTTGCCACCAGTGCTCATCGGGAAGGACTTGACGAGCTGTTGCGAGCCAACGGGCTGGACTTAGAAAGCGCGAAGGTCCTCGGTCAATATGTTTCTCTTGATGCGGCGGAAACTCTCTCGAAGTTTATGGTGGACGGATCGCCTGAGCCGATGCGCTTCAACAAAGTTATTGGAAATGTAATCGACAGTGTTACAGATGGCCGCAATTGTGTAAGAGCTTTCGGTGAGATGGTCGCTCTCCTTTGGGCCGACGGCAACTATTCAGCTGCCATCCGCTTGGAAGAGCTATGGAACGATCTGCAAAAGAACTATTCCTTTTCTTTATTCTGCGCGTACCCAATGAACGGTTTTGCCGGTGAAAAATTTGTTGAGCCGCTCACTGGTATCTGCACCGCACACTCCCGCGTAATCCCGGCGGAGAGCTACGCCGACCTGGTTAACCACGACGACCGCCTCCGCGAAATTATCCAGTTACAGCAGAAAGCTAAGACGCTTCAGGCTGAGGTCAGGCATCGAGAAGAAGCTCAGGAAAAGTTACGGGCTTCCCTGGTCCGGGAACAGATGGCCAGGGCCGAAGCGGAAAGCGCTAATCGCATGAAGGACGAATTCCTGGCCACGGTCTCCCATGAGCTTCGCACCCCGCTGAACGCCATCATGGGCTGGTCCCATATGCTACGTAGCGGCAGACTCGACCAGACCACAATGGCCCGCGCATTTGAAACGATCGACCGCAACGCAAAGTCACAGGCTCAATTGATCGAAGATATTCTAGATGTATCGCGCGTGATCACTGGCCGGCTGCGACTCAACATGGGGCCAGTCGATGTGGCCTCAGTCATCAATTCGGCCATCGATTCCGTACAGTTGGCTGCTGACTCAAAAGGCATTCACCTGGCGGTCACCCTCGATCCATCGATTCGTCACACGGTAGCGGATGCCAGCCGGTTGCAACAGGTGGTCTGGAATCTCATCGCAAACGCAATCAAGTTCACACCTTCAGGAGGCAGGGTTGAAGTTCGGGTCGAACGAGCTGACGCCGCTCTTCAGGTATGTGTAAGTGACACTGGATTAGGCATCAGTCCAGAGTTTCTCCCTTTCATCTTTGATCGCTTCCGACAAGCGGATTCCACCTCTACCCGGGCTCACGGCGGGCTCGGCTTGGGCCTGGCAATCGTAAGGCATTTAGTTGAGCTTCATGGGGGCAGTGTCAAAGCCGACAGTGCTGGATTAGGAAAAGGCGCTACATTTACGATCAGGCTGCCTCTTGCGGTTGATAGCAGACCTGCAAAAACCCGCCAGGAGCGGTCGGAGAATTTTCGGTCACCCGAGAATACACAGCGATCCGTTGAACCTGCCTCGCTGGACAATGTACGCGTGCTATTAGTGGACGACGATCAGGATAATCTTCAGCTGCTGGCGATGATGCTAAGCGGGCAGCGCGCCAGAGTGCAAACTGCGGCGTCGACCGCGGAAGCGCTACAAGTGCTGGAGTGGTATAAACCCGACGTGGTAGTGTCAGATCTGGCGATGCCGGGAGAAGATGGCTATTCGCTCATTGCTAAAATGAGAGGAATCGAAACCCTCAAACACATTCCCGCTGTAGCTCTAACCGCATATGTGAGAGTTGAGGACCGCACGCGCGCCTTGTCTGCTGGATTTAATATGTTTGTGCCGAAACCAATCGAACCGCATGAATTAATTGCAGCCATCGCGAACCTGACGGAACCGGAAACCAGAGCAGTTTGAGCAGGTGTAGCGGTCAGGATTCGTTAGCGGGTTTGCGCCGATAAAAATAGAGGGTGTCGAGAGTGCGCGTCCTGGGCCGCAAAATCAGTTTTGCTTTATGTTGTCGGAGAGATAGCAAGACCCTGTAATCCTCCACAGCCCTCGCGCTTCTCCCTTTACTTTCTAATCACGGTGCTCGGTAACCTGAGTTCTGCTATCCGCGTACTTATCGCGATATTCAGTGCCGTCCTCGGTCGTAATGCCTCTGAACAGCATCGCTTCATCCGCATCGCTGCCCTTTTCCCTTAGCTCAGCCTGCACCTGGTTCCAACTCAAGCCGCTACCAAGGATCTGGTTCGGACGCTTGACCACGTAATGTCTGGTGTCTCGACTGACAAGCTTTGGTCGGCTCATAGGATTCTGTGACCGTTCATGCGGCTGGGGTGGGCTCCTGGGCTTTGCTATTCTGCATTACGCGCTTTTTCGCTTTATGCCAATCGTTTGCCATGCGTTGCAAGCTGGGCTGGTATCGACCGAAATCTTGAGCCACCAAATCTGCCGTCGATTTGGTTACAAGAAACGCGGGTAGCTGCTCTGCATCTTCATCAGGCGACGGCATCTGGAAGAGATCGGTTGTCTCGTCATCGACGATGACGGGAACTAAGCACCAATCCTGGTTAGTCTGTTTTTCCATTTCGCTCTTTCGTCAGAAATCTCTCTGTAACCTGAGCTGAATCAATCAATGTCCCAGCGGAATCCTTTGAAAGCGCATCTTCTCGTGTGCATCCTGCCAGGAAATATCCAGCACGTACGGTTTCACTTGACCTTCAATCTCTTTAAGACGTGTCAACTGGTCGCGGTCTGCGTCTACAGGCTTTCCTTCAATCCAGGTTCTGGGAGCTAAAACCGCTTTCTCTCTCGGTTGGATCGACTCTATCGTTTCGAATCTAATGTGGGCTTGAGATGGACCACCACCTAAAGTTTCTATGTCTTTCAAAAAGATGCTCAGAATCTCTACAGACTTAAGAGTTTGGTCGCCGCGATTCGTCAGCTCCAAAACAACTGTCGATCCCGAATCGAAAAGTCGAAGTGTAAACGGCTTGTCGGTATGGTTGCTGACGCTCATGGTTTGTTCCTATTGGTTGGACGACTACGAAGTCTCGAACGCGAGGTTACCGCAATAAAGTTTTCATAGTCATTTTCTAACTTCTTGGTAATTGAGCTTTGTGCTTCAGGTGATCTGGAGAATCCCAGAGGAACTGAGAAGAGAGTAAGCTGGACTCGGTTCGAAAGCCACTCTACGCTAGTGGTGGATATATGTCAAGTACAGGATATATCTTGCATCAACAACATTCATTCCAAGAAGGAGTTCAGTGGTAAAAGGAGCCGGTGTGTTGTTCACGAGATGCGACCTTTAAGCGCCAACCTCAGCGCGATTATTATGATCTGATTCGTACAGTCCCTTGCGAAT
This sequence comes from Pyrinomonadaceae bacterium, assembly GCA_046261995.1. Lineage (GTDB taxonomy): Bacteria > Acidobacteriota > Blastocatellia > Pyrinomonadales > Pyrinomonadaceae > PSRF01. Next base: position 6,925 of record JBHENP010000036.1, read on the forward strand.
TCATCACCGTACACTCTTCCAACACTCCCATTAGGCAAACGCGTGGGTGCGTGATAGGGTACGCGGCGAACCGAGTTCAGCTTACTCCCTTCTCAGCTCCTCTGGGATCTTCCAGATCACCTGAAGTCAACAGCTCAAAAATCGAAGGAGCTAAATCATGTTTACACGTCACGTCATAATGGAACTAAAAGCCAATACTTCAGCAGAATTTACCGACATCGTTGAGAGCAAGATTATTCCACTGCTGCGCAAACAGAAGGGATTTCGTGATGAAATCACCTTTGTCGCCCCTGATCGCTCGGAAGCTATTGCTATCAGCTTCTGGGACACGAAAGAGGCGGCGGAAGCTTACGATGTCTCCGGCTATCCTGAGGTGTTGAAGACCCTCACGAACCTGGTGCAGGGAACTCCCAGAGTGGGAACCGCCGAGCTTGCCACTTCAACACTTCACAAACTCGCCGCCGCGAAGACGGCGTAGGGTAGATCCGTTTTTCTGGTTTGAGAGGGCAGACATCTGCCCTCTTCTTTTTTAGGCCCCTTCATTTAGCCCGCGAAGTTGGTAACAAATTGCTAGGGACGCTTGACTCACACCCGCCTGGCATCCGAGAGACCCGCTACTCTAAGCAACGAATTTACAACACCTGCCAGTTTGAAATATCGTAAGATACAATTTCTTTCACTAACGTGAGCACGGTAATGAGCAGGCGATCCCAGCCAAAATCCAGAAATTCGCTCTTGGCCGCCTTACCCAAGGCAGAATATCAGCGGCTGATTCCTCATTTGAAGAGCGTATCTGTAAGTAAGGGAGAAGTTCTTCATGCCTCTGACGAACCTGCAGAGGCTGTTTACTTTCTGGAGCAGGGTGTAGCCTCTCTATCGGTGAGCACCGATGAAGGTAAAAAGTTGCAGTTGAGCATTGTCGGGAACGAAAGCGTGGTTGGCGAGAGGGCTATTTTTAAACACGGTGTGTTCATTATTAGATGCGCAATGCTCACAGACGGCAGCGGTCACAAAGTACCGCCGGCAATATTTCACAAAGAGTTTGACCGTGGTGGAGTGTTGCACGATTTAGTGCTAGGAAGGATCGAAGCCCGGATTACAGAGACTGCCCAAACAGCTCTTTGCAATCAAATGCATCCGATAGAGCAACGACTGAGTCGTTGGTTGCTGACCTTTGCCGATCGCTTGCATAGCGAAGAGCTTCCCACTACACAAGAACTCATTGCCGATATGCTGGGAGTGACTCGCTCAGAAATTTCGAGGGCTGCGGGTGAATTGCGCGAAGGAAATTTGATTGATTATACACGTGGGCGCCTGACTGTTCTTAACCGCGCTGGATTGGAAGGCAGAGCTTGCGAATGTTATGAAGTTATCAAGCACGCAATTAAGGAGTTCACCAGCTCTAAGCAATAAGCCCGACATCTGCATTCCGCCGAAACAAAGAACCCTTTGCTCAGGTGCCCGCGAAACTGGTTTCGAATCTCTGGTCCAAGTCCGGAATGTTTAGCCCAATTATTTCTTAACAAACTTGAGAGCCACACCATTCATGCAGTAGCGCAAGCCTGTCGGTTCTGGCCCATCCTCAAAAACGTGTCCCAGATGCGACTCGCATCTCGCGCAGAGAACTTCAGTACGGGTTGCTGACAAGCTCTTATCCACCTCTTCCAGTACATTTTCCTTGGCGATTGGTTGCCAGAAACTAGGCCAGCCGGTGCCCGAATCAAACTTAGCCTTTGAGCTGAATAAGGGTAGCCCGCAGGCAATGCACTCAAAAACACCCTGCTCGTGGATTTCATTGAGAGGACTTGAGTAGGGCGCCTCAGTCCCCTTCTTCCGCGTTATGTAATACTGCTCGGAAGTGAGGATTCGTCTCCATTCAGCGTCTGTTTTGGTCACTTTTCTGACTCCTTTAGAACCCTTGCTCGTGCTTTGTGAATCTTGCCAGAAAGAGGCGGAAACAATTGGCAGCCTCGAAAGTACTGTCAATCCGGCCACAGAAATGCTTGTTGAAAGAAAAGAGCGTCTATTCACGGTAAAAACCTCTAGGACTGAAGTTGACTACTTTGTGAATTGAATTACGTTACCACTTAGACTGTTGGATGTTTAGCCTAGGCGGGGCTCGCGGGTCTGCCGTTCTCGTGCTCGGGTTCTTATCACGTACCGTTCCGCGTCTCTTCGCAACGCCGTGTATGGTTGAAGTGTCAGATGCTTGTTGCATCCGAAATATTTTAGCCACTCATGGAGTAGCCGGGCTGGACCATCTCCGCCCTTTTGGCGCCTTCCACGTGAATCGCGAATGTGGCACCATCATTGCAATTGCCTGCGTGGGCTCTAACCACTTGAAAAGGACACCGCGGTGTTCATTCAGTTTGTGCAGCAACTGAGCCGAGGAATTCACAAATTGAGGAAACCTATCATGCTGAAAACAAACTTATGTTGTTTACTTTCCTGCTTGCTCCTCCTGGGTACTATTGCTAAGCCAGTAATAGCCCAACACCCCGGTCAACCAGCAGCCGCAGTTGAACTCGCCGCAGCTCTCAAGCCAGCAGCTACCCGACAGGCCGACTCGCAGGCAGCATTAGTGGAAAAGGTTAAGGTCAAGATCGCCAAGTTGGGGGTTGGAGCCAAGGCGAAGGCCACTATCAGACTCAAGGATGGCTCTAAGACAAAGGGCTACATAGCCCAAGCCGGGGAAGACAACTTCGTGATTCGCGATCGGAAGACTGATGCGCCCACCACGATTCGCTACGCCGACGTTGCAAAGGTCGAGGAAAACCGAGGCCACTCAACTGCGAGAAACATCGCCATCGGCGTCGGCATTGGTGCCGGAGCCTTGCTCCTGGCCATATTAATCTCGATCGCCCACCTTGATTGATACGTCGCCCACCTTGATTGATACGCCGGCCTTGCGTGTGACGCTTCTTCACTTTTGGCGGATTTGTGAGCGTTGGCAGTTGGGCCCGCGATCGATGCCAGGGGACGGAATTACTGTGCGAGTGATCACCAAAAAAACCGCTGCGAAGCACGCGCAGCGGTTTCTGGTGGAGCACATCTGGCTTACAACTTACTTACACTTGGAGTAACCGCAATCGCGACAGAAGTCGCAGCCACTGGCGTGTTCGAGCTGGCCTTTGCACTCGGGACAGATGCCGATCATTGTCGACATGATGGCGCCGGTGACCGGCGTAGTCGGAACCTGTGCCTTCGCCTGCGCCTGCTGCTTTCCAAGGGCGCGCGCCGAATCGGGGAGAGTCTGCAAACGGCGGTTGGTGATCATGATGCACTCGGCGACGGCTTGTTCGGGCGAGGTCAGCAGACGCTCGTTGAACCAAACGGCATGGGTGCCGGTAACCTTGTTAAGGCTGTAAGCCACTTCCGCCGCGTCGAAGCCACCACGTAGCATCTTCGATGCGAGAAGTCCCACACCACCGCTAATCGGTCCCGTGGCGAATACTTCCTGGATCATGTGGTTGTCGTGATTAACGGTGACGTAGAGATTCTGACCGTCAAAGGGAATCTGCCAGGTGGCGCCGCTTAACTCGCGCGGACGCTCGATTCGAATCGCCGTTAGTTCCGGAGCAGTAATTCCATTTTCAGACCGCAGTCTGGCTGCGCTTTCTGCTTCGGCTTTCGCTTCATCGTCGGCCTGTTCTCTTACTAAGGCTCCGGCCTCAGATCGGGCCAGCGCTTCCGCTTCCTGATCGATGGCAACGACGTGCGCCGCATCGGCATGGCTTGCCGGCGGGGCATCAAGCACTTCCGCAGTCACTTCGGTATTGCAGGTCGTCTCGCTCTTATTTTCAGCTTTCATGGACGTGAGGACCTGGTTATCGCGCGAGCCATCACGATAATAACTGACAGCTTTGCAGCCAAGCTGCCGTCCTAATCTATAAAGTCTGTCCACTGACTCCACCGTATCGTCCACTGCGCCGTTGCAAGTCTTCGAGACGCTGTTATCGACATTGCGTTGGGCCGCAGCCAGCACATGAATATGTTGTTCGGCGCTGATATTCATCGCCGAGATAAAGTACGGAGGCAGCTCACTCTCGTGCTCACATACGTAAGTGGCCGCGGCGTCGATTGACTCCTGGTCGGTTTGGTCGACATTAATACCCAGGGCCTGCGCCGCGAGAGTGTGTACATAAGTCCGCGTGCCGAGAGTGTCTTTGCGCACGTAGGCCCATGAGAAATTCGGTTCGATGCCCGAAGACGTTTCCGCAACCAGGGAAATCGTTCCCGTCGGTGCGATGGTCGTGACTTCGTAATTTCGCGGTGTTAACGGCAGATCGCGGGGAATGCCGATCTGGTTGTAGAGAAAGTCTTCATAAGCGTCACGGTTCGACTCAAACTCCGGGAAGGTCCCCTTCTCGGCTCCGAGTCTGATGCTGGCAATCCACGACTCACGACGGATAAATCCCATCATTTCGTCCATCAGGTAAATCGACGCGGGCGAGCCATATGTGACCTCCAGATTCAAACAGAGATCGGCAAAGCCCATGATTCCAAGTCCTACAGGCCGGGTGCGAGTGACCACGTCGTTAATCTCCGGAAGCGGCCAGGCGCATGTATCAATCACATTGTCGAGAAACCTGGTGCAAAGATGTGTAACCTCGCGCAGCCGGTCCCAATCAACTCGATGCTCGGGGTCATAGAACTTCGCCAGGTCAATTGAACCGAGATTGCAGGAGTTGGAGAAATGCAGAAACTGTTCACCGCAGGGGTTGCAAGAATAAATCGGCCCCATCGACTTCATCATATGGTTATGACGGTTCACCTCGTCGATGAAAGCAATGCCCGGTTCGGCGTATTTGTGTGCGCTGGCGACGATTCGATTCCAAATGTCAGGCGCGAATACCATACCCGGCCGCGGCGGTTCTTCAATAGCGCAATTGGAAAGATCGGCATTCACATATGACTGCTTGTCCGGAAAAGTGACGGTTGAGCCATCGGCACGCCGGTAGACAAGATAGTCGCCGTCTCGTGCTGGATCGTAGATCGAGTCATTCCACGGCTCGCCGTTAAACTCCAGCTGAAACCACTCACTCTTGTCCACCGCTCTCAAAAACTTATCAGTGACATTGACGGAGATGTTGAAGTTGGTCAACGAGTGCTGATCGTTCTTGGCATGAATAAAGCGCAGCACATCAGGATGTGTGACTCGTATCATTCCCATGTTTGCACCGCGACGCACACCACCCTGCTTCACCACGTCGGTCACCTGGTTGACGATATTCATGAAAGAAACAGGACCAGAGGCGACGCCGCGCGTGGAACCAACCAACGCGCCCGAGGGCCGGAGGAATTCATAAGTCATTCCGGTACCGCCTCCTGTCTGATGAATAGTTGCCGCCGCCTTAGCGTGATCCATGATGCCGGTGATCGAGTCCGGAACATCAAGCACAAAGCAAGCGGCCAGTTGTCCATTAGTCTTACCGGCGTTAACCAGACAGGGCGTGTTGGGAACAAACTCGCGCGCGAGCATTATCTGACTCATGGCCTCGAAGAACTGATCGCGCTTCGTTGAGTCTTTTTCGGCAGCCGACACATGACCAACTACTCGGCGAACGATATCTGGCCACTCCTCCAACGGACGCGCCTTGGCGTCCTTCAATGAATATCGTTTGCTGATTACACGCGTGGCATTAAGGCCGAGCGGTTGGCTCCTACGCCTGGTTCCGGGGATCGAAGGAGACTGGTTGGTGTTGTGGGTTTGTTTGCCGATTATTGCACTCATCTCTTTGCCTCTCTCGCGCGTGGGGACACGTGAGCCTTACACCGTTTCAAAAACACTTCGGCGCAACAATAACCGAACGCCGATCTAAATTGTGGTAGCGGATACTGCGGTTGGCTCTCTTCGAAGCGATAGAACGCTTTGCTGAACAGCACGCAGGGGGCGTGACGCTGCTCCCAATCAACCCGCCTCGTCTTAAGCGGAGCGCAATATACATCTTTGTAACACCCATGTCAATATGTAGTGGTCATCTTTTTTCTCAGTGCAATAGAGTGTGTTAATTAAGACTCCACCTTAAACAACTAAGTTGCTGATACGTCGTTGTTTCAACGTCTTTTTCAGGCGATCCGGGGGTCGGGGGCTCTCGCGAAAACGCAAAAGTCACAACAAATTATAGTCCATGTTTCAGGAGATAGTTAGCGGCCGTAGAGAGGCTTTCGGACTTCGTGACTTAGCGCATACTTGGTCTGCCCACCTGTCCTTCAGCGGGCACAAAGGCACATCGAGTTTAATTAAAATCAATGGAAGTTCAGGCTATTTTGAGGAGGAACTATTGGAGAGAAGGAGTTCGTAATTGCCGATGTCGCGGTTATGGGTATCAAGCGCTGCGAAAGTGTCTGAAGTTTCTTCAAGCATCTGCTTGGTCATGGCAATCGAATCACTAAGTTGCTCGAAATCGAGCGACGAAACCCTCTCCGGGGTCGGCAGGGTTACAACCTGATCGTTTACCAATCCAAAGAAGTTCTCGATGGACTGCAACTGACCTTCTACGAGCTTGACTGAGCGCTCGATATCCTTGAAAGCGGCAACCCTTCTTCTGAGGATCTCAACATTTGATTGCTGTATGCGCTTCTCGCGATCATCCCGTGAAGCTTCCACCGCCCGCTCGGCCTGTATTAGTTGATTTTGCACGGCCTGACGGTTAATCGATCTGAGATGTTGCTTGCGCCGTCGATAGACATCCAACAAGTCAACGAAATCTTCCCAGCGCTGGTCCAAGCTTTGGATATTCAGCGGAATCTGTTTCGTACCGGTAAACTTTTTGTAATTGGAATAGATCTGATTTTTCATCCAACGCAGGTATTCGACAGCTTCCCGCTCGCGCGGATCGAACCCTTTTATTTGCGCCTCACGCTGCTGCTCGCGCAATTTGTGAAGCCTTTGCTTCTCGCGGCGATCAACAAGGCGACGGTAAAGTGTTGTGGCGGGCACGGTAACTAGATAGACAGTTTCGGCGGCAAGCGCTGCGGCGAGGGGGGTAACATCTTGAACGTAGGCGGCGGCGACGGCAAAGCCTGCCATCCCCCAGAAATTAAGGGGTTCCTTGAAAGCCTCTTTCAGATACTTAACATCAAACTTCGGAAACTCGGCCATAGACTTGAAGAACTAAGAATAAGGATCATTTTCGGATCCACCTGCGAAATTGCTCCGCTCAATTATTATGTCGGCCATTATTCAAGACGGCGCTCTTCTGATCGCTTGCACTGGTCTCGCCTGCCCCAGGCAGGGCTTGCTGCTGGCCGTCAGAGGTGGAGGCTGGCAATAGCCCCATATCGCGTTTGTAAGACAGTAGCTTGTCCTGCAACTGCATATCCATAGCTTCACGTTCAATCTCCTGCATTTGATTGTCAACGGAAGCGGCGCCAAGTTGCATTTTCGCCTCGGCCGCGGCTGCGCGACGGTCAATCTTGTCCCGCATTTCGTTGAACGTTGAAGCGTCGTCGCCGATCTGGAACGACTCCATCGTCTGCGCCAGCTGTTCCTGTAGCTTCGCCTGCTTCGACTGATTAATGAGTTGCATAGCCTCGGCGGTGCGTCGCTGCATTTGCAGGACATAATTATCGCGGGCTTTAAGCGCCTGTTTGGACGCCAGCGTGGCATGCTCAAGTTGTTGCGACGTTTTCTGCAGATCCATTTGCGCCTGCTGAAGCTGGCCGATGTAAGCGGTGGCAATATCGTCGCGTCCCATCTTTACCGAGGCCCGAATCTTGGAATCAAGGTCAACAACCTGAGTTTCAAGGCGTTCTTTGCTCTTACCTAGAAGCTTCTCGGTAGCCATTACCTGCGCCACAGAGTTGTTTAACTCCGGAACGCGATCTCGCATGTCTCTAATTGTCTGCTGAAGTACTAGTTCGGGGTTTTCAGTCGCTTCGACTAAGCCCCCGAATAGCGCGCGCACTGAGCGCTTGACTCTGCTCCAAAGTCCCATTTGTCAGCTATCCTCCAGCAATAAGGTGTCAGAACTCCGCGTTGGCCCCTTCGTACTTGCCGGTTCGCCCTAAATTCTGTCCGGGCACATATGTTTCTGTACGATGCTAGACCGCGGGCGGTTCGAATTACCAGCAGCAAATGAATCCGAAGTATAACAGCACTTAAGGACAGGCTCCAGAAAAGGCCGCTATGCCGCTCTTTATTGAACTGACCGAATGCTAAAATCGAGAAGGTGCGGGTAGACCAAATTCCTGCGCTCAGTTATGTGCGCGGGACAGGGGTTTTCTAAACTTACCGATATCGCGGCGGTACTGCATCCCTTCCCACTTGATTTGCTTGACGGCGTTGTAGCAACGGGCCAGCGCTTTATCCAAACTTTCGCCCGTGGCAGTCACTCCCAGAACCCTTCCGCCTGCAGTCACTAATCCGCCTGCCTCCGATCTCTTCGTGCCGGCATGGAAAACTTTGACGTATTCAAGGGAAGCGACTTCATCCAGTCCTTCGATTGGGACGTCCACCTTGTACTGGGCCGGATAACCCTGGCTTGCCAGCACGACGCAGGCTGACGAGTCATTAGTCCATTCGACTTTGACATCTTGGAGTCTTCCCGCCGGAATAGCTTTAAAGATATCAAGTAGGCTGGTCTTCAGCCTTAGCAATATTGCCTGAGTTTCTGGGTCTCCCATGCGCACGTTGTATTCCAAAAGCTTAGGACCATCAGCGGTTAACATTAATCCGAGAAACAGCACGCCCCTAAATGGGAAGCCTTCTGCTCGAGCGCCTGCGAGGGTAGGCTGAACGATCTCACGAACCACGCGTTCGAGCGTCTGTGCTTCAAGAATCGTGGGTCCGGTAACGACGCCCATGCCGCCAGTGTTTGGGCCCGTATCGTTCTCACCGATGCGCTTGTGGTCTCGGGCTGGCGGCATGAGGGCATAGTTCTGTCCGTCCGCGAACAGCAACAGGGAAACTTCACTGCCGAAGAGTGCCTCTTCAATCACCACTTGCCTCGCCGCCTCGGCTTCGACTTGCTCGCCGCTCATGAGCCTGCGTACAGAGTCTTCCGCTTCGGCATGGGAACGAGCAACAATAACGCCCTTACCTGCTGCGAGCCCATCCGCCTTAACCACCACATGCGAAGCGGGAGGACCAAATGCTCCGCTTAGTAGGATCTCTTGGGCTTCTCCGGCCGAATTGGCAACCAAATACTTAGCCGTCGGTATGTTGTGACGGGCCATGAAATCTTTAGCGAATGCTTTGCTCGACTCGAGACGGGCAGCTGCCTGACTCGGTCCCACAATCGCTAGCCCATTATGTTCAAACTGGTCCACTATGCCATCGGCCAAAGGGGCCTCCGGGCCCACGATGGTGAGGTCTATTGCCTCTCGCCTTACAAGCTCGATAAGTGCTGAGTGGTCGGTCAAAGAAATTCGCTCACACGCAGCAAACTCAGCTATACCTGCGTTTCCCGGAACGCAATAAAGCTGGAGCGCCACGTCTGAGGTAAGAGTCAGTGACCAAAGAATCGCATGTTCACGGCCACCAGAGCCCAGCACCAATAGCTTCATTTGGTCTTGATCCTACTGAAGATAAACCCCTCAATACGAGGTGAGGGGGGGTGTATCGAGAGTCAAGCTTTCACTGTGAAAACCTTCAACTGCCAATTTTAGCAATTCGCGGGATGCTTGCACGGGAGTAGCGGACTGTCAATATTACTGAAAGATAGCGCGCAGGTCTTGACACAATTTCGCCATAGTTATACTTTGCCAACAACGCTGGTTTTTCATGGGCGGCTGTGGCCTCCGCATTCGGCCAGCGGAGAATAAGAGGCTTCTCTCTTTTGAGTCAATAATAGGTTAGATCGATCCCACCAACGTGCACCGGAAGTGAGCGATCCAGGGAGCCAGTCATGTCACAAATGGAATTCGTCAGCGAAGCTCAAGCAAGCGCTGACAGTGAGTATCCCGATCGCGCTATCAAATGCGTAGATTGCAGTGAGAATTTTATTTGGACCGGCGGAGAGCAGGTCTTTTTTCACGACAAGGGTTTGAAGAACGAACCTAAGCGTTGCAAACCTTGTAAACAAGCGAAGAATGAACGACTCGCTGCAATCGCAGCGGCTCAGTCATCCGGAATTCGGCAGCGCATCGAAGTGTCTGTTCAATGCGCACAGTGTGGACAACAAACAACGGTGCCATTTTATCCATCCCAGGGACGTCCGGTTTACTGCCGCTCGTGTTTTCTGGCAACTCGCAACGGGGAAAACATCAGTTAGGATCGCTCGCAGCAAACCAGCCCTGCTTTTCTGAAGTTCTTCGTCTCGCCGTACGTCTCTAACCTCCCACATCACTATTTCCGATGCTTCGGATCGCTTTCTACCCGGCACAGACCTCGTGTCACCGGCACCGGATCACTTTTCCGAAGTCATGACTGCTGATATTGCGCTCGCGCCGGATTCCGGGCCGGGGAAGGGTGCGACATTAGAGGCTTGGTTGGTTCAGATCGAGGGCACAAAGATTTGTCGAGCAAAAAAAGCGGGCGGGGGCCTCCCACAGCCCCCACCCTAAGGCCACGTGTCCTCACCCCACGCGACCACTTCGTCCACCGGGGAGGTGAACGCAGCCGGATTATGCAACAGTCCTCTTAAACTTTCAACAACTTGGGGAAATTAATAATCGAGGGATCTCGGACGTGCTGTGAGAACTAAATGTGTCGGGTATTTGCGGTTATGCTCTACAGAAAGCCGACGACAACTTCTCAACGCTGACTGGTTCGCTTCGAAGAACTTATACCGCTTCCAATAGATGCTGCATCGTCTGCGTGAGGTGATTCGGTAGAATACTTCTCGTGCTTGGACAGATCCGCGAGCGCGACTACAATTAGCAGCGCAGTGACGCCAAGAGTAGCGAGGATATAGAGGACCGCGGTCAGCTCACGATAAATCAGAAAGACCGTTAATAGAGTGAGCGCTGTGATCCACGCGAAGGTGAAGAGCCTTCTGTTTCGTCCCCGGTTTACTTTTTGACTCAATTGATGCCTCGTAGCTCGACGGTTTCAGAATAAGTTCAGCAGCCTACCCCTTTGGGGGCTTCAGTCTTAAGAACCTTGCGCTCCGGTTGATTGATCAATAGAGAACGCGCGTGGGCAGAATCTGACCGCTGGCCGCAACAGCGCTATTGAAGACTCCCGTGACAGCGCTCATCAGTGTCTGTGGAAGACGGCTCGAAGAAAACATTCCGGCTTCGGTCACTTCAATAATATCGTAGGCCTCTAGTAGAACATCCGGTTTCTGCTTCTTCTTAATTGCTGCGTAATCTACGTGAATCGTGTCTTGTTCAGGAGATCCAGGTTTTTGTCTGTAGATCCTGATGTCGTTGGTCTTCGCCTCTTTCCTTGTGCCCCCCACCATTGCAAGAGCTCGACCAAGTGTAAGTTGATCACGCATGAAAACCCCTTGAGGAGCAATCACACTCCCGGTGATGTAAACAGGTTCAGCCTCAGTCACCAATATGTAGTCGCCCGGGCGAATTACAGGATTAGCTTCCAGTTTTCCGGCGCGCAGCTCGGAAATCCTTACCAAGGTCAACGGAATCTTCCTCCCATCAACAGGGGCAGCTTCGGCTTCCTCACCTGGCGCAGGGCACATTACCGGTTCCGTATGAAGAATCTGAATCGTTCCCGCTGCACGCTCTGTGAAACCGCCTGAAGCGGCCATCAGCTCGTTCAGTCGCACCTTACGCTGCATCTGAATTCGCGTAGGTTGGCGGACGGCACCAAACACAGTCGCCGGCTGCCGACTATTGCGTTGCACTATTCGAACGCTGATTTGGGGCTTCTTGAGATACTTGCTGTATGCAGTTGCAATGTCCTTTTGGACCTCTTTTTCGGTCCGACACTTTGCCGGGATAGGCGTTTCCAAAAATGGAAGTGAACTAATGTTCCCGTCGCTATCTATCTCCGCGGTAGAGTTGAGGTCTGGTTGTCCAAAGATTCTGACATCCAAAATGTCACCTGGCCCAAGTAGATAATTCCGGATCCCTTGATTATCTACAGAGGATGAAGACTGTGTGGGGGGGGCGGCCTGATCTTGGGCCTGCACTGCAACCATGAGAACCATAGAAGCGAGAACCGCCTGAAACAAGAGAATCTTTACTTTCATAAAAGTACCTCAGAATCGAGTAAAACCTGCGCCTCGAGATTTTGATTAAACGACGGAACCTGGAACTAGTGATCGTCAGTGGGGGTTCTGTTCAGTTTTTACGTGGCCGGCCGTGTTGGACTGGTGTCGATCCTCTCCTACAGGGTTTTCGAACCGTCCCTGGCATCGCAAAGCCAGTAAAAAGTAAGTTGCAATGATCGCATAAAAGGTTGTAGATGCCAACCATACGTAAAAGCAGTGGGGGTTGCTTATAACCTCGCCGAATACGCGAGCGGCGACACTTGGGGCACCTTTGTGAAATCAACTCAGAACCTTCTCCTACTTGTCACTACAAGGCGAACTTAATCGGGGGCTCTGTGTGGCGTCTTCAGGCGGCTGCGGAGTACCTCGATCTCTCGGCTAATTCTCTCGGTGCCGGCCATTCTCACCTCGTCTTTTACCGTTTCGCGCTCCAGATAAAATAGCGCATCCTTGTATCTATCAATGGCCCGCCGGTAGTGACCCTTGAACGCGGCCCTCTCAGCGAGCTCTACCCAATGGGCGACCTTGACCGAAGCGATGAACTCCCTGATCGCCAGCTTCGACTCGTTTAATTCGTGCTCTTCCGGAAAAACTCTGAGGGCAGTGTCCAAACACTCAACCGCGCGATTGGCCGTCTCTATCTTATCTGACACTCGCACGCGTTTCTGGGCTTCGTGAGTAAGGATCCGCGACGAGCCTCTGGCCCAAGTAAGCAGGTGATGCTTCTCAAGTGAGCGAACCCGCTCCTGTACCGCTCGCATGGCATTTCGCTTTTCGGGAGGCAGGTTGTTTGCCCGCAAAGCTTCCTCGGTGCTCTCAAGATAGTTCTGACAAAGATGAAAGACATCCAGATGAGAATCTGGAAAAGAGGCTATCTCAGCTTCTGCTGACTGTTTTTGAATTGTCGCCAGTGCCGCCGCATGCAGTGAGGTTGAATAAGTTTTCTTCGAGGAGTTTGGCTTATCGCTTCCGCGAGCCCCGCCTTCCGCAACACTGTTCTCGAGAAGATAACGAGTCCAGGCACGGCGCATTACCACTTCACGCGCCGATAGCGCCACGAGCAATCCCACACTAGCTACAAGACCAGCTGGCACCCAGGGTGCTTCGTCGCCTCCGACAATTAACATCCACCACAAAGCAAAGAACAATGCGATCGCGGCTGCCACTGCTGCAATCATGTATCCTGCGCTCGAAGGCATGCGGGCTCGAGAGGGACGTCGGCGCGCCGCATCCCCTGCACTCCGCGTACTTGAACGCGCTGTTCTCGGAAAGAATTGATCAGCTGAGTTATTGCCCAAACGATTCCCTCTGGATGCTTCAGTTATTTAGCCGCAGTTGCGACTCGAGGCCGGCAAAAGGGTCATGGGTTACACGCCTGCGCTCCTCCGCACAAGCAATGTTTGGCACATAGTCAACTTTTTGGGCTTTACCTGTCAATGTATGATGGGTTCACGAAACCATGACTCAAACTAATAAAAGGGCTAACGAGATGGAGGCAGACTTCGCGGAAAAGGTCGTACTCGTAACTGGTGCTACATCAGGAATTGGCCGCGCCTGCGTCTTAAGATTCGCCGGCGCTGGCGCCCGGATAGTGGCCGTTGGACGTAATGAAGAGGCCTTGGCGAATCTATCTAAAGAAGTCGGGGCTTCGCGCGACACGACTATTCTGTTGAAATCCGATTTATCGCTGGCAGAGGAAGCGCAACAGGTGGTTGATCAAACCATACAACAAGCCGGTGGAATTGATGTGTTAGTCAACGCAGCTGGCCATATCGCCACGGGAACCATCGAGGATACCTCCCTGAAGGCATGGGATGCGATGCTCAACGTTAATCTACGCGCCGTGTTTTACCTCACGCAGAAGGCCGCACCAAGTCTGATCGAGCGTCGTGGCAACGTCGTGAACGTTTCCAGCGTTACAGGATTGCGTGCTTTTCCAGGCGTTCTCGCTTATTGCGTCTCCAAAGCTGCGGTTGACCAACTAACACGCTGTGCCGCCCTTGAGTTGGCGGCGAAGGGGGTTCGGGTGAATGCGGTTAACCCGGGAGTCGTAGTTACCGAAATACACCGAAGGGGCGGGATGAGCAACGAACAGTATGAGTCATTTCTGGAGCACTCAAGACAAACTCATCCGCTCGGCAGAGTCGGGCAACCGACGGAGATTGCAGAGCTAGTGTTCTTTCTGGCATCCGACCGAGCTTCATGGATTACTGGGGCTACTTATTCCATCGATGGTGGCCGGGCTCAAACCTGCGCTAGATAAACGACTTTCTTAGCGTCGGCCAGGCGTCCACTCCTCGCATTAAAAGATTGGCCCTTGAAACGAGAATCTGGATATACTCTGCCGCGTTCTACGATAACCTCCATGAATATGGCCGAGCAGCTACTGTCTCGAAACGGAATTCCGAGAGACGAAGGATGAATCCTCAATACTCAAGTCCGGCCCCGATAATCAGATCATCGAGTCGCACGAGCGCTTTGCGAGTGGTGTTCGCCGCAGCGGCCGCACTCGTCGCCCTGCTACTGGGACTCATTGTTCTTCTGCTGATCGGGGTTGAAACTGGGCCCGTCGCTCTGCTCATCGGACTGGTCTCCGCTACTATTCCCGTCCCGCTTTACCTGATACTCGTGCTCTGGATCGATCGGTACGAATCGGAGCCTCTCTGGATGTTGACCACAGCCTTTTTTTGGGGCGCGCTCGTGGCGGTATTCATCGCCTTCCTTTTTAACACAGCGAGTAGCGTGGTGGTGTCGGTTATGACGGAAAGCATGGAGGCAGGCCAGGCCTTTGCCGCTGTAGTTTCCGCGCCTATTGTTGAGGAGACCGCAAAGGCATTGATTCTTTTTATCCTCTTCTTCAAAAAAGACGAGTTCGACGGCGTCGTAGACGGTATTGTTTATGCGGCAATGGCCGGTCTTGGGTTTGCAATGACCGAGAACATTCAATACTACGGGCGCGCGGTCATGGAATCAGGTAGCGGCGGTTTGACTGCGGTTTTTATTCTCCGCGGAACATTGTCTCCTTTCGCACACCCGCTATTCACCAGTATGACTGGCATCGGGTTGGGCCTGGCGCGACAATCTCGCAACACTTTCGTCAAGCTGGTTATGCCTGTCCTCGGTTTGTTGACAGCCATTTCGATGCACGCTATCTGGAATGGTTCGGTTGTAATTTTTGGGGGGCTGGGCTTTTTGTTCGCGTACCTGGTCATTATGGTTCCTGCTTTTATCATCATGCTGGTGGTGATTTTTCTTGCTCTCCGCAGGGAGGGACGGGTTGTGAAAGAGTTTCTTCATTCGGACTTCCAGGGCGGGAGACTTACGCAGCAGGAATATGAGCGACTCTGCACGATCAAAGGGCGCATGGGATCTTCATTCAATGCCTTCTCACGCGGCGGGGTTGGTAGTTGGCGTGCGTGCAGACAAGCGAACCAGTTGGCCAGCGAACTAGCGTTTCATCGCAGCCGTGTGGCCCGAGGTTTGTCAAGTGAGAGTGCGCACGAACGTGAGGCAGCCTACCTGACAGCCCTGCAGGACCTCCTGACGCGCCTGCGCCAGACCTAATATCGAGGTCGAAGACAAAAGTTCGCGAGTTTTGTTGCTGTTCGCTTATACTGGCTAGGCCAGCGTCCGGTCTTTTTTCACTCAAGCAGACCATTGAGAGTTCAACTTCTACACAGCACCTTTGACGACCACGGACACGCCACCTTAGAGCAGCGTCTGACCTGTTATCTCATCGACGATTGTGTTGCGGTAGATGCGGGAAGCATTGCGCTGGCTCTCACCACGGAACAGCGCGCGAAGGTGCGGGACATAATTGTTACACATCCCCACATGGACCACATTGCCAGTCTGCCGATTTTTATCGACGATCTTTACCCGACTTTAGAAGAGCCAGTTCGCGTCCACGCCACTGACGAAGTGATTGCGCTGCTTGAGCGTGATGTTTTTAACTGGAATGTCTATCCTCGTTTTTCTGAGCTTAAGAACGACTTCGGCCCAGTAATGGAGTACGTTACTATTCCGGAAGGTAAGGAGTTTAAGTTGGCCCACCTGACAGTGATCGCCTTGCCGGTAAATCACATCGTACCAACCGTTGGTCTGATCGTTTCCGACGGCAAGAGCACTGTGGCATTCAGTTCTGATACTGCTGAAACGGAGGAGTTTTGGAAGGCGCTCAACAGGATTCCGCGGATCGATGCTCTCTTGGTTGAAGCTTCGTTTCCAAACTCGATGGCCCAGCTTGCTGAGGTCTCGCGGCACTTCACGCCTGCGTCCCTGGGACAGGAATTAACCAAACTTCACCATAATGGCCTGGACATTCTTGCCGTCCATCTTAAACCTGCTTACCGGGCATTAATCATTGAGCAGCTGGGGGCGCTTAATCTTCCCAATTTGAATGTGATGGAACCCGGCAGGACCTACACCTGGTAGATACCCTTCTCATTCGGACTCAGGCTTCAGCGAAACGGCAAAAACTCTCTCTCCGCATGTTCGCCCATTGCGCCATCGAGTATTACCCGCCCACTGGGAAGTAATTCTTTGACGCGGAAGGTTCTTTCCTGCCGGTCGCGGCCGGGCATCAACTCAGCGCGAAAAGTAACCAACATCCCTGGCCGCGCCCATACGTCAGCGTCATGGTTCCGGCGAAGTTCCTCTCTTGTTCCCATGTTCTTCCTTCTAGCTAAATACGCACCAACGGCACCAAATCCGCCAGCCGCCAGTGCTAGAGCGCCCAGCAGACGCTTAGTTTCCTTCTTCATCAACTTACTCGCAAAGCGGGTCGAGCCGGGCCGATATGGTTGGCAAACCGCTTAAGGCGCGGTCCGCATTTATTTGCGTGAAGCTGACCCACTCGGCGGGCACTTTGTCTTCCGCGAAGATTGCTTCCACCGGACATTCAGGAACGCAGGCGTCGCAGTCGATACAGGTTTCGGGATGAATTACGAGCATATCGTCATCAAGATGAAAAGCGTCAACAGGACAAACCAGCGCGCAGTCCGTGTACCGGCAGTTGACGCAGGGTTCCGCAACGACGTAAGTCATTCAGATGTAGCCTCCTGATACAAGAATAGGTCGGGCATAGCTATGGGCGCATGCACCCGTATTTCGCTGGTGAGTTGCAAAAACGATGGTCCACTTCCTAATCATTACCTCGCCTATAATTAAGCACGAATCGGGAAGTTTTAAAAGTTGTGATTTGCCTCTAAAACGCGTGCTACGACGCGACACTATTCGGATCGTTGGTCCTGCGACGCGCGAACGGGAGCGCCCGTCGAAAAGTCGTAAAAGGCTAGATCTTTCTGGGACAGCATTTTTGTGAGCAGAATAATCTGGCCGGTGTGCATTGAGAAATGCTCAGTCAAATGGAAGATGGCTTCGAGCGCTGTAACTCTGGTGCCTTGAATCTCATGCTGCTCGAGACACCGCTCGAGGTCAAATCTCGCGAGTACGGTGTCCACTTCCTCCAGCGTTTGTCGAAGCGACAATAGTAACTCACTACCCGGAATCATTTTCCGCTCATAAAACTCCTGTGGCCGGGCGCGCGCGTCTATCTCCCCTCCCAAACCACTCACAATCCATTGTCTGGCGTTGCCTGCGAGATGTAAGCAGAGATTACCGATGCTGTTTGACTCTGAATGGGCTCGCCACCAAATTTGCTCGTCACTTAGAATAGTCAAACACCTCTCGAGCTTTGGGAGGTATTCGGTTTTCAAGAGTTGTCGAGCCTGCTGCAAAAAGGCCCGCGAGACGTCATTTGAGTGGACAGTATCCTGAGTGTTCACTGGAGAGTATCGGGCCACATTAATCAGCTTGGTCGTCCGAGCGCGTGACCTGTGGCTTTCGTTTATGCTTTGCCGTCCGTCCTGAGGGTCTGGCCTTCTCCTCTGGCTTCGCATGGCTCATCGGATGTCCTGGAGGGGCGGAAGGCTTTCTGATGCTGTTAAAAATCGGCCGCTTTTTCCTGGCCGTTTTTTTTTCCCGAGATTCTTTTGTCGCCATTCAACAGCTTCCTGTGTGCCGATGATCAATTCACTAGGCTTTTCTGGATGCTAAGCTGCTACTAGGCGTGTGTCAATCGAGAGATTTGGATCAAAGTCCATCTCGCCCCGGTTAGAGGCTGAGTAATAAAACGAAAGCTGGTTATGGAGACCGGCGAGTCAGGACGACCCGCCAGGAGGATGTTAAATTTCGCTTGGTCGCGGCGTATCGGCCAAAAATTTTAGTGCATTAGCGGTCTCCGCACTCCGCTTCTGCTGCAATTCGTTAACCCAATTGGTTACCGTTTTGACCATTTCGCGCGCAGTTTCGCGTGGCGAATTTGCCTTTCGTTCCGCCTTTTGCTGGACCTTTAGCTGTTCCTTTTTGATAACCCGAACGGTTTTCTTTCCTGACATGTATATTTACCTTCGTTTCGCTCCTTGAAGAACGCTTTTCCTTCCCTGAAGTTCCGTGATTCGCTTTGATAACTTTACGCGTCCCCTGGTTGCTCCGTTATCTAGCAAAGACCGGGCCGAAGAATTAGTTGAAGGGTAAACCGATACGATACGAAGAAAACACCTATGAAATCGGGGAACCATTAGACTGGGTTAAAGCGGTTACCGGCTCCGAAATGCCGGTAAATACATACAGGTCTTGCGAAGCCGCGTAGGTTTTTGCAACAGCCAATGTCGCGGCCTTTTCCCGCTCCTTCTGTTGCATATCAACCTGCCAGATATGTTTCTGCGTCTGATAGACCACGAAGCATAGCCCGGCAACGGCGCCAGCGTTAACATATTTCAGACCGCTAATCATGTATCTCGTGCCAAACATAATCAGCATCGTGTTGATGATGATGAGAGCAAGTCTGAATTCAGTGGGTCCCAGTTTAAGATAACTAATGGTTAAACGGTCAGTAGCCGAGAAAGCCAAAAAAGCACTCACGGCAAAGGCCGCAAACACGGCGAGCAGGAACAGAACTTGGTAGCGGGATTTTTCGGGAAGGATGAATGCATATCCGATTATGACTGAACACAAGAAGACGTAGTCAAGCAGGTGGTCCATGTAGTAGCCCCACCTGAGCAGTCCGGTGTTACGATATTTCCCTACCTTCCCGTCGTAGTGATCCGTGACGTACTGGAAAAAGATCATTAATGAGACACCCCACAACCAGCGAACATCAGTGGCCGCTAGATAGCTAAAACCGAGGATTAGCAACGACCAAACCAGCGTCAACATCGTCAGATGATAAGTTTGCAACCATCCGGGTATTCTCGGTAAAACGATTGGGGATAACCGCCTCTCCAGCGGCGAAAGAAAGGATGTATTGGTTTTATTAGCCCCGGCGAATTGTTTGTTTTGCATCATTTATAACCTAAAGCTGAAATCACATATAACCTGAAGCTGAAATTCCCAAAAAACACCGGAGCAAAATCTAAGCCAGGCACGAACCTCGGCATTTGGTTGATATCTGGTTCTGTAACTGGGGTTGAAGCCCAATCTAGATTAGGAAAGAGTGTTTCAGGTGAAGCATTTTTCTGACTGTTTTGGACTGCCGCTCGCGCCGGCCGTGTGAGGCGGCCAAGTCGCTACTTTCAGATAAAAACGACCGACTGTGAGCTCGGAATCTCAAAGCGCCTGCGGCAGCTGTTGCACGCCAGCATATCGTCAATCCGCACCATGTAATCGCGGGATTTTTGGAAACGGGCCCGATCCTGCTCGTTCGCCCCCCGTGGCGGCGCCGGTTTTCTGGTGCGCTTTAACCACCGCACATCAAACTCGCCGCGGGTCCGACAGTGGGGACAACTGTAGGTTGCTTTTTTGACTTCCTGCTTTTCGTTAAAGAAATCTTGTTCCTTCATATTGTGCTTTCTGATCCCACGACCGCAGGGTCGTTTGCCCGCATCCTATCAATCTCCGAGGATATCGTTCTGATCACACAGCTCGCGCAGGTACCGAAAACTGTAGATACCCGTATCGTGGCCATCGCTCCAGCGAAAGTTTAGTGCATAGCGGCCTACGATACTCAGGTCAGTTATCGTCAGCTCCGGCGAGATCGTCTCGGGCTTGAGAACACGCTGACCAGTCCACTCGTTCACGCACTGCGCGCACGGGCATGCACATCTCAGTCCCACCGCTAAGTACCTGGAAACGTGATCGTCAGCCCAGGTAATTCGCAGGCCGGCATCCCCTTCCTGCTTGATTTCGCGGGGTTCAATAGCAGTTCCCCGCTTCTCAGTTGCTTCCATATTCCTCGTAACACATTCCGAACCTGGCCGCGTCAATTGCACTGGCCCCCGACCGCGATGGTATTCCCTGCCTACTAGTCCTGCCCGCTGCCCTTTGCGTTATTCACGGCCTCCTGGACCGCGTTCGCTTTCACTTTGTAGTGCGAAGCATCCCAGACGACTTTACCTTTCCGCAACACAAGCACCTGCGGTGACTCGTGGGTCACCCCGGTTCTCTGCTCAATCTCCTTGGAAAGACTAAGCGCGCGTTGCACCTCGACGAGCGCCACCTCTCCCTCGAAGCGAGACATTTCGTTGTAGGCTGCCGCGCTAATAGGACAGGTCGTACTGTGCTTAAAGACTACCACTGGCGCGTTCTGCGACCGGCTGGCCAGTTCCTCGAAGGACTCAACATCCTTAATTATCACAAAGCATTCCCCCATACACTCCCTTTATATTAGATACGATTGATATTAGCTTACTGGATCGAGCTACAACAACGCGGCAGCCTCACTGGCGGTGAATTCTCTAACCCAGTTCCACTTTTTTCAACCCCCTGGAAATCGACCGAAGTTACTGACCGAATTAGCTATTGACCTCGTCCGCGGATTGGCATATCGTGCCACCGCTTAACGAGAAGCTTGCAGTCGACCCGATAACCTCACTACAGTTTTTAGAGCGACTGCCGAGTCTGTTATTCCAGATTCTCCTGCTTCCTCACAAGGCCTTAAACAACTTGAGACTCTTACCTCACAAGGAGAAGACTATGCCTACACCACGCAAAGCGACCCTCAATCAGACTTTACATTCACGGCTCGTGTTTTCGGCCGTCCTGCTTCTATTACTACTTTGGCCAGCGCAACAGATCAACGCCGACGAGATTGCGATCTGGAACTTCAACGACTCGGACTTGGTTGTCGACCACGGAGTAGGAACGTTGACCACGAATTTCAATCTGGTAAACGTACTATTCACGTCCGGCGGAACTACAACGAACGCCAGACAAGGAGATGTTGCCGGGCAATCGATGACACTGCAAGGTGGAACATCAAACGCTAACAATGGTCGCACACTCAATCTCAATGTCAGTACGTTCGGTTTCAACAACATCGTAATCAGCTTCGCCACGCTGCGTACATCGACTGGCTTCAACAGCAATCAGTTCCAGTACAGCCTCGACGGGGTTGCTTTTATCGATTTCGGCGTACCTTACACGCCGCCGCTAGCCTTCGGACTTGTTACGTTCGACCTGAGCGGCATTTCAGGTGTAAGTGACAACCCGAATGCTGCCTTCCGGATTGTCTTCAACGGTGCTACATCGGCGGCCGGAAACAACCGAATTGACAATCTCGTGGTCGAAGGACCGACCATCGCGACGCCAATTCCGGAGCCGGCGTCAATGCTGCTGCTTAGTCTCGGTCTGACCGGCACACTGGCCACAAGGTTCAAAATGTCGCGGCGAAAAGCAGAACATCGGGGCGATTAACACGATTCGGCAAAACTAAAAAGATAACGCAACCGCAGTCCACTAGCGTTACGACCTTTCTCCGAGTTCGAGGTTCCCGATTTGTTTCCATGTGCAGGCTTCTGGGGCAGGATCATCTTGAACTCTTCTAAAGGACGATCCATGAGATCGCGCGAATAATTAGTGCTATTTCGTGTGATTTCGTGGATCGTTTGCCGCTACCTACGCAATGAGCCAACGTGATTTTGAAAACATGACTACCTGTCCGTATGCGTTGACAGCTTGGAAAGTCGAGCCTACTCTGTATCCGTCTTACGACACTCTAATCGTTTGTCTTTTTAGGATCTCCGGAAGTACAGTCTTCAGTCACGTTAGAAAACGCGATCTACACTTCAAAAGTCTTCAATCCTGGCGATGTTTTTCAGGAACAGCGTCGTAGCGATTAGGCTAGCCGCTGATCGGTCTGGGCGGTTGCTCCCACACCTCTTGCAGCCAGGGATTAAACAATCTGAGCTCGAAGGACAGCAAAGCAGGACAATCCGCGCCATCTACGCCTGAATATTCCAGCATATTTAAGAGGCTAATCACCGTTGCAAATTACCTTCGCTGAAGAAATCCAGGGGCAGCAACTTAACGAGAGAAGTTACGATGCTCCGGTTGTGGCCGTGGGTCGGAATCCAGCCACCTGCAAGATCGTTTTTGACCAAAAACAGTGGCCCACCGTTTCTCGGCAGCACGCCCAGTTCCAGGTACAGAACGACTCATGGTTTTTGGCAGATAACGGTTCCACTTACGGCACATTTCTCAACGGGCAACTCATAAAAGAACCTACTAAGGTTGAGGTAGGTTCACGCCTGCAGTTTGGTCCTGATGGACCTGTCCTAGTGGTTACTCGAATCGATAGCCAGCCGGCCAGGCCGCCCGAGACGGATGAAACTCTGGTCGAAGAGTCCACTCGAATATCTTCCCTTGCGTCGGTACCGGATCTGCAAGCAAGCATTCAGGCCAGACCCACTCAAGCACCTAAACCAGCCCAACCAGCCTTCGTCGAATTGTCAGGCTTGGGAACGGCGCGACTCCAACGGATTGAACTCAATAAAGAGGTGATCCGCTTTGGCCGCGATCAGGCCGTCGAAGGTGTTATCGACGCAGCTGCAGCGGTTGTCTCGCGCAGACATGCAGAGATCCGCCGACAAAACGGAAGATTTATCGTGGTCGACCT
Source organism: Pyrinomonadaceae bacterium (assembly GCA_046261995.1). Taxonomy (GTDB): domain Bacteria; phylum Acidobacteriota; class Blastocatellia; order Pyrinomonadales; family Pyrinomonadaceae; genus PSRF01. Next base: position 29,941 of record JBHENP010000036.1, read on the forward strand.
GGGGAGTTTCAACGGAACGCTCCTGAACGATCGGCGCATCGCTGAGCCCGAGTTGCTTCATCACAACGACAGGATCGAACTGGGTCCTGGAGGTCCAACCATACGCTATTTGGATCCGGCGAATCCGCGGCCAGTCGTGATAAACCAGCCTGTTCAGGTTGCTCCGGTACCCTCCGGCGAATTGGCGCGGAAAGCCGCAGGCTCTTCGGGCAAGCTAGCGACGATGGTGCTTCGGTCAGAGACTCCGATGCAGATCACCGGAGGCGCGGGTGCGGGAATGTTCACCGAGCGGCCTTTCGGCGATACGACTCGGATGACCATTGGTCGCGGCGAAGATTGTAGTATTCGACTCGACGGCCTGTTGATTTCAAACCGCCACGCTGCTGTTGTAACCACAAACTCGAATTTAACCATCGAGGACCTCAATTCGACTAATGGCACATACGTTAATGGGGCTCGAATTACCGGTCGGAAGGCGATCCGGCCCGAAGACGTCATACAGATTGGCCCCTTCGTTCTAAGGGTTCACCCACAACGGGGCATTACGGTCTTTGACACCCGGGCGAAGACGCGCATTGATGTTTTCCAGGTAACCAAGGAAGTAGACAATCGCTCGGGTCCCGGCAAGGTCCGCCTGCTGGACGAAGTCTGTTTGAGTATTCAGCCGAACGAGTTTGTCGGGATGCTTGGCCCTTCCGGTGCCGGTAAGTCGACGCTGATGGACTCTCTCAATGGAATGCGTCCGGCGTCCAGTGGCCAGGTATTGGTGAACAACCTGGATCTTTATCAACACCTGGAATCTCTTAAGCTTTCGATCGGCTACGTCCCGCAAGACGACATCATCCACCGAGAACTGACGGTTTACCGCACCCTCTATTATGTGGCGCGCCTCCGACTTTCGCGCGACATTTCCGCCAAGGAAATCAATCAGATTGTGGCTGAAGTGATGGACGTTACCGGACTGTCCGAGCGCAAGGACGTTCCTATTTCCCAACTTTCCGGAGGACAGCGCAAGCGCGTCTCGATTGCCGTAGAACTGATTACCAAGCCCTCAGTTATTTTTCTGGACGAGCCGACTTCGGGACTTGACCCGGCAACGGAAGAGAAGGTTATGAGGCTCTTCCGACAGATCGCCGAGTCCGGAAGAACAGTTATCCTCACCACGCATGCGATGGAGAACGTCAAGCTCTTCGACAAGATCGTATTACTCATGCGTGGCAAACTCGTGTTTTACGGACGGCCTGATGAGGCACTCGAACACGTCGGCGCGGAAAGCTTCAAAGACCTGTACGACAAACTTGAGGCGCCCATTAGCGAGCGCCTGGCAAAGGCCGGCGGGGCGGGGTCACGAGAACAAGCAGCTGAGGAAGTGGCTGAGGAATGGAAGCGCCGCTTCATGCAGACTCCGCAATACGCGCTTAATGTAGCAGTTCCACTCACTGAGGTTTCGAGCCGACCGCAACAAGCGGCTCCCGCGAAGAGGCGAGCAACGCTCGGCGACCTATTAAGACAATGGGCCACTCTCTCACGTCGCTACATGGGAGTATTAGCTCGTGACAAGTTTAATCTCTTCATCCTCTTTGCTCAGGCGCCGATTATCGCGCTGCTCACCTATCTAGTCGTCGACGCCAAGGGACAACGAGATTTTCCTTACTTCATTCTGGCGCTGGTTGCGCTTTGGTTTGGGACCTCAGTTGCTGCCAGAGAAGTCATCAGGGAACGAGCGGTGTATAACCGAGAGCGCATGGTAAATCTGCGACTGCTCCCTTACATAGGGTCGAAACTTTTTGTGCTGCTCCTGATTGTGAGCTTCCAATGCATACTGCTTTTCGGCACCCTGAAGTTGTTGGATCTCACCACCTTGATGGACTTGCCCGGCAGGTTTGGAGGCTTCCCGCAGTTATTTGTGATGATCCTGACGGGGATGGTCGGTATTGCCCTGGGTCTTTTCATCTCAGCGGTAGTGAGAACGTCAGAGATGGCCACGAGCCTGGTGCCGCTCATTCTGATCCCGCAGATTCTTTTCTCAGGACTTGTAGGCGTGCCGGTTGGAATTGCTAAAGTCGCCGGTGTTGTCATGCCTGCAACCTGGTCGTTTGACGAAATGAAACGGCTGTCAGGTCTCGACGTCCTGCGCGGGAAAGATGAAAGCGCGGAGCCGGCCGGCAAGAACGAGGGGCGCGGGCTCTATAAACAGATTGAGTATGAGAACGATAAGAACATCCAGGATGCTCAACAAAGAATCAATGCCTACCGGTCCGATGCTCAGAAGAAATCGAAAGACTTCGAAAAGAACATGGACCAATATCAGAAGGACCTGATGAAAGGAGATTCTCCGCAAAAGCCAAAGGCGCCGGAGCCGGGTCCTGCGCCGGAAGTTTCCGGGGCCAAGAAAGTCCCTGACGACCTCAGTAGTTTTGTGGATTTCCTACATCCATGGGGAGGACATTCGACAAATCTTGGAGTGCTTTTGGCAATGCTTTTCGGGTTGCTAGGCGCTACCGGGATTGCTCTTCGCTCTCAGGACATCGGATGAAGACGGGTGGATCGCGTCGCCAACGGCATCGTGAAAACCTGTTTGAAGCTCTAAACACTGACGTGGGCCGACCTGCTTCTAAATGATAATGGTCACCCCCACATACAAATCAACGGAAGGAACAAATCAAATCATGTTACGAAGACTTACTCGTAGGAAAGCTCAGATTTTTGCTTGTTGTTGCCTGGCGGTTATGGCGTTGACCATAACCGTAGCTACCACCCCCAACGCAGCCGCTGACTTTACCGGCCGCGAAATTCTTGCCGTCACTCGAATCGCCCACGGTGGTCCTGATTACGCCGGCATGCAAAATGTTACGGTCCAGGCCAATGGCTTTGTAAATGCGGCGGCGTTCGGCGGTATCGGTGCGAACCCTCTTGGAGCTATGGCGGAGGTCAAACTTAAGATCACCGATTATCAAGATAAGCAGATGCGTCGGAGACTTGACGTGACCCCGACTGCGATGCTTCCCGGTCGAACTTACTTAGTCTTTACGGGAAGTCAGGGCGGCGGAATGATCTTCGGCAACGAGTTTCGAGTTAGCGAGACTACAGCTGCGCGTCATTGGGCCATGATGGGTTTTGACACCCTCAACCGAGCGATCGAGGGTCAACTCGTAACGGCGCGCCAGAAGGACGAAGGCAATAATTACGTGGTGGAAGTGAAGTTCAATCCGCAGGACACCGTGCGCTACTGGATCAATCAGCAAACCTTTCTTATTGACAAGATCAGCACGCGTTACCAGAGCCAGGTAATCATTGAAGAGTCGCGCAGTGATTACCGCCGGGCCGACTGCATGATGCTGCCCTTTCACATCGTAACTCGCCTGCAAGGCCAACGTTTCGCTGACCTTGCAATCGACAGCTACGATTTAAAGAGCACAGTCCCCGCGGCGACTTTCACTATCACGGTTGGTCGCTAGGTCTACCTGAACGGAAGCGCTTGCAAATGGCGATTGCAGAGGGCCCGGCAAAGGCCGGGCCTTAGCTGACTCCGCTTGGACCGCTTACGATGTTTTCTCTTGAACTATCCATTGCGGCCCAGCCTTTCGGCGTCATCCTCTAGCGCCAGTCACCGACCAGGACAAATGGTGCCCAATAGAACGGGGCGCTGTATTTCTTCCCAGTGATCATCGCGAGTTGCGCGCTTCGCATTGCCGAGGAGGGCGACCCTCCCGTCGAGGCGCCTGAAGGTGACGTAAGCAGGCGCTTGTAAAAATCGGTCATCAAGTCTGCAGTCGATTTATCAGCGACTGACCAGAGGCTGACCCCGACGGTCGGAGCGCCGGCGTACAGGAAAGCGCGCGTGAGGCCCATTACCCCCTCGCCGCGCTTTTCCTTTCCCAGGCCCGTCTCACATGCGGAGAGCATGACTAACGGCGATCCCAGGCGCAGGTTAAAAACCTCATCGGTACGTAGAAAACCGTCGTCACCTTTGTTACCCACGAGAGAAAGTACGACTCCGGTAAACTGCGGCCGCTCCGCATTCAAGAGACCGTGGGTCGCAATATGGAGAACGCGATACTTAGTGACGTCGCGCGCCTCCAGGTTCGCCTCGCTGGCGTCCAGGTCGAGCCAAACATCCGTCGGTGCTCCCGAAGCTTTACCCAGCCGGGCAATCTGATCAGCTTCGGTGCGAGTGCCGGGAAGTCTCGCCAGTGGCAGACCTTGCATCTTTGCTGATAGCGCGGAGGCCGCAGGGTCCTGGCCGGCCACATCCGTTAAGGCACTCGAGATCCCCAGGCCACGAGTCTCCGCAGAAACTGTGGAGGGGGCGACTCCTTTGGCCCGCGCATCGTTTGAGTTGAAAACGGGATCTGCTATCACCAGCATTGCGCGCCCTGTTGGTTTTGGTCCCTGTTGTCTGATGGCGCCGATTACCGATGCCGAGGGTGCGTAAACGATCTCATTCGTCTTGATTAGATATTGCGCAGACGAATAGTTGCCGCCCGCTGTTTTCACCAAAGATTCAAACGGTATGTAATTCAATCCACCATCAGCAACTACCAACAAACGCTTCTCGCCGATGAGCGAGCTAGCTGGTTCAATTGCCGCCTTGTACAGTGCAGTTGAGGCGGTAATAAACGGTGCGGCATCCTCCGACGCGCTCACGACGCCGAGTCCTCTCGTGGAATCGGCCACCACATCAATGCCTACGATACGCCGCTGCAGCTTCGCGGGAATGAGTTGCGCTCGCAGATCGGTTACCAGCTTGTCCATGATAGGCCTGGGGGGCAGCCTGTGGAGCGTCAGACTCTTTGAATCCGCCGCCCAAAGATAAGAAGCTTCGGGTCCCAGACTGTACTCGAGCAAGACTGTTTGATCGTCAAGAACCTTCTGCTGTACGTCGGCGAGCGATAAAGATTGGCCCGAGGTGAGCGCGGCATATCGTGGGCTTGCAACTCTGATCTGGTTCTCCAGTTCATTGAACGCAATTTGTAGCTTGTCGAGTTCCGCTTCCAGCTCTCCCGGTTTCTTCTTGGGCTCGTCGGTCGAGATATTGATTCCGGTTAGCAGCTCGGCAATTTCCTGCTGCCGATCCAGATTCTCCTGTTTGCGCTTGAGAAGCTCCGCGGGAACACCTTCAGTGATGGACGTACCACTTTCGCTCAAAAGATCGAGTAGTGAACGGGCGCGAGCCTGCTCAGTGATTTTGAAAGCCTCAGATGCATAGGCCAGGGCGTTGCCTTCGAGTTGAGCACCTGCCGCAGGCGCCGCCATCAAAGCCATTTCCGCAAGCGAACTTGCTGCCTCATCGAATACGTTCTTGGTGGTGGCGAGAAAAGTCGTGCGAGCTTCGTCAGCATGGAGGCTACCTTGCCGCAACGTCTCTATTGTTCTGATGGCTTCCCGATAGTTTCCAACTGCGGATTCCCTCATCGTTCCGGCCTTTTTGGGATCCTTTTCCTGGCCCGCCTGCATCCACAGACTCCGCCCCAGTCCCCTTTGCGCTGGCCACATCAAGTCCAGTCGCTTGTCGTCTTGGGCTCCCTTAGCCGCTTCAGTGTAAGACTTGGTTGCGTCCTTGAACTTCCCTTGCCGGAGAGCCACATCTCCCAGGCTCGTTCTCGCGGCAGCGCGAAAGCGCCGCGTCTGCCCCAGATTGCCAATTCCAGCCAGGCCACTACCGGCCGCTTCAAGTGCAAGCTGAAAGCTCTTTTTCGCGGTCTCCAGATCGTTATTGAAATAAGCAATGCGACCCAAGCCAAGTTGATAGCTCGAATAGACGATCGAGTTGCGATATTCATCGAGTTCTTTTTTGACCTCCATGGCTATCGTCAGGGCGCTGGTGGGTGCGGCGACTGAGACGCTGCCCGTCGAAAGACCGCCTGCTATTGCCCCCAGCCCTCCAAATCGTCCGCCGGCCCTTTTCGCCGCGCTCTCGGGCTTCTTCACCACCATTTGTCCGTAAGCTGCGCTGGCGTCTGAAATCCTGCCCAGCCGAAAGTTGATGTCGCCGATTTTTGCCAGCATTAAGTTAGCGTTAAAACCGTCGTCGGCAACACCCACCGCCGCCGTTACCACGTCCTGTTTTTGTTGAGCCCCGCGAAAACCTTCCAACGCCTTTCTGTAGTGGTCGAGCGCAACGTTGTATTGCCCCTGTCTCAAGTAGAGGTCACCCAATTCGTTGTTAGCGGCCGCCATGCCACGATTGTTCTTGGCGGCGGTGTAGAGGTTCAAGGCAGTCTGCAGCTGGCCCAGGGCCTGATCAGACTTACCGCGCTTTAAAAGGCGACGTCCTTGCCGGAGCGCGCCTGCAGCCTGATCAGGCTGCTGAACGACTGGAGTGGCGGACAACTCGGCCGCCAGCGGAAAAGTGCAAAGACCCACCAGGAGACTTACACCTAAAAAGTGGGTGATGGATTTAGCGGCTGCCAGTTTCATGGAGAATCTCCTCCTCAATTGAGTTCCAGTCAGGGTTAATGTTCAACGCAGCCGGAAAGGCGTTGAGTTGGGAATACCTCATCCTAACCTCTGCGTTCTGACTTCAAATTCTTATGACGATTAGTGGCGTGTAGCTTTACTGTCCTGTAGGGACCCAACGTTTATAGGTCGGTTCGTACCAAGGGTCTCTCGCAAGCTCCGGAGGAGCGAAACACATCGCCTGGGTAATGGATCTGCAAGAACATTTCACTCCTCTGGAGCAAATACTGGATATTAGGGAGAACGATTTATAAACATTCTATCCCTACGAAACTCAGCGCCTCACTAGTTACTCGCTAGCTACTTGTGTATGAGTTCAAGCATTGCAACCAGAACGTTGGCATCTGTCGACGCCCGCATCATGACCAGAGATGGCTCGGGATCCTCTTTACTTAGACCAAGGCCACGGGTGCTGGCGTCGATTTCAACAGAGGTCTGGGCCTTACCATATCGGTCCGATTTCGCAACCCGGACGGGCGTGGTCAGTTCTGTCTGAATCTTAACCCACAGCTGAGTTTCAGGTTTTATGGGACACCTATTCTCGCCCTGCTTACAGTAGTTGATCAGATCATCTTCCGTCGGTATCAATGGCAAAGGATCGCGCGTGAACACAAAAAAGAGTCGTTCGGCTCCCGCGTATTTGTCGAAAGTAAACCAACGCAATCTTTCCTCACTTGCGGTGCTTGAGGGAATCTCAAATGGAACGTGCGACTGTATGTAGTTTCCACCTTCATCGAGTTCCGCATTCGGATAGATCATGACCGGCTTGCCGCCGTCGGTGGTGTTGAATATATAAAGATAACCATCTGTATTTGTTTCGAGCAGCACGCGAACACGTTCGCCACTACGGAACACCCGAGACGGATCCGCTCTGACAGACAGGCCATTCTGGTCACGTGTAAAGAGAGTTAGCCCCAACCCCATCTTTTGGGGCTTCGGCTTTTGCGCGGCCACATCCTCAGTCTTCGTTTCCGCCTTGGCACCAACCGCTACCGAAGAATTAGTAGTGCCGATCGCAACGGAAGCACTGCCCGACGCCTTGGCTTGGGATGTCTTCGGCCGACGCCGGTTAGGTTTAGCGGTGGCACTCGAGCTGCTCTTTTCCGCCGGCTTGGGACGCGTGGTGAGAAATGCACCCCGAACATCTTCGTCATGCTCCTGTCCAAATGAGCTCGACACTCCTCCGTTGCCAAAGCCAGCTAACACCATTGCCAGGAGGAAAAGTATGGTCCTTGTTCTCATATCGAAATCTCCTTCAAACTAATTAAAGTGAATACCCGCGCTCATTTATGTTGAATACGAATGTCAAAGACAACTGGATTGCCGAATGGGTCTGACTTCGGCACTTTCAGCTCCATGAATGGCTCATTGGCACTTTTGTCATTGAGTTGGCTTTTCGGTGCGTTCGTCTTGTACGGGGCCAGGAAACCAGTCAACTCCCTCTGCTCCTCCGGCGTCAATGGCTCTCCAGTGGCCTCGGCGCTGAGGAACTTAGGCTCGTTCAGCGGCGTCGGGGAAAAGATGATTGTGTAATCCTCGGCTCCCGCCTTCTTGTCCAGCTTCAGCCAATGCTCCAACCCGCTCGGAAAACTGAAATCAACATATTTAGATACCTGGTTGCTTTCCAGGCCGGAAAGCTCAGGAGGCTTATCAGTCAAAAAAGCGGTCGGCTGATTCTGTTGACCAGGCCCAACGATATACAAATAGCCGTCCTCGCTAAATACGAAGTGAAACTTGAACGACTGTTCGGAGGCCAGCGGCACGACCCCGGCAACGCGCACAGGCTCCCCTATTATCGACTCGGGCAGAAGCTCAAGCCAGTAGCGCCCGAGGTTCTTAGTCTCCACACCGCTGCCATTTGATGCAAGGTTGTTGTCTGCAGTCCCCCCGGCGGTGTTGTCTGATTTCCCGGTTAGCCATTTGACGGCGAAAAAGCCGCCAACTCCAACAATAAGGAGGATAAGCACGAGTACGCCGGCCCCTACGAGCATCGCCGGTCCGCGACGCGCCGATTGAGTGACCTGAGGCTTAGGCGCCTGAGGGATTGTGACACTGGAAGACATGTCAACCGGAGCGACAGCCGGCGAGAAGGCTTCCATACTCTTCCACTCCGAGTTGCTCGCTGGCGTCGATGCTGACGGCTGGCCATGAGCGGGCCGTGCTTCGGGCGAACCCACGTGCGGCGCTGGAGACTGAATGGCCGACACCGTGGCGCTCGAGTCGACAGTGATAATGGTCGGCGCGTTAAGGTCTGATTCCGTTGCGCTGGCCTTAGGTACCTGCGAGGTGTTTGATCTCGAAGCTTCAATATGAGGAAGATCGGGAACCGTTCTCTGTAAACCGCCTGGCTCCGTCAAGTCAATCGCTCCGCGCAATGCGGCAGTCAACTCGCCCGCGGTAGCGTGCCGTTCACTACGATCCTTTGAAGTGGCGCGGGCGATGATTTCGCTAAAGAAACGCGAAACACCGGGAACTGCTTCGTGCAGTGGCGGCGGGACCACTGAAATGTGTTCTCGTCGCAACTCGTGAAGCGTTAGACCTGAATAAGGACGCTTGCCGACAATCATCTCGTAAAAGACCAGGCCCAGACTATAAATGTCCGCGCGTCCGTCAATCTCTGAATCGCCATCGCTCGATAACTCGCCCCATTGTTCCGGCGACATGTAGTGCGGCGTACCCAGCACCTGCCCCGCCATCGTTAATGCCGTGGCGCCGCCGCCATCGGCGCCGGCGACTTCGCGCATTTTAGCGATGCCAAGATCGAGCAACTTCACAGCCGGTTCCCCTGTGCTCGATTTGCCAATCATGATGTTTTCAGGTTTTAAGTCCCGGTGCACGACTCCCATCGCATGGGCCGTATTCAGGACACTCATGATCGGTTCCAGCAGTTCGAAAGCCTCCGCGGGAGTCATGGGGCCTCGGGCCTTCATTTCCTGGCTAAGGGTGTGGCCTTCAACGTACTCCATCACCATGTAGATCGTGCCGTCGCTCGCGGTACGGAGATCGTAAACGGTGACAGCATTTGGATGACGAAAGCGTCGCGCCGCCTGCCCCTCGCGGCGAAACCGGCGCAACCATTCCGCGTTGGTGCGCACCTCGGGAGGAAGAATCTTGATGGCGACTCGATCACCAAGAAGGATGTGGCGAGCACGATAAACCGCTCCCATTCCTCCCTTGCCCAGCATGGATTCGATTTGATACTGGCCGTCGAGCACCGTATCTACTATCGAGGACGGATCGTCTTCTAAAACCTCGCCGTCAGTTGGGCAGAAGCTCACGCTGTCGTCATATTTAATTTTGCAGATCGTGCAGTTTTTCATTCAGGGCTTATACCTAAACGACATTCAGACGAATGCCGTCAAGGGCGGCCATAGGCAGTCGTTCTGGATGTCGGGAAGCCAGTTTAACACAGGGATGGTATTGATGGCTCCCAACCGTCGCGGCACAAACGGCACAGCTACCATCACCCTTCGCGGCATCACAAAGTTTGCTTACCTTGGTGGCGATGTTGTCAGGAAAAGAAAAGATTCGTGGTGAATGGCTTTCAATTAACTGTCGCGCCGCGGTAAGGGAATTGGCCACAGGGAGAACGCTTTAGCTGGCTCGAAAGGGATTTCGAACAGCGCCGCGGTTCAATTGCCATTCTTCGCACCAGGAAGTTTTGAAAGCCTCCGCGCCGATTCGAGCTACACCGAACTCATAGTCGCATGGAACTCACGCCATAGTTTGGCGAATCCAACAGGACCTGGAGTCTTGAAGTTGACCCGATGGAGTAATCAACTCGAGAGACATTTCCAGTACCAGCACTCATGAATAGATACGCCGCGCGTATTCCTCAACCATGCGGTCGCTGTTGAACTGGGGAACCAAAGTAACCATGGAGCGCTTCATCATTGAGATCCATTTGCGCGGTAGGCCGTCGGGACCACGCTCGTAATAAAGTGGGACAATCTCCTGCTCCAGGACCTGGTAAAGCGATTCAGCGTCGCTGGCATCCACGTCGCCAGCCTCCGCGCTTGACGCTGAGCTGCCAATTGCGAAACCGTTGGTGCCGTCGTAGCCCTCCAACCACCAGCCATCGAGTATGGAAAGATTCAATCCCCCGTTCATACCAACCTTTTCACCGCTCGTTCCTGACGCCTCCAGCGGTCTGCGAGGTACGTTGAGCCAGACATCCACGGACTGCACCAGCTGACGTGCTATCTCCTGATCGTAATCCTGAAGGAATACCGCGCGCGCCTGAACTTGGGCGTCGTATTTCCATTGAACCAGCTGTTCCAGAATAAGCTTTGCTCCCTGATCCTGAGGATGGGCCTTGCCGGCAAAGACAAACTGCACCGGACGATCTTCGTTGTTGATAATTCTCAAGAGTCGCTGAGCATCTTTGAGCAGAAGATTCCAACGCTTGTATCCGGCAATGCGGCGCGCAAACCCGATGGTAAGCACTCGAGGGTTAAGCATCTTTCTCGCCGATTCGGTGTATTGACTAGTCTCGCCACGTTCCATGCGCGCATGAAAAGAGCGATGTCGGATGAAGGCAATGAGACGCTGTTTCAACAGCAAATGGGCGGCCCACAACTCTTCATCAGAGATTTTCGCGATGCCCTGCTCCCAACGCACTTTGTCGCGCGTTTGATCAGACCAATCGTCGCCAACGTAGCGCTCATAAAGAGAACGAATAAGTGGAGCAACCCAGGTAGGCGCATGCACACCATTTGTGACGTGTGTGATAGGAACTTCCTCAACCTTTCTCTCCGGCCAAAGCTTCTGCCACAGCGATCGAGATACTTCACCGTGTTTGCGGCTGACGCCGTTAGTGGAACGACACATCCGAATAGCCAGCGGCGTTAAGCCGTAAGGTTCTTTCGAGTTCTGTGGATCGGCACGGCCCAAGGCAACGAACTCCTCATGCGACAGACCAAGCTCCTGGTCATAACTTGGGCCAAAGGCTCGACCCACGAGATCGGGATCAAACTCGTCGTTTCCGTCAGCAATAGGAGTATGCGTCGTAAAAACACATCGTTCACGCACTCTTTGGGCCGCCTCCTCAAACCGCAGACCGGATTGAATCAATTCGCGAGCTAGTTCCAGAGTCAGAAAGGCTGAGTGCCCTTCGTTTAAATGAAACACGCTGGGCTCCAGGTTAAGCTTTCTAAGCAACCGTGCCCCGCCGATTCCCAGCAACATCTCCTGCACGATTCGCGTGTCACGATCCCCGCCGTAGAGATGACCTGTTACTAAACGATCGATGTTTTCGTTCTCAGGAATGTTCGTGTCGAGCAAGTAGAGGGGGACGTGACCAATGTCCGCACGCCAGACCTGAGCACGGACCGTACGCTCTCGCATCGACAGGTCAATCATCAGGGACAACCCATCTTCACGTTCGATGCGATGGATAGGCAGTTGTTCAGGATGGGTCTCACCGTAATGCTCTTCTTGCCAACCGTCGCGCCTGAGGCGTTGTCGGAAGTATCCGAAGCGATAAAGCAGACCCACTGCAACCAGTGGCAGTCGAAGATCGCTGGCAGATTTCAAATGATCACCCGCCAGTATTCCCAGCCCCCCTGAATAGAGCGGCAAGGAATTGTGAACTCCAAACTCTGCGCAGAAATAGGCCACCGGATGTTCCGGACTAATAGGAATCCTCCCGTTTTGGGTTGATCCGTAATCCGTGGCCAGGGGCATTGCCATGTATTGCAGGAAACGATCGCTTAGCTTACGTACTCTCTCTATGTAGATGGGGTCGGAAGCCATCTCCATCAGGCGATATTCTCCCGTTTTCGCCAGCAACTGCCGCGGATTATGTTCGCACTCTTCCCAGCCATCGGGATCAAGATCCCGAAAGATGCTTGTTCCGTCCGCGGACCAACTCCACCAGTAGTTCCAGGACAGTTGCTCGAGGGGACGCAGAGGAAGGGGCAAAAAGGAGTTGTCAAACGTCTTGTTGATGACTTCGGGTGTTTCAATCATTCAATTTTCGGGATTCCTTACTGCTCAGTTTTCAATTACGGGAGTAGTGCTCCGTCATAGTTCAGTTTCGGTGGCCGCAAACAAGGATTCGGTCTAAAAACGATCCAAATCGCACGAAACAGTTTTTCGTGTTCGTTCGTGTAATTTCGTGGATCGTTCTTCGTAATCGGTTTCTCAAAACTATGACACCACCCGCGCTCAGAAATCGTTTTTGCGCAATCTGTGATGCCTCAAAAATACGTCCATATCACTTTGTTTAAAGAAGACCAGGCGCACCTCATTCAGAGTGTTGTCAGTTGCCAGAAATTCCATAATCGCCTCGGAGGCGGACGCTGCCGCTTCCGCCGGCGGGTACCCGTAGGCGCCTGTGGAAATAGCCGGAAAAGCAATCGAGTGGAGAGAGTTATTGACAGCCAGCCGCATCGAGTTCTCATAACAGGCTGCCAGAACTTCTGCCTCGCGTCCATCATGCCGACCATAAATGGGCCCAACAGTATGCACTACAAAACGAGCAGGTAGATTTCCAGCAGTTGTAATCACGGCTTCGCCTGCAGGCAGACCCTGGGGATACTGCTTGCGGCGTATCTCACGACACTCCTCCAGAATGGCTGGCCCGCCGCCCCGATGGATTGCACCATCAACCCCGCCACCACCCAAAAGCGTCGAATTAGCGGCATTCACAATAACGTCAACCTTCTGCTTTGCAATATCGCCGACCATCAAGCACACGCGGCCGCTAAGGAAAGTCTCGTCCAGCGCTTTTGAAGTCTGCATGGGCAATACTCTTCCCAGGACGGCTAACAATCAGGAGGCTTTTGTGGGTTGTTTTCTAGCCGCGCGCACTCGACTGACAAACATGGGGGGCCAAAATCGCGACGATATCCAAGACTACTCATTACCTGTTTCACCTCACGCTTCAGCCGAGCCTTCAGCCTCCCCGCGCGGCTCGACTTTGACTTCATCGAACATATCTTGACGGCGCAAAGCTTCGGCGACACCCTTGGCCTTGTGCTCAGTCAGCGGGTGCTCGGGATCTGCGCTGGCGATTTCGAAAAGGCGATCCTCAAGCATCACCACGCCGAGAGAGCCAAGGGTGACTCCCGGCGTAATCTGAATCTCATTCATGTTGTGGATTCGAAAGTGGCCCGTTTGTTCGACCCAATCTTCAATAAACGGGTCTCTGAGAGCATGTTCCGCTTCAGATTCTGAGAGGAAAGCCCCTTCGACAATTAAACAATATTCGCGCACTTTGCCGCCTACCAGCGAGAGCAGTTTATGGCAACCCGGAAATGTAAGTTTAACGTCGCACGCATTTTTGCGGTTACGTTCTTCCTGAAAGCTGGGCCACCAATCCGGCGTTTATTGCTGCGGGTTGCGCCGCGCACTCGCGATAATCAAAAGGACGATGCCGCCGATTCCACCGATGGGTGCTATCAGCATCGCCAACACTAACGACAGGTGAATCAGGTTGCCTCCAACCCCGAAGATAAATGCAGCCTGCCACAAGATGATCAGCAATCCGACCAGTCCGAACGTTGCTAAGAGTACCCGCATACCGGTATTGCGCATCCTGCCTCCGTCTCAACCGTTCGCCACCGCAACTTTACCATCGCGCCTCATCACGAACCAAGGGAGATGTGCCAAGGCATCGGCTAAAGGCCCGAGCCCTTGGGGACGCGAAAACGCCGCCGGAAGATTACTCCCGACGGCATCATCATTGTCCGTTGGCTTAGTTGCCGGAGGTTACGCTGTTGCTTAGTTAGCCATCGCGACCTGTGAGTTCAGCGCTTCTCGCAGGCGCCGGAAGTGTGAGTCGAAACTCACGAATCCGGTCGTGCCCTGAAAGAAAGCCTTTCCACCTGTCTCGTTGGCCAATCGGTTAAGTGAGCTTTGTCCGTAGCTGGCTGCAAGCCGGCTTCGGCTTGTCAGGCCCACAGATGGCGCGTAGAAGGAATAGATGGCAACGTTGCGCTCATTAGCATGTTTGATGGCCCGGTGAAGATCCATCGTGTTACCCGCAGCGCCTGAGTCAAACCCGCGCGAGGTGTCTAGTCCGTCCGAGATCAAGAGCACGGCGTTACTTCCCTTCCAGGCAGGATCAAACCTACGGAGAGCTTCGCTGACTTCCACATAGGGATTGAACGGCGATGCGGCTCCGCTGGACATCGGAATGCGCAACGAACGCGCTGCCTTGTCTAGATCCGTCGTAAATGGCTGCCGAACCTGCAGCGTTCCGCTGGTGATATAACCGGTCATTAAGCGCGATCCTGCAGGTAACGACCTAATAAACTCGCGTGTGATATCAAGCTCATTACCCACTTGAGAAATAAGATCATCCTGAATGAGGATTGCAATATTCAGCGGCGTCAAGATACGCGTGGTGTTCTTGTCGCTAACAGGGTTTTCTGAGCGCGTTGCCAAGGTCGCAGTGGTGGTGGCGAATAGCACGGCCAGCACTGCAACAAATGAAAGTATCTTTCGGTAAAGCATGGTTCTTTCTCCTAAACAATTCAACCTTTTGTCAATAATTCCGATGCAATTTTCGCCAGATCGGTTGCTAAAAGAGTGCGAAGATAAGCGTACAGAAGTGGGTTGTGAGCAGACGAGAAGGGCGCAGCAACTTGGAGCGAAAAAGGCCATTACCAACATGCTCAGATCAACACTCTTGGCCTTCCCGGTTCACCTTGCGTTTACCCTTCTTGCTCAGATAAATTACCTCCTCAATCCGGAGCACATCCTGCCAACCAGTCGGACTTTTATCCGAAGCGGATGGGTATCCTTCGCCAAAATTCACACACCGGAAAGGACTAACCTATGAAAGTCTATTCGACAGATGCCATCCGCAATCTTGCGGTCATTGGACACGGCGACGCAGGGAAGACGCAGTTAATCAGTTCCCTTCTCTACGTCGCCGGCGAAACGCCTCGTTGGGGAAAAGTGGATGAAGGCACTACGGTTACCGACCACGAAGAAGATTCCATCGCCCGCAAGATCACTCTTAATATCGGACTCGCTCATTTAGAACACCGCGAAACCAAACTTAATTTTATAGATACCCCTGGATACGCCGCATTCGTGAGCCACGCACGCCCGGGCCTGAGGGTCGCTGATTGTGCCGTTGCCGTTATTGATGGCGTTAAGGGCGTCGAGGTGCAAACGGAAAAAACGTGGGCTTACGCAAACGAATTTATCGTGCCCCGGATGATGGTTATTACCAAGCTCGACAAGGAGCATTCAGATTTTGGCAAGGCACTCGAGAGCACTCAGCGGACCTTCAGCCGCGCAATCATTCCCTTTACGTTGCCGATTGGTAGAGAAAAAGATTTTCGCGGCGTAGTGGATGTTGTTCATATGAAAGCGTACGAACTAGGTGCAGATGGTCGGGCGAAGGAGATTGATATCCCAACCGAGGGACGGGAGCTGGTTGAAAAGACGAGAGAGCGACTCGTCGAGCTGGTAGCCGAATCCGACGATGCTTTGATGGAGAAGTATTTCGAGCAAGGTACGCTGGACGAAGCCGACATTATTCCCAATATAAACAGGGCCATCGCGCAGAGCAAACTGTGTCCGGTCTTCGCTGTATCAAGTGCTACGCTGGTGGGATTGCTTGCTTTACTCAACGGTATAGTCGACTATGCGCCCGATCCCGCCCACCACGACGCAGAGTATGGATTTCCCGTAGACGCCGGTCGGGACGCCGCCAAGATTGCTCGCCGTTATAGCGAAAGTGAACCCTTTTCGGCTTACTGCTTCCGCACCGTGGCCGATCCTTTTGCCGGGCGCATTAACGTCATAAAGATTATCAGCGGCCGGCTCCAAACGGACGCCAATGCTTTGAATTCAACCCGTGGGATTATGGAACGACTCGGAGCTTTGCACGTGGTTCAGGGTAAGCAACTCGACAAAGTTTCCGAGGCCAATGCGGGAGACACTATCGCCTTCGTTAAGCTAAAGGAGACGCAGACAGGAGACACACTCTGCGACAAGCAAGCGCCGATAGTCTTTCCCCCCGTCGAGTATCCCGAAGCCGCTATCGCTTTTGCGATCGAGCCAAAGTCGCGTCAGGACGAGGAGAAAATCAGTGTAGCGCTTCACAAGATCCTGGAAGAGGATCAAGCTCTGCACTTTAGCCGCGACGCCCAAACGAAAGAGTTTCTGCTCTCCGGTTCAGGTCAAGTCCATGTCGAGACCGTAGTAGAGAAGCTGAAAAAGCGCTACGGCGTCGAAGTTACGCTTCATCCGCCCAAGGTGCCTTACAAAGAAACGATTACGCAGCGCGCAGAGGTTCAGGGCCGTCACAAGAAGCAGACGGGCGGCCGCGGACAATTTGGTGATTGCAAGGTGGTCTTCGAACCGCTGCCACGTGGTGGCGGGTTTGTCTTCGAGGACAAGATTTTCGGCGGCGCCGTACCGCAGCAGTTTCGGCCGGCAATTGAAAAAGGGATCGTCGAAGCGGCCCTGTCAGGAGCAATTGCCGGCTACCCGCTGGTGGATTTCAAGGTCCAGTTGATCGACGGTTCGTATCACAACGTCGACTCCGACGAACACTCGTTCCGTGCAGCTGGTCGCAAGGCGTTTCGCGCCGCCATGGAAAAAGTAAAGCCATCGATACTGGAACCAATAATGGACGTCGAGATCGTGGCGCCCCAGGAAAACAGCGGCGATATCATGGGCGATCTGAACTCGCGCCGGGGGCGGGTCCAGGGAATGGAGACCAGCGGCAAGCAACAAGTGATCAAAGCTCAGGTCCCGATGTCGGAGATGCTCAATTACCAGTCAACGCTAAATTCAATAACGGGGGCGCGCGGGTCATTCCACATGCAGTTTTCGCATTACGATCCGGTTCCGGGTAACCTGTCGCACAAGATTGTTGAGCAATCGCGAGCCGAAGGGCGAATTCGGGGCGGCGAGGACGAAGAGTAGTTTAATTCGCGAACCGAGGAGCGGTACGGCCGGATCATTTTCCATTTCTCATTTGACACTCTTCATTTGGCCATTTTCCTGAATGTCATTTCGTGTCCGTTCGTGCGATTTCGTGGATCGTTTTCCTTAGCGGAGAGACTATTCGATCCACGGAATCACACGAACGGACACGAAACAAAAGTAGACAATGCTAGGTTACAATTGAAATAAATCGGTTCTGTAAATCCAACAGCTAAACTCTTTTAAGTAAGATCCGCCAAAGAAAGATGGGTCACTCGAAATCGGAAATCGAGTGACCCATCTTCATTTCGCAGATTCAACTTGGAAGTGCAACAGACGCAGCGCGCTGAGCAAATCAGAACCGGGAGCGATAGCGACCGCACTCAAGTATCAGGATCTTTCAAGAACAAGCTACATATGAGC
>JBHENP010000037.1:0-47598 GCA_046261995.1 Pyrinomonadaceae bacterium
CCTGCCGAATGTGTCAGTACACGACATTCTAGTCCACCCACGTGAAAACGATCTGATCCTCGCCACACATGGACGCAGTGTGTGGATTCTTGATGACGCCGTCCCAGTGCAACAAATGTCGCCGGCAATTCTGAGTGGCGAGGCACATCTTTTTCCGGTTCGACCAGCGCTGCGTTTCACCACGCGGTTCACGCGCTACGGTATCGGTGACAAAGTCTTCACTGGACCAAATCCTCCGTACGGAGCACTTATCAGCTACTACCTTAAAGACAAACCCGATGATAAGAGCACTTTCAAAGTTCAGATTTTTGACCGGAGCGGAAAACTCATACAGGAAATCGATAGGCCTGCAAAGGAGAAGGGACTCAACCGGGTAACGTGGAACTTGCGTTTCGGCGGCGCCGAGGTCAGGAGGCCGCCTACTGAAGAGGAAACGTCGTTCACTGGCCCACCGCGCGGTCCGCAGGTACTGCCCGGAACCTACACAGTGAAGCTGACAATCGGCGCCAGGACGCTGGAACAGCCGGTTGAAGTGCGACTCGATCCGACAATCAGTGTACCGCTTGCTGATCTTCAGGCTCAGCTCGAGCTTGCGCTGAACCTGCGCGACCTGCAATCAGCCGCCAACACTGTTCTGCGGTTCCTCGATAGCATCAAGGACCAGCTGAAGCACACACAAACGACGGTCAGAACTCTCAACAAAGAGCCCGACAAGGACATGACGAAAGCGCTTGAGGACTATGTGAAGGAAGTGGAAGCCCTTCAGGATCGCCTCGCGAGGCGCAGTGAAGGTTTGGGACTAGGAGGGAGAGCGAGGGTTGCCGATCAGGTTGGAGGGCTCTTCTTCGCAATTGATGGAGTAAATGCAGCTCCAACTGCCTACCAGCGTCAGTACTTTAATGAGATTCAACCGGAGTTCCGCCTCAGGATGGATGAAGCTAATAAGTTTATCCGGGAAAAGATCCCGGAGTGGAATAACAAGCTGCGTGCGTGGAATGCTCCCACGCTCACCACCCGCAAGCCAGTTGAGTTTTAGGTTAGCGACTGCAAGTCATCTGATAAATCTCTCTGGTCCATAAATTCGCAGGTCGCGAAGGGTGGTTTACCCCCCGCTCGAGTGGGCAACAAAGCCGGCGGGGGTAAACCACTCTTCTGACCTGCGAATTGGTCGTAAGCGGTCCTCTTCTTCCCAATTAGGGTTAGCGTTGGAAGCATCAACCATTCGTCGCGGTAGCAGCAGACCGGGTCAATCGAATATTCCCATTGATACCGTTAGCCTTAATTGAACTTCCACCCGAGCCTATGTGCGCGGAGTAGCTGCCATGCTTCCCCTTCTCGAGGACAAAGCCCGGAAGATCGGACGCTACATTGCCATTCATGCCATGGGCCTCGAGATCGACGTTGACGCCTTCACTCAAGCGTAGCTCGATGTTCCCATTCACTCCGTTAATGCTGACTCCATCTTTCTCAAGTCTATTCAGGGCCACCGAGATGTTCCCGTTGATACCGTTGAATTCAGCCGAGCCCGTGGCCTGGGCAACTTCAACCCGACCATTGATTCCGTGAATTTCAATGGGACCATCAATCTCTCCGACATTAACCGCGCCGTTAATTCCTTCGGCAACCAGTGAAATCTGACGTGGCAGTCTTAAGGTAACCCTCTCGGTTGGGCTTGAACCAAATACACGTGCCAGGAAGCCGGCATCGCCCTTTTCGCCGCGAATCTTAAGGCTGTTGGGGCTGTTTTCAATTGTGATCTTGCGGCGACCCATGGCCTCAGGGCTTTTACCTATCCGCTCAACGTAGACGTCGGCGGTCTTAATGTCGGCAGTCTCAATCTTAACCGCGCCATTTATCCCGGCAACTTCCACTTTTGCGCCCGGAGCCAGTTCGTAATTCTTTCGAATTTCCTCTCGAGTCTCCCCTTGCGAGTGAGAGTCGAGACTGACTGTACCGGGCAGCTCACTGATGCTGTAACCGGCCTTCGAGTACGAGCGCACGATTCCGGCTACGCCGGCAATGCCTACGAGGAGTACAGCTAGAATTATTCGTTTCATTAGGGTCTCCGGGTGTGTTGAAAATCTTGAACTGCCTGGTTCTGGAGCTCTTAACGTCAAGAGTGGACTTTTAGTTTCGCTCCAATTGAGTTCGTAGGCAGGGAAATCAACAAACGATCCTCCAAATGACACGAAATATCACGAACCTTTTCGTGTTCGTTCGTGGAGTTTCGTGGATCGTTTATTCTGCCAAGCCACCTCTCGCCTTGGGGCACGACCTCGGTTTTTACCTCTCTTGACAGACGCTCAGCGGCGACATTACAGTCAAGCTATCCAAGATTCCATAATAAGGTTAGGCCCGCAGACGAGACTCCGTCGCTCATTGCGGAAGTCCCGCGGAAACAATGACTGAAAAAGATTCGGAAAATTTGACGGTCCTGATTGTTGAGGATCTCGAAGACGCACGCTATTTCATGAGGTTGGAACTCGAGCAGCTGGGCTATCTCGTTATTGAGGCCGAGGATGGAGCGAAAGCGGTTGACATAGCTCTGCGAGAGCATCCGGACATTATCTTAATGGACCTCACTCTCCCAGTTATGGATGGACTGGCAGCAACTGCGATGATTCGGAGCCACGAAGAGATGAGCGAAGTCACGATCATTGCCGTTAGCGGGCACCAGGAAGCGGATGTGCGCGCTGAAGCAAAAGTTTCAGGCTTCAACGCTTATGTGACCAAGCCAATCGACATACCCTGGCTCAACGAACTCATAAAGGGACTACTCGTCTGATCATTGAGTGATAGAACACCGCACCTATACCGGATCAATTTCTATTTGTCATTTTCGATTACCACTGTCCCAAAGTTGATCGATCTCTGGTTTGTGATCTTGTTGCATTTGATCGACTTAACTCCTATACATGGGAATCGATTTCAATTCACTGCGGCTTAGAGCTGCAATCCGGCTCACTTGGAACACAACTGGTCAGTACAACGGCAGTGCGTGGGTACTGGCTACTCATCAGTCAAATCTGCGGTGTCATGAGGTCAGTACCACCGCGCGGTAGCGGGCGGGTCGTGGCTGGTCCATCACTTCCGCCGAGTCGAGTCGTGACTTGGGGCCCACCCGCTACCGCGCGGTGGTACTGACCTCATGAGCCGCGACAAGTGTGATTGCCCAGCAGGATCGACCCGTACCGTGTGGTGGTACCGACCTGCTTTATCGGAACGACAAATGGAAAATGATCCGGTCACCGACGCTTCTGTCATCGACATTCGAGATATCAAAGAGATTTCGGAGTTGAGAGCAGTCGAGGATCTGCAAAAAGAGGTCTGGGGCTGTAGCGACCGCGAAATATTTCCTGGTCTCGCGCTGATACCGCTACTCGAGATCGGGGGTGTGCTGATAGGTGCGTTTGCCGGACCCGAAATGGTTGGATTTGTGTTGGGCCTGCCGGGATTTGAAGCCGGGCGACCCATTCTCCATTCAGATATGCTGGCCGTAAAAGCCCAATACCGCTCCCACGGTCTGGGATTTAAACTAAAGCTCCGGCAGCGAGAGCGAGCGTTGGCCAAAGGCATCGATCGCATCACCTGGACGTTTGACCCGCTGCAGTCCCGCAATGCCTACCTAAACTTCGCAAAACTCGGAGTTATAGCTGACCGCTACAAAATTAATTACTACGGAGAGACTTCCAGCTTCCTTCATAGCACGGGCACCGATCGGCTCTGGGTAACCTGGGAATTGAAAAGTGACAGAGTCGGTCAGCGTCTCGCGCGTGGCCCGAAAAAGGAGGAACCTTTGCGCCTGGCCGAAATGCCAATGTTGGTAAGCGTCGGCCAGCATAATGCGCCGGTATGGACGCATTACACGGGCGCCGAAAGCTTGGTTATCGAAGTTCCAGACAAAATAGATTTAATTGTGGAAACTGATCCAGCGCTTGCACATCGCTGGCGCGAGTCGACGCGGGTCGCATTTACCAGCGCAATTGAGGCCGGCCTGGTAGTGGCAGATTTTTTTAGCGTTAAGCGAAAAGAACGACGAGTGGGAATCTATCTGCTTAACAGGGAGTCGTAAACGGTCAGGTGCGTTACTTTGCGGATGAGGGAGGATATTTTCCGTTCTCATTTTCCATTTCTCATTTGTCATCGCGCCTTCACTGGTCATTCGCCCTTTGCCGCGGGGCTATATAAGGTCAGTACCGCGGTAGTGCGTGGGCACTGCCTACTCATCACTCAATCGCGTGTCATGAAGTCAGTACCATCGCGCGGTAGCGGGTGGGTCGTGGCGGCTCATCACTTACGCTGAGTGGAATCGTGACTTGGGACCCACCCGCAACCGCGCGGTGGTACTGACCTCATGAGCCGCGACAAGCGTGATTGCGAGCATGGATCGATGTGCACTCCCTTATCTGCAATGAACTGCACCTGCACCTATTGCTGCTTCTTATTAGCTCCAATGTACTGTTCAAGCTTCTTCCTGTCAGGGTAGTCAGGCTGCTTCTTTAAAAACTCCTCATATTCGATAACAGCTTTGTCTTTCATCCCGGCGCCGTTGTAGAGGGCCGCCAGTCTCAGATGAGCCTCCTTTCGACCGAGCTTAGCTGCTTCGTCGAGGTAACCAACTGCCTTCGATCCCTTTTTTAGTTGGAGATAACTCTCCCCCAGAAGGTAATGCGCTTCGGCATGCTGAGGTTGAAGATCGATGGCACGGATTAGTGGTTCAATTGACTCTTCGTACTTCGTCTGCGCCACACGCACTCTTCCCAGGTTTAGCAGCGCCAGGAAAAATGTAGGCTTCTCTGCTACGGCTTGGGCGTAAGATTTTTCCGCATCACCCTTCTTATCGAGCAAAAGGTAAGTGGTCCCCAACTCAGACCACGCCTGAAAGTCTTTGCCGTCGGCTTCCAGAACCTGCCGTAATAGTGCGATGCCTTCATTATATTTCTTCTTATCAATCGCCTGCTGGGCCTTTTCGAAGAGAGATTTGTTCGCGGACGACCTTTCGTAAAAATCACCTGCGGAGATGGTTTGCTTCCTGGCCGGGACACTACGTCCTGACGCATTCGAGCGCCACTCGAGTTCGATGTCCTGGCGGTTATCAGTGAACATGCCTCCACCTAAATTAAGACGCATGCGCGCGACTTCACCGGCATCCACCTCGACGGTTAAGTCATACTCGCCACCTCTCAGGCCGTTAAAGCGGTAGCGTCCGCCGTTCGCGACTTTCTGGCGCGCTACGACATTTCCTCCGAGAGAGTAAAGGATGATATCGAAGCTCATTGGCTTCATTCCTTCCGTCTGACGGTCGTCAACCTTTACATCGCCGAAGAGAGTGTGCCCGGAGCCACCCTGGCCGATAACCGCGGATGGCCAGACGCAAAATAGCACCGTAATCAAGATTGGTAAGCGCAGTGGTTTTTGCCGGTTGAGAAATCCAAGGCTATTCCCCAATAACCAATCATGGTCTTCATGAGTGTTCATTCAAATCTCCAAGGCTGCGGAGCTCCCGGTATCTCCCGGTAATAACGAGCCAAGCTGCTCGAATTTAAAACGGGCTGCGACGATGAAGTCGCAGCCCATTCGGTGGGGTCAAAAACCACTTCCGGTTTTAGAACGAGTAGCGCAATGCAAACTGTATCACCCGGGGCGTTCCCTGAATGGCAGTCAGATTGCCGAATGTAGCGTTTGCTGTCCTGCTGAACGGGTCCAAACCCTGAGTAAAGCCGTCCACGGAAGTCAGCCGCTGAGTGTTGGTGACATTAAACGCCTCTGTGCGGAACTGGAGTTTGTGATTTTCACTCCAGGGCATTCCCCAGCTTTTGCCCAAACCGATGTCCAGAGTTACAAAGCCGGGATAGCGGAAGATGTTCCGATCGCCGCGCTCTCCGGGCCGTCCGCTGCGGAAGCTTTGGAAAGCAGCTTGTGGATCCGCGAACAGGTTCGGCGAGACGCCGGTGAAACTCGGGCTCGACTCAACGTCACGAATCCGCACTGTGTAATTGCGGCGGTTCCAATTGGTTGGCCATCCGCCGAAATCCAGCGGCGTTTCCACGGGCAAGCCTGAATTCCAGCGAAAGATGCTGGAGAGCTGCCAGCCCCCGAGGATTGCGTTCACTACACCAGGACTATCATTCAAGAACGTCCGGCCGCGGCCAAATGGTAGCTGCCAGATCGAGTTCATGTTTACCACGTGCCGCACATCAAAGTCCGACACGGCGCGCTGCTGTTCAATACTCAGCGCATTAAGGATGAAGGGGGTGAAGGGCGCATCAACCTGAAGGCCCGAAACGTCGTCCATCGATTTTGACAGCGTGTAATTGAAGTCGAGGGTCAACGAGTTTTTGAAGCGCTGGCGAATGGAGAGTGTGGCGCCGTGGTAGTCCGACGAGGCGATAGTGCTGTAGACGGCTAACGCGCCATACTGCGGCTGATAGTAGTACCGGCGACCTGTAAAACCATCTAGGGTGTCCTGAGTGGTGGTCCAGTCGTTACCCGTGTCACAAAAACCACGGAAACAGGGAGATCCCGCTGACGGGGACAGCAGTCCACTGGCCGCCGAAGCGTAAACTGCCTGAGTGTTCGTCAGGCTTGCCCCAGCTGCGCCGAACAGTTGCGGTCCCAGTGAACCGACAGGATACAGGTTTTCAAAGAATGGTTGCGGCGTGATGGCTGACAGTGGAGCTCCTGCTGCACGTGCGATCTCCAGAACCGTGGAAGCATCCGTCCAGGTCTGGCTGGAGGTCGGATCTCGGAAGTTCAAGTTAGTCTGCACGGCGTCGCGCCCGGAGAGCAGGTCGCGAGCAGAGCGACCGACGTAGGCGGCTTCGATGACTACACCGCCGGGAAGGTCACGCTGGAACGAGAGGTTCCAACTGTAATTAATCGGCGAAGACAGCGTTCCGTCCAACGAGCTTTCAATACGACGCGCATTGTTCGAAGGACGCTGCTGCGGAAACGTCAGGGCGCCGGGGACAACGATCGTCGGCAGTGTGCGGACGTCTTGCCCTAAGCCGGTGAAGAGCGGAGGAAGATTCGTCGTGGTGTTAAAAGTACTTGCCGGCGTGGTCTGAGAAGAGGCAAAGCCAAGCGTGTTCTGCGAATTGAAGGTGACTGCCAACTGCTGGCCGAAGTAGTCGTTGGTGATGGCGAAACCACCGCGCAAGACACTCTTACCATTGCGCCCTACCAGGTTGCCGAAGCCGTTATCGCCAAAGTCAGGGGACCACGCAAAGGCGACCCGTGGCTGGAAATTGTTCTTATCCCAATCGTAAAACTTGTCAACCTTGTTCACGATGATCGGCTCGACGTAATTGACTCCTCGATCGGCCGCCTCGATGCGTCGTTGCAAGTACTCACCAAGAGGAATGTTGGGACCTGCCATAAACCCTTGTGTCTCGTAGACCGGTTTGCTCAGGCCATAGCGCAGTCCATATGTCAGCGTTAGGCTCTGACTAATTTTCCACGTGTCCTGCATGTAAAAGTCGTATTCCTCGGTGGCAAACTCTCGGAAGTTCGGAGCACCAGCGCCCAGCGGCTGGCCGTCGAGACCGAAGTTAAACCGGGCTGTGTATTGCGACAACCGTCCCACGACGGCGGCCACCGCTGCCTTGAGATCGTCAGGGTTGCTGGTGATCGTGTAACCAGCAGCTGTAATCGGGCTAATCAGACCAGTGCCCGACGCCTGGTAGAAGAAGGGGTTTGTTAGGGCGGAGTCAAAAGCCGTACCAAACTCCGTGCGCGCGTTGCGGACGACGCGAATATTCGTACCAAATTGCATCGAGTGGTTACCCTTAACCCACGAGAAGTCGTCTGTGATGTTGTGGACAGGGTTCACTCGCTCGAAGCTGTAGGACTCAGTAGTCGGAATGAAAACAAAGCGGAAGAACACGTCGTTCCCGGTAGTGTCGCCGAGATTGCTGAGAGAGAGACGAGTTAGACCATAGCGAAAGCTGTTCGTCTTATTGTTGCTGAGGGACCAGGTGTGTCCAGCGACATAACCGTGCGGGTGGTACCACTGCGTTCGTGCCGGTGTGTCAGGAAACATCTGCGGGTTCGTGAAGCTGACGGGCTGGTTATCGTGCTGATAAGAACCCCGGAGGAACACCTGCTGGCTGCCGCTCTCGGTGAGATTAAAGTCGAGTCGGAGCTGGTGGGCATTCAGTGAAACGGGAGTCGGAGCGTTAAAGCGGAAGCTACCCGTATTCAAGCCGTCGCCTCCAGGTTCATTAGCACCGTAACGGCTGGCTGCGCCCGACAACACAGAGAGGGCCGTCGGGTTCAAGCTGACACCGAGAAGGGAAGCGAGTTGAGCGGCCGGTATGGTTTGCACGGTTGCATTAGCCGCCGTGCAGGGGGTAACGCCGGGAGCGCACCCCCGGAACCTGACATCGCCGCGGCCAAGACTTGCTAGCGGAACAATACGCTGGCCGACGCCTATCTGGCTGGCGTCACGGCGACCCTCGTAGCTATAGAAGAAGAAGGCCCGATCCTTCTTGATGGGACCGCCGAGGGCTCCACCGAACGTGTTACGAAGAAGTTTGGGACGCGGAACGCGCTGGTCGCCAGCGGTTGCGAGTCCTGCGATTACGAGCGAATCAGTCGGCCGAAACCTGCCTGCAGCATTGCTGATGAAGCTATTCGCCGTGGTGATTGTGTTGCGATGGGCCCAGAAGAGCGCGGAATGCCATTCGTTAGTTCCACTCTTGGTAACCAGCGAGATCTGCGCGCCGGCGGAGCGGCCCTGGACAGCATTGGCGTTGGAGGTCACAACGCGAAATTCTTCGATGGCCTCACTGTTCAGCCGCAGCACCGGGGCGTTGATATCATTAGTCTGCGCCTCGTTGATGTCCACGCCATCTAGAGTGATGTTGGATTGGTCGCTGCGTGCGCCGGTTACGTTACCGGCGCGCGTTACTCCCGGTTGCAGGGTCAGCAGTGACACCGGGTTGCGGGCTTCCAAAGGTAACTGTGTGATTTGTTGGCTGACGAAGTTATTTCCCAGAGTGGCGTCCTGAGTGTTCAGCAGTACTTCGCCAACACCGGACGAAACCGTGACGGTCTCGGATACGTTACCGACTTCCATTACTGCTTCGACTTCGCTGGGTTTATCGACCAGCGCTTGGACGTCGGTAATCAGAGCCTTCTTAAATCCTTGGGCTTCTACTTCGACGCGATACTGACCCGGCGGAATTAAATTAAAAGTGAATCGACCTGAGTCGCTGGTTGTTTGAGTACGGCTGGAGTTCTGCTCCATATGTGTAAGAGTAACTGAAGCACCAGCAATTAGATTCCCTTGTGGATCCCTAACCGTGCCATTCACCGCTGACGTGCCGGCTTGGCCTGCAGCCATGATAGAAGACACGAGTAAAACAAAAAGCGCGCTTACTGCGACAGAAGCTCGCTTCCCCCAGACTCTTTCTCTATTCATTTGTAGTCCTCCGATGGAAGGTTGACGTTCTGCGTTTTGCTTGACCGTCTTAAGAGTTGAAACGAATGAAGATTGCCGGCGCCTAAGCTGCTGAGTTCAGCTAGTACAATCAATAGACTTGCGTTCTAATCGGCAGACTTAACGAGGGCGGCGGCGAAGCCCCAGCAAATTTCCTACAACCCTTGCAGATATTATTCCGGAGAGAAAAGGCCTTAAGGAGACAATGGATTTGGTCGAATCGGAGTATTCTTGCGCTTTCTTGGTTGCTAACAAATCCAAATTTCCAGTTATAGTACAAAATTTTGGATGGAGTTCGCCACTTTGGACGCTTGTGAGAAAAATGAGATGAGGTGGATGTTCCCCTTCCGATCAATGGTTCCGGAGCGGGATCCCTGGTCGATTCCCGGTGGTTGCGTCGTCACGCCAGACCTGGACCCCATTTACAAAAACGATCGTAACGCCTTCGGAAATCAGTTGTGGCTGTTGGAAGGTAGCCCGGTCGATCACCTTCAGCGGATCAAACAACACGAGGTCCGCCTTGAAGCCGTTACGAATCAGTCCACGGTCTTTAAGTTTAAACCGGGCGGCGGGGAGCGAAGTCATCTTCCTAATCGCTTCCGGGAGCGTTAACCAATGAAGCTCTCGCACGAAACGGCCCAACACGCGTGGATAGGTGCCCGTTCCTCGAGGATGACGTGACCCAATTCCTCCGTCACTGCTCACCATGACCCAGGGCTGTTGATAAAAAACTCGGATGTCTGATTCTTTCATCGACCTGCAAACAACACCCGCTCCTCCATCGCGAACAATCTTCATGTAGAGATCCACCGGAGAAATGCCTTCTTTCCTGGCGATCGCATCCAGGGTTTGAAACTCGTAATCCGGATGCGCCTTGCAACTCACGATGGTGATATTTGCCGCACCTCCCACATCGTCCAGCCCACGGCGCACGTCCGCCGGGTCATCATGCTTGCCACTGGGAATCAGAACCCGGATCGTGGAGCTCCAGGCGTCATATGGATAGCAGTCCGCTGTCACATCCTGTCCACGTTGCCGCGCTTTATTGATAAGAGTGACCACCGCGTTCGCTTTTCCCCAGACCGCGACGGTGCCAAGCTTGATATGAGAGATCTGTACGGGCAAGCCACCCTTGCGCCCAATCTCGATTGCCTCCTCGAGCGCTTCAAGAGTCTTATCCGCTTCATCCCGAATGTGACTGATATAGATTCCACCGTGTCGTCCGGCAACTTGCGCGAGGGAGAACACCTCTTCGGTTGTCGCAGGCTTGCCGGTTTCATATTCAAGCCCACTCGACAAACCAAAGGCACCGTCCTTCATCGCCTGTTCGACCAGTGACTTCATCTGGTCGACCTCCGGCTGCGTAGCGGCGCGATTGGTATCTTCGCCCATGACCTTTGAGCGCACCGTTGCATGGCCAACGAAGGTAAGCACATTTAGCGCTGTGGGAGAGCGCTGAAGTTTGTCCAGGAATTCGCCGACGGGCAACTCCGACCCGCCGTCTTGTCCAACTGCGATTGTCGTGATGCCCTGCGAGACTTGGGTTTTGGCAGCTGGGTCTAGGTCGAGTCCGCGATCGGAATGGCTGTGAGTGTCGATAAAGCCCGGCGCCAGCACCAAACCACGCCCATCCATTAGCCTGGCACCCTCCGGAATTTTCAACCCGCCCACTTTACCTACATTGATGATCAAGTCACCTTTGATAAGAACTAATGAGTTCTTAACTGGCGGGCGTCCGGATCCATCGATCAGTATTGCGCCACTGATCGCCACTACGTCGGAAGCAGACGATGCACCCCCGGACTGTTGAGGAGAGTCTGATATGCAGAAGGAAAGAAGAACAAAGAGGGAGAGGCCACTGCAAAGATATCTGCTCATACTAGTGCGCAGTCTAAACTGTTCTTAACGTACCGGTAGGTATAAGGCCGCATCTAGTGGCTTTACGGTTGAGAGAAAACTCATTTGAGCCCTCGGGCTTGTTCCCCACGGCTGACCTCACTTTCACTCGCAAAATACAATCGGTTTCACCCGGAGGGGCGAGATGTTTATAGCCGCCAACATGCGACCCAGCTTCCAGCGCCGTTCGGAGGGGCGGAACTCAGGTTGGCACGTACTTATCCAGCATCATCCCGCCCCTCCGAACGGCGCGGAATTTTACGGTGTCCTGGTCTATAAACATCCAACTCCTACGGAGTAAGAGATTTCCAGAGCAGCTTGGCCAAGCAACTGTTACCGCAAACGGTTTTGTTTCGTGAGTTGAGCACTCTCAGAGTATTCCCTGCATCTTGTATCACCGCTTTTTGTTTTGAGCAATATACTGCTCAAACTTTTTCCGGTCGGGATGGTCCGGCTTCTTTTTGAGAAACTCCTGAAATTCAATAGCGGCTTTATCCTTCATGCCTGCCCCGTGATAGAGAGATGCCAGGCGCAAATGAGCCTCGGTCATTCCGGCGGGATCCAGCTTGAGTGCTTCGTGTAAATAAACTACCGCCTTCGATCCCTTTTTTAGTTGCAGGTATGTCTCGCCGAGTAAGAAGTTAAGGTTGGCAGAGGTGGGCTGAATTTCCAGCGCTAAGGTAAGTGGGACGAGGGCCTCTTCGTGCTTTTTCTGCGCTATCCGCACTTTCCCCAGATTCATGAGCGCCAGGAAAAACTTCGGCCGGACTTCGGTAGCCCGAAGGTACGCTTTTTCCGCCTCAGAGAGGTTTTGCTGGACCAGGTTTACGGTTCCTAGCTCCGTCCACGCCTGAAAATCGTTTGCATCATTCGCAAGAAGCTGATTCAGAAGACCGAGCGCTTCTTCGTACCTTTTCTTGTCAGTCGCGGATTGAGCTTTTTCAAACAGCTTTTGATTCGCTGGTGAACGCTGGTAATAGTCGGCCGCGGAAACCGAGGCGGGTTTCGCTGGTGCGCTGAAAGGCGCCTTCCACTCAAGAGATATGTCCTGGCGGTAGTCAGTATTTATTCTGGGTGAGGTGATTTCTACCCGCATGCGCGCAATCTCGTTATTTTCCAATTCCACCACCAGGTCGTAGTAGCCGTTACTCAAATCAACGAAGCGATAGCGACCATCGCCGCTCACACTCTGACGTCGAACGATCTGACCACCCAAATAGAGAATCAGGTCATAGCTAAGCGGCTTGATTCCCTTTACTTTGCTTTCATCGACCTTCACATCGCCATAAAGGATATGGCCACCGCCCTGGGCCTGGATTGGGTGAACGACTGAGCCGCCTAGAATGACGAACAGAGATAAAAGGCATAGGAGTTTCATAAGTCACCTTCTCTCGAAATTGAAGTCGTCAGGTTAAGGAAATAAATGATAGCGGAAAACAAATGCGGGTTGAAGCCTAATGCTTCAACCCGCAATGTGGTGTACCGCTGTTCAAGTTTAGAACGAGTAGCGAATGCCCAGTTGCATCACACGCGGCTGGCCCTGAATACCGATGAAATTCGTCCAGTTAGGGGGTATATCGCTAAGGCTGGTGACGTTTTGCGGATCCAAAGCTATTCCAAAACCGGTGCGACTGGGGTCGACGGCGCCCATCCGTTGTGTGTTGGTCACGTTGAAGGCCTCGAAGCGAACTTGCAGTTTGTGGTTCTCACTCCAGGGCAAGCCGAAGGACTTACCAAGCCCCATGTCCAGATTGACGTAACCGGGTAGTCGGAAAACATTTCGGTCGCCGGTTTCCCCTGGAAATGGATTGCGGAAACTCGAATATGCTTCAACTGTATTGCAGCCAAAGAGCCTCCCGCCGCGCACCGGACAAGTTTCCAGGGATCTGGTTCTTACAGCATTGCTCTGCGCATTCCAGTTAGTGGCCCAGCGCGCATCGTCGTAAGGCGCACTGATTGGCAAGCCGGAGTTCCATCGAAAGATTCCGCTTAGTTGCCATCCGCCAAGTATGGCATTACCAACACTCCCGATGTTGTTGAACAAAGCTCTGCCGCGGCCGATGGGGATCTCCCAAACCGCGTTAGCATTAATGATGTGACGCGTGTCGAAGTCCGATTCGGAGTAGCTATCCCGCTGGCGTAGCGGGTTTTGAATGAACGCTCCGCCGTAACCGGTGCTCGTCTGCAGCCCAGACGCATCATCATGGGAATGCGAGAGTGTGTAGTTGAAGTCTGCCGTGAAACTGCGCCCGAGCCGCTGCCGAATCGTTAGGGTACCCGCATGGTAATTCGATCTTGCAATACTGCTGAATGCCGACAGGGCGCCATACTGCGGATGGAAAAAGAGGTTCCTTTCCAAACCGTCTTCAATGACGTCCTGCGTGTCGGTCCAGTCATTACCGTAGAAATTCAGCGCCACGGCATAGACAGCCTGCGTTTGCGTCAGATTGTACGTCGGGAAAACATCGCAGCACGCGCCAAAGTAATTCTCATCCATCAACTGAGCGATGTTGGCCGGCAAGAAGTTGGCAAAAAATGGGATCTGCGGAACGGCGCTAATCGGAGTCCCTTGAGCGCGCAGATTCTCGAGAATACCTGCCGCTGTGTACCAGTCCATTCCCGACACAGGATCCACCAGGTTATTAAGGGCCATTACGTCACGCGACGCAATCAGATTACGCGCCAACCTACCGATGTAGGATGTCTGGATCACAAAACCTTTAGGCAGTTCGCGCTCATAGGTTAAGTTCCAGGAGTAGTTGATCGGAGCTATCAGTTTGGAATCGAGTGTCGACTCAATGCGCGCCTGCTGAAATATGGGGTTAGGATCAAAAGCCTGCGTGCGCGGGAATGAGATATTGCCCGGAACCACAATCCTCGGAAGTGCCCTCACATTTTGGCCGAAACCCGTGAAAAGGGGCGCTGGGCGGGTGGTGGTGTTGAATGTATTAGCTGCGATCGTTTGGTTGGAAGAAAACCCTAGGGTGTTGTTCAAATCGAAACTGACGGCGAGCTGCTGACCATAGTAGTCATTGGTGATTGCAAATCCGCCGCGCAGAACCGACTGATTGTTCGTCCCAAAGAGCTTTCCAAGGAAGCCTGATTTAAACGAAGGCGACCAAGCCAGCGCCAGTCGAGGTTGGAAGTTGTTCTTGTCGTACCCATACAGCGGATCAGCATTGTTGCCGGGTCCGGAAAGTACGAGCGTTAGCGGATCAGCGTAATTCTGCCCTCGAGCGGCCGCGTCCTGGCGTAATTGAAAGACATCCGACAAAGGAATATCGGTCCTGACCTCAAGCCCATTTTTCTCGTAGACCGGCTTACTGATCGAGTAGCGCAAACCGTAGGTAACTGTCAGGTTCGGAGTGAGCTTCCACGCATCCTGAGCATAGAAATCGTATTCCTGCGTGCGAAAGTCGCGGATGCTCGGACTTCCGGAGGACAGCAACATTCCGTCATGGTCAAAGGTGAAATTGGCCCCGTATTGGGAGAACCTACCAATCAATGCCGTAACACCATTCTGCGCTCCGGATGCGGATCCAACGATTGGCGTGCAGAAGGCCAATGTGCAGTTGTTAATCTGGTTGGAAAGGCCACTGCCGCCACCCGAATAGAATGATGGGTTCGTTATGGCATTATCGAAAGCGCTCGCAAACGTGTTTCTTCGGTTGCTAATCGTCCGTATGTTGGTGCCGAATCCGATGCTGTGGTTACCCGTCACCCAGGAAACATCATCGGTAAAGTTTTGCACCGGAGTTATGCGCGTCAGTGTGCGAGTGAACGTAAGAGGCGAGAACACGAACCGGAAACTGATTGCATTGTCAGTGGAATCACCCTGGCTGCTAAAAGCTTCACGCGTAAATCCGTAGCGGAAGTTATTAACCAGGTTGTTGCTCAGAGTCCAGGTATGCCCAGCTGCGATGCCCACGGGGTGAGACCAGATGCTTGGAGCGGGTGTATCGGGAAATTGTTGCTCCCGCGCGATCAGATCATAGATGACATTGACGCGGACAAAAGCCTGCTGCTTGTCGTTGATATTGACATCAAACTTCCCGGCATGAGAGTTTCTTTTTACCGGCACCGGTGCACTAAATCTGAATCCCCCAGTATTCAAACCGTCACCGGTGCTGAAATCGTTAGCCGGATACTTTGCAGCAGCCGCGGCTAACGCCGATATCGCCAACGGATTCATTCCCACCGATGTAAAAATCTGGTTCAACTGCGGGGTTGTTAGAGTCGTAATCCCAGCCGCCGAACGGTACCGAAGTTCGCCCCGTCCCAAGCTAGCCAGGGGCACATCGCGGAGCACTGTTTTAGACTGCGTGATCCGATCTCCCTCAAAGCTGTAGAAGAAGAACGCGCGGTCTTTAACAATCGGCCCCCCTAAAGCACCGCCGAAAGTGTGACGAATTAATGCCGGCTTTGCCACACCTGCTTTGTTATTGAAAAAATCGTTGGCGGCAAACTTCTTGGTACGATAGAACTCAAAAAGCGCTCCATGCCAGTCGTTGCTGCCGCTCTTGGTGACCAGCGCGACTTGCGCTCCGGCCGATCGTCCCTGGTTAGCGTTAGCGTTCGTGGTAGTTACGCGAAATTCCTCAACCGCTTCTGAATTCAGACGAATGACTACCGAGCGGTCTGGCTCCAGGTTAGTTGAATCTGAACCATTAGCCGGGTCGGCATTGGGGTTAATAATTTGATTCGTTTGAGCCTCGTTGACGTCTACCCCATCCAGCGTGATATTGGATTGGTCAGAGCGGGCGCCGGCAACGTACCCGTCCCTGGTCGTCGCCGCCTGTAGCGTTAGTAAGTTAGGAATGCTGCGGGCCTCCAGCGGAAGCTGGGTAATTTGCCTATTAACAAAAGTATTTCCCAGGGTAGCGTCTTCCCTGTTCACTAATAGCTCCGCCGATCCAGCCGCGACGGTAACCACTTCACTGACGTCTCCAAGCTCAAGCTGGATATCTACTGCGGAAGGCGCGGATACCGAAGCATGCACGTCAGTCACTTGGGCTTTCTTGAATCCCTTTGTCTCGACTTCAATTTTGTAATCCCCAACCGGAACACCTTCGAAACCGTAGCCACCAGCGTCCGAGGTGGTGGTCTGTCGCGAAGTATTGGTACTCACATTTGTGAGAGTGACCGTCGCTCCGGCGACCACGTTGCCCTGTGGGTCTTTAACTGAACCGCGAATTGTTGAAGTGCCCTGCTGAGCAAAGGCAGTGCTGGAAGACACTAAGACAACAAGAAGCGCGCTCAGTATTAGAGCTGTGCGGCTTCCCCGAAACCTTTCTCTTTTCATGGGATTCCTCCGATTGAAGATGATTGAGATCTTTGGTCGTCAAAGAGCCTGCCAGACGACCGATTCGAAGTGGTTATCCGCTGGCGTGCGGAGTCAGCTTATGAGTTCCGTGCTTGAATGCGAAATCGACGGCGTTAAACTTCCCTGGTTTAAGTTCTAATCACCAGACTGGCTGCCTGGTTAGTTAACCTTGGCACTCGCGAGAGGCCCGGCCAATCAAAGATTTGGAGTTCACTTATTTCCTTGCAGATACTATTCCGCAGAGAAACGGGTACAGGCGAGAAACTTAAACTACTTAAACTGTAAGCCTTAGGAAGTTCGGCGATTTTTCAGAATCGGATTATAGTCCGAATTTCCATTTCCAGATACAAAATTTTGGATTGATTATTGATTGTCAGTATTCGACAGCAGAGGTTCGCAAGTGAGGACGTTGGAGATAAGTAGCGGCGCTTCCGCGCAGGAGAGTTGGCGCGTTTTCTGCGCCACCGGTCTCGCGGCTAGCGCGCGCGCAAGGTTGATGAAACAAATCAGCCTGTTACGGGAAGTGGTACCCAACGCTCAAGCGAGCTGGAGTCGCGAAGAAAGCGTTCATATAACTCTAAAATTTCTGGGTGATATACAAACATCCAGACTAAGCGACCTCTCCACTGCAGCCGCGCGCGCAGTCGCACTCCTCTCACCGTTTCAAATTACCCTCCAGGAAACCGGAGTATTTCCCAAACACGGTACACCACGCGTCTTATGGATCGGCGTCAAAGATGAATCAGGAAGGCTCGCTCAGTTGCACAGTGGTCTTGAGGAGGCGTGTGCTAAGCAGGGTTTCGCAAGGGAAGAAAGACCGTTTCACCCTCACCTGACGATTGCGCGACTCAGAAAGCCGCAATGCGCGCGTGCCCTGGCGGCAGCGCACAAGGGGATGCCCTTCGAACCTGCCGACGTAGCCGTAGAAGAGTTACTGGTCATTAGAAGTGAACCCGGCGCGGCGGGATCCAGATATACAGTAATTTCACGACATCGGCTGGAGACATAAGGAGGCAGGAGGCAGACGGCAGGAGGAGGCATTTTCAATTATTTCTCATTTTTCATTTGGCTGCCGTTGCTTCGTGTTGATTCGTGTGATTTTGTGGATCGTTCCTCCTCTCTCTCAGCTACACAAACGATCCACGAAGTACCACGAATCACCACGAAATGAGATCAGAAAAATGACCATTGCAAATGTCAAAGAAATGGAGAATGCTTCTTCCTGCCTCCTGCTCCTGCCTTCTGCCTCCTTCCGTTATCAGGTCGGCAGCTGCCGCGGCTTTGGAGGTGGCGGCGGAGTCTCTCCACTCTTCTCGCCGGCTTGAGAAAACACTTCCTTGATTATCCCAACGCTCGATAGCATTGCTGAGGTTTCAACCGGCATGAAGATCACCTTCGAGTTATTGCTTCGCGTCATGTCTCGCAAACTCTCAATGTAACGTGTCGTTATTAGGTATTGCGCTGGATCGCCAGTGCCGATGGCCTGAGCGATGCGCGTGATCGCTTCTGACTCGGCTTCGGCATTGCGCAATCGGGCCTGGGCCGCACCCTCGGCGGCGAGGATGGCCGATTGCTTCTCGCCTTCGGCGCGAGTAACAGCTGCTTGCTTTTCTCCCTCTGCACGCGTAATCGCCGCCTGTCGATCACCCTCAGCCTGCAACACCAGAGCGCGCCGGTTGCGTTCGGCAGTCATTTGCTTCTCCATCGTAATGCGGACGTCCTCCGGAGGATTGATATTCTTGACGTCGACGCGCGTGACCTTGACGCCCCACTTATCTGTCGCTTCGTCAAGGATAATCCGCAGCTTCGAATTAACCTGGTCGCGTGAGGATAGGGTGTGGTCCAGATCCATCTCGCCCATCACCGCCCGCATTCCGGTAATAGTTAATTGCACTAGTCCGCCAACAAGATCATTCATTTCGTAGACCGCTTTAATGGGGTCTGTAACCTGCCAGTACACGACCGAGTCTACGTGAATCGTCACGTTGTCACGCGTGATCACAGGTTGCGGAGGAAGGTCGATATACTGCTCGCGCAAGTCGATCGAGGTCAAACCAGGCCTGCTATTCGTCCAATAATAGGCACGTGGTCTGTCCAAAAAAGGTATAAGGATGTTCAGTCCGCTGCTGGCTACTTTGTCGAACCGGCCGAGTCGCTCAACCAGCATGACCGTGGCTTGCGGGACTATCCTGATCGTCTTCGCGGCGATAACCAACAGCACAATCCCAATAAAACCGAAGAAGAATAAAGTTAGCACAACATCCATTAGTTTGCCTCCGTCCTAGAAGGTCCAACGCCTGATAAATAGGTGATTGCTGTTAGAACTATATCGGATCGGCAGCGCTCGTTGGTAGCTTCCAGCCACCAAGTGCTTCTTCAACTATCGCCGCAGCTACCAATACGGTTTCTTCTTCGAACGGTCGCCCGACAATCTGCACTCCAATTGGCAATCCATCCGCTGAAACTCCCGCTGGCACAGAGACACTTGGCAGGTCGAAAACATTGAATGCCTGGGAGTAGCTAAAAGCCCGAAAGGCGCTCAACGTTGTCGCTCCAACCGTAACCTTGAGTGCGCCATGTTTGAGGGCCGGCGTGGCGCCGACTGGAGCCACCAACAGTGGAATATCACTCATCCACCGATCCAGTGCTAGCCTGAGGCGATCGCGCTCCATCCAGGCACTGATGTATTCATCAAGCGTCGGAGTGGGAGTATCGTCAGCGGTAGCCAGCCGCCAACGCACAAAGTCACCGCCCTCTTGCTCCCGGCCGGTGTAAACATTGCGAAGCTGCACAACAGACGCTCGTGAAAACAACTTGAGCCATAGTTCGTATCCACGTTCAAGGCCGGGCGCTCGGCGTTGTTCCGAGATCAGCCCCGCATCATTTAAAGCATCGGCAGCCTTCGCTACGGCACGCCTGGTCTCTTCCGTCACCGGGGCCACGTCGTCGTCCGTGTACCACGCAACACGGTAACCACGGATGGCCGCGCTCCTGTTCAACAGAGAGTATGCAGCGGGAGACGTCGCTGACAACTTCGTCTCGCGAAGGGCGCTAAGGATGAGTTGAAGATCTTGAACGCGACGCGCCATTGGACCAATCGCAGCCCCGAGCGAGTAGGGGCCGATGCTGGGTGGAAATTGACCCGCGCCCGGAACTGTTCCCGTAGTCGGCTTGAGGCCCGAAATGCCGCAAAAGTGCGCTGGAATGCGAATGGACCCTGCCAGGTCACTCCCCAGCCCGCCAGCAGACATGCAAGTTGTGATAGCCGCCGCTTCTCCCCCACTGGATCCGCCGGGTGTGCGCGAGGTGTCGTGAGGATTATTGGTCCTCCCAAAGACAGGATTGTCCGCGGTGTAATCCATCGCCATCTCGGCTGCGTTCGTCTTGCCTAGAATGATTGCTCCGGCCAACCGGAGACGCGCGACCGAAGGAGCATCGACGCGAGGGACAAATTCAGTGCGTACCATAGACCCGCTAGTGCTGCGTAAGCCCGCAGTTTCTATAGTGTCCTTGACGGTAATCGGCAGGCCATGGAGTGGACCAGGGGTATTGCCGCTCATTAGGGACGCCTCGGCCTGGCGGGCCTGGTCAAGAACGTCCGGAGCGATGGTGACGATGGCGTTCAGCGCCGGGTTCAATTCTTCAATCCGCTCCAGATGGGCCTGGGCCACCTCCACGGGTGAAGCCTCTTTCCCGATTATCAGTCGAACCAAGTCAGATGCTGATAAATTTGTCAGTTCTTCTAACAGCTCCTCACCTCACCAACATAGCGGTTGTGACCTTTTGCAGATACTAACCCACAGGCACGGCGACTACCTATTTCTCAGACCGAGAAGATTTCGAGACTGCTCTTGAGGTGAGACTTAACTGAGTTGTTGGGTACAGTCGGACCTTGCTCTGGTAGAAGGACCGCTGACAGTCCGCGTTGCTGACGTGCAATCTTCAGATTTGACCGCCCAGCTCCGGACGCTACTTGGTATGTCGAGAAATATTATGCCCGATCTTGCGGACCTTAACCTGTCCTTTACAACAGCCTCCGTTCGCGCGTGAGATGTGACGCCAGTATCCCGCAGTTCTTAGGCAGCTTTGCAATCTGACCGGGCTGATAGACTCAAACTGACCGAGCCGGTCAATCCAAATGGGCGTAACCAGGGCTCTTCCCCGTTTTCCGCCCAAAAAACCCCTCTGATCGTCCGAATTTCTCCCGGCACAACCGTTGCCATAGTGGTTTCACGAGGCGGAGTCTCAAATCAGCTGGGAAACAGCTCCATTGACGACCCCAATGCCTTTAAATGAATTTGGGTTATCACAATACCGGGGGATCGAATGATGGAACGAAGGAAAAATAGACGCGGGCTAGCTTGGCTAATAATCTTTTCGTTAGCCTTTACCATGTTCGCGAGTTTCTTACCTATGAGTCTCGCTCGTGCGACGGGTGGGAACGGTTCCTCAAGAGGCAGAGGCAGGAAAGCTAACTATCCTGTGCTCTCGCGTTATGCGACGGATCTCACCGAACTGGCCCGGCAGCGGAAGCTCAAAGCGACCGCTGTTAATAGCGCGTCAGTCGACCAGACCATTGAAATTCTCTCCGGGATACGAAATCCAGTGCTCTTGGAAAATCCTGATATCAATGCTCAAGAGGTTGCCGAAGCTGTAGCCAAACGCATCGTCGCCGGCAAAGTTCCAACGGGTCTGCTATCTAAGCGCCTCTTTAGTATCAATGTGGACGAATTCTTTGGTGGTTTGAAGACTTCCGACGAAGTTGACGCGCGTCTCAAAACTCTTCTTGACGACGCCTCACGCGGAGACGGCGAGGTCATTTTGTTCCTTGACCAGCTCTACCAGTTTGTGGGCGCGCGTGCGTCTCAATTTGGTTCCGGCTACTTGAAGTCAGCGCTCGATCGACGCGACGTGCGTGTGATTGGCGCGACGACAGTTTCAGCTTACGGTGAATATATCGCCCGCGATTCCTCTTTGCGTCGCCTTTTCAAGCTGATTCTTAACACTGAGAGCGCTGGAGCCGTCTCTGAGTTAGATGACGCAGCCAAAGTCGCGAGTGGCGTTGATTTCGAAGGCGACAAAATCTCTCCTGACCTCCGCGAACTTATCCAACAGTCTCCTTCAAAACGTGTGAAGGTGATTCTGCAAGCTCAAAACATCAGCGACAGGAATCTTCGTAATTTACTTGCACACCACAATGTGGAAATCAGAGAGGGTTTCCAGGAACTCGGCTCGCTTGTGGTTGAGCTACCGGTTAACGCCGTCGAAGAATTGGCCGCAAGCAACCTGACTTCATATATCTCGCTGGATCGTGCTGTTCGCACACTTCAGATACTCGGCGCCGACATACTCGGCACTGAGGGTGGAATGGGCCACGTCGAAACCACGACCGGTGCAGGCGTAATGCGTGATCAATCAGGTAACAGTAACCTCAACGGAGACTCAATCGGTATCGCGGTGATCGATTCCGGTCTGTTCCGGGACCACGATGTGATGGACAAAGTCGTCTATGAAAAAGACTTTACCAATGATGGACTTGGAACAGTCGATAAGTTCGGACATGGCACTCATGTTGCGGGCCTGATCACCACTGACAATGACACTCAGTTGTTGGGCAATGACGGATACACCAGCTACAAAGGCATCGCGCCCGGAGCCAATATCATTAACCTGCGCGTACTGAATTCAGAGGGTATCGGGTCAGTCTCCACGCTAATCAAAGCTCTTAACTGGATACTGGAACCCGTTAATCCGTCTTATCCGTACGGCGAGAAAAACAATAAGAAATACAACATTCGGGTTGTCAATTTGAGCCTGGGAACTTTCGCGATTGATTCCTATAAGAACGATCCTCTCTGTCGCGCTGCCCGCCGCCTGGTTGATGCGGGAATCGTTGTAGTGGCCGCCGCCGGCAACAATGGAAAAGATGTTTCGGGAGAGAAACTCTACGGACACATCCATTCGCCAGGCAACGAGCCCTCAGTTATTACCGTGGGAGCCACCAACACCTACGGCACCGACGCGCGTGACGATGACACCGTCGCTACGTTCAGCTCCCGGGGACCCACACGTAGCTACACGATGGATGCCAATGGGTTCAAAAACTACGACAACCTGATCAAACCCGATATCGTAGCGCCGGGTAATAAACTGATTGCCGCCGAGGCCGCAACAAACGAATTGGTGAACGGCCAGTACCAGATCGTTCCCAACTATATGATCGCCCATTATCCTCGGTTACGCGCCGTCAATGATTCCGACTATCGACGACGGATGATGCGTTTGAGTGGCACCTCGATGTCCACCCCAATCGTGTCTGGAGTGGCTGCTCTTCTGTTAAAGGCCAACTCCAAGCTTACGCCCAACATGATAAAGATGATCCTCATGTACACGGCGCAGCCAATCAAGGG
Organism: Pyrinomonadaceae bacterium; assembly: GCA_046261995.1. GTDB lineage: Bacteria > Acidobacteriota > Blastocatellia > Pyrinomonadales > Pyrinomonadaceae > PSRF01. The sequence goes on from JBHENP010000037.1 coordinate 23,072, forward strand.
GGCGAACATGCTGGAACAAGGCACTGGTCAGCTCAACATTGAAGGCGCAGTGCGGCTCGCAAAACAAATTCGCACCGATCTTAATTGGGCGACAACACCGCTGGGTACGCGCATGTTGAAATCATCCACTCTGCCAACGCCCAAAACTACTATTGCAGGTCACACATTCACATGGGCACAGGGCATTCTGGCGAAGCACACCTATGCGACCGGAACCAATCTCATCTACCGGTATCAAAGAATGTACGGCATGGGTATCGTGCTTGGTGACGGCATTTTGATCACGGAGGGTATCCTTATTACTGACGCCCAGCTCGTCGGTGAAGGTATCGTTTTGGGAGATGGCATTATGATCTCTGACGGTATAGTTTTGGGCGACGGCACTCTCTTTCTACCTTCTCATGCGCTCTTCGGTGATGGCATTGTCCTGGGTGACGGGATTGTGCTTGGTGATGGCATTTTGATAACGGACGGTATCGTCCTCGGCGATGGGATTGTCCTCGGCGATGGAGGCCGACTGAGCAGTGATGGTCAACTGCTTAGCAATGGAATCGTTCTCGGCGATATCTCCGTATCTGCGATGTCGGTATTAGTCAATGGCGATTCTGGCTGGGCCATGCCCTAGCCTATTGTAAGCTCGCTTCAGAGGCACCTCACCTGCCTTTCATTCCTGCAAATCAGTTATCGGAATCAATCTAAAAGGATGATATGTCAACTGGGCTATTGCAGCGGGAATCCGATGGAAGCCTGATGGCCGGCTCACAGGTAACGACCCCCGGTTCCCTGATGAAACTTACTGATGAACATGAGGCTGAAACTCAGAAGTTTCTTGCCGTGCGACCTATCCACACTGTATTCATGGCCGGCCTTATTTCTGACAACGGCGTGATAAGTCCGTCCAACCGGGGAACATTCTATGGTTGTCGTAACCGCGAGGGACTGCTCGAGGGCGTGGCGCTGATAGGCCATGCCACGATCATTGAAACCGAAAGTCAGGAATGCATTGAGCAGTTTGCGCGTTTCGCCAGGGATTGCTCCCCTACCCATCTAATTCGTGGGGAACAAAAGAAGGTGGAGTCTTTCTGGAACTATTACTCGGATGGGGAACATCGCGCGCGCTTGATCTGCCGCGAGTTTCTTATGCAGCGGCAAACGATCCCAACGGACGTTGATCCGGTGCCGGGTCTACGCCAGGCGACGCATGGCGATCTCGAAATGATTGTCGCTGTGAATGCTTCAATGGCCCGCAGGGAAAACGGCATCAACCCGTTGGCGAAGGACAGCACCGGGTTTTGCGAGCGGGCAGCCCGCCGGATTCGTCAGGGGCGTAGCTGGGTTTTGATTGAAAATGATCAGCTCGTCTTCAAAACCGACGTCATTGCTCAGACACGTCAGGCGGCCTACGTCGAAGGCGTCTACGTCGCGCCCCAAAAAAGGTGCAAAGGCTACGGATTGAGATGTGTATCGCAATTGTCGGGGTATCTCTTGATGCGCGTCGGATCGGTTTGCCTTACGGTCAACCAGAAATTTCCCGAAGCGCTTGCTTTTTATAAGCGCGCCGGATTCGATATCGCCAGTCGCTACGACACCATTTACTTAAATCGATAACAGATGGAAAACTGCGGAAAACAAAAATTCACGAATCCCTACAAGTGGATTGTGGTTTTTATCGGAGCGATGGTGTCGCTCTGGGCCCTGCTCAGTTTTCAAACGGCCCAGATCGATATGAGGTTGGTCCTGCTGGTTGCGATGACGGTCATCACGAGTTCGCGGCTGGCGGTGCAAACTCCGCGGGTTAACACCAACGTAACTGTCTCCGACACGTTCATTTTTCTTGCAGTTCTGCTCTACGGAGGACCCGCGGCTGTGCTTTTGGCTGTCGTGGAAGGTCTTTGCTCTGGCTTTCGCATCAGCAAGAAGCCGATTACCTTTCTCTTCAATTCCGCCGTGATGGCCTGTTCGACTTTCGTTACGGTGTCTGTGTTACATCTTGCATTTGGCGACTTCACATCACACAAACTCAACCGCTCAATGTTGCTGGTGCTCTGCTCAATGGCCCTGGTGCAATACCTTGCCAATGCGTCATTTGTTTTGATCGGGCTAGCGCTCAAATCGAATCAGCCGATTTGGCAAACATGGCACAAGCATTATCCGTGGAGTTCCATAACCTACTTTGCCGGTGCCGCCGCGGCGGGTACTATTTTGTTTTTTGTAGACACCTGGGGATTCTACGCGTTGATGGCCGTGGTCCCAGTTATCGCAATTGTCTACTTCACCTACTACAAATATCTGGAAGATTTAAGACTGACTTCCGCCGAGGCCGAGAACGCGGAGCACGCACGGGCTGAAGCCGAGCGGAAACGTGCCGAACAGGCAGAATTACACGTTGAGGAACTCAGCCGGCACATTGCGGAACAAGACCGTATCAGCCGTACTCTAGAAGAAACCAAGGAACACTTTCGTCACGCGGCTTTTCATGACGCGCTTACCGACCTGCCCAACCGTGCATTGCTTACTGAGCATATCAAGCTGGCGATCGAGCGCCCCCGAGATCGCGATGAGATGATGTTCGCAGTTCTGTTTCTTGATCTCGATCGCTTCAAGAACATCAACGATAGTCTGGGCCATATCGCAGGTGATCAACTTCTGATTGCCACAGCGAGAACGCTGGAAACCTGTCTGCGTCCGATGGACACGGTCGCCCGCCTTGGTGGCGATGAATTCGCGATTCTGCTTGATGGACTCGAAAACCAGAATCACGCTATCGCAGTGGCTGAGAGGATTCAACAGGCATTGACACGGCCATTTAATCTGATTGGTCACGAGGTCTATATCACCGCCAGCATCGGTATCACGCTAAGCAGCGGCAACTACACCGATCCGGAAAACGTGCTCCGCGACGCGGACACTGCGATGTACCGCGCAAAGGAAGGCGGTAAAGCGCGTTTTGAGCTGTTCGATAGCACGATGCATTCTCATGCTGTGGCGCTGTTGAAACTCGAGAACGACTTGCGACGTGCGATCGAACGCAATGAGTTTCAAGTCTTTTACCAGCCTATAATCTGCCTGGAGACCGATGAGTTGTACGGCTTCGAGGCCCTGGTGCGCTGGAATCACCCCGAGCGTGGTCTTGTTTCCCCTGACACTTTCATTCCCGTCGCCGAGGAAACCGGTCTGATCATAGACATCGGGCAACAGGTCCTTTTCGAGTCGTGCAGGCAAATGCGCGAATGGCACTTAGCCTCGCCAGGCAGACCGCTAACCGTCAGTGTCAATCTGTCAGCCAAACAATTTGCCCAGCCAGATCTGATTGGCCAGGTAAAAAAGACACTTGCCAAAACCGGTCTCGCGGCTGAGTACGTGAAGTTGGAGATAACGGAAAGTGTGGTCATGAAAAATGCAGAGATTGCCACCGCGATGCTGGTGCAGCTCTGCGCCCTGGGTGTGCATCTTTCGATTGATGATTTCGGCACCGGCTACTCCTCTTTGAGCTACCTTCACCGTTTTCCGGTTAAGACGTTAAAGATTGATCGGTCCTTTATTGGCAGAATGGGGCATGGGGGCGAAAACTCGGAAATCGTCCGCACTATCAACACGCTCGCGCAAAACCTGGGGATGGAGGTGGTTGCCGAAGGCGTTGAGACTGTGGAACAGCTAGAGCAACTGAAATCAATGAAATGTACTCTGGGTCAAGGTTATCTATTCTCCCGCCCAATGGACGCAAACACAGCAACAGCTTTCATTCAGGATTATCCGACCTACGTTCACTCCGCTCTAATTGACGACGGGTTGATCCAGTCGCAATTCGATCTTCTTAACTAACCACAAATTTGTACTTTGTACTTGGTGCTTTGTACTTGGTGCTTGGTGCTTGGTGCTTGGAATGACCTAGCGGTGGGTAAGAAACCACAAAGCACAAAGTTCAAAGCACAAAGTTCAAAGCACAAAGTTCAAAGCACAAAGCTCAAAGTACTAATACTGTCTCCTGCCCACTGCCGCTGTTTTGCATTTCACGCACTTGTAACTATAATTTAGTTGCTCTGCATAATTTCTTATTCCATTCGCCCGATCCAAGATCCCCGGCCTCAATGCCTAAACTCAGCGGCAAAGGAGTGCATGATTGGCGACTCAATTGAGCAGGACTTTCGTCCTGCGCAAGCTGCATCAGCTCTCTGGAATCGTTCCGCTCGGGCTCTTCCTGCTGGAACACTTTTATACGAACTCGAAAGCCATTGACGGCGCGGCTTCCTTCAACAAGGCCGTGGGCGATCTGCAGTCAATCCCTTACATCCTGTTCGTCGAGGTCGGCGGAATATTTATTCCCCTCATCTATCACGCCGTGTATGGTCTCGTGATCACGATGGAGGCGCGACCCAATAACTTAAACTATCCTTATCCGCGTAATTGGTTTTACTTGATCCAGCGCATTACGGGCGTCGTCCTTTTCGTCTTTATCGCTTTCCATGTTCTGAACTTCCGCTTCGGCATGATTCCCGGCCTAAACACAATTTCCGTTGCCCACCGGCCGGATCTGGCCTTCGACATTGTTTCCCGAGAGTTTCGCCTTGTGCCGATTTTCCTGATCTACATGGTGGGCATCACGGCAACCGTCTGGCACTTCGCTAACGGCATCTGGTTGTTCATGGTCGATTGGGGCATAACCATCGGCGAACGCGCGCAACGTCTGACTGGCTACGCCTGCATAGCATTTGGCATCGTCCTGCTGCTGGTTGGTATTAACGCGGCCGTCGCTTTCATACGTCCGGGCGGATTACTGGGAGGTCTTCTCTAGGGGATGGCAAGCAGCGGAATCAAGATAGCAATCGTCGGCGGCGGCCTTGCCGGGCTAGCCGCAGCGATGAAGATCGCCGAAGCAGGCCACTCCGTCGATCTCTTTTCAGTCGTTCCCGTGAAGCGTTCCCATTCCGTTTGCGCTCAAGGTGGAATCAACGGCGCGGTCAACACAAAGGGCGAAGGCGATTCGACGTGGGAACACTTTGACGACACTGTCTATGGCGGCGACTTCCTCGCGAATCAACCACCGGCCAAAGCCATGTGCGAAATGGCGCCCTCGATCATTTACCTTTTCGATCGGATGGGCGTTCCCTTCTCCCGAACTCAGGAAGGATTGCTCGACTTCCGTCGCTTCGGTGGCACGAAGCATCACCGCACCGCCTTTGCCGGGGCGTCCACCGGCCAGCAGTTACTCTATGCCCTTGACGAGCAGGTACGCCGATTCGAGGTGGGCGGTAAAGTTAAGAAGTATGAACACTGGGAGATGATGTCTCTGGTGCTCGATGATGCCCAAGTGTGCCGGGGGCTGATCGCCATGAATCTGCAGACTCTGGAACTGAAAGCGTTTCCCGCTGACGCCGTGATCATGGCGACCGGGGGGCCGGGTCTCATCTTCGGGAAGTCGACCAACTCGATGGTCTGTACCGGCAGCGCAGTTTCAGCTTGTTATCAACAGGGCGCGCAATACGCTAACGGCGAGTTCATCCAGGTTCACCCCACCTCGATACCGGGCGAAGACAAGCTCCGTTTAATGTCCGAATCTGCGCGCGGTGAGGGTGGCCGCGTGTGGGTTCCGCTGCAGCCGGGCGATACCAGACCACCGTCTTCGATTCCGGAAAAGGAGCGCTGGTATTTTCTCGAAGAGAAATACCCGGCATACGGCAATCTCGTTCCGCGCGACATCGCGACTCGCGAGATCTTTCAGGTTTGCATAGAAGGCAAGGGCGTCGGCCGCGACAATCAGGTCTACCTCGATCTGACCCACATTCCGGCGGAGACCCTCGACCGCAAGCTGGGCGCGATCTTGGAAATTTACGAGATGTTCGTAGGCGACGATCCGCGCCAGGTGCCAATGCGGATTTTTCCCGGCGTGCACTATTCGATGGGCGGCCTCTGGGTAGACTTTAATCAGCGCACCAACATCGCTGGTCTGCTGGCTGCTGGTGAATGTGACTATTCAATTCACGGCGCAAACCGCCTGGGGGCCAATTCCCTGGTGAGCTGTGTTTTCGGCGGCTTTGTGGCGGCGCCGGCGGCGATCGAGTTCGCCAGGAACGTTGAGCGTAACGGCGCTGATGGTTCCCGCATTTACGAGCAGGAATTGATGCGGCAGCGAGAAATCAATGATGCCTTGATTAAGCAGAGTGGAAACGAGAACCAGTATGTGCTTCATCAGGAGATGGGCAAGTGGATGACTGACAACGTCACTGTTGTGCGTTACAACGATAAGCTGAAGGCGACGGACAACAAGTTGCTGGAGCTGATGGATCGTTACGCGCGCATCTCGATTAATGACTCAAACCTCTGGGCTACTATGGCCCTGCCTCATGCCCGGCATTTGCACAACATGCTCGAACTGGCCCGCGTGATCACGCTGGGGGCCTTAAATCGTAACGAGTCGCGCGGCGCACACTTCAAGCCGGATTTTCCCGATCGCGACGATGAGAACTTTTTAAAGACGACGATTGCGGAGCATTCCGGTGAGGGGCCGGTGATTTCGTACGAGGCTGTCGACGTCTCGTTAATCACGCCTCGTAAGCGCGATTACAGCAAGGCGAAAAAGGAGGGCGCTGCGGCCGCCAGCAGCGGCATTCGTGCATCAATGCCGCGCAAAGAGGGAGCGCCTCAGATCCCGCAGTCGGATTCTGATCTGAAACCTGCAAATCTCAGTGGACCTATGATTTGGGGACAGGATAAAGACGCGGTAGCGGATCCTTCAGCGCAGGCAAAAACGAGACGCGAGCAGGGCAAATCTATCGAAGAAGCGGGAGGCAAGTCAGACTAACCATGAGCGTTACCGATTCTTCTCGCAGTTCCGCCGTTACGCGGCCGGAGAAGCCGTCGCCAAAAACCGTTGAAATCCACATCAGGCGGCGTGCGAATCCGGATTCACCTCAATACTGGGAAAGGTTTGACATCCCTTATCGGGCAAATCTCAATATCATCTCCTGCCTCATGGAGATTCAGAAGAACCCCGTCACCAGCGATGGCCGGCCCACGACACCACCCGTCTGGAGTATGAATTGTCTTGAGCAAGTGTGCGGCATCTGCACTATGGTCATCAACGGAAAAGTGCGGCAATCGTGCTCGGCCCTGGTCGACAATCTGGACCAGCCGATCAAGCTTGAGCCGATGTCCAAGTTTCCCAACGTTCGGGATCTTGTCGTCGACCGCTCGCAAATGTTTGATCATCTAAAGCGCGTTCAAGCCTGGATTGAACTCGATGGCACTCACGATTTAGGCCCCGGACCGCGTATGGATCAAGACGACGTGCAGGAGCGCTACGCTTACTCACGCTGTATGACGTGTGGCTGCTGTCTTGAAGCCTGTCCGCAATATGACGGTGATAACTACATTGGGCCACAGGCGATTGCACAGGTTCGTCTCTTCAACATGCACCCCACGGGCAAGATGACGCGGGACCAACGCCTCGAAGCGCTTTTGCAGGAAGACGGCATCACCAACTGCGGCAATGCGCAAAACTGTGTGCAAGTCTGTCCCATGAACATCCCCCTCACCAGAGCTATCTATGAAGAGAATCGCGAAGCCATAGTTCACGGGTTGTTCGGCTGGCTTAAAAAATAGCTTGGTTCTTATTTCTCAATTTATCGGCGCGAGCCAGCCCGCACCGCCTACTAATTTTTGTTAATGCTTAAAGTGGTCTGAATTCTGGATAGATCAGCCGTCATCTGAAATCGCTGATCAGGGCAACGTTGCGGGTAACTGTGCCGCGCCAGAGAGCCAGCTGCTTGCCATCACGCGACCAGTCAAACACGAATATCAGATCGGTTTCGAAGTCGGTTATCCGTCTCGGCGCTCCCCCTGACAATGGCTGACTCCAGACGTTGGAGACGTCGTTGTGGCTCTCCACGTAGGCTATGGCGCGGCCGTCCGGTGTCCACCGTACGGGCGTGTCGAGCCTCGCACCTGGTGGGAGATTAAACGTCTTGATCGGGTTTCCGCCGTCGAATGAACCTGGCTGAGCCGCAAACGGTGCTTGGCCATCGAAGGACGCAGCGTCTCACCCTCAATGAACTCTGTAGCGATGAAATCAAGGCCGTTAACTCGCCCAATCTCGTGGACCGTAAGAATGTTTGGATGGTTCAGAGCTGAGGCGGCGCGCGCCTCCTGCATGAAGCGCCGCATTCGGTCGGCGTCGTTGGTGAAGGCGGCTGCAAGCAACTTAAGCGCTACCCGTCGCCCCAAGCGCGTGTCCTCGGCCAGATAAACCTCGCCCATCCCGCCCTCGCCAACTAGCGATAGCACCCGGTAATGGGCCACCATTTGGCCCACCAGCGAGTCTCTTCCTGCAAGCAGCCCGGCGGCCACCGCCAGCGCCGGCGCCGCGATGAAATCCAACGACTGTTCGTGAGATGCGATCAGCGATTCAACTTCGCGTCGGAGCGCCTCGTCACCCGCACAAGCATGGTCGAGGAATGCCGCGCGCTCTTCGCGATCAACTTCCAGTGCGTCGTGATAGATGTCTCCGATTTGCCGGTAGCGTTCGGGCGTCATACTAGTCAGTAACCAAAAGACGTGAATGTGGTTCGTGAAATCGTGAATCGTCAATCGTGAATCGTGAATCGCGAGTTCTGGGCTTAGATTGGTTGAAGGTCATTTCTTGCTTTCATTCACACCGCCGCTTTAGCCCGGGTCACCCAAGCCGGTTGCTGAATACCTCAGAATGGGCCGAGAACGAATTAAGATTCACGCCTCGCGATTCCCCGCTAACTCGCGATGTAGCCAGGCGCGGGCGAGGCTCCAGTCGCGTCTCACCGTACCGGACGACACCTTTAAAACCTCGGCGGTCTCCTCGACACTCAAGCCTCCGAAGAAACGCAGTTCCACAACCTTGCTCTGGCGCTCATCGAGCTTGGCAAGTGACCAGAGGGCCTCATCGAGCGCGACCAGATCATCTCCTTTTTCGTCTGACACGAAGGCGGCCTCATCGAGAGAGACCCCCGGCGCTCCGCCTCCGCGCTTTCGATAGCCCTTCGAGCGCGCGAAGTCAACCAGGATGCGCCGCATCAACTGCGCCGATACTCCGAAAAAGTGCGCGCGGCTCTGCCAACGCACGTTCTTCCAGTCGATCAGTCGGATATAGGCCTCGTTCACGAGAGCAGTCGTTTGCAACGTGTGGCCTGTGCGTTCGCCGCCCATGTAGTGGTGTGCGAGGCGGTGCAACTCCTCATGAACCAGAGGGGTTAGCTCGTCCAGGGCAGCCTGATCGCCGTCCCCCCAGGCGACCAGTAGTTCAGTGATTTCTTTCGGGGAGTGAGCACGCATAAAAGGCCCCATCGGGTCGTCCGCCGCAAAAGCTAACACAATGCAGGTCAACCCTCCAGATGGTTCTGCAGGCACCGCAAGAACTTCCCTTCACCGTTAGCGCTTTCTTATGCCCTTCCCGCCTTAACCAGTAGAGACGGCATAAGGGTCCGGCAGAACCAGCCACGCGGGAAGAAATCTCAATATGATTTGATTAGCTCATAAGGAGAAGACATGAAAACGTTGCAAACAAGAAAAGGGTAAGCAGCTTTGCTTGTATTGCTGCCGCGATTTCATTGCGACGGCCCATCAGGCGACAGCACAAATCAAGATCGATCGAGTCACCATCAACTGTCACCTGTACACGATTCATGTCCAACAGAATTACGCCGGGCGGAGGTACATACGGTGCGGCCTTCGCTCGCCTTTCCGATGATGTGGCCGTTGGGTGTCCGTAGCGGGAGTCATTGAACACTGGAGTTTGGTGTGAGCGACGCAATCGAAAACCGGGGGACTTGATAGTAGTCGCAACGCAAGGAGTGAAGTCATGAAGGACCAAAGGGTTCGTCAAAGGAGTTTGTTGAGCCTGTTGTTTGTCGTTCTGGCTCTGGGGGCTTGGCTTGGTCAGCCGGATTACTTGTCAGTGGCGTTAAGGCCGACTCGTTATCGGTTCGGCCCATGATTGAGAAATGTAACTTAACTGAAGAGGAGGAAAGTTCATGAAGATCATTGCTGTCATTCTTTAGGTTCTCGGACTCGGTCTTAGCGCCTTGGTGCAGGATTTTTCTTTAGTGCGGATTACGAGGACTGTCAAAGAGCTACTGCTATTGCAGAAGAAAAATTAAACGAAGCTCGTGCCGCAGAAGGAACACCCAGGGAGGCTGAGTTGATAAAGGAAGCTCGCCTGGAAGTTGATAGCCAGGAGTATTCATGCAGGAACGCAAAACGAACACGGCAGTCGGCGATGTTGGCGGGGCCGGGTGGATTTGCGGCAATCATCGCGTCCGCCGTGTTGTTAGTTTTTTCCCGTAAGCGCCGAAAGTCGCAGATGTGAAAAAGAGAAAACTTCGTGGGTTACGCATCTCGCGAACAAATTGTAGGGGTGTCCTCCGTGGCCACCCTATCGTCGCAAGAGGCAACGGTGGAAGATGTGTTAGTCCAGTGGGGGCGGCCACAGAGTGCCGCCCAAAAACCCATGCCCTTAATTTTTTCGATGGAAGCAAAATCTTTCTACGACTTTCCCTGAAGGAAGCCACGGAAGGCCGCGCTATAATCAGGCCTCCTCTAAGGTTCCCTTTCCGAAGGAGACGAACGATGGCCAATGCACCCGGGCTGTTCCGCTTGATTCTGCAAGTTGATGATCTGGATAAGGCGGCAGAGTTCTACGCAAAGCTACTAGGCGATCCAGGAAGAAGAATTCCGCGGGCCTCTCGTCACTACATCGATTGTGGGCCAGTGATTCTGGCACTGGTAGATGTCACCGAGGAGGCCAAACCGATTCCCGACTACATCTATTTCGCTGTAGGGGATCTCGAACGATTCCATGCTCGGGCGATTGAACTCGACTGTCTTTCGACAGAGGATGTTCACGGGGCCAGTGCTGGCGAGGTGGTGGTTCGGCCCTGGGGTGAACGTTCGTTCTACATTCATGATCCCTGGGGCAACGGCCTCTGCTTCGTTGATGAGACGACGCTCTTTACCGGTCGTTAGTTCGTCGATGGATAGCCTCGCGAAACAGCTTTCGATCGACACCTCGTTTAAGCCGCGTGTCCGAAGTCTAGACATCCGTCCAAAGATTGGACAGAATCTCGAGGGCACAATGATAACTTCAGCAAAATTTACCGGAAATACATGAGCCAATTACGGAATGGGATTTGCGCGTGTTTTCACCCAAACGTCTATAGCGCGCCACAGAATCCGGTACGTTCCCGCTGTATGTCTTCAATCGCCCCTAGGAACGTTTCTCTACGTGCAGTCATTTCCGAATAGTGCTTCCAGTGATGACCGGAAAAAGGCCCTGAAAAATGCGCCATATTGCCCTGCTTAAAGGGGCAATTCTATTCATCGCTCTCATATGCGTATTTTCATCGCGCGCACAGAGCTCGATTCCTTGTAGCTCTATCGCCTATAGAAGCAATCCGAGCATCACGGTTGGCCAAACCCCAGTCTCCCTCGCTGCAGCCGATTTTAATGAGGACGGCTTGACTGACCTTGCGGTGGCAAATAGCGGTTCGAACGACGTATCGATCCTTATTCGAGATACTAAGGGCGAATTAGGTATTCTGAGCACTACTCCGGTTGGGAAAACTCCCCGTGCTCTGGCTGTAGCCGACTTCAACACCGATGGCTTTGTTGACTTGGCGGTTTGCAACAGCGCTTCTAATAGCGTTTCCATTCTGCGCGGCGACGGTAAAGGAAGTTTCCGGGAAAGTGGACCATTCTTAGTCGGGACAGAACCCGTATCATTGGTCGTTAGTGATTTCAACCGTGACGGCAAGGCAGATATCGCCACCGCAAACGCGAAGACCAACAATTTGTCGATATTACTCGGTGACGGTAAGGGCCGGTTCGGCGCTGCGGTGAGTCTGCTCGTGCCCCGGGGACCATTCTCAATTGCCGCCGGCGATATTAACAGTGACGGCAAAATCGATCTGGCGAGCGCCAATTCCAGCTCTAACAGTATTTCAGTGCTCATCGGCGATGGTGCGGGACATTTTGCTACCGCAGTCAGTTATAACGCCGGAACTTCTCCATCCGCCCTGGCGATAACTAACTTCAACAACGACTCGAAGAACGATTTGGTAGTGGCGAATTTCGCCTCTAATGATCTCTCAGTTTTGCTCGGTGGGTCGCATGGCCTTTCAGCAGCACGCAGCTATGAAGTCGGAGAACGACCTGAAGCGGTCGCTGTTGCTGATTTCAACAAGGACGGCCGCCCGGACCAGGCAGTTGCAAATCAGGACTCCAGCGACGTCAGTATTCTATTGGGGACAGCCCGGCGGTAGCTTTGCGGCAATTGCAGCTCTGTCAGTTGGCGCAGGTCCTCTATCAGTGACCGCAAGCGACTTCAACAAAGATGGCAAAGTGGATCTGGCGGTTGCCAATTTCAATTCAAACAACATCTCGATTCTTTTGGGAGGCGGCAAGGGCGACTTTCGCGTGGCTATTAATTATACCGTCGGCTCTGGGCCACGTACGGTCGCCGTTGGAGATCTCAATGGTGATCGCCATCTTGATTTTGTCGTGCCAAATTTTGCCTCCCAAACCATATCAACTCTTCTGGGCAACGGCGACGGCACTTTCCGCCCGCCGCAATATTACGCAGTAGAAATCGAGCCGGTCGGTTTAGCTATCGCAGATTTCAATGGTGATGGTCGTCCCGATATGGCTGCCACCGATCCGCGTAGAGAAAAGTTGGCGACTCTTCTTGGCGATGGACGAGGCGGTTTTACCAAAGCCTCAATTAATGGTGCGGAGCGCGGAGCCCGCGCCATTGCAACCGGCGATTTCAACGCAGATCAGAATGTTGACTTGGTAATAGCGAACGATGGGCCAAACAATGTTTCGATGTTTCTGGGTAATGGTCAGGGGAGTTTTACAAAGAGTAGGGATTATACCGTGGGTTCCAGACCCGTCTGGATCCTGGCTCAGGACTTCAACTCTGACGGGAAACTCGACTTGGCGACAGCAGACACCAGGTCGGGTACTGTCCCGATCCTGATAGGTGATGGCAAGGGCGCATTCGGCGGAGTTAAAAAATTTCCGGCCGGTGTCGCTCCCTCTTCGGTCGCAGCCGGTGATTTCAACGGCGACAGAGTTGTAGATCTCGCTGTAACTAACTACGCGTCAAAGAGCGTGGCCGTTGTCTTTGGCGATGGGCAGGGCGGTTTTGTCGCGGGCAAGAACTTCCAGGCTGGTCACAATCCTTTTTGCGCTGGTAACGGGCGATTTCAATGGTGACGGCCGCGCCGACCTGGCGAATGCAACATCCGGGGACATTTCCGTTTTCATTGGGGACGGGGCCGGCGGTGTCGGGCCGGCAACAAATTATGCTGTCGGGAGCTATCCACGAGGGATAGCGTTAGGTGGTTTCGATGATGCAGGCAAAATGGATCTGGTGGTGGCGAATTCCGGATCAAACAGCGTTGTGATCCTGTCTAACATTTGTCGGTGACTGGTAACGCTATCGGAAATGATTCAGGTAAATCCAATCATAGGAATCGTGGTTGCGTTTAGTGTTCTCTTCATCGGCCTACCTGAGAGATCATGCAAGGAAGACCAGTCGAGATCGGGTAGGAAGAGCCGCCCACCGAAAATGGAAATGACGAAAGTACCGGATGGTGTCTGGGGTGGACCCCACATCATCATGGAGATCACTGAAGATAGCGCCGTAATTACCTGCGATTGCGCCGTTGGCACGATTGATGAGCCAATCAAGATCGACAACGAAGGTCGCTTTGCTGTTCGGGGGACTTTTACCCGTCAGCGAGGGGATCCGTAAGATCATATGAAACCTCGGATCGATCTCCAGCGCACTACGCAGGCCGCGTAAACGGAAAATCCATGACCTTAGTTGTTACACTCCCGAATACGAAAGAAAACGTAGACACCTTTTATCTCAAGCACGGCGAACAACCAGAATTGACCAGATGCATGTAGTGAAGCTGTAGAGGTTTTTCTAATCGCCTCAAATACGATCACGATAGTAGCCCTGGTCCACCGTATTCAAACTTGAGGCGCCCAGTCGCACTTTTGCGCTGGCGTTTCCCCAACCCAGGTAGCTGAGCTAAGAATCGATTTCAAGCCACTAAACCGTTGGGTGTCTGAACCAGAGTTCAGAGCCTGCCAACCAAAGAGAGGGATCTCCATGAATCATTCAACACCGCAAGAAAAACATGTTGCTGATCGAACGAAGCTAGTCGCAGAGGGCGAGCCCAACCCTGTGCCTCGCACTGGCGTGTCTAGGTTTACTCTTTGCGATCTATCCCTTCAGCGCCGAGGGTAAGCGCGATCAGGTTCAAGGCAAAGGTCAGGCTGCTAGCAGTCAAGGTGAGATACAGAGCACCCCGATTGAAATGAAGCCTTCCGCGGTGGTGGACTTCTCGGAACTCCAACGGCAGGAAGCCCTGAATCCTGCGGTTTCGGAGCCGATGCCCCGGGCTATTGCGCCACCCAAAACCATTGAGGAGCGCGATGATGAGAAAGGCGAGCTGTCGGCGCTGTCCGCTGCTGCGCCCATGGACCTGCCCGGTCCGCTAATTCCCTCACCCGCGCCGGCAACGAGTTTCGCCGGACTCGATGATATCGCCTTTGCGCCTCCCGGCACCCCATTCTTTACTATCCCACCAGATACGATGGGAGCGGTGGGGCCAGACTCGCTTGACCGAGTCTTCACCACCCTTAACAACAATTATCGTATTCAAAACAAGAGTGGCGCCCAGATTGGTAGCGACGTTTCAATGACCAACTTTTGGGCACCTACCGGGTCTGCAAATCCTTTTGATCCTCGCACGCAGTATGATCCCTACAACGACCGTTGGATCGTGGCTGCCGTGAGCAATGCAGGAACTGCCAACACGTCAATTCTGGTCGGCGTGTCTCAGACCAACGACCCAGGCGGTGCTTTTTCTTGTTCAGGGTCCCAGCGCGCATCACTGGAGATGCCGCCAACGTGAATTTTGCTGACTTCCCAATGCTGGGCTTCAATAAGAACTGGGTAGTGGTTTCAATCAATATGTTTATCGGTGGCGGTGGCTTCAGCAACGAACGCGTGCTCGTTCTGAATTACCCCGCCCTGCGCACGGGCACGGGGCAGGGCGTATATTTCACCGGATTAACCGACTTCTGTCTGCATCCTGCAACTACCTACTCGGCAACTGAGAACACAGAGTACCTGGTGTCTCATTTAAGTAGTGGCGGCGCAACCTATCGACTCACCACCATTACAGGTACACCCGCTGCTCCGGTGCTGACCCCCGGGACGGTCAAGGTTCGGCCAGGGGGCGGATGGACACAGGCTGGCGGGAATAGCCTGCCGCAAGCGATGGGGACGTGTGCTACGACCCCGATGAAGTTGGAGAGCGGCGATTCTTTCGTGCGCTCGAACGTCGTCTTTCGCAATAGCTCCATCTGGTATCCACAGACCATCGGATTGCCTGCGGCCAGAACAGCACTCACCGTTGATCGAACCGCCGCGCAATGGACGCAACTGGACACCGGCGGCAATGTGATTCAAGGCGGCCGGGTAGAAGATCCCGCAGCAACGCCGACGAATGGCGGTAAGTGGTATTCCTATCCCTCGATTTCGGTGAACACCAGCAATGATGTGTTGTTCGGTTTCTCGCAGTTTGCTTCTAATCAATTTGCTTCTGCGGGTTATACCTACCGGGATCACACAGACGCCGCGGGCACTATGCGCGATCCTCTCATCTTCAAGGCGGGCGACGATTGCTACAGCAAAGATTTCGGCTCCGGCAGGAATCGCTGGGGTGACTACAGCCATACGATGGTAGACCCAACGAACGACTGTAATATGTGGACCATCCAGGAATACGCCAAATTCCAAGCGCCACCAACGGTAGGCGGCAGCACGAGCAAGTGGGGCACCTGGTGGGCCAAAGTTGTGCCGCTGTCAACTTGTGTTGCGCCACCACCGATCCTCGTTGCCGCAGGCGCGACGGTGATAAATGAGAGCTGCGTACCAGCCAACAGCGCCGCAGATCCGGGCGAGCGAGTCACCGTGAATTTGAAGGTAATGACAATGGTGGTAGCAGCACAACAAATCTCGTGGGAACGTTGCTGGCATCCGCCAATGTAGTTGCCCCGAGCGATCCGCAGAACTACGGAGCCATCGCTCCCGGCGGTATGGCGGCAAGGGATTTCTCGTTCACAGTCAACGGATCGTGTGGACAGACAATCACTCTGATGCTGCAGTTGCAAGATGGGGCAACAAATCTCGGCACGGTGACTTATACCCTTACTCTGGGCCAGATAGAAAACACAGCCCCGCCCTACACCGAGAACTTCGACGGTGTGACTGCGCCGGCGCTGCCTGTCGGCTGGACCACGGCCTTTGTACTGCCCGGTGGTAAGCCGTGGACGACGACGACCAGCTTCAGCGACACGGCACCGAATTCCGCCGCTACAATTGCCGACGTTCAGAGTAATCTAACTACCTGCGTCGGGGGCCAGGGCGGCGCTGATTTAACTTCGCCAATAATCGCAATTCCGAATCCGCCGTCAGTTGGGGTTAACGGAAGTGTGCAGCTGAGATTCAGGAACTTCTACAATCTCGAACAGGCTTCGACGGTGGTGTGCTGGAAATCAGCATCAATGGCGGGGCGTTCCAGGACATCCTCGCAGCCGGTGGCAGTTTCGTCAGCGGTGGTTATAACGACACCTTGGGCGTCGATCCAGGTAATCCTTTATCCGGGCGAGCCGCCTGGGCAGGTACTTCGGGCGGGTTCATTACCACGCTCGTGAACTTGCCTGCCAGCGCGAACGGACAGAACGTGCAGTTCAAGTGGCGTACCGGATACGACGGTTGCTTTACTCCCGCCAATGCCCGTATGAGGATCGACACGATCTCCATCTTCGGATCGTCAACCGTCTGCACGACTCCCTGTGGCGGAGTAAGGCTGGTAACAAGCTCAATTCTCGCGTGCACAAGCTCTTCGAATGTTCAGGCGATGATCACCATAAGCAACACCGGTACATTGCCCGCGAACAACGTCACGCTAACCATAGCGAGGCTGGGAAGCACCAATGGTACGCCGCTTCCACAACCGCTCGGCGCTATCGCTCCTGGAGGCTCAGCGACCGCCACGGTCAACTTTGCCTCGAGCGGAGGCACAACGCTGACTACGGGTGGAACTTACACCGGTGGCACATTCAATAGTACTAAACGGGTCAACATCTCGTGCAGTCCATCGAGCCCGTCAAAGTAATAGCGGCGATTAATCACCCCAGCGACGATCTCATCGTCGCTGGTTTACACAGCGCCGTGATGATTTACGGCAACTGCGCAAAAGCCCACTCCCGATCAATCGGGAGTGGGCTTTTTTTGCGCGGCCGGGTCGCACTCAGTTGAGCTCAGTTTGAATTGTCGTTAGCTCCCAAACCAGGGACTGATATCGAGGAAACTGCAGCGGAAACCATTAAAACGTACTAATGAAAAATGGGAAATGAGAAATGGAAAATGATTGTTGTATGTGTGGTGGAAACCATTTCTCCGACCTAATCGGTGCTTATCCCCAGACGGTCCGCGCACTTAAATAGCGACAAGCCAAGAATGCAGGCCACGACCAGATTGAAGTAAAAACTCACTGAGCCGTCAATGAACGTCGCCGGCAAATTGCCGAAAAAGGGCAGCGTAAGCGGCGCAGTGATCATGGCAACGATCATGGTCACTACAAATGCCACAATTTGAATTAGCAAAACCATGCCGAAGGCCTTGAAGTAGGTTCCGCCCATCCGGCGAATCGTATCGAGTCCTACCATCGGATTAATTACTGAGCCAAAACTTTCGGTGTAGCCGGCAACGGCCAGAGCCATTGGGTAATAAAAAATGCCCCAGGCCAGGCTCAACAGGAGAAGCAGCACCATCAGGATCGGCGCTTGAAAATAACTCATCAACATGCGGAGATCAGCAGTCGGATCGCTCAACTCCTGCTTTGACTTTTCGGCGTCCTTACTCATCTGGTAACCGGGACGCAGTTGGTCCAACTTCTTAGCCGCCTCTGCCTGTTTGTGCGGATCGCCATTAGGATCCATGAGTACTGCGAGAGCTTCCTCATCCAGTTGGTCGGAATTTTGTGCGCCCTGTGAATCCATGCCGTCGGCCGGAGATACCGGGCCGCCGCTAATCAACCCGAAAACCATGACGCAGACTAAGACAATGGCTGGCCCCCAGGTGACGATCGTGATGCCGATGCCGAGAACCAGAGGCATAACCACGTCATCCACTATCGAGAACGCGCTGAAGTCAGGCAGAAAGCTGCGATGCAAGCGACCCCAGGCAACCTGGCTTATCACATGCGATATGCAACCAAACATGATAACTGCCGCAAGGACGCGTCCGCGGAATCCCGCGAGTAAGCAGAAACCGTAAAGACCCGCCCCGAATAACAAGGCAACCTTGTGTTGCAACGGGTAACGCACCGCGCGGGCAAAGTCTGCAAACCCAAAGCCAGAACTCTGAAACTCCTGGTGGAGTGCTTTATTCTTCTGCTGTTCAAAGACACTGCAGAGATCACCACACAGGGGGCACACGGCAACCTTGCTGGTGCCAACGAACTTTGGACATTCCGCGCAAAACGGTGTCGCGCATGCGCGGCAAACATACTTTGTAGGACGGTCAGAGTGTTGGTAGCAAACATGTGTGGATGTCGCCCGCGCACGGGTGACCGCGGCAGCGACAGGTTGATCGGTCTCAACAAATTGGGCGGCCTGGTTGTGCGAACTCTGATCGACTGATGGCGGTAGCGCTGAGTCGGGTGCATTGGCTGCAGGCACTGTGACTGACGGGACAGGGACTTCCCCATTAAAGGTCGCCCGAAGCATCGGCGCGCGACCGGCTTCGATCCAATTCAGGTTCCCCTTGCTTACCTTGTCTGTAGGCAGGACACAACCTTCGTGAATCCACTGCTTGAGTGTGTCAAGATCAGCTTCGAAGACGCCTTCTATGGTACTGACACGCCATTTTTCAACTTCAGCGCTCATCATTTCTCTCCTAGGTAGGGAAGCAGTGATCGAGATGGCCGTGGAGGCACGAACCCAGGCGGCAACTTTTCATCGTTGATCCTAACAACGACTAGCTCATTACGTGAGAACGGTTTGGGGCTCAGAGAGGCTTTTCGGCCAGGGGCGCTAGTGGTATGCGCCGAAAGAAAGGATGCGGTCTCGACGAGACCGCTTCAACATATTAGTTTGCGACCCTAAACCGAGTCAATAACTTTAATCTAAACCTACCATTTAGGGCGTTTACGCCGGGAAGGTGCGCGAACCATGGACCCGGAATCACTGAATTCCTGCCCCCTTCGCCCGCGCAAGAGAGCGAGCTCAAGGGGGCAACCACCCCTCTTAGGGTTTTCACGGTTTACTGGCACGTCGCCTGGAGGAGTACGCGCACCAGTGCGAGACATTTGCATCTTGAAATGCCACTGTGCTTGGCATAGCATGAGAGCCCACACGAGAATCGGGTTTCCTTAATCCAAACCGACCGGATTAAATCACCCCGGCTTACCAGCCGGCTTGAGTGCTAACCTAATGAACAAGCGCGCATGATAGGGCAGACGGTTTCACATTATCGGATCGTAGAAAAGCTTGGTGAGGGCGCCATGGGCGTCGTCTATCTGGCTGAAGATACTCATCTCGCGAGAAACGTCGCTCTTAAGTTCTTATCTGACTCACAGGATCAACACTATCGCGCGCGATTTTTACGTGAAGCGCGCGCCGTCTCAACACTTTCCCACCCGCATATCGCAGTCGTCCACGATTACGGAGAAACACCAGAAGGTCAGCCCTTTATCGTGATGGAATATATCAAGGGAGAGGACCTTAGTGATCTTCTGCATTCCAGCTCGCTCACAATCACGCAGGCCGTGGAAGTTATTGCAGCCGTGGCAGAAGCCCTGGCAGTGGCGCACGCGAGGGGGATCATTCATCGCGACATCAAGCCCTCAAACGTGATGGTAGATAAAGAGGGCGCAGTGAAGGTGCTTGACTTCGGGTTGGTAAAGCAACTGCACGAGCAGCATCCGCCGGCCGGTCCGGACGCCAATACATTGCTGGCGCGTACAGGCAGCAACATAATCATAGGGACACCCTTGTATCTTTCACCGGAACAGGCAATGGGTGCGGATGTAGATGCTCGTAGCGATCTATTTGCCCTGGGAGCGCTGCTTTATGAATGCCTGGCCGGGAGGCCTGCATTTTCAGGCGGAAGTGTCATTGAGATTGGGGCCCAGATTATTCACTTCGATCCCCCGCCTCCGTCGTCAATAAACCCACGTGTACATCCTGAGCTTGATCGCATCACGCTTAAAGCGATGGCGAAGAAACCCGATTCGCGTTACCAGTCAGCGGCGGAAATGGTTGCCGATCTCAAGGCCGCGCGGAACGCCCTGGATAACGAAGACGGCCATCGCACGCAACGTTTGATCGCTTCAAAGCCGTCACATTCAAGCGCTTTCAAAAGCATTTCCGACTCGCTTCGCCGGCCGCGGCTTTCAATTGGTGTTTTTATAGTTGCCCTGCTGATTGTGGTCGCCGGAGTCTGGTACATCCTCCAACGCCGCACGGAGAAAGGGCGGGTGCCATTTCAAAACATGCCGGTGACTAAGGTCACGAATACCGGAAAATCTCTGAACGCTGAGGTCTCTCCAGATGGAAAATCCGTTGCGCACGTGTTGGAAGACGCCGGACAGCAAAGCCTGGTCTTAACTTATCTGGCCACGCCCAGCAATGTATTGATCGCTCCGTCCGCTGACGTGCGCTACCAGGCGATAACTTTCTCTAACGATGGCAACTATATTTACTATGTCAGGCATGAAAAGAATGATTCTGGCTTGCTTTATCAAGTCCCGGCGCATAGTGGGACGTCAAGAAAAATACTGTCAAATGTGGACAGCAAAATTACCTTCGCTCCCGATGGGAAACGATTTGCTTTTGTAAGATTCGACAAGAGCAAGGGTGAGTACTCACTAATGATCGCGCAGGCCGACGGGACTGGAGAACGCCGCCTGGCTATGCGAAGCAACCCGGATCTATTTTCGATTTACGGGTTGGCCTGGTCACCCAACGGGGACGTGATCGCCTGCCTCGATGGAAGCTTCACCGGCGGCTTCCACATGCGTGTGGTTGAAGTGCGAGTATCAGACGGGACGGAGAAACCTATCACCTCCCGCAAATGGTTTGGAGTCACCCGCGTAGTTTGGCTCAAGGATGGCAGCGGCCTGCTCATCGCCGCAACGGAAGAGTCCGAGAGTCCTATCCAAATCTGGTACGTATCTTATCCAGAGGGCGAGGCCCGAAGAGTTACTAATGATTCCAACAACTACCGGGATTTGAGCCTCACTGCCGATTCACGCACTCTCGTCTCCGTGCAGTACAGCCGGCTGGTGACGATCTGGATTGCTCCCAATGGAGACGCTGGTCGTGCGACCCAGATCACTTTCGGTGTCGGTTGGACGTATGGTCTTGCGTGGATTCCCGATAACCGCATTGTCTACTCGACTATGGCCGGCGGCAAATTGGACCTGTGGCGCATGGGGAGCGACGGAGCAAACAAGACCCAGCTGACCAACGATGCCGGTTCTAACTACCATCCGGCAGTTTCATCTGACGGCCGGTATATCTTTTTTTCCTCCAGCCGCACTGGCCCCTTCAATATCTGGAGGATGGATACAGACGGTAATAACCCAAAACAGTTAACCGACGGCGACAGCGACATCCATCCGTACCCCACGCCTGATGGTTACTGGGTGGTCTTTCAGCGAGGTGGAGGGGGCGGCGGAAAACCAACGTTGTGGAGAGTGCCTGTCGATGGTGGACATGCGGTGCAGCTAACGGATGCGAATCTGAGTGTGCCGGTCGTCTCGCCTGACGGCAAGGTGATCGCTTGCCGCTACCTGGACGAAAGCACCAACACGCTAAAAATAGCAATCATTTCTTTTCTGGGAGGTCGGCCGCTCAAGGTATTCGATATACCAATACATCCTTGGCAGCGAATCCGCTGGTCACGCGACGGGAGTGCTCTGACTTACGTAGATGTGCGGTCAGGTATCGGGAACATCTGGAGCCAGCCCCTGGACGGAAGCTCACCCCGGCAGCTTACCGACTTCAGGGCTGACGAAATATTCTCGTATGACTGGTCACACGACGGAAAGCAACTTGCTTGCGAGCGTGGCGTGGAAACTAAAGATGTGGTTTTGATTAACGACTATAAGTAGATCGGAAGAGGATAAGACCATCTCTACCAATTACCCTATCTTCGTCTAGTCCTTCTGGGCTATCGGCGGCGTCGCGCAACCGGGCGGCAGCTCACACTCTATCTGTCTCATCTCGTTAAGTATCCCGATGAGGGCCTGAAGACCCTTGGTAATGTTTTCGTTATTCGTCGCAGTATCTTGCTCAAGTTTGGTGACGCGATCTTCCAAAGTCGTTGGACTACTCGGTTGTGGAGAACTCATGGCTCGTCCTTTCGTTGTGAATGCGGCGCAGAATCGTAATTAGTGTCAGTGTGTGCGGCTTAGCGCAATGAAACTTGCACCTGCACCCTCGCTTAGAGGCTTGGCTGTTAGCTGCGCGCGCCCAGTTATGGATACGAGGAAATGCTGCGGGCGTTATAGCTTTCTGTAGCCGGCTTGTCAATCAATAAGGGATCAATAAGGCGTCAGGAGCTGTACAATTAAATCCCCAAGACGTTCACCAGTTCCTGCACTGCCGCGGCGCTTTTTTGCAGCGCGATTCGCTCTTCGGCGAGCAGGTTAATCTCGATTATCTGTTCCAGCCCTTTCGCGCCAAGTTTGCAGGGAACACCAACGTACAGTCCGTTGATGCCATACTCACCTTCGAGGTAGGCAGCGCAAGGAAGGATCTTCTTCTTGTCTTTCAAAATCGATTCGGTCATCTCCACTGCCGCCGCCGACGGGGCATAATAAGCCGAACCAGTTTTCAATAAACTCACAATCTCAGCACCGCCATTAGCGGTTCGTTTAACGATCGCATCTATCTTATCTTTTGGCAGCAGTTCGGTGATTGGAATTCCCGCGCAAGTGGAGAAGCGTGGCAACGGAACCATGGTATCGCCATGGCCTCCGAGCACAAATGCGGTCACGTTCTCAACCGAAACATTTAACGCCTCGGCAAGAAAGCAACGCATGCGCGCGGAATCCAGGACTCCGGCCATTCCAATGACCCGATGCTTCGGAAAACCCGAGCGTTTCAGAGCCACCTGGCACATCGCATCCAGCGGATTTGAAACGACAATTAGAATTGACTCGGGAGAACGCTTCACAACCTCCTCTACCACCTTCGTTACGATATCGGCGTTGGTTTTCAACAGGTCGTCGCGGCTCATGCCGGGTTTGCGCGGCAGTCCCGCCGTAATGATCACCACGTCGGAGTTTTCGGTGCCGTCATAACCATTGAGACCAGCGAGGCGAACATCAAAGCCCTCGATGGGCGCGGCCTGGGCCAAGTCTAACGCCTTGCCTTGCGGCACACCCTCAACGATGTCGACGAGTGCTACATCGCCCAGTTCTTTTGCGGCCAGCCAATGAGCAGCGGTCGCTCCGACGTTGCCAGCCCCCACAACGGTAATCTTGTTTCGCGCCCCCATTATCTGAGTCCTTTCGAAGGCAGAGGAGTTAGATCAAATTGCCGCTTTATGCCGGTCTTTAGTTTGAAAGTAGTTAGGATTTTGAAAAGCACGCGAGTGTACAAGCGTGCTCTGTTGAGTGTCAAGAAATGCAAAAAAGGGTAGTGTCATGTTTTCCATCTTGAGCCTCATATGTGACAGCTCAGGCCAACGACCCACGAAATCACACGAAATGGCACTAAATTCGTGTTAGTTCGTGTGATTTCGTGGAGCGTCGTCTGTAGGGTTCAAAGTGGCCCACCAACAAAAGGTGCACTCTTTCAGTGCAGCAGCCCATCCTTAATGCCGATCTGGTAGACCATGAAGAGGCCAAAGCTGAGACTAAAGAGTCCGGCCAGGCAGCGCACCACAAAATGAGCGCGCGCGAACCTCGTCGCGGTGAGGCTCAAGGGCAACCCGACAAGCGCGCTCATCAACATCATGCCGCCGACTGAGCCGACGCCGAAGACGAGGATGTAAAGCATACCCGCGAGAGGTGACGAAATGGTCGAGAGCACCAGAAGCATGAGCGCAGCGCTTCCCGCCAAACCGTGGACCATTCCAACGAGGAATGGACGTGCCGAAAGTCGTAGCCCGTGATGCGTATGCGGCGCGTCAGCCTCATCAACGCCGTCGTGAACGTGCGGATGGGCATGGGTGTGCTTTCCGTGGCGGTGCCAATGCAAGTGCAGTGTCCCTCCGCGCATGAGCTTTCGAAGCGCGTTGGCGCCGAGCGCGATCAGCATTAGCCCGACGCCGAATTCCAGTGCCAGCGCCGTCTGCTCGCTGATCCTCAGGTGAAACAGGATCACCGCTATTCCTGCTATGAGCAACGATAGCGTATGCCCTATGCCCCACAGACCTCCGATGAGAGACGCTCCTAAAATAC
>JBHENP010000038.1:0-47473 GCA_046261995.1 Pyrinomonadaceae bacterium
CTGGGACAATGCGCGATTGTTGGCAGTTTTGCGTACCCAGGTCGAGCTCGCTGAAGCCCTGCGGCGTGGCCAACGACTGGAGGCTGAAAACCTCGCGCTACGAGACACGGCTGCTGGGACCGCCACAGAGCAACCTAAAATTATTGCGGAATCTCCGGCAATGAAAGAGGTGCTCAAGGTGGTCGAGCGTATTGGCCCAGCTGACGCCAACGTTCTCATAACCGGGGAGAACGGTACCGGCAAAGAGGTGATCGCGAGAGCGCTGCACGCTATCTCCGCCCGCTCCCGAAAGCCGCTGGTTTCACTGAATGCAGGTGCGCTCGCGGAAGGTGTTTTCGAGAGTGAACTGTTTGGGCACGTGCGCGGTGCATTTACCGATGCCAAGGCGGATCGCGTGGGGCGTTTCGAACTGGCCGATGGCGGCACATTGTTTCTTGATGAGATCGGCAATGTCCCACTCAACCTGCAACCAAAACTCCTGCGGGTCCTGGAGACAGGGGAGTTTGAACGAGTCGGCTCATCCAAAACGCAAAAGGTAAACGTCCGCGTGCTTTCGGCTACGAATTCTGATCTGAATGTTGACGTCGTCAAAGGCAGGTTTCGTCAAGACTTGTTGTTTCGCTTGAACACCGTCGAAGTTCATCTGCCGCCGCTTCGCAATCGACTCGATGATATTCCGCCCCTGGCCGAACATTTCCTGCGGCAGCACCGGGAGCATTACCGGCGCCCGGTTGAGGGCTTCAGTCGTGAGGCGGTCGAAGCTTTGCGCCAGCATGCATGGCCAGGGAATGTGCGTGAACTGGATCACGTGGTTGAACGTGCTGTGTTGATGACCACCGGCATGACGGTCACTGCTTTTGACCTTGCGCTACAAACCTCGCGAGACGCCAGTGTATCGGCGCGTTTGGAAGAGATGAGCCTCGAAGAAGCCGAGCGTCTGCTGATTGAAAAGGCCCTTGCCCGTTTCGAAGGAAATGCTAATCGCGCGGCAGAAGCTTTGGGCTTGAGCCGTAGCGCGCTCTACCGCCGCTTGCAGAAGTATGGGTTATCATAACGGCGTGAGCGTCCATCCAGAACCACACAAGCACCCGACGACTACAATCAGCAGTCTTGACCCGGCGCTCAAAGGCGGCGGACGGCTGACGTTTGAGCGCCGGATTACGATTCTGGCTATTTTCGCGGGTTTTCCCGCAGTGGGCTTGTGTGCGTTGCTGCTGTGGCTTGACGGCTATTCGGGCCGAACTCAGTGGACTGTCGACCTCTTGCTGGTGCTGCTGTGGCTGGGCATCGCTATCAACCTCAAGCAGCGGATCGTGCGACCGCTGCAAACCCTTTCCAACATCCTGGCTGCGATTCGTGAAGGCGATTTTTCCATTCGTGGAAGACGCGCGGGAAGTGGCGACGCCCTGGGCGAAGTGATGATCGAAGTGAATGAACTGGGCCAGACGCTGCGCGAGCAAAGACTGGGAGCGCTCGAAGCGACGGCTTTGCTGCGCACGGTCATGTCCGAGATCGATGTCGCGGTTTTCGCCTTTGATGGTGATCGGCGTCTGCGATTGGTGAATCGAGCCGGTGAGCGTTTGCTATCACAACCGGCGCCCCGTCTGCTGGGAAGGACCAGCAGTGAACTTGGGTTGGAGCCTTGCCTGGAACGGGAGTTTGACGGTCCCCAGACGATGCAGATGGTTTTTCCAGGCGGTGTCGGCCGCTGGGACATTCGGCGCAGTACGTTCCGCGAGCGCGGTGTCTCGCATCAGTTGCTGGTATTGACCGACCTCAGTCAGACGCTGCGTGAGGAAGAGCGCACTGCCTGGCAGCGACTGTTGCGCGTGTTGGGCCATGAGTTGAATAACTCGCTGGCGCCCATCAAGTCAGTGGCGGGTAGTCTTGCCGATCTACTGGAGCGCGTGCCTGAGCCGGTTGATTACCGCGAAGACATGCAGCGTGGGTTAGACGTCATTTCATCGCGAGCTTCCTCGCTGGCGCGTTTTGTCGAGTCGTATTCAAAGCTGGCACGGTTGCCGCAACCCCGGTTCGAGTCCCTACATGTCGGAGACCTAATCAGACGCGTCGCCAGTCTTGAGACCAGGCTGCCGGTGAGCGTGGTTCCCGGCCCCGACATAACAGTTCAGGGCGATAGCGCGCAGTTGGAACAATTGTTGATCAACCTGGTGCGGAACGCAGTTGATGCTTCGCTCGAAACTGGCGGGGTAGTCAAATCGGGCTGGACCCAAAACAACGGTAAGCTTGATGTTTGGATCACTGACGAAGGGCCGGGCCTTGCGAGCACGGCAAATCTTTTTGTGCCGTTCTTTACCACGAAAGTCGAAGGTTCAGGCATTGGCCTGGTCCTCTCGCGGCAGATTGCCGAAGCGCATGGCGGCACCTTATCGCTGGAAAATCGTCGGGACATGAAGGGTTGCGAAGCCCGCCTGAGATTGCCGCTGTGAGCGCCGTCACCGATTGAGCCAGTGGCCCGATTCTTAAGGAGCGATTCCCAAGAGAACGGCTCAAGCCCCGCAGAATTGCAGTCAGGAAGGCGGACTCTGTCCCCGCTCTTATGCTGAGTGACTATCAAGCTTGAGGCGGGGACAGGGTCCGCCTTCCTGACTGCAGAGGTTGTGTGAGTTGGCGGTCTTAGATTTATGGTAATGGCTTTTCAAGCTGAGCAACCTTTTGACAAAGTGATCCAATAAACTGAAAAAGGGGAAGCGAAATGCCTTACGAGAGATTACCAATAGCTGGTGCTCAGCAGGAGATTCTGTCCTGGGCCAATCACCCGTTTAGTGCCGAAGAACAATCCATGTTGCGCAACCTTTCGCGTTTGCCGTGTCTCTTCAAACACGTGGCCCTCATGCCGGACGCGCACTTGGGAATAGGCAGTATGGTTGGGTCGGTGGTCGCGACGAAAGATGCGGTCATTCCCGCCACCGTAGGCGTCGATATCGGTTGCGGCATGATGGCGGTGAAGACACCCTTTAAGAGCGTAATTCTCGAAGGGAAGCTCAAACAACTACGCTCAAATATCGAAGAGGCCATCCCCGTCGGTTTCAACAATTACCGCGACCCGGTTGACGAATCCTCCAATTGGGAAGGCTGGGAGACTTTCCGTGAGCTTCATAAGGGCGTTCAGGATCGAAAGGCGAAAGCCATGACTCAATTGGGAACTCTCGGTGGCGGTAACCACTTCGTCGAAGTTTGTTTGGATACAGAGGACAGTGTCTGGTTGCTGCTGCATTCTGGCTCACGCAACATTGGCAAGGAACTCGCTGAACGTCACATCTCAACGGCGAAGGGATTGTGGCGTCTGAACGAACTGCCAGCGCCTGATTTGGCATATTTCGTCCAGGGAACGCCACAGTTCGCGGCATACTGGAAAGACTTGAAGTGGGCGCAAAGCTACGCGATGAAGAACCGCGAGATCATGATGACGCGTTTGTTGAGGGTCTTCAACAAGATGTTCAATCATCGTCAACCATTCAAGCCCGAACTCGCAGTCAACTGCCACCATAATTATGTCGCGCTCGAGCAACACTACGGCGAAGATGTTTTCGTCACGCGCAAGGGCGCGATCAATGCAGCGGAGGGCCAGTACGGAATCATCCCTGGTTCAATGGGTGCGAAATCGTTCATCGTTAAAGGGCGGGGCCTGGCGGAGAGTTTCAACTCCTGCTCTCACGGAGCGGGCCGCAAGATGTCGCGCGGCGCAGCCAAGAGAGCGTTCAGCGAGTCCGATCTTGCCCGTCAAACTGCGGGCGTTGAATGCCGCAAGGACCGGGGAGTTCTGGATGAAATTCCGGGGGCTTACAAATCGATTGAAACCGTGATGAAGAACCAGGAGGACCTGGTAGAGGTTGTCGCCGAGATCAAGCAAGTGGTCTGCGTGAAGGGTTGACACGGAGACACGGAGGCACGGAAACGGGGCGACCGGGCGACGGTGAGAACGAGACACGGGGGGCGCGAGAGAGGACGCGGAGATGGCCGGAAGTTTAGAGTTCAACCTTTAGGTTGCGGCTAGGCGGGCGAACAAGCTAAAGCTTGAACTCTAAACTTCCGGCACCTGCCCGACTGAGGATGAAGCGTGGTCGCTGTAATACACTTAACGATGGCGGAGCTGGAAGCTGGGCTGGATGAGATCCGGCGCTCGCCCAAAGATGAAGGCGTCGTGGAGCTGATTGTGCGACGCCCGCAAATCGGTGAGCGCGAAGTTCTGGAGGAAGGTGAACTCAGTCTGCTGGAAGGTCTCGTTGGTGACAGTTGGAAAATGCGTGGGAGTTCTCGTACGGCGGACGGTTCGCCGCATCCTGAGATGCAACTCAATGTGATGAATTCTCGCGCGATTGCTCTGGTGGCGCAGTCCATAGAACGCTGGCCGTTGGCAGGGGATCAGATCTTCCTCGATTTGGATCTTAGCGCGGAAAATTTGCCGGCTGGAATAAAGCTCGGGCTCGGGTCAGCCGTAATTGAAGTTACCGCGCAACCTCACACCGGCTGCAAAAAATTTGTCTCCCGCTTTGGGTTGGATGCGTTCACGTTTGTTAATTCACCTCGGGGAAAAGAGCTGCATCTGCGGGGCATAAATGCCCGGGTCGTTAAGCCCGGCCTGTTTCGGGTCGGTGATGTAGTTAAGAAGGCTTAGGGAGCAGTACGCAACCGACGCTACGGCTTGGCCGCCCGATGTGAGGCGGTGGCTCTGCCCCGCCGGTTAGCTGCACTACCACTCGGGCTAGGCCCCTGGTTCGGGCTCGCCCCTTTTGGCTTAAGGTGTAATTGACCGTGATTGCTGAGCCGTCGACTCCAAGTTGCTTGACTGGCTATCCGGCAAATGACGTTTCTAAGTGGCAAAAGTAATGCAGTGCTATCTCATAATGTCGTCGAGGGCAAAGCCCGAACCAGGGGCGCAGCCCGAATGACACGGCAGCTAGCCGGCGGGGCAGAGCGCCACCGCCTCACATCGGGGCGGCAAAGCCGTGGCGTCGCTGAGCTGTTTCTGGGAGGCATAGTCGTTGCGACGCCGGCACTTGGACGAAACTCATTAAGGTAATCGAGCTCAGGGTTTCGAATTCATGCCGGAGAGATGCTCCACCGATAGTTTGGTGTCCGCGGTTTCCCAGGACTTCTCAAATTCGCGTTGCACCATTTGTGCAGAGGTGTCTTTCCCCTGATGCTTCAGGCTTTCAACCAGGCCGAACAAGGCGCGTCCGTTGCGCGGGTGTTTGGCAATCTCATCGCGAAAAACCTTCTCCGCTGCCTCATAATCCCCATTCCTTAACAAGGCGCCGCCAAGCAATTCACGCGCCGGCAAATCCCAGTCGGACGGCTCGTTGTAACCGACACTGTCTTCGGCTTGGACCGCCATATACAAAAGCGCCAGCCCCGTTTCCCTGTCGCCGCGGGCCATGGCGATCTTGCCGGCGAGCATGGGTTCCGCAACCTTCAGCACATCGTGCGCAGTATTGTTGCCCAACCCCGCGTCTGCGTTAATGGTTTTGACCACCGACTGAAAGGCTTTTAGCTCCGAATCGGCATCGGCCGGTTTGTTCAAACCTGCGAGGGCTGTCCCGCGCGCGAAATGCCAGAACGCGGTCGTGATCTTCATTTCCGGAGCGGGCATCGGTGTCTTCAATATTTCGTCCCACTTACTGAAACGGACCAGGGCCACCGCGGTGTAGGGCATAAACATTTCCAACATCGGCATCGCCTTGATGTGCGGTTTGACGTTGGCCTCGAGCTCGCGCGCGGCTTTGATCGAGTCCGCAAACCGACCTTTCATAGCGTTGGCGGCCGCCAGGAAGTGAATGTTGTGGTTGTAGTACATCATCGAATAGACGTTCTGCGCACCCGCTGCTGCGATGTACTCGCGGTCAGCAACGATTGCATCCGCGTTCACCTGTGCCGCTTCGTGATAGTCGCCCGTGCGTATGTAAATGTGCGACGGCATATGGACCAGGTGTCCGGCCTTGGGCGCTAGTTTTCCCAGGCGCGTGGCGCTCGGCAACGCTCGCTCGGGAGTTCTGGAAGCCTCCACAGCGTGAATGTAGTAATGATTGGCGCCGATGTGGTTAGGATTACGGCGTAGTACTCCCTCGAGAACCGCCACAATCTCCTCGGTCCCTTCGGCCGGCTTACCGTCCATTGACCAGAGTTTCCACGGTCGCAGGTTCATCATGCTTTCGGCGTAAAGTGTAGCTGCGTTCAAATCGTCGGGATAACGTTTTACCAATTCTCCCATTGCGTCCTTGTAATCGAGGGCAAGTTTCTTGCGGTCAGCTTGCAGGTCGTTGGAATACCTCTTGACCAGCGCTTCGATGTAGGCACGTTCGAGTTCGGAACTCTTTTGCGAAAGTGTCAGCGCTTTTTGCAGATTTGTGTACGCCTCTTTCAGCTGGGGCGCGTCGGCTTGCAGGTTGTAGTTTGATCCTAGCGCGAGCGCCATACCCCACGAAGCCATGGCCAGTTGCGGATCGAGCGACCCGGCACGTTTGAACGAACGCACGGCCTCCTCGTGGTTAAAGCCGTACATGTAAGCCATGCCCTGATTGAAATACTTCTGTGCCTCTGGATTGGTGGTCGAAACCGCATGATAAACGTCACCTAATCCGGACGTCAGCGACGTCGCTTCCGTCGCCTTCGTCGAGTGACTGTGCTGGGCAATGGTTACCATGGGAACGATCAGTATCAGCGCGACCGTTAAGAACTTCATTTGAATTCTCCTTAACTGTTAAGTCGAAAAAACAGGCTGGTCTTAATTCGTGCGTTTTCGTGTCATTTCGTGGATCGTATTACTGCTCGCTGAAAACAAACACGATCCACGTAACCACACTAACCGGCACGAAGGCGTTTACCTAAATTCGTGTTACTTCATGAGATTTTGTGGACCGCATTGCTTTGCCTTAAAGTCATTCGCTACTCTCGCTCGGCTTTGCCCGCCGGATGTGAGGCGTGGGCTCTGCCCCGCCGGCAACGCCTCTCTAGGCTTGGGCTATGCCCTTGGTTTGGGCTTTGCCCCATGAGACCTAAACCGCCTAGCTCGCACCAAGGGCGTAGCCTAAATCTTTGGAGGTCCAACTAACGGCGGGGCACCAGCCCACGCCTTCACATCCGGCGGCAGAGCCGAACCTGAGCAGTTGCCGCTTTCGGGCAAAGGCGATCGCCCCACTACTTTCCCGCTGGCGGTATCTCCCTTTTTAGCGAGCTTTTAGGGTAATGAAATGATCTCACTTTCATTCCACTCCGAGCAGGGAGGCGCGCGGAAGAATCGTGTCTGAAATGGGTTCCAGAAATCGCGAGAGCGCGGGGAGTGAATCGCTCTCCGGTCCTCGATAAACATTCAGCGGATAGACAAAGTGAAGGTCGCGCTTTGCTCGCGTCGTGGCGACATACAGCAACCGGCGCTCTTCCTCCAAATCGTCGAACTCGTCCTGGAACCGGGACGAAGGAAACCAGCCGTCCGTCATCCAGATCACAAACAGGCTGTCCCACTCAAGGCCCTTCGCCGAATGCACCGTAGAAAGCGTTACGAAGCCACTGCCGCGCCTTGCAGCGCTGCGTTGAGTTGCGTCAGAAGGATCGAGTGCCACATCATCCAGCAACTTGGCTGAGGTCTTGTACCGCTTTGCGATTGTTTGCAAGTGTTCGAGGTCCCGCCCCCGCCGGGGTGCGTCGTCGTACCTGGTTTTTAAGAGTGGCCGGTAAAAGCGCAGCACGGTTGAGAGTTGCTCACTCGGCGATTTGCTTTCGAGCACGCCGGTCAAGACCCGCGCCAGCCTTCCCAACTGGGCCTGGTAGCTCGCCCGTCCCGGAAATCGATGTAATTTCCTGAATAGACCTTCCTTAGTTCTCGCCGACCTAAACTCTTTTCGCTCCACGTCGAGGTGGTCGAGTATCTGATACACCGTCGCGTCACCAATGTGGTCGATTAGTTTCAGCGCCCGAAACCAGGAGAGCGTGTCCGAAGGTTTGACCACCACGCGGAGGAATGCCAATGCATCTTTAATATGTGCCGATTCGGCAAACCTGATTCCGCCGAATTTGCGAAACGGGATTCCGTGTTTGGCCAGTTCGATTTCCAGGTCGAACGAGTGCGAGCTGGAACGAAACAGCACGGCGATTTCGCTTAGGGGCGCCCCGTTCGCGTAATTCTTCAATGCGCTCCGCCACGAATTGCGACTGCTCGTTTTCGTCACGGGCACTTACGACCACGGGTGGCTCGCCTCCTTCGATACTCGAGAACAAGCGCTTCGAGTAGCCCTCTTTGACGTCTTCAATGATTGCGTTGGCGACGTCGAGGATTGGTTGAGTGCTGCGAAAGTTTTCTTCCAGTTTGATAATCTGCGCCGCGGGGAAGAGTTTGGGAAACTCCAGCATATTTTTGTGGCTGGCGCCGCGAAATGAATAGATTGACTGGAACTCGTCGCCGACTACGGCCACGTTATTGTGCGTGGCAGTCATCAGCCGCACAATCTGCGCCTGAAGTTTGTTTGTGTCCTGATACTCGTCCACCATTATGTAGCGGTACTGGTCTGAAAGCTGCCGGCGCAATTCCGAACTTCCTTCCAGAGCTTCGCGCAGACGTACGAGCAAGTCGTCGTAAGTGAGCATGTGTCGCGAGCGCTTGAATTCCTCGAAAGCCTTGAACAACTGTTCGAGGGCTTTACGCTCGTCGATGAATTGAGGGTAATCCTGATTGAGCACTTGCTTCATCGGCCTGACCTTGTTGACCATCATGCTGAAGATGGCACCGATAGTGCGCTTGCGAGGGAAGTGCCGATCTTTGGTGAGTTTTATCTGCCGGCGCAGCAGATCAATCAGGTCCTCGGTGTCACTCTGATCGAGCACGGTAAAGTTGCGGTCAACCCCTGATTGCTCAGAGAACTTTCGTAAGACCAAGTGGCCCAACGAATGAAAAGTACCTCCCGAAACTCGCTGGCAGCGGGCGTCGGCCAGGGAAGCCGCGCGCGCCAGCATGCTGGTGGCGGCCCGGCGGGTGAAGGTAAGCAGCAGCACTGACTCGGGGCGCGCGCCTATTTCCACCAAACGCGCGACGCGATAAACCAGAGTCCGTGTCTTCCCTGTACCCGCGCCGGCGACGATCAGAAGCGCGCCTTCGGTAGTCATCACCGCTTTGAATTGAGACTCGTTGAGCTCTTTGGCGTAGTCTATTCCATCAGAACGCGAGGTCGAGCTAACCCGTGACAGGACGAGTTTGGTCTTAACTACCACGGGGACTATCTTGCCAAGCTCGAGATTGCGTTTGAAGACCCGTAGTTCTGTTGCTAGCTCAGCAACAGTTTGATAGCGATCCTTCGGCGATTTGGCCAGGGCCTTTCCCAGAATGCGTTGCAGATCCAACGGCAGTTCCGCTTTATTCCCGTCCAACATCCGTGGTTCTCGGTGAAGAATCGCATGCATCGTGTCGATCCGGTTCTTGTTAACAAACGGACAGGTGCCGGTCAGCATTTCACAGAGAACGACGCCGAAAGAGAAGATGTCGCAGCGGCGGTCTACGCGTTGGCCAAGCAGCTGCTCGGGCGACATGTAGTTGACGGTCCCCATCATTGTTCCGGACTCTGTATCAACCCGCAGCAAAGTTTTTTGATCACTATCGGCTACGAACGCGCGTTCCCGTTGGGCAATGAGTTTCGCCAGACCGAAGTCGAGAATCTTCGCGTAGCCATCCAGTCTAATCATCAGATTTTCAGGTTTCAGATCGCGGTGAATGATTCCTGCCTCGTGAGCTTTCGCCAGTCCTTCGGCAATCTGGAGGGCAATTTCCAGATTGTCTTTGATCTCAAAGGCGCGAGACCTGATCTTTTGCCGCAGGGTCTCACCTTCGACAAACTCCATCGCTATGTAAGGCTTCCCGTTGTCTTCTCCAACTTCGTATACGGTAAGAATGTGCGGATGATTTAGTGCGGAAGCCGCGCGCGCTTCCTGAAAAAAGCGTCGACGGCGGTCTTGCTGAGTGAGGTGTTCCGGCTTTAGGAGTTTGAGGGCGATGACGCGTTGTAAATTTTTGTCATAGGCCTTGTAAACCGTGCCCATGCCGCCAGCGCCCAGCGGCTCCATAATACGGTAGTGTGCAATGGTCTCTTCGGGGGCGGCTTTCATGAATAGGGGACCGAGGTCGGCTTAGTTTAATCTAAAAGGGACAGTACGACGAAGTTGGCTCAAAAGATGCTCAGCCTTTCAGTCCGTTCATTTGGCATTAAGCGTACACGGCAGTGCCATCTTCGATACGGCTCGGATCGAGGAATCGACTCAGGGACTGAAATTCGCAGGTTGGGAAGGGCGGTTTACCCCCGCTCGCGTTGAAACACTCAACCGCGGATGCTAGGGAGTGTTCACGAAACTAGAAGACAGAATGGAGCTTAAGCATAACTGATCAGCGGGGGTAAACCGCCCTTCCTGACCTGCGAATTTCCAAATGCTGACCAGGACATCCCGACGCATTTGTGAAAAGTTGTAAATTCTTCAACGATAATATGTGGCCGGGCTACCACTCCTCGAACTTTCGAGGCTAGACTGCGTATGCCGCTGATATGGCCCGGCGTAGGTTGGCCAATAGAGCCGGTATCGTAAATTAGGACAAATCAATCCACTTACTAACCCCGGAGCGTGTCGATCCAGGCACTCGCTTCGACGGTGAAGACAGCGCGGGAGGGACTTTATATGAAGTTCAGCAAACTCATTTTGAGGAACAACGCGTTAAGCGCGCTGGCTTCAGTTAATGGGACAGGCGGGCATTCAACGTTGAGCGGGGGCGTCTTAAACTACCGAACCTTCAACTAACGACTGCCCCCTTTTCTACCTGCGAATTTCCGCACCTTGAGTGTTTAATTCTATTTGGTTTCATCGAAAGGAAGCTCTCATGTTCTTAAGTGTGATCCTGTTGCTGGCTTCTGTCGTCCCTGCCGCGGACGGAGTTCCCATTCAGTACGAAGTTAAGGGAAAGGGGGAGCCGGCGTTGGTGTTTATCCACTGCTGGAGCTGTGACCGGTCGCTGTGGGAGAACCAGGTCGCGGCCTTCGCCAAGCACCATCGAGTGGTCACCCTGGACCTGCCGGGGCACGGCAAGTCGGGCAAGGGAAGGACCAACTGGTCCATTGAAAGTTACGGCGAGGATGTTAAAAGAGTGGTCACGAAGCTCGGTCTGAAGCGGGTCGTGCTCATCGGCAGTTCCATGAGCGGACCGGTGGCTCTGGAGGCTGCGCGGCTGATGCCGGATCGAGTGATTGCGATTGTCCCGGTGGACACGCTGCAAAATGTGGAGCAGAAAATGACCGCAGAACAGGTCGAGGGCATGGTCAAGCAGCTTCAATCCGACTACAAGGGCCAAATGACGCAGTTCGCGAATCAGTATCTGTTCGCGCCGGGTACGCCCGTCGCCGTAAAAGAGCGGGTCCTCTCACAAGCCCTATCAATGCCTCTAGAGCTTGGGTTGCCGATTCTAAAGGCAGCATACCAGTACGATCCAATTTCAACTCTGCGAACGATCAAGGCTCCGATCCGAGCAATCAACTCCGATCTATTTCCCACGAACCTGGAGGGTAACCGCAAGTATGCGCCGCAGTTCGACGCTGTGATCATGAAAGGAGTTGGGCACTATCCCATGCTTGAGGATCCGGTGCGCTTCAACGAGCTCTTGGCGCGAATATTGCGCGACTTGCAAAACATGAGACCCGCAGATCGATGAGGTCAGTACCACCACGCGTGCAGAGGCTGTGTCAGAATCCAATAGGGCCTACGGCGATTTGCAGGTCAGGAAGGGTGGTTTACCCCCGCCCACCCCGCATGAAAGACAAGCGGGGGTGAACCACCCTTCCTGACCTGCAAGTTAGCGGTGCTTGAGCCGTCTGTTTTGGCGTAATCTGAGGTTCACTGCTTCAGTCACCGCTTCATCGCAAGGGTCAATCCGTCACCGACCGTCAACATACTGATCGAGACTCGCTCGTCGCGATGTAGTTTTTCGTTCAACTCGCGGATCGCGACCGTGTCTGCATCGTTCACATTGGGATTGGCGACTTTGCCCGACCAGATGGTGTTGTCTATCGCAATCAACCCTCCACTGCGAAGCAACTGCAAGGCGCGTTCATAATAGTTCTCGTAGTTGGTCTTGTCGGCATCGATGAAGGCGAAGTCAAACGTCCCGGCCTGGTTTGCCTTGAGCAGTGCATCCAATGTCGCCAGCGCTGGACCGAGCCGCAGGTCGATCTTGTGATCCACGCCGGCTTCCTTCCAGTAGCGTCTGGCGACGGCTGTGTATTCCTCGCTGATGTCGCAGGCGATGATGCGACCGTCTTCCGGCAAACCCAACGCGACCCACAGAGCACTGTATCCGGTGAAGACTCCCACTTCGAGCGTTTTGCTTGCACCAAGCACCTGAACGAGGAGTTGCATAAACTGGCCCTGGTCGGGGCCGATCTGCATTTGCGCGTTTTCCATCCGCTGCGTCTCTTCGCGCAAGCGCCGCGCCACCTCAGGTTCACGAATAGAGGTAGTGAGAAGGTATTGATAGGTGCGTTCGTCAATCGGGGCGTAACGAGACATTGCTTCCTCCATCGGCTATGGTATGAGGAAATCAAATCACTGATAGCCTTACAATAGGTAGAGAGTTTAAACTTGGCAACCCAGGCCTGCCTGTGGAAGGAACGAGTAGATCGGGTGCTGGTGCAGTTTGAACATCGTCCTGAAGCCTTGCTGTATCACTCGACTACAGAACCGTGAGCCGTAGCGACCCGACGCTGAGTTGAAGTTACCGAAATGCGGTATCCAATTAAGTGTTGGATCCGGTCGCTCCGGCTCCGGGTTCTGTAGTCGAGTGGAATTTTCTACGATGAGTCAACTGCACCGTTACCGAAGATTGTGTCATAACTTTAGATAGAGCTGCTCATAGCGGGTCTCGAGGAAAACGATCCACGAAATCACACGAAATGCCACTAAATTCTTCGTGTTGTTTTCGTGTGATTTCGTGGATCGTCTCCTGTATGACTCGATATGGCACCACCGAAGATTGCGGCATTGATGCCATGTGCCTACGAATTACGCCTTCAGCGGATTTCAAGGTACTGTTGATGTCTGGGCCACCCCAGAATCCATTTCTACTAGACTTGTGATGAACTTATGGAGCGATTCCCGGAGCTTGAAGATCTGACACGGAAGTTATACGAGGCAGTGTCGAACGCGGACGCAGGATTTTTCGAGCGGTACCTTTCCCGAGGCGAGAGCTGTGTAGTTATCGGCACCGCCCCCGATGAGTGGTGGGAAGATTACGCTGCAGCGCTCGATCCCATCCAGAAACAAATGGCTTCGGTTGGCAACTTAGTGGAACTGGTGGCCGGCGACGTGCGGGCCTACCGCCAGGGTGATGCCGGTTGGGTGGCGGATCAGCCAACGCTAAAGCTTGGTTCCGTGGCCGCGCTGTGCCGTCACACGTCGGTCTTCGTGCGTGAGGCAGGGGAGTGGCGGATCGTGCAGCACCACTTCTCGATTGGCGTGTCGAACGATGAGGTGTTTGGGAGCGAGGGTCGAAAGTTAGGATAACTATCGCCGGAGTTATTAATATGACAAATCAAACGGAGCGCGCCGATCTATTCAAGAACCTCCATACCAAGGGAGAGCCTTTAATTCTTTTCAATGCCTGGGATGCTGGCAGCGCCCGAGCTATGCAAGAGATAGGATCAAAAGCGATTGCCACGGGCAGCTGGTCGGTGGCTGCTTCCCAGGGTTATGCCGACGGTCAAGAGCTCCCGTTGGATATGGCCCTTGCAAATCTCAAACGGATCATTGCCAGTGTCGATCTTCCAGTAACCATCGATTTGGAGGGCGGGTACGGAGACAGCGCCAACGAACTCCAAGAATCCGTTATAAGGGTTATCGAGGCTGGGGCGGTGGGTATAAATTTCGAGGATCAGATTGTTGGCGGAACTGGCCTCTATTCACTTGAAGGTCAGCGCGCTCGTATTGAAGCCATCCGCGAGGCCGCGGAACAGTCAACAACTGCGCTGTTCATCAATGCGCGCACTGACATTTTCCTTAAAGCCGATCCCGCCAGCCACAGTGAAGAGCATCTTGAGGAGGCAATACGCCGGGCCACGGCTTACGCAGAAGCCGGAGCGAGTGGGTTTTTTGCACCGGGCCTGAAGAACGCCAAATACATCGAAAGACTATGTAAAGCTTCGCCGTTGCCAACCAACATTCTAGTAATGCCGGATGTTCCTTCTTCAAAACAACTCGCCGCATTGGGGGTGGCGCGCATTAGCTATGGCGCGGGTCCATACCGTCTCGTTTTGGAGACTTTAAAGGATGCCGGCCGCAAGGCACTCTCGATGAGTTAGATAACGCAAAGACGCAAAGGGGGCAAAGACGCAAAGAAGGGAATCCATTCAGACCATTGAATTTGTCTATAAGCTTCTTTGCGTCTTTGCCACCTTTGCGTCTTTGCGTGAACTATCAACCGGCACTATCACTCGATATTAAGTATCTGTGCATGAGTCTTACGCGCGTTTCTCAAACATAAACGATACCAGCCTGGGAAGCTTGTTTTGATCGGCCTCATGCCACCATTCCCTGAAACTCTGGACCGAAAAACCATTCTGGCCTGCCGCTTCTGTGAAGTCAGAGAGATGATGCACGAACGCTTGAATCTCAATCGTCTCCTGGCCCCGTTTGGAAATTGGCTTTGGTCCCTTGACACTGTCGAAACGGATGGAGTTCGCTAATGAAAAGCTCTCCCCCTGTCACGAGAGAGCGACGAGCTTCGGAAAAAAAGATGGACAAGTCGCGTACGTGTTCCAGTACCAGGTTACAAACAATAAGATCTACCGATTCAATCTTACACGGCCAGGCTTTAGTGAGATCAGCGACGGCGAGAAGGACCCGGTCTGACTGGATTTTTCGTTGGGCCTGTCTGAGCATTGCAACTGACAAATCAAGCGCACACACTCGCTCGCCAAGTTGGGCCAGCAGGAGAGTATTCTTCCCTGTCCCGCAGCCAACCTCGAGGACGCTGTGATACTGCCGATTAGCGAAAGTCACTTTGGTTATCCGCTGATCGAGATCACGAGTCAGATTGCGATCAGTATCGTAGGTGATGGACCAATCGGTGTAAGCGTCCTGGATGTTCACGATCTTTTAAGTAAAGCCTTTCTTAACTAGTGGTGAAGGTGGTCTGGTGCATTTTTAAAATCGCTAATGAAGGTTCTAACACTCCCACAGAACCGCGAGCGGTAGCGACCGGGTGCCAAGCTCATCCGTACTGATGGCGGTTCTATTGGTCGCTGAGTGTCGGATCCGGTCCCTACCGCTCGCGGTTCTGTAGTGGAGTTACGTTCTTCGACTGGCAAACCGCATCAGCACTTGTGAAAGTGTGCCACCCGCCCGATCTTAGAACATAGAGTTTATAATTGTCGTATCATTCTGGAGAATGATACTGGTTCCTTAGAGTCCGGCAGTTGAGAGTTCAACCTTTAGGTTGTGCTCGCGCGCGGACAAGCTAAAGCTTGACTCTAAACTAATCCTGTATTAGGAGCAGCTTATGTTTTGCCCAAGGTGTGGTTCTAGTCAAAGCGAGGAGTTGAAATTCTGTAAATCGTGCGGCGCGAATCTGTACGCGGTCCGTCAGGTAGTAGACACTCGCGATACCGATGAGAAATTCGATTGGAGCAAGACCTGGGTTGCCGAAATGTTTCAATCTGCCGAAGAGGCCAAAAGGCGAAAGGCTGAGCTTGAGCGCCATCAAGGCATCACGCCTGAGGTCAAGCGCTACAATGAGATTAAAGCGGGGGTGATCACTGCCAGCGTTGGTCTGGCGCTCGCCATCTTTCTTTTCGTGTTCATGGAGGGCATTATCTCAGGCGGCAGGGTTTCCAGGAATGCTGCAGAGATCCTCAGCCGTCTGTGGATTGCTGGTGTCATACCTCTATTCGTTGGGATGGCTCTTATAGTGAACGGCTTGTTCGTTAGCAAGAAGTTGGTAGAAGTTGCCAGGCGATCTTCAGAGCGAGGTAAATCGTTGGAGCAGCCAGATACGAATCCTCTTTCATTGCGCTCCGCTGACACCACTGAATTCATTCCTTCCAGTTTTAGCGTCACTGAGGAAACGACCAGGCACCTCCGAGGCCCCGATTCCGAATCCAAACATAAACGGTTGAGATGACAAGTTTGGACGTTGCGCGGCTAAGACTTCATAACCAACACCTCTCGTCAACGGCCTTCAAGAAACCAGCCGACGTAGTGAAGTGGCTGGGCGCCGTCCAGGCTCAGGATTACTACGGTGCGAAGTGGGCCATCGGACAACGTATGGTGGGGGCGACGGACGATGCTATCGAGAAGGCATTTGCCGACGGGAGAATACTGCGAACACACATCATGCGCCCCACCTGGCACTTCGTCGCGCCTGCTGATATTCGTTGGATGCTTAGACTTACTGCCCCGCGTGTGAATGCCTCTAACGGTCATTACCATCGCCAGCTCGAGCTCGATGACGCCGTTTTCAGACGTAGTAACAAGGCATTGGCGGCCTCACTCAGAGGCGGCATTCAACTCACTCGCGATGCATTGCGAAACATACTCGAGCAAGCAGGAGTCTCGACCCAAGGCCTGCGCTTCGTCCACATACTAGCGCGTGCTGAAATTGATGGTGTCATCTGCAGCGGAGCCAGGCGTGGTAAACAATTCACCTACGCCTTACTCGATGAGCGCGCGCCGCACACAAAAGCCCTGGCAGCCGACGAAGCGTTGGCCGACCTGACCCAGCGTTATTTCACCAGCCATGGGCCAGCGACATTGCAGGATTTCGTTTGGTGGTCGGGGCTCACGACGGCCGACGCCAGGGCCGGCATAGACATGATCCAACGCCGCCTGGTGCAAGAGGTAATTGACGGCCAGACCTACTGGCTTCCGCCCTCTATGCCCTCACGTCAAGGTTCGTCCCGAACTGCTTACTTGTTACCTGCGTATGACGAATACCTTGTAGCTTACAAAGACCGCAGCGCCGCGCTGGGGACCAAAAGCGGCAAGCGAGCCGCCCCGGGGAACGCAGTATTCAGTTCGTCAATCGTCATAGGCGGTCGCGTTGTCGGTTACTGGAAGCGCAGTTTCAAACAGGACTCAGTGGTCATCGCGGTCAGCCCTGTTGCACCGTTCAGCAAGGCTGATGCACGGGCCGTCGATGAAGCCGCACAGCGCTATGGTTCATTCCTGGGTATGAAAGTGCTGATTGCTTGAGAAGTTCGGGACGATTGAGGATTCCATATGGACCGCATTTCCGGCTTAGAGAAAAAGCAAGCACCGTGGCATCTGCGTTGGTTTTACGGCACGATGCGCAAGATGTTCGGCAAAGAGCTGACCCCGGTGAAGCAGCAGATGCGAAAACCGGGCCTGGTGTGGGGCAGTATCGCCATGGAAACCGCCTTGAGCAAAAAGCGGCGGGTGTCGCTGCGTTACATTCAGTTGGCTAAGGTGAGGACGGCGGCTCGCATAGGCTGTCCCTTTTGAGTGGACATCAATTCTGCCGTGGGCAGTAAAGCGGGGTTAACTGACGAAAAGTTGCTGGCGCTAACGAGTAACGACTTGGACGTGTTCAATGAAAAGGAACGCCTGGTGATCGAGCTTGCAGATGCAATGGCCGACACTCCGTCGAATGTTTCTGAGGATCTCTACACACGCTTGGGCAATGAGTTTTCTGAAGAACAGTTGTTGGAGTTAGGCGCGCAGATAGCGTTTGAAAATTATCGGGCGCGGCTCAACCGAATCTTCGACGTGCGCAGCGATGAGCTATATAAACCAGGACAGCCTTAGCAGGATCTGTGTGAAGACCAGACCATCTTTCATTTCTCAGTTTTCATTGTTAACTCTTTTCGTGTCCGTTCGTGTTATTTCGTGGATCGTTGGCAAAAAGATTTAGCCGCGGATGCACGCGGATGCACGCGGATCAGAGGGAACCAAGACCAGCATATCACTCGACGGCAGTGGAGCACCATCCGCTCGACGCCTTAGAGGAGTTTCTTTTTCAGATCCGCGTTCCTCCGCGTGTATCCG
Organism: Pyrinomonadaceae bacterium; assembly: GCA_046261995.1. GTDB lineage: Bacteria > Acidobacteriota > Blastocatellia > Pyrinomonadales > Pyrinomonadaceae > PSRF01. The sequence continues at coordinate 18,040 of JBHENP010000038.1, forward strand.
CGGCTAGATCATTTCGCTACAATCTCACGTCTAAATGTTCCCGCTCTGGATCAAAATCGCTTACACACTCTTTATCTGCGGCGTGGTAGTAGTCTACTGGCGCGAATATGGTCCCAGTAATTTTCTGTGGTTTTCCGACATCGCGCTATTCCTCACGGTTCCAGCACTTTGGTTAGAGAGTGGATTGCTGGCAAGCACGGCGGCCCTGTCAATAGTGCTGCTGGATGTAGCCTGGAATGTCGATTTCTTTGGAAGACTAGTGACGGGTCGCAGCCTGCTTGGATTGAGTAATTATATGTTCGTTCGGACGATACCTCTGCCCGTGCGTTTGATCTCTCTGTTTCACATCTGGTTTCCGCCGCTCTTGCTTTGGATGGTCTATCGGCTCGGTTACGACGAGCGGGCTTTACTGGCCCAGACCATGCTCGCCTGGGTGGTCTTGCCGGTTAGTTATTGGATCGCCAACCCGGGTGAAAGCATCAATTGGGTTCGCGGCCTCTGGGGTGAGCCGCAGAAATGGATGCCTGGACGGCTTTACCTGGCGCTGCTTATGCTCGCGTTTCCCCTGCTTGTTTATCTACCCACGCACCTCGTTCTCAAAAAGCTAATGCCTTGAAGCAGACTCATGTGGGCTGGGAGTTATCGTAGTAGCTGAGCCGCTTTGCAAAAAAGAGCTTGACAGGATCGCTGGTCCTATCTTATACAAGAACGCTCGCGCGAAGCAGCGTGAGGGAGAAAATCAAATGATGACGAGTTGGACATATACAGAACACAAGGCCAAACGGCAGCCGAGCGTCGGCATGCGTGGCGTCGCGTGTCTCTTAAGTCTGAGCTTGTCACCCATCAATACCTTTGGCGGCGCACTCGGACAAAGAACGACGTCCATAGATCGCCGTCATATCAGGCATTAATTAGCGGGAGCGGACTCCCGCTCCCAAATCTCAAAGAAAAATAGCGAGAATTGTTTGGAGCGGGCAGCTTCCCTGGGAGGCTTAAAGCCCGCTCCTTTTGTTTTTTGACAATCGAAGTACCTTTTTGCGAGGTGGCATGGACTTAGATCTGTGTTGTGATCTGTGTTGTTAGGATTCACAGACTGAAGTCTGTGCCACTTTGGAAAGGTGAAGGCAGGGAGCCTTCTGGATGACAACGCCGTTGCTTTGCGAGAGTCCCGAGCGTCGCCATCCTCAGGAGAAGTGTGCCTCGAAGTGTGTTCGCGGCTACCGCTCTGCTGCCTTCATCTATTTTTTTATCATAACGAATTTGATTTTGCAGCAATGGAACTTTGTTCTTTGATCTTTGTACTTTGCACTTTGTTTGTCCATCGTTAGTTGACCCACAAAGTACAAAGCTCAAAGAACGAAGTTTCAAAGCACGTCTTTTTTAGCTTTAGGATAATTAATCCAATTTTGCATGCGTGGCTGAGCAGCAAAAGCACCTGTCTGTAAAACAGGCGTCCAATGACTTCGTAGGTGCGAGTCCTACCGCATGCACCAACTCTAATCCAGGGATGTAGGCTAACTGGCAAACCGCCGGTCTCCAAAATCGAGATTCTCGGTTCGAATTCGAGCGTCCCTGCCTACTTTAATCGAAAATCAAGAATTACAATTTCGGAAGGGTAGCCTAACTGGTAAGGCAGTAGTCTCGAAAACTACCGCGCATAGACGCTTGCAGGTTTCGACTCCTGTCCCTTCCGCCAAAGCATTTTTGATTTTAGATTTTTGATTTTTGAGTTGGCCTGAGGGGCATAGCTTCATTGCAAATCAAAAATCACAAATCACAAATCACAAATCTAAAATGTTTCCGGACCTGTAGCTCAGCGGAATGAGAGCGCGACTCTGCGAAGGTCGAGGCCGCACGTTCAAATCGTGCCAGGTCCACCAATTCAAATCATCTTACGGAGTGGCCGAGCTGGAAAGGCGCCTGACGCTGAATCAGGTTGACGTAGGTTCGGATCCTACCTCCGTAGCCATGCGAAAGGATGAAGGCGGAAGGAGGAAAAGAAGACCCAACCTTTCATCCTTCATCCTTCCTACATCATCCTTGCTCATGCCGGCGTAGCCCAATAGGGAGGAGGCGCTAGTTTTAGGAACTAGACAGTGTGGGTTCGAATCCCTCCGCCGGTACCAAAAAAGGAATTGCGGATTTCGGCTTTAGAGAGATTCAGAGGGGCGAACCCTCTGTTCCGCGAATTAACCTCTCAGTTAGACGTTGGCACAAATCCGCAATCCGAAATCCGCAATCCGAAATTCTTCTCGCGCGTGTAGCCCAATTGGAAGAGGCGGCTGACTTAAGATCAGCTTTGTGATGAGTTCAAATCTCTCCACGCGCACCAAAATTCCGGGGCGTTAGGCAAGCCGGTTCAAGCCGCTTGATTTTCAATCAAGAGATGCGTGGGTTCGAATCCCACACGCCCTGCCAACTTATGTGGGCCGTAGCTCAACTGTTAGAGCGCTGCTCCGTGACAGCAGCGGCTGCGGGTCAGAGCCCCGTCGGCCCACCCAACTCGCCGTACATCGGCAAACCAAAAGGAGAACGCTAATGACCAAAGTGAATAAAAGGGAGGGAGGTAAACCATATGAAGTAACAAACAAACCGCTGCGATAAGCAGCTTAGAAAGGAAGAGCAACAATGAGTGAAGAAAGAAACGCGCGGTATCACGTTAGACGCCGCGAGTTTCTGAACGAAAATTCAGAACTGCCGGCCTTCATCATCGGCGTAGTCGAAGACATTTCCGAAATTCCCGACGATGACGACGAGCGCTGGAAATGGGCAAGGATTGTCCTGGACTTAGGAGACTGTTCACGCAAAGTCTCATTTGATTTTGATATGTGTGATGCGGAAGAGCGTGCGAACAGCCTGCGCAAGATCTCCATTATCGCAGAGGTTGTTAACGCTGTTCGCGAAGGCATAGCCAAAGAAGTTGCATCCCGCAACGCTCGGCCTCATATACAAGATCACACGCAAGGGGCTGTAGCTTAGCTGGAATAAAGCGCTGCACTGTCGATGCAGAGATCGCGAGTTCAAGTCTCGTCAGCCCCGCCAATACTACAAATGCGCCAGTAGCTAAAACGGATCAAGGCACCTGCCTCTTAAGCAGGGGATTGTGAGTTCGAGTCTCACCTGGCGCACCAAAAGAATTTCGGATTGCGGATTGCGGATTTCCAGATCCGTAAGGTGAGGTTAGGCCTTCAGGTTCCACTGTCTTCAAATCCGAAATCCGCAATTCGAAATTCCACGGGGTGTGGTGTAACGCAAGCATCCGAGTCCTGGGAACTTGTGGCGACAGTTCGACTCTGTCCTCCCCGACCAAAATACAAAGGTGCTTTGTTCTTAGTGCTTGGTACTTTGACCTCTTTGCAAACGCGGGCTTCGGAAAGAGAGGAATCAAAGTTCAAAGTACAAAGCTCAAAGCACCAATCGGCATCGTTGGTCCAGTTGGTTCAAGACACAGCGTTGCCAACGCTGAGACACCGGTTCGAATCCGGTACGATGCTCCAATTCTTTTACGCTCCTGTAGCTCAACTGGAAGAGTGCGACGCTTCGAACGCCGAGGTTGCGGGTTCGAGTCCTGCCAGGAGTGCCAAACATTTTCGACTGCCAATTGCCAATCGGCAATCTTTCAGCGGGAGTGATGTAGCTGGAAACATGTGAGTCTTCCAAACTCGCTTCGAGAGTTCGAATCTCTCCTTCCGCTCCAATTTAAAGCTAGCCGCGTATGAACGCGGAAAAATGCGGATCTGAAAGAGCACAAGAATAGGAAGCTGGCCCTAGTGCCTTTGTTCTCAGTCTGTTCCTTATCCGCGTCTCCGCGTTAATCCGCGGCTCAAATCGTTCGTGCGCGCGTCGCCAAGCGGCTAAGGCTCCGGATTGCAACTCCGGTACTCGTGAGTTCGAGTCTCACCGCGCGCTCCAATCTTCACTTCGCGGACCCGCGAAGTGTTGTTTTCTCGATTAGCTATAAACTTCAAGAGCGGTGACTCGCGCCTTGCGGGTCACTCCTCACAGCCGCTCTTGAATCCAAAGTTCTCACCCTAGAGGTAACTACTAATTCAAAGGAGGTGCCGAGTGATGGCAATCAATGGCCGAGTTCTACTGCTCAATCAAACTTACGAACCGCTCGGCACCGTCAGTGTCGCGCGGGCGATAATCATGACTTTCAAGAACACCGTCTTCGTCGAGGAATGGGATGGCGATCGCGTGCTGCGTTCCGCACACGATGAGTTCCCGGTGCCGTCGGTAATTCGCCGCCGCACTTACATCAACGTGCGTCGTCGTCGCGAAGCATCGGGTATGAAGCGCCTCCGCATTTACATGCGCGACAAGTTCCGCTGCCAGTACTGCGGCGAGAAGAAGGGTGTGGCCGAGCTAACACTGGATCACATCGTGCCACGTTCGCGCGGCGGTGATAACTCGCCAGTGAACATCGTCACGGCGTGCATCGCGTGCAATAACCGGAAGAGCAATCGCACTCCGGAAGAAGCCAGGATGCCGCTGCTGACTTCGCAGTCGGCGCTGCGGGTGAAACTGGAACGCGTGGTGCTTTGCTACTACGCCGAGGCGCGCGCCGAGTGGCGCAAGTACCTCTTCATGGACGTGCACGATGACCGTAACGTCATGGAGAAAATGCACATTGAACAAGGGCGCAGGCTTTTCAAAAAGCCCTTGAAATAATTGACGGTTGCCGATGTGTTGCCCATAGCTGCACCTATCAGTGAGGGGAATCACAATCGGCAGTCGGCAATGTCTCGGGTCGGATAGCTGAGACGGATTAGCGCGGGTCTGAAAAACCCGAAAGGTTGGTTCGATTCCAACTCCGACCGCCAAGAGCGGAGATGGGGAGACAACGGAGACGGTGAGACACGGAGATACGGAGAAGGGGAGACACGAAGACCCGGAGAAAACAAATCGCCGCGTCTTCGTTTCCCCGAGTCTCCGCGTCTCGGATACGCCCGAGTAGCTCGACTGATGGAGCGCTGGTCCTACAAACCAGAGGTTGAAGGTTTAAGTCCTTCCTCGGGCACCAAGAAAGGACACGGAGAAAGGGAGAAGGGGAGACACGGAGATCTCCAGAAAGTCTCTTCGCCGCGTCTCCGTTCTCCCCCCTCTCCGTATTCTTAAGTATCGGGGCGTGACTCATCCTGGCAGAACGGTGACTGTCTGGGATCGTTGAGTTCGAAGAGGCGCGTTGGCCTCACGCCCCGATCAGATGTCCGACATGCTTCAGCTTGTCGTCGACCCTCAATGGAGAGTCGTTTTGAAAGTCAGCGACAAGCTGAAGCATGTCGGACATTCGGCCCGCGTGCCCGGCATCGGTCTTCTAAACCGAACCTACAAGCGTCGGGCGGAAAGGCATGAGGTTCAACTCCTCCGCGGGCTTCCACTTCAAGGATGAAGGATGAACGATGAAAGTAAGATCCTGTTGGTTGAGCTTTGACTTCATCCCTCATCCTTCCGCCTTCATCCTTGCCTTTGGCTGTGTAGCTCAAACGGAAAGAGCAAGCGTCTCATAAGCGCGAGGTTGGTGGTTCGACTCCACCCACAGCCACCAAACTATTGGGCTGGTGATGTAACCGAGAGCATAGAAGTCCTGCAAACTTCTTGTGAGGGTTTGACTCCCTCCCAGTCCACCAAATTCACGATGGCGATGTAGCTCAATTGGATACAAGAGCGTCGGTCTTGTAAACCGGACGATAAGGGTTCGACTCCCTTCATCGCCTCCATACGACGGACGCGGGGAGACAGGGAGACGCGGAGACAAAGATTGCTTTGCCCTTTCTACGCATCACCGCGTCTCTCCGTCTCCCCATCATGCTTTTTGTGGCGTAGCCAAGTTGGTAAGGCACCGCACTGTTAATGCGGCCATGCGAAGGTTCGAATCCTTCCGCCACAGCCAAATCATTGCCGATTGCGCCTGATGCGAGCAGTGATTCTCCATTGGAGACAGCCCAATCAAAAATCAGCAATCGGCAGTTAAAATTTCTTGGCCCGGAGCTCGAGTGACAGAGCAGCGGACTTTTAATCCGCCACGTACGGGTTTGAGCCCCGTCGGGCCAACCAAATAATTAGTACTTTGTTCTTGGTACTTTGTACTTTTTTTCATTCTCCCGCAACCGGCTTCAATCCACGCAACATCGCTCAACTACAAAGCACAAAGAACAAAGTACCAAGTACAAATTCCGCGGTGTAGCTCAACGGGAGAGCACTCGAACGATAATCGAGCGACGATGGTTCAACTCCTTCCGCCGCGACCAACTTCACGGGGCATAGCTCAACTGGAAGAGCAACCGCCTTATAAGCGGTATTAGCGCCAGATTAGCGCAAGGTCTGGGTTCGAATCCCAGTGCCCCGAGTGGGATGAGACACGGAGACACGGAGACACGGAGACACGGAGACACGGAGACGCTGCCGGCATCACGTTTCTCCCCGTCCCCGCGTCTCCCCGTCTCCCTGTCTGTAGTTTGCGGGATGGTGTAACTGGCAACACGCTGCGCTTTGAACGCAGAGATTGAAGGTTCGACTCCCTCTCCCGCAGCCAAAATTCGCAAAAAGGTAATTCGACTAGACTCTGCAGAGAAGGGGAAAAGTAGTTTAAAGTTCAAGCTTTTTTAGCTTATCGCACCGCAAGGTCGCAACCTAAAGGTTGAACTTAACTTCCGGCCTCATTGGGTGACTCCGTTTACCCAACGCATCTGGAATCGCGCCGAGCTATCGGAGGGCGCGTCTTAAGAACACTCACTCCAATTTTGCTTCAAATAATCACTGTGAGGGGTTACGAGACGGCGCGGTCGGTGATCTCGAGGCCTTTGTCGATGATCGCGAAGGCCTCGCGCATTTCGGCTTCAGTGATACACAGGGGGGGATTAGCGAAGAACGTGTTCCAACGAACAAACGTGTAGAGACCTTCCGCGCGGAAGAACTTGCTGAGAGCCTGCATCTCGGGTGAGGTGCCGTTGAAAGGCGCCATTGGTTCGCGCGTCTCCGGATCTCGTACGATCTCCACTATTCCAAAGAGGCCGATGTTGCGCGTGGCGCCTACCGACGGGTGACGGCGCTCGAGATCCTCGAGCAAGCCGCGCATCACGCCCCCCATGCGCCGAGCGTTCTCGATGAGGTCATCTTCTTCGTACACTCCAATAGTTGCTAACGCTGCGGCACAGGCAAGCGGGTGGCTGTTGTACGTGAGCCCGCCGTAGAAAACGTTCTTCTCGAAGTGATCTGCGATCTGTCGGCGCATACCCACCGCACCTAGCTGCACGTATGCGCTCGTCAAACCCTTGGCCATTGATATTAAGTCGGGCACAACCTGCCAGTGGTCGACCGAGAACCATTCGCCGGTGCGGCCGAAGCCAGCCATCACTTCGTCGGCGATAAGGAGGATGCCGTGCTTATCACACAGCTTTCGTAAACCCTGCATGTAGTCGTCCGGCGGCACGAGAATCCCGTTAGTCCCCGTAACGGGTTCTATAATAATTGCCGCGACCGTCTTCGGGCCTTCGAGCTCGAGAACTTCCTCGGTCCGCGCCAGCACTTCCTCAGCCGTATCCCAGCCTTTCTGTATCCCATGATAGAAGTCCGGGATACGGATGACGCCGGGGATGCCTGGCTCCGCTGCCCAGCGACGCGGATCACCGGTTAGCGTTAGAGCTCCCGCCGTTCCCCCGTGGTACGAGCGGTAGCGCGCAGCAATCTTATGGCGTCCGGTGAACAGCCGCGCGATGCGGATCGCGTTTTCGTTCGCTTCGGCGCCGCCGTTTGTGAAGAAGAAGGCATCGATGTCACCGGGTGTGATCTCCGCGAGTTTCACGCCCAGGCGCGCGCGCACATCGGTGGCCATAAACGGGTTGGCATAAGGAAGTATCGCGGCCTGTTCGTTGATGGCGCGAATCACGCGCTCGTCGCCGTGTCCGATGTTCACGCACATCAACTGACTGTTAAAGTCGATGAAGCGCTTTCCTTCTGGTGTCCAGAAGTAAATCCCCTTTGCGCGTGCGACCGGAATCGGATCGACCGCGGCCTGGGCGGACCACTCGAACAGGGTGTGCCGGCGGCAGAGACCAATAATCTGCTCGCCCGTCATGGTTTCGGTAGTGACAGTCATGGACCGCGATGCTATCCAAATCGCGCCCATTTGACAACATTACATCCGCATTGGCACACCACCAGCATTTTGTGATCTCCACGGAGTGTCATGAAGTCCGTACCCAATGCGGAATCGTGTGGCTCGCTGACGGCCTACGATTCGGGCCTTATCAGAGCCACAAGCTACCGAGACTGTGTGAAAACTAAATTGAAACCGTTAAGTCTGAGAACCGTGTAACGCGGCGACTGACTACAGAATCAATGACAGTATCACTCAACTACAGAACAGGAAGCGGTAGCGACCTGGCCGATGCTACAGACTCAAATGTGTTAGTGGTACTGAGACGGCCAGGTCGCTACCGCTTCCTGTTCTGTAGTTGAGCGCGTTATAAATCGATTGAAGCAACACGCGGCTAAAGCCGGTGGCATCGGAGTTTTGACACAGTCTCACGCGGAATTGGAAACGCTGAGTTTGATCTGAATAGTGCCCGCCGTGAAAAGACGGGGGCATTCGACAGGTCATCCAGTGGCTGAACTGGTTGGCGGTCGTACGACTCTGCTTCGCCAGTGGTAATTACTCAGGCCCAACAATACAACGAACGCGGTGATTAAAAACAACCCTGAGAACAGGCGAACGCGACCCGATGTCCATCCCCTTGACCTAGCTCCTCCTTCGGCGGGCGCTGCAGATTCGGTTTGACCTAAAACGCTCGCATTGAGGTTCACTTTTGACTGTTCCAGAATAGCCTTTAGACCATCTACAGCTCTGTCTTCGACGATCCCCCGCTTGATCTTGCCGAACATTCCGCCGAGCCCATCAGCCCGCGAGCGATTCTCATAGAACAGATAAGATCCGGAACTTGCTCCGGGATAACTCACGAATGCCGTTAGTGCGAGTGAAGAATCAAAATAGTGGTTGGCGTAGATCTGCTTGGACGCAATCAGGACTTGCGGGCCGGTTTCCTTGTCATTCTTATAGATTGTGATGTGGTTGATGGCAATGACAGGTTTGAGCCCAAACTTCATTTTCGACCATACAATAGCATTCTCGACATTGGCTAACGTTCCTTTGGGAAAGTCTTTCAGGTATTGCGAAAACTTAGGAACGCCATCGTAAATGTAACTTGAACCCGCCCTCAGAGCGCGTTGTTCTTCCGCAAGACGGACCGTTTTCCCTTTATCGCTGTATTCAATAAGCGCCGCGTCTCCTCGCGTCAGGTAATCACGGACATAGTCCAGGAGCATTACCTTGAGAAGTTGAGTTGCCTGACTATGGTGGTCCGGCGCTTCCCAATCAACCTCTTTGTGAAAACGCTCAATCATCCGGGCTGAGAGCTTCAACTTGCAATCCCCAGGGATGCAGGTTTTCAGGTCCTCAATGTCACGATTTTCAATAGTAAGGCCCTTCAAGTCCTCCAGCGTGGGTTGGTTGCTGAAAGTACCGATCTCAAGAATAGCGGGGTTGCTCTTTCGGTCCATGGTCTCCCTGAAAGACCGGAGAAACACATCAGCCGGAACTTGCAGGCTGACTAGTCCAGACACGGCCACTTCCCTCTTCTCCTGGAGCGGCAAGAGTTTTACAACTGTCTGTCCTTGTTCGAGTGCAGCAAAATCGGTCTCATCGAAACCGACCTTTTCGCGAAGGATTCGGTGAAAATCCGCGGCTGAGGTTTGGGCCAGGGCGGCGCTTGTGCAAAGCCAGACTATTGCGCCAAGGGTAATGAACACTAGAACTTTACTGGTGCGCGCTACCATATTTTGTCCCCTCGTCTAGCCTTATAGCCAAGGTTGGATGAAATGCCCTGTACCGGCAGCCTTTTCCTGGGCATGAATTCTTTCGCTACACTGGATGTGGTCACTGCTTGACATGGCATGAGCTGTGCCACAGTAGAGACTTGGCCCAAAATCTTGAGGCAAGCGCGAGGTGTTCGCGGCTTCTAATCCCCGCTCAAACTATACTCGCACGTCGATACCGGATCAGTCTGCCTTGTCTTTGACTATTGTTTTCGGGATCGATTTCGGTTAAATGTTCCTTCGAACACTCTCAGTAAGGGTAAATCGGCTCCCGAACAGACCGCAGTCTGAACTCAAATGCCAAACATTTCAACCGGATCTCCCACTGAACGTCTGGTGTCGCTTGATGTCTTTCGCGGGATTACCATAGCTGGAATGGTGCTGGTTAACAACCCCGGCACGTGGGAACACATTTACTGGCCGCTGCAGCATGCTCAGTGGCACGGTTGGACGCCGACGGATTTAGTGTTTCCCTTCTTTCTTTTCATAGTTGGGGTAGCAATTACCCTGGCCTTTGGGAGCCGCACTGAGAGTGGCCGCAGCACTCGTGACCTCTACCTCAAAGTCATAAAGCGAACTCTGATCATTTTCGCGATTGGTCTGTTCCTAAACGCGTTCCCGTATTTTGGCCTCTCTGAGCTTCGGATACCTGGAGTGTTGCAACGCATTGCCGTTTGCTATTTCTTAGCCTCGATCATATTTCTCAACACGAAGATCAGAACCCAGATAGCAATCACTATTGCCTTGCTACTGATTTACTGGTTTTTGGTGAAACTCATCCCCGCACCAGGTTTTGCCGCGGGCGATCTTACTAAAGAAGGGAGCCTTCCCTCATTTATCGACCGCGTCGTCTTTGGCAAACACGTCTGGGCCCAGGCGAAGGTTTACGATCCGGAGGGGCTCTTAAGCACTATTCCGGCACTGGCGACTACGTTGATTGGAGTACTAACTGGACATTGGCTGCGCACAAAGAATTCCTCGTACGAAAAAGTGGCGGGCATGTTTGTAGGAGGGGCGATTTGTGTTGCAGTCGGCTGGGCATGGAATTCTTTTTTCCCGATCAACAAGGCGTTATGGACTAGTTCCTATGTGCTCTTCACCGGAGGGTTGGCACTGCAGTTTTTGGCCCTGTGTTATTGGATCATCGACATTAAGGGTTATCGCAGATGGGCAAAGCCTTTTGAGATTTTTGGTGTAAACGCAATCGCTCTCTATGTGGGCGCGGGCTTAATGGCGGAGCTGCTGGGAGTGATTAAGCTGACCGCGTCAGGGGGTACGAAGGTCCCCCTGGGATCCTGGATCTATCAAAATCTATTCGCCTCGTGGGCGTCACCGGTGAACGCGTCTTTGGCGTTTGCGATTTCGTTTGTCCTGGTTTGCCTGGGAGTTCTGTGGATGCTTTACCGGCGGAAGATCTTCATCAAGGTTTGAATTCTCAACACAAAGCATGAACCTTCAACGCACAGAACCATAGGCTACAGAGACTGTGTGAGAGCCAAAATTGAGACCGTTAAGCCTGAGACGCGGGTAACGCAGCGACCTGACTACAGAACCAATGAAAATACCTCAACTACAGAACAGGAAGCGGTAGCGACCTGCCCGTCTCGGTGCCACTAACAAAGTTTGAGTCTGTCGCAACGGCCAGGTCGCTATCGCTTCCTGTTCTGTAGTTGAGGCATACGTCAGAATGATTTCGCGGCCACTCTTTTTAGTTTTCACCAGTCTCAACGGCAAATAGTCCTGGGCGTTGAGCCGCTTCTGCTGGTTGAGTGCTGGGATCCATTGGCTACGGCAAATGGTTCTGTGCGTTGAGTCTTTGCATGCCCTACTCGAGACTTCGTTTGGCCTCGTCAATCAAATGATTGTTTTTCTCGTAACTCAAAACTTCGCCGTCATCATCGGTGACCCGAGGTGGATATTGATGACGTTGATAAACGGGGTAGGCTTCGGTGCGCAGGTGCGCCAACATATGATGTCCGCGACGAGTTGCACGTTCATGACGCAAAGCAGAAATATCAACCGGCGCAACCACGATCCTTTCACCGGGGCCCGGAGATGCTTCGGCCAACATGCGCCCGTCGAAGTCCACCACCTGACTGCCTCCGGGCCAGGAATAGGGCGGGTAGTGTTTTAAGCTCGCGCCTTGATTAGCGGCCACGACATAAGCAGTGTTTTCTAGCGCGCGGCAACGATTCACGATCGTCGACCAGGCCATTGGCTCCGTCGCGCCCCATGGATCCATGTAAGCCGACACGCGAATCAAGACTTCCGCACCATTAGCAGTTAACTGCCTCATCACTTCGGGAAATAACCAGTCGTAACAAATCGCACAGCCCAGTCTGCCAATGGGCGTTTCCGCGACAGGAAAAAGCGGTTCGTCATAACCGGGTAGATCGTGCGGACTAGTGTGCACCTCGTAGGGGATCCAGGTGTTCACCTTGCGATATTTGTAGAGGAGCCCTGTGGGTCCGATGAGGCAGGTCGTGTTGAATACATGGCCCGGCCATTTCGGATCAGCCTCCAGCATCGAGCCGCTCTGAATGTAAATGTCGTGTTCTTTAGCTTTCTGTTCAAGCCGCGCCGTATGTTCGTTTGGAATCGCTACCGCGAGTTTTTCAATCAGTTCCGCGGCGGTGGGGAAAACCGGAGCCGCATGTGCGAACTCAGGAAAAACGACAAGCCGTACTGGCAGGAAAGGCGCCGCACCCGCAACGGCCGAGTCGATCATCGAAAGCATGCGATCTGTATTAGCGCGCATGGCGGGACGATCGAGTGGGTTCGAAAGATCTGTCTGGCAAGCGGCGACGGAATATCTGATATGTTCCATTGGTTTTAGCAAAGCCGACAGAAAGAAGGATCCACGAAATTACACTAAACGACACGAACCGCACTTCGTGTTAGTTCGTGTGATTTCGTGGATCGTGCCCTTGCGCACTCTAAAGGGCGCTTACTTCCCGACGATCAATTCGGACTCAATTAAAGGCACGGGTGACGTGACCACGCGTGTGTTGTACTTTTCCAGATATCTTCGACGCTCTTCGGTTAGCGGATAGCGCTCGGGCCAGGTGTACGGATATTTGCTCATTCCATGAAAGGGCAATGGACCGACCTGGTCGGGACTGGCCGAGTTGATGTCCATCTCCTTGCTGAAGCCGTCCGCGTAAAGTAGCAACGTGCGGGTCCAGCCGCGTGGGAGCGGCGATAGTTTGTCCGCTGCAAACGACAGAATTAGCTCATCACCGGGTCGTGAGATGACGAACATGTCATCAGACTTGAGCAACAACTCGCGCACATCGCCCTCACGTGTATAACGCCCGGTCATCACCTTCCAGGGCGAGGTGAATGAGATCTGTTCATAGTCGTACCCCAGGGGCTGTCGTCCATCACGAGAGAACTCACGTGAGAAGCCTCGCCAGCGCAGTTCAGCGACCGACGCATCGAGCCGCGTCAAATTCATGGGGAAGTCCCCACCCGAGGTGTCAACGAGAATTTCGTCCCAGTAAATACGCATGTTCGTGACAATCCGCACTTCGCGACTGGCGCTCAGGAATTTGCCCGTGAGGTCTACCACTACGGTTTGCGGCCGGCCGACGGGAATGCCGATGTTCTCAATGACGGTCTGCCAGCGCCCGTGTTTATCCTTCACTTGAAGAGCCGGTAGTTGCAGGGTCTTGCCGCTTTGAGAGGCGGCAAGGTTATCGCTCGACCAGGCGTACTCAGTCCAACCCGTCAACATCAATAGAATTCTGTCGGAGCGATCTCCAACCCTGTCCAAGGTCCAATGTCCAACGTCCAAGGTCTGTCTTTCCGCGCCTGAACCGGTTATGGGGGGGTTGAACGCTAAACTACGCTCGCGGACTTTGGACATTGGACTTTGGACATTGGACTTTTCTTCCAGGAGTTTCAACGTCAATGTATGTTCGTCGGCATAACCGCGTATGTTGTGAAGACGAAAATCATCAGGGTACTGGCGATCCACACGCGCGATTCGGGAGAGTACGTCGTGCCCGTGCTCATCGACAGCGGTCAACGGGACGTGGGCGTGGCGCGTTGCGTAGAGTTTGAAACGCGGCGATGGAACAGTCAGTCCCTCATTAGGATAAACCTCGACACCTCGCGGATGGGCCACACTGATCAATTGCAGATGATCTACGAACAGCGCCTCCTCCAATTCGTTCGTCACGCGCAACTCGTAACGACCGTTGCGCTCCTTTAATAGATCGCCGGGAATACGGACGTATTCGTCGGGATCAGGCGCGTTGTACGTCCCAGGCGCTTCCAGATGACCCATCTCACCGCCACCCAGAAAGTCTGTTACGAATTCGAATCGTTCGCCATTCCATACGTAGAGGTAGGGACACGATGAGGGCTTGCGGTCCAGCTCCGTGACGGAGAGCGTCAAAGCCGCGGTTTTAGATGTACGCCCGGCCTTTGCAAGTTCTGTCTCAGCCTGAATGATCCCCGCAGGCCACAAGACGCGCACCGCGTCTACCGAGGCGCGCTGGCCCAGCCCGAAAACCACATCCGCCGGCGCCGGTGCAGGAAAAGAAGAATACGTTTCGAGTTTCTGCGAGAGACTTCCGGCACGGACTTCGATCTTGGCGCCAATGCCGCTGCGGTTGCTAACTTTGCCTGCAAGACTCACCCGCAAAGAGTGGTTGGTGTTACCCCCATCATTACGCGCGACTCTCAGTCCACCGCCCGGAACTCCAACAATGATGTCAGTGTCACCATCACTATCAATGTCTCCAGCGGCAAGAGTACGGCTCGCATTTACCTGTGCGAGGCTGGGATCGACAGCTCGTTCGCTTACGTCTGTCCAACCATTTCCCAAATTGCGCCAGATGCGCAATCCTTTGTCAGTGAGCGCCAGGCAATCGAGCAATCCATCGTTGTCGTAGTCCAGAAACTGCGCGGTCCGAACCGCCTCCGACCCGCTTGGCGCAACCGAAGTCTTAAACTTTTCCCGACCATCACTCATTGAAAAAAGAGCAGCTCCGTCAGTTCGGCCGAAGAAGAAATCGGTGTATCCATCCTTATTCAGATCGCCGGCGGCAGCCGTTGTCCAGCGGCCACTCGCAGCTAGTCCCACCTCACTAGCGACATCACGAAAACTGCCGTCGCGCATGTTGCTGAAGAGCTGCGGAGCCTTGCCGTAATTAACGACGAGCAGATCGACATCCCGCCTGTTGTTGTAATCTGTCGGCACCACGGCCGTTGCGTGGCCCATGCCGGCCAACCTGGCCCTGGCAGTTACATCGGTAAACTTTCCGTTCCCGTCGTTTTGCAACAACATGTTGGGCGCAGCGGCAAAGTCATCCGGAAAGACCGTGGACTCGCTACTTTTCGGCGGCTTGGAAAAATCGGCGAGTCCACCCACAAAAAGATCCAGGTCGCCATCGTGGTCGATATCAGTGAAGGCAACTGATGAGGAAAGGTATGGATAGGCTGGAAGCCCTGCAGTGCCAGTCACGTCCGAGAACTTTCCACCGTCGTTGTGAAAAAGCGTCAGACTTCCAGAGCGAACGACTAACAAGTCGGGCTTGCCGTCGTTATCGTAGTCACCCGCGACTGCGCCCACCGCGATGCCCGCGAATTTTCCTGTCAGAGCTCCTGATTGCCTGGTAATGTCCGTAAACTTTCCGGCGTCATTTCGATAGAGATGCTGTTGAGCGGCCCATGTCGAAAACAGATCAAGGTCTCCATCAAGGTCGAAATCGAACAGCGCTAAACTCCCGCCGAGCGACGCAGCTAATTCACGTTGGCCGGCGTCATTCAGCGTAGCGGTCTTGATTTGTTGGCCAAGGAGTGGCGGTGGGGAAGCCGCCATTTCCCCGACCTTTGGCCCGCTTCCAAAAAAAGCGGAGGTGGCATCGGTAAAAGTAACGGCCGGAATGGCCTGGCTAACGAGTTCAGGTTCGGCGCCGGTGGAAGCAATCGCCTCTGCATAGCGACCTTGTTCAAGATAATTTGTTCCGAGAGTTGTGCCGCTACCGCGTTGTCGCAATTCCTGAAACTGTTGGATCACCTTCTGACCTTCGACTCGTTGTCCGGATCGCAGCAACGCAGTTCCCAGGTTGTAGAGGGCAGTAGCATTGTAAGGTTCAGCGGCCAGGGCCGTACGCAGCACTGCGATAGCTTCCGGGTATCTGCGTTGCTGTGCGTAGAGTTGTCCCAGGTTAACATTCGAACCTACGTCATTGGGATCGATGCGTAATACTTTCTGAAAAGAAGCGATGGCATCTTCGGGTCTGTTCTGCGTTTTCGCAGCCAGACCGAGTACGTAGTACGGCTGTGGGACCGCCGGAAGAAGCACAATCGCGCTTTGTAATTCTCGCTGCGCTCCGGGCAGATCCGGCACGTTGAAGAGTGCGATACCAAGATTGATGCGCGCGGTGGCTAACTTAGGTTCCAGTTGCAGCGCCCGCTTGAAAGCATCTGCGGCCTCTTTGTGCTTGAATTGTTCGAGCAGTGCAACCCCAATGTTATTGGCGCGATAAGCGTCTTCGCGGACGGTCGTTTTTGCCGGCTGATTCTGGCGATGGGCCCAGGTCGGGTGTAATAAGAATGCAGTTACTGTTAGAGCTATAAAGAATGGCAGCAATGGAACACTAGTTTTGAAACGCTTCATGGGGGGTCCGTGCAATGCAAGCTGAGCAAATGTTCTCAAAGGCCTAATCGACGAGATGGGAAGACTGCCTCGAATATAAATCCGAAACCTCGATTGTCAAGTTGCCACTGACTGCCGTGGTCGAGATAGTTGTAGGGGCGTCCCTCCGTGGGCGCCCAAGCCTGCGTTGATGAAGCGCAGATATGGCAATTCGCTAACGAGTCAATGGATAACCGACAAGTGGTAAGGAGGTGCGGTACTGATGCAGTCTCACTTGTCGTCGAGAATTCCACTCGACTAGAGAACCGCGAGCCGTAGCGACCGGATCCAAGACTCAACCTTCAGTAAACGCATTTAGGTGACTTGAACTCAGCATCCGGTCGCTACGGCTCGCGGTTCTGTAGTTGAGTGATAATGCAAGGCTTCATAGGACAATGTTGAAATTGCACCAGCGCCAGGAGACGCGGGCGCGAAGTGCAGCCACCCAGGTGCTGTGTTATCTTTCTTCTCCAACATATTGAGATCAGCCGGATTGCTCTTTACTGTCTTCCCGCAAGTTCTTCCGGGTAAATGTCTCAAGCTTAATGCGAATAATCCTTCTAAAAAAACAACAAGCTGCAATCGTATTACTGCTGCTGGGTCTCTTCGCGATCACCGCATGCCGTCCAGGCGATAAGCTGCCGGCAAAATCGTCGCCGGAATATGTCGAGCTGGTAAGGACGTTCTACATCGGCCTCGCCGCTTTGCAGGTTGGCGACGATGTTCAGGCTGAGAGCAAGCTCGCGCTGTTCACAGGCCTCGCTCCTTTTGAACCAGCGGGTTGGGCTAATTGGGGACTGCTGGCATTGAGACAAAGAAACTTTGATGCCGCGGCCGAGAGACTCGAGCGTGCGCGAGATCTGGCGCCGAACAATGATCAGATCTTCTACCTCATTGGGCTCTTAGAGAGTGGGCGTGGGCGTTCCCCGGAAGCTATTGCAGCACTGCGAAAGGCAGTTAACCTCAATCCCCAAAACTTAAAAGCAATCTATCACCTCGGTGAAGAAGTCGAACGTCAGGCCGATGTGAATAGCGAGGCAGAGTATCAGCAACTGATGCAGAAGATTCTCGCGGCAGCACCGGAAAATCTGGCGGCGCTGCTCGAACTGAGCCGGCTGTCGGCCAAGCGCGGTGACACCGACACTCTGCGCAACACGGTCGCTCGTATCGGCGCGCGATCCTCCGCTTGGCCGCCAGAAGTTCAAGAACAACTTAAGGCCGTTCAAGCCGCTGCCGCTGGCCCAGATCCTCGCGCAGCAGCCACACGGATCGCATTCCTGCGCAATGTACTGGTGAGAGTTTCTGAATATCGCCAGAGTCTTGCGGCAATCAAGCCGCCACCCGGGGAAGAGGCAACTCCATTTACACACTTTCTAAAGCTCGAATCCCCGACTTTTGCAGCCGCGCCCCCGGACACAGCTCTTAGTTTTAGACAGCAGACGGTGACGAATATCGATGGCAACAAGTGGAATTGGATCGGGGGCGTTTCATTGGGTAGCGAAGGCGCTCCCACGGTATTTGTCGCTAACGGTCAAGAAGTACGTTCGGCTGCGGGCGCATCGTTTCCGTTTCCCGGCGGGCCGGCAGGAAACGCTCCACTTCAAGAAGGAATTCTGCCAATCGATTTCATCTACGATTTCAAGACCGACCTGGTGCTCGCCGGAAGTGGCGGCCTGCGGTTGATGCGCCAGGATAATCCCACGGCTTTTACTGACGTGACCTCCGCGGCAACGCTTCCGGCTTCGCTCACAGGGGCAAAGTACACAGGCTCCTGGGCAGCAGACATTGAAGCGGACGGCGATCTCGATATCGTACTTGGCAGCGAACAGGGGTTGCCCTCCGTATTAAGAAACAACGGAGATGGCACGTTCATAGTGATTCACCCCTTCGCAAGCATCTCCGGTCTGCGCGGCTTTGCATGGGCAGACCTCGACGCTGATGGCGATCCGGACGCTGCCTTGATAGACCAGGCGGGCCGTCTTCACGTTTTTACTAATGAGCGAACGGGCCAGTTTAACGAACGTCCTGCTCCACCTACCCTTGGACGTATGCTGGCAATTAATGCAGCCGACGTGAACAACGATGGGGTGCTGGACCTGATCGCAGCGCGAGAAGGGGCCGTCATCGTTCGGCTCTCCGACAAGAACGAAGGCCAGGATTGGGAGATCGTTGAGATCGCTAAAATTAGCGGCGCTCCCGAGTCTTATGTGCAGGGAGATGTTCGCATCCTCATGGCCGACCTCGACAACAATGGCGGCCTCGATCTTTCACAGGCCTCGACAGCTCGTCCAGCTGCGGACGCGCGTGGCGGCACGTTCATTTGGTTGAGTGACGAAAAGGGAGATCTCAAACCGCTCGAAAAATCCGTCGGACCGTCTCTTGTTTTAGACGCTGTGGATATTAATAGCGATGGACGGCTCGACCTGCTCGGACTTTCTCCGGATGGCCAACCTCAGCAGGCAATTAATCACGGCTCCAAAAACTACCACTGGCAGGTGATTCGCCCACGTGCCAAGCAGGCCGTCGGCGATCAGCGCATTAATTCTTTCGGCATCGGCGGCGAGATGGAAATTCGCGCCGGGCTGCTGGTGCAGAAGCAGCCGATCAGGGGCCCGTTGCTTCACTTCGGTCTCGGTGAACAAACCGGCGTTGATGTCGTGCGGATCGTCTGGCCCAACGGTTCCGTGCGGGCTGAGTTTGAGCTAAAAGCCGATCAAGAAATCGTTACTGAGCAGCGATTGAAAGGGTCGTGTCCTTTTCTGTTTGCTTATAACGGCAAGCAGATGGAGTTTGTCAAAGATTCTGTGCCGTGGAGTTCGGCGATTGGTTTGCGCATCAACACACTGGGAACAGCTCGAGTGGAAGCGACCGAGGAATGGTACAAAATCGGCAGAGATCAACTCGTCCCGCGCGATGGCTACTACGATTTACGCGTCACCGGGGAACTCTGGGAGACCTATTATTACGATCATCTCAGCCTGGCGGTTGTTGACCATCCCGAAGGAACAGAGATCTTCGTTGACGAGCGTTTTGTTATTCCTCCCGCAAAGTTGGCTATCACTACAGTGTCGACACCGCGCGAGATCTCTCGGGCAGTAGATGACAACGGTCAGGATGTCACCAGCATCGTAAATACTTTGGATGGAAACTACCTTGATACGTTCGGGCGGGGTAAATATCAGGGAGTAACCCGAGATCACTTTGTTGAGATTGATCTCGGTGAGGGTGTGCCCGAGATTGGTCCCCTCTGGTTAATTGCAAATGGCTGGGTGCACCCGACCGATTCATCGATCAATGTCGCTATTAGTCAGGGACTACAAGAGCAAGCTAGACCTTTAAGTCTGGAAGTTCCCGACGCTCGCGGCGGCTGGCGAGTGGCGCTACCCAACCTTGGGTTTCCAGCGGGCAGAAAAAAGATCTGCCTGTTCGATCTTACGAGTGTTTTTGCGCCTGGGACCCCGCGTCGAGTTCGTTTACGAACCAATCTGGAGGTTTACTGGGATGCGTTCCAATGGGCACCCGGACTTCCCGAGGTGGCGCCTGGGATCACTCGATTAAACCCGGACACTGCGGATCTGCACTACCGTGGTTATTCTGAGGTTGAGCAGGCAAATGATTCATCGCCTGAAATACCAGACTATAATCGTCTCTCGAGCTCCAAGCAGCGTTGGCGCGATCTAATTGGTTACTACACGCGCTTCGGAGATGTGCGAGAGCTTTTGATGCATGCCGATGATCGCTACGTGATAATGAATGCCGGCGATGAGATTTCGTTTCGTTTTGCCGCACCAGCACCCCCGCCGGCCGGATGGGTGCGCGACTACGTGATCATGGGCGACGGCTGGATCAAAGACGGCGATTATAATTCAACTTTTTCAAAGACAGTGCTGCCTTTGCCATACCACACCAAGCAGCAATACGTTACTCCGCCAGGGAAACTAGAGGATGAATGGGTCTATCGCCGGTACCGGGACGACTGGCAGAAGTACCACACGCGTTATGTAACTCCGGATGTTTTCAAGAACGCATTGAGGTCTAGTACAAGTCAATGACCCAGAGTAAGCCGGCTCGAATTCTACTCGTACTAACTTTCGTTGCTTTGCTCGCAACGCCACTTGTGCTCAAGCGTCTTTCGGCGCGTCGCGAGGCGCAGGCGGCGAAGTTGAACACTACGGGTGCGCTGGCCCGTTACGGTTTTTACCTCGAGGAAGTCGCAAAGGCATCCAACGTTAACTTCACTCATCAAGCTCCCACATTGGACCGCCGATTAGATCACATCATGCCCCAGGTCGCGTCGATGGGAGCGGCCGTATCGATTGTTGATTTCGACCGCGATGGCTGGGCAGATATCTATGTGACAAATAGCGGCGAGGGAAGTAAGAACTCGCTTTTTAAGAACATGACGGATGGTTCTTTTAAAGATGTCGCCTCGGAAATGGGGGTTGCCGATCTAAATCAGTTGGGAACCGGCGTCTCAATGGGTTCCGTCTGGGGAGATTACGACAACGACGGCTACGAAGATTTGTTTTTGTATAAGTGGGGCCGGCCCGAACTGTTTCACAATGACCAGGGACACGGGTTTACCCGGGTGACCCATAAGGCTGGGCTACCAACCTGGGTTAATGGAAACACCGCTATCTGGTTTGACTACGATCGGGATGGGCGCCTGGACGTTTTCCTGGGCGGCTACTACGCCGAGGACGTCGATCTCTGGCATTTGAAGACGACAAAGATGATGCCCGAGAGCTTCGAGTACGCGAGAAACGGTGGTCGCAAATATTTATTCCGCAACGTTGGCGGCGGTGCTTTTGAAGAAGTTAGTCAGCAGGTCGGCATTGACACTCGCCGTTGGGCGCTGGCTGCGGCAGTAGCAGATTTACGAGGAACGGGCCATGCCGATCTTTTCATCGCGAACGATTACGGAATTTCAGAACTCTACTCCTATGACGGCAAACAATTTCGTGAAGTTGGCCAGCAGGCCGGGGTTGGCTTCTCGCCCAAGAGCGGAATGAATGCTTCAATGGGAGATATTCTGAATCAAGGCAAGTACTCGATTTACGTTTCAAATATTTCGGAGGACGGAGTACTCATTCAGGGTAACAATCTTTGGGTGCCAAGGGAGGGAACCGGGGGAGACTCTCTGAAATACGACAACCTGGCGCGCGAAATGGACGTCGAAATTGGCGGGTGGAGCTTTGGTGCCCAGTTTGGCGATCTCAACAACGACGGCACCCTCGATCTGTACCTGGTTAATGGTTACGTGTCCGCCGAGCGCAACACGAATTACTGGTACGATTTTTCTAAGATCGCCGGCGGCAATTCCACCATCATTTCCGATGCTGCCCACTGGCCCGCAATGGAGGGTCGGAGCTTGTCCGGCTACCAGCAAAAACGAGTTTGGCTTAACGACGGCGCGGGCAAGTTTGTAAATGTCGCCCAGGCAGTTGGTGCTACTGATGTTTATGACGGGCGGTCAGTTGCGCTGGTTGATTTGTGGAATCGCGGAGTGCTGGATGTAGTAGTTGCCAATCAGAAAGGGCCGCTGCTTATCTATAAGAACAATGCAACTCCCGACAACAAATGGATCAGTTTTGAGCTCGAGGGCACAGTGAGTAACCGTAGTGCCATCGGGGCCGAGGTTCGCTTGTTTTGGGATGGCCACCAGCAGGTCCAGCAGGTTTCGGGTGGCAGCGGTTTTTGCGCGCAGAATCAGCGCCGGTTGCATTTTGGCCTCGGTAGGAATCCGCAGGTTGATAAGGCTGAAATTCGTTGGACTTCGGGAAAAGTTGAGACTCTTGAAAAACCCCTAATCGGACAAACTCACAAGATCAAGGAGCCCGTATGAGCCAGTCGACCAGCCAACCGGCGGCCACGCCTGCGCTTGACGTTGCCGAGCCGGGAAAGTTCCGTTTCGATAGTCGCTATATCGCACCGCTCTTCATTACGTGCATCCTGCTGGTCGGGCATCTTTCATACGGCATCCTGGAGAGTTACGAAAAGACGGCTTTGGCAATCATTTCAGCGATCGTAGCTGAGTTGATACTGGGTCGAATCTTTTTCGGCAAGTGGCTTCATCTAGCCAGTGCATACATCACTGGCATCAGTGTTGGCATCCTCATTCGCTCGCCGGCGTTCTGGCCTTTCGCGCTGTGTAGTGTGATTTCGATCATGTCGAAGTACGTGTTGCGGGTGAAAAATCGACACCTTTGGAATCCGTCAAACTTTGGCATCTGTGTGCTGCTATTCCTCGCACCCGAGACGGTGGCGAGTTTAACCATACAGTGGGGCAACTTTATATGGCCCATGCTGGTCATCTGGATTCTAGGGTCAATTATCATTTGGCGCGCCCGGCGGTTTCACATTAGCGCAACGTACGTCGTCTCATTTTTTGCTTTTGCATTCTTGCGAAGTTTGATCACTGGACATCCCTGGCAGGCAGAGATAGCACCGATAACCGGCCCGATGTATCAACTTTTTATTTTCTTTATGGTTACAGATCCAAAGACGACGGTAAGGTCCAGGACTGCCCAGTGCGTCGTCGTTTTTTTCGTTGCCTTCGCGGAGATGCTACTCCGTCTCAACCAGGTCGTTTACGCGCCTTTGTACGCCCTGTTTATTGTCGGCCCAACCGCGATGCTAATTGAAATTTGGCTGGAGTCGCGCCGTGCGACCACAGCATCTCAGTAATCCACAGTTACCCAGCGCGGCCTCGGCCGCAACCAAAGCGATACGATCCACGAACCCACACGAAACAACACTAATCAAGTTTCGTGAGAATTGAATTTCGTGTTAGTTCGTGTAATTTCGTGGATCGTTTATTTCGTCCAAAACGTTGCTCAAGAACAAGAAGTTGGGCCATTGCTTCGCAGATTCACATTACTTGCAGGGAGAACTACATAAGAATGCACGAACGCTGGGTGAACGTTGGCCTTTCGATTTTTTTAGGCTTCCTGCTTTCTGCTTGCAAACAGCCATCTTCAGAAGCACCGGCCGCTGCACCATCTGCCGAAGTGTCAGTGGCCGCATCGCCAACACCAAGCCCTACCCCACCGCGTCCATCCGGGACGATTGAGTTCAGCGATGTAACCACACAGGCCGGGATACGTTTCAAGCACCACAGCGGTGCATTCGGAAAGAAGTATCTTCCTGAAACAATCGGCGCGGGCTGTGCCTTTCTTGATTTCGACAACGATGGATGGCAAGACATTTTGCTGGTCAATTCAATGGACTGGCCTGAGAACAAGAAGCGCAAGTCATTCCTTGCCCTGTATCGCAACAACAAAGACGGTACCTTCACCGATGTTACACATCAGTCAGGACTCGGTGTAGAGATGTACGGCATCGGAGTCGCTGTTGCCGATTACGACAACGATGGAAACACCGACATATACATTACGTGTGTTGGCCCTAATCGCCTTTTTCGCAACCTCGGTGGCGGGAAGTTTGCAGATGTGACAGCCAAATCCGGAGTTGGGGATCCTGGATTTTCTACTAGTGCTGCCTGGTTTGATTACGACAATGACGGCAAACTCGACCTGTTCGTCGGCAATTATGTCGAGTGGTCGGTACAAACCGATCAATTCTGTACGCTGGACGGCAAGAACAAATCTTACTGTACTCCGCAGTCATACAAGGGGCAGAGCGCCGTGCTCTATCGCAATCGCGGCAATGGCACTTTCCAAAACGTGACCGAGAGCGCCGGTCTTAACGATCCCGCCGGCAAGACTCTGGGCGTTGCCTTGCTCGATTTCGATACCGATGGCTGGCTGGATCTCTTCGTCGCCAACGATACGGAACCAAACAAGCTGTACCGCAACAACCACAACGGCACGTTTACAGACAATGCCGTGATCGCCGGGGTTGCGTTTAGCGAAGCTGGTACCGCTCGCGCTGGTATGGGTGTCGACGCAGCCGACTATGATGGCTCAGGTCGACAGAGTGTCGTGATAGGCAATTTCACAAACGAAAGCATGGCCCTCTATCACAACGATGGCTCGGGGTTATTTACCGACGAGGCGCCGACTTCCGGAATCGGAAAGATGTCGGCCCAGTCGCTAACTTTTGCCTGCTTTTTCTTTGATTACAATCTTGATGGCTTATTGGATATTTTTGCCGCTAATGGACATGTGTCTGACGACATCAGTGTGGTCCAACCAAAGGTCAAATATGCTCAACCGCCTCATCTATTTCAAAACAAGGGTAAAAAGAAATTTGAAGAGGTCACGGGAAAGCTGGGGCGGGCGTTGAATCGGGCAATCGTCGGCCGTGGCGCCGCTTATGGCGACTTCGATAATGATGGTGATCTCGATCTGTTGATTACAACCAACGACGGTCCAGCGCGTTTGCTGCGCAACGAGAACGCGAATCAGAATGATCTTCTGCGAGTTCGGACGGTAGGAGCCAAAGCCAACCGTGATGGCATCGGCGCCAAAATCAGCGTAAAGACCGCAAAAGGCCGGAATATGTTCGGCATGATTAGAACAGGATCCAGTTACTGTTCCCAAAGTGAATTGCCGTTGACTTTCGGACTGGGTAAGCCGGAAGAGGGAACCACCCTTACGTTAGAAATTACCTGGCCAGGTGGCCAAAAGGACACCATTGCCAATATCAAGCCCAATCTGTTTGTTACGGTGCAGGAAGGGAAGGGAGTAACTTCGGAACCGATCGTATTTGTTCGAGCTGCCCCTCAGCCTTCGCCGCTGCCTCAACAAACGCCGGCCCCGAATAGACCCTAAAGCTTGCGAGTCTTGCTCAATTTGTCAGCGTCCTTCTTAATCTGCTCGCTAAGTTGAATAAGACTCTCTAGGTCCCGCCGGGCCCTGGTTAATTGCTCAGCGTTAACCGTGGCGGGAGTTTCGATAACCGGATTCGTCACAAAATTTTTGATGTGTTTACAGAGACTGAAGAGCGCGGGTTTTAATTGCGCGCTGTTGGCCTTCTCTCCTTCCTTCGTGTTCTGCGGTTCCTTATTTGGATCATGAAGACCGAGAGTAGTCTGCAAACGGCTGGCTTTTTTTCGAATCTCTGCGGTCGCATCAGAGACAAAGTGATAATCAAGATCCTGATTAGAAGAAATGGCCCGCGCGATCTCGTTGTGAAGAGTTAGAATTCGATTGAAATCTTGTTCGGTTTGGGCCATTAAAGCTTCAAGCTGTCTTCGATCAGGTGTGCGGCCAGGTTGATTCCCAAAATTCCGAAGCTGGTATTCCCGTCGACTCAGGTCTTGCTGGCGCGCGCGCTCCGGGTTCGTGCTTTTATCAATAGGAGGGGGACCCGGAGCCTGTGAGAAAACTGGCGTCCCTAGGGACAGGAGAACAATCCCGATTAACGAGGCTATACCTACGGTGTGCTGGTTCTTCATAGCAAACCTCCAAGGTTTTCGTGTGCATGCAGTATAACGAAGACCGAGACACAAAGCCTATAGTTCCTGGTCAAGATCGTCAGGTTTCCTCACTCAGAACCGACCACCACCATAAAAGGTATTGACTCGCAGTGCGGTCTGTACTACTTATTCTCCTTCATTCCTCGGAATTCTAGTCCTGATCCTTCTAACGAATTCCCCCGAAGCAGCGAGAACTCCACGGCGGGTAAGCCGGGTATGCGACGAATAGACCTAAAAAAAGCGAATGTGGCCCGTTCCAACACGATTCGGGATATCAATCGTCAGATTGTGCTGAATTATGTGCGCGAAAGAGGACCAATCTCACGCGCCGAGATCGCCTATGAAACCGCATTGCAACGCTCAACAGTTTCATTGATTGTGGAGGAATTACGGGTCGATGGTCTGATCGAGGAAGTGAGCGGCGAATCGACTGGGGGGCGTCCACCGAGTCTGCTATCGCTCCGAACTGCGGATGCTGTTGCTATCGGAGTAGACATCGGAACGACACGAACACTTGTTGCCACCAGCGACTTGGCCGGGCGCGTGTTGCAACAAGAAAAGTTCGAAACTAACCCTGACGCGGACCAGACAACTAAACAGATTATCGACCGAGCACGAAAACTGATTAGGCGGAACAAGGGCACGATTGAAGGAATCGGCGTTAGCCTCCCGGGACTTGTGAATCCGGAAGGAAGCGAGCTATTTGTACCGCACTTCAAATGGCGTGATTTGCCCCTAGCTAAGGAGTTGAATGCGGCGACTGGATTGCCGGTGACAATGGATAATGACGCTAACGCCGCCGCACAAGCTGAACTCTGGTTTGGCAGGCCAGAAATTCGCGAGGTGCGAGATTTCATTCTGGTGTTAGTGGAGGGTGGTGTCGGCACCGGAATTGTGTTTGACGGTCAGTTATACCGAGGCGAGAGTGGTGCTGCCGGAGAATTTGGGCACATGACCATTGGTCAGGGGGCTCCAATCGCCTGTGCCTCGGGAAGTCGGGAATGTTGGGAAGCCTTCTCTTCTGAGCGTTCGGCGCTAGCTCGTTATGCAAAACTTTCACGTGGATCAAATGGCGTTGCCGTCGTGACATTTAGCGATTTGATTGATCTCGCCCTGCGTGATGACAATTCAGCTCGCACGGCGTTGAAGGAGACCGCTTACTATCTCGGGGTGGGTATCGCCAATTTGATTCGAGGACTGGCTCCGGAAGCCGTCATAGTCAGTGGTCCAATCGTGCGATCGTGGCCACTCATCTCGGAAGATATCAAAGCCACGGTTGAAGGCACGCTTTGCCGCGGCCTGCCGGCCACTCCGATCTTCGCTTCAACTCTAGGATCTGAACCAACCTTGATGGGTGCTCTAAGCCTTGTTCTGGCGAGTAAATTTGCTTCTGTGTCCGTAACCTGAGCCAAGTTATTTTGTTGTCAGAGCAAACAAAGTGCCACCGTCAAAAAATAACTTCACTCAGCTCCTAAAAACTTCTTGACAACAGTCTGGATTAGTATTAAATACTTTTGCTAGGCTCTGCAACAAAGTTACTTCAGACCACTTCTCCGGGTGTCGTCCACATACCAGGGCCTTTGCGAATCCAAAATCGAAGTTAGCATTCATTCCTTCTAGGCGTATTTATATCAGTAACCGTTGTGAACCCGCAGGCGGTTTAAGGCTCTTTTCAGGGGTCGGCTGATTGGTTGGTTTTCCGCGGTAATTATTCTCGCTATGGTTGTACGAGTTCGCTCGCCTCAACCTTTGGTCTCGCGTGATGGCTTAGGTCGTCAAGCTACAAACTGAGGAGGTTTGGTATGTCGAGAAGGTTTGGAGTGCAGGCAATTCTACTCCTGCTGAGCATCGGTCTGCTTGTCGGCGTGCATGCCCAGTCCAGCACTACTGGAAACATCACTGGCACTGTAAGAGATCCCCAAGGGGGCGCGGTTCCCAAAGTCGAAATAACCGTGGAGGCCGAAGGGACGGGCACCAGTCGTACTGTCACCACAAACGATGACGGATTCTACAACGTGCCTACTTTACCTCCTGGCCGCTACACTCTGACCGCGTCTCCGGCAGGGTTCAAGAAAGCGGTCGCAAGCGGGCTAGAGTTGCACGTTAACGAAAACAAAACCGTCAACATCGAACTGCAAGTTGGCCAGGTTACTGAAACCGTTACCGTAACATCCGAAGCGACTCTAGTCGAGACGCGTAGCGGTGAAGTCAGCAGCCTTATTTCCGAGAAGCAGGTAGCTGAGCTTCCTTTGAATGGCCGTAACTATGCGCAGTTGGCACTTATGGTGCCCGGCGTTTCACCGGTCACGCAAGCGGGCGCGGGGGGCGCATTTGCAAGTCGCGGAACGGGACTAAATGCGGGAGTTGACATGTCAGTTAATGGCAACCAGTCAAACTCCAATATGTGGACCGTTGACGGCGTGAACAACATGGACGTTGGATCAAACCGGACGCTGTTAGTCTTCCCGTCCATCGATGCCATCCAGGAGTTCCGTGTCGAGCGCAACAGCTTTAGCGCAGAGTTTGGTCAGGCGCAGGGCGCGGTCATCAATCTGATCACCAAGGGTGGAACCAACGAGTTCCACGGCACTCTGTTCGAGTTTTACCGAAACGATTCTCTGAACGCCAATAACTTCTTCCTTAATCGTGCCGGTCAACCCAGGCCACAGTTGAAATACAACAACTTCGGCGGCAACTTTAATGGTCCAATTATTAAGAACAGGTTGTTCTTCTTCTGGTCAGAGGAATGGCGTCGCGAGCGGCGGGGTCAGGTGCTTTCTTCCAGGGTCCCCACGATCGCGGAGAAGAGCGGCGACTTCAGCGGAGTTTTAACCGGACCTCTACCGCATCGGCCGGGCATGACGTGCACAACACCAGGCCCGAACCCCACGGATCCGGGTTGCTTCCCCGGTAATCGTATTCCCACGAACCAGCTTAGCCCGGCTGGATTGGCTTATGTGAAACTCTTTCCTGATCCAAATGCACCCGGTTTTCAAAACTGGGCGACGTCGACCCTTCAGCCGATCGACACGCGCCAAGACCTTATCCGAGCTGATCTGACCATAAGTGACAAGGCGAACCTGATGGTGCGCTGGATTAATGAGAAGTGGACTCATGGCAACCGCGAAGACCTCTATATCTGGAAAGACGATTTTTCCCTGGTGGCTGGAGCGCACGATCTAAAGTTCGGAGCTCTGTTCAGTCACAACATTAAGGACGAGCCAGGAGGCGGCGCCGGAGGCGGCAACCAGTCACTCACCATTCAGGGTTGCGGCGAGCAAACCGGCCACTGTATCGGCGACCTGCTTCTCCGGGACACAGTGCTTCTTAACTACACCGAGATCAACCAAGCTGAGATCGCCGATGGACGGTGGCGCGATTACGAGTTTTATGCGAATGACACCTGGAAGATTCATCCGCGCGTCACGCTCACCATGGGTTTACGCTATTCAGTCTTTCCGCCGGCATGGGAGCAAGACAACCGCATCTCCAACTTCATTCCTAGCTTGTACAACGGAGTTGATTTCAAT
>JBHENP010000039.1:0-43939 GCA_046261995.1 Pyrinomonadaceae bacterium
AGCTCTGGCGGGGCAACCCTCAGACGCTCGCGCTCTTGAACTTATTAACAAGACAAATCAATTCAGTCTAAACGGGAGAAGATTGAGTCAGGGCGAGTTTCAAACGCAGCTGACCAGGCCCAATGCTTTTGTTTTGGTCGCATCTTACAGAGATAAGTATGGACCCTTAGGTAAGATTGCCGTGATGCTGGGATCGCAGAATTATCAGGAGCTAAATGTTGATGCCTGGGTAATGAGTTGTCGTGCGTTTGGCCGCCGCATCGAGCACAAATGTCTGGAGTACCTATTTGAAAAGTTGGAGGTGTCGAAAATCACGTTCGACTATCAGCCGACAGATCGGAACGCTCCGCTACAAGAATTTTTGGTTTCAGTCCTTGGGGAGAAGCCGCAGCCGGCATGCTCGCTCGATCAAGAAACCTTCTTCAGAAATAAACCAACCCTACATCACAGAGTCAAAGAACTGATTCATGCTCCAGACACGTCTGGCGGGTTGCTTCCGGGCGGTGTTTCCGACTTTGGATGAAGACGAAATCCAACGAGCCAACCATACTTCAGTAGCAAATTGGGACTCGCTGGCAACGGTCACCCTTGTGTCTTTGGTTGAAGAAGAGTTTGACGTCTCAATTCCAACAGAAGACTTCGAGTACATGATTTCTTTTGATTTGGTACTCGACTGTCTTAAGAGAAGGACGGTGAATGGAAGCTAAGCTCTTCCGGCCCGAAGAATTGCGACCAGGTCTGAAGGTCACTTATGAACGTGAGGTCACCGAAGAAGACATAGTCTCATTTGCCCGACTCACCGGCGACCACAATCCGTTGCACGTGGACGCTGACTATGCAAAGGAAGGCAATTACCAAGGACGTATAGTTCACGGCGCTTTTCAAGTCGGCTTGGCGTCGGCTCTGCTGGGCATGCACTTGCCGGGGAAAAATGTCTTGCTCGGTTCCATCAGTAGCCGCTTTCCATCGCCCCTCTACTTTCCTACGCGCGCAAAAATCTCTGGCGAGATCACCTCCTGGAATCAACAGTCCCTTGGTGGACAACTGCGAGTTCTGATTCAGGAGGCGGAGTCGTTGAAGCCGACGGCGGAGATTTCGATGGGTTTTACACTTCGTGAGCGAAGAAACGCGGCGGAGAGTATCGCGATCGTGGCTGCTGGACAAACCGATCCCGCGCGAGCAAATGGCGATCGGCGCAAACTTGTAATAGTCACTGGCGCTTCAGGGGGTTTAGGCACTGCCATGGTTTCCGCCCTGGCAAGCGACTACCAGGTACTGGCCCTCGTTAATCGGCAGACGTTGCCCGAGAGCGTTCGCAGTTTGCCAGATGTTTGTGAGCAAATGATTGATCTTACGACGCCGAACATGGAAGAGAGTTTGGCGTCACGCATAGGCTCGGAATCGGTCTATGGCGTAGTCCATGCCGCCTGGCCCGGCGCGCCACGCGGCAGTCTGCTGCAAGCGGATCAAGATTCCATTCGCAGCCAAGTCGACTTCGGAACCGTTCTGACCGTGAGACTGGCGCGGGTGCTGTTTGCGCACGCAGACGCCGCGGGCGCGAGATTCATTGCGCTTAGTTCGACTGCGGGCTCAAACAAACCCTATCTGCCGATGGGAGTCTATTCACTGGGCAAGGCTTGTCTGGAAAGCACTATCCGGCTGCTGGCGCCGGAAATGGCGCGCAAGAGAATAACTGTCAATGCAGCTTGCCCATCGTTCGTGCCCGTGGGAATTAACAAGGAGTCCGACGAACGAAAACTCTTACAGGAAAGCGCGGCAATTCCGATGGGAAGACTTTGCCAGCCGGACGACGTGGTGGGCATGATTCGTTACTTGCTGTCTCCTGAGGCTTCGTTTGTTTCCGGGCAAGTGTTTGCTCTCACAGGCGCCCGGCTTTGAAGACCCATCTTGCAAGTGAAGAGTTGCCCCGCAGGGATGAAATGTCTATAGACCGGCGAGCGATATGATGAATTTGCTGGGATACTCGTTAGAAAAACAGGCGATGGGAGACATCGTCCGCGGGGAACAGAACCTCGGAAACTTGATCACCATTGAAAAAGCTGTCGGCGAGGACTTCGAAAGAGTTTATCCGCTGTTACTCGAGTTTAATGTACCGGGAATTACCCGTGAAGACTGGCTCCGGTTATTCACTAACAATTGGAGAAGTTCGGAAGACTTTTGTGGTTACTTGCTATTAGGCGACGGTGAAGTGAAGGGTTTTCTGGGATTATTATTCAGCACCAGAACAATCAACGGGAAGCGTGAGAAATTTTGCAACCTGACTTCGTGGATTGTTCGGGAGCAGTACCGCAATCACAGTCTACGATTGTTGCTTGAAGCGTTAAAGCTGCAAAGCTATACGATTACCAATTTCACTCCTTCGAACACCGTCGCGGCGATCCTGAAAAAGGTTGGTTTCACTGAGATGGAAACCGCTCACCGGATCTTATTTCCCATTCCGAGCGCGTTCATGGGCCATTCGAATCATCGCTGTGTTTTTGATCTCGAGAACATTCGGCATGAATTGAACGAACGCGATCGAGCTATTTTCGATGACCATTGCCATCTTCCTTGTCGCCATGTGCTTATTTCTTCCGAGAACGACTATTGCTACCTGGTATTCAAGAACAAAGTGCACCGCCATCTGCCATTTGCGCGCTCGCATCACGTGAGCAATCGTCCATTGTTTAGGAGCGCGATCGATTCCGTTAGAAACAAGATCTGCTGGAAATTGAAAATTGCCGGCTTGATGGTGGATGAGCGGTATCTCGGTGGGTCTCGCTTCAAGTATTCCAGTGAGTATCCGCAACAGTGCCCGGCCTTCTTCAGATCCGCCACCGTCGGCCACGACGATATCGACACTTTGTATTCGGAAATGATCCTACTCCACGATTAAGACCTCCGTGTTAATTAACCACCTCAGACGAATTGTGCCGGCTTCCTGGAAGCGAGCCGCGACCGATCACGATTTTTGGTTTCGCGCGCGAGTTAACCTGCTGGCCAAACCATTGTATGCAGGCATCGGCAGCATCCTCGCCTTTCATCGTGTCTGTCCTAGGGGAGCGCGTCCGAGGCTCGGCTTTAACAAGGATCTTGAGGTAACCCCGGAGCTGCTGGAACAGTCGATCAAGTTTTGCAAAAATAAGGGGTACGATCTCGTTTCATTGGATCAGGCATATGAAATTCTAAGGACTGGAAAGTCTGCGAAGAAGTTTGTGGTGTTTACTCTCGACGATGGGTATCTGGATAACTATACGAACGCTTATCCGATCTTCAAGAAGCACAGCGTTCCCTTTACGATTTATGTAACAACATGCTTTCCCGAATACACGGCGATTCTTTGGTGGTACGTGCTTGAAGAGTTGTTATGGGAGCGGGAAGAAGTAGAAGTCGAGTTGGAAAACAAAGTGGTTAGATACGACTGCTCAACCCCGGGAAAGAAGGAGCAGCTGTTCGAAATGATGGCTGGACCACTGACATTCGCTAAGGATGAAGCGGCGCTGAGAGGTATCTTAAGAGACTGCTCATCCGACGTTTGCTCGCAGGTTCAGGAGCTTGCCTTGAGTTGGCAGCAAATAGCACAGTTGGCACAGGATCCGCTAATTACGATCGGCGCACACTCCAGGCGCCATTTGGCGTTGTCGAAGTTGTCCCTGGAAGAAGTGAAAGCCGAAGTGTCAGGGTCGAAGCGAGAAGTTGAGAAGCAGATTGGACAGCCAGTGCTGCATTTTGCCTATCCCTATGGCGGCAATGATGCCGCCGGAGCGCGAGAATTTCAAATCGTTAAAGATTGTGGATTCAAAACGGCAACGACGACGAGAACGGGAAATATCTTCAGCTCCCACAAAGACAGTCTCGTATCTCTTCCCAGGATTCCTGTTCACGAAGCAGAGTTGCAGAAGGGTATCGAATACTTGAATCTTTGGTTGGATGGATTGGTACCCTGCCACGAAAACAGTTTTGCACGGGTTATGACGGTCTAATGCGTTTTAGTAGCTGACCAGTGTCTGCCATATCACTCGAAGAATCTTTGGCGTCACACCAAAAGGGCGCTCGACTCTCGGACAATGATGCCGCCGCGTCGAAGCGCGAGCTGCGTGTCTTGCAGGTGTTCTCGGGCTTGGGGATGGGAGGAGCCGAGACCTGGTTGATGTCGCTTTTAAAATACTTTCATGAGCACAGCGCAGACTTGCCGGTGGGTATAAAGTTTGATGTCTTGTTGACCTCCGGCGAGAAGGCGATATTCGATGATAAGGCCAGAGCCCTGGGCGCTAGGTTGTTTTATCTCCGTTTTGGCCGCCGAAACCTGATGAGCTTCGTCCAAGAGTTTCGACAGATACTCGCGAGAGGGAATTACGATGCTATCCACCATCATCAGGATTACATCGCCGGTCTGCATTTCTTGTTTGGCGTTGGTTTTCTTCCAAAAGCTCGGATAGTACACGTTCACAATCCGCTTTATCACCGAAGCAATTATGCAACCGGCTTCATCAGGCGGATAACCAATTACACTGGAAAGTTGCTTATATCGCGTTTAGCGACCCACGTAATGGGAACCTCACGGCAAATTCTGACCGAGTATGGATTTCACCAGTCAACTTTGTCAGACGTTGTGATGAACGCCGCTCACTGCGGGTTCGACGTAGAGGTGTATCAGGGTGATCGTGCGGAAGCGCATGCCGACCTTTGTCGAGAGGTGGGTTGGCCTGAGTCGGCCAAAGTCATTATTTTTGTCGGCAGACTAGAAGGTGCCGAAATGGTTTACCACGGACGCATGCTGAGCCACAAGAATCCTGCCTTTGCTTTGGACGTTGCACGAGAGTGCATGGCACAGGACGCCAGGGTGCACCTCGCGATGGTTGGTGACGGCGAGGAAAAGAAAAAGGAATTGGAAGCACTGGTAACCGATTGGGGGTTCCCGAACAATATCCGCTTCCTGGGCCTGCGCTCCGATGTGCCGCGACTCATGCTCGGAGCCGATCTTTTACTCTTTCCCTCTCTTGCGGAGGGACTTGGAATGGTTGTCGTTGAAGCGCAAGCGGCTGGTCTTCGAGTGCTGGCTTCGGATACCACTCCGCGTGAAAGCGTTGTCATTCCAGAGTTGGTTGATTTCTTAGCGCTCACTGCTAATCGAAAGCAATGGGCCGCGGAGGCACTTCGCTTACTGAGTCTTGAACTTCCTGATGCAAGTCGATCTAATAGAAAGGTAAAGGAATCCGCCTTTTCGATAGAGAACTCGGCAGCGAGGTTGGTTTCTCTGTACAGCGAATCTTGCTAGAACGTATCCAGCCGTTTAGATGTTTCAATCTCTAAAACAACTGTCAAATACTCCTTCTTTCCACAGGAGTGTGGTTGCAGCTAAAAGGCTTTGGTATCGAGATCGCGGCGAGCCTATCCAATATAGGCCGTACAAACTCCGGTACGTTCCTGGTACCAGGCCAGTTAGGTTGAAATATGTCAATTCGCCGGATGTAACGGTAAGGAATGACGTGGCGCAGATCAATTTCTTTCTTGATAATGTGAAGCCGGGCGACTTTGCGCTGGATATTGGCGGACACTTCGGCCAGTACGCAGTTTTGCTGGGCTTGCTCGTTTCGGACTGTGGAAGAGTAATCAGTTTTGAACCCGATCCCAAAGCAAGACAAACGCTTCGCGCCAATCTTCAGCTCAATAGTCTCGGCGAGCGCGTTGAAATGGAGTCGCTGGCTCTCTTCGATCAAGAGGGAGAGCATGCGTTCTTTTCAAAGGGAGCCGATTCGATGTCTTCTCTGGCAAAGTCGGGCTTGGGCAAAAACGCTTCATCACCGGACGTTGTTGAATATATTGTGAGGACCATTCGCCTTGATGATTATCTTGCCAGGAGAGCTCTGGGCTGGCCGCGGTGGATTAAGCTCGATACCGAGGGAGCAGAAATCAACATACTTAAGGGTGCTTCTAAGGCCTTAGACTCAGGTGCAACGATCGTATGTGAACTACACCCTTACGCATGGGAAGAATTCAGCACCAGCTTCGACGAATTGCTAAGGCTCGTTATCAATGCCGGGAAAACGATTGAGTACCTGAACCCGTCCCTTCGAATACAAGACGGCCCCTTTTACGGCGCCGTCGTTATCCGTTGATGGTCACGCAAGTTCACCCACAGAATTTGACTGTTCCACTTGAATCCGTAAAGGGACGTATTCGTGTTCTGCACATAGTGGAGAATCTGAACAGTCAAGCGGTTGAATCGTGGCTATTGCGAGTCTTGCGCGCGTCTCGCCAAGATTACCCTCAATTAGAGTGGACTTTTTTCTGCGTTCTCGGAAGAGAGGGTAGACTCGATGATCTGGCCCGAAGCCTGGGTGCGGAAGTAATTCACTCGCGCTACGAAGTCGGCGACAAGGTACGCTTTGTTCGCTCGTTACGCGAGGTGATGAAGCGTGGGCGTTACGACATTCTCCACTGCCATCACGATGTGATGAGCGCCGCGTACCTGCTGGCATCACAGGGCCTGCCGTTTCAAAAGCGAATTGTCCACGTTCATAACACTTCTCTGAGTTTACCGACGCCAAATCGACTTAAAGCGGACCTCGCCCGAGAGCCGATGCGACAGATGTGCTTGCGAATGGCCGATCAGATAGTCGGTATCTCGAAAGAGGCGCTTGAATCGATGGTCGGCAATAGTGAGACCGATCCCGAACGTCATCGCATTGTTCATTACGCGGTTGATACGGATAGCTTTTCACGGGTTCGAATTGATCGAGAAGGATTTCGAAAAGATTTAGGCTTCGGTCCCGGTGCGAAAGTTTTGCTATTTGTCGGAAGAGTTGTCAGTTACAAAAATCCGTGCTTTGTCCTTGAAATTCTCGAACAGCTGCTAACGATACGGCCGGATGTAGTAGCCGTGTTCGCAGGAGCCGGCAACCAGTTGGAAGAAATCTTGGAGGTGGCACGACGAAGGAGTCTAGAGAGTCGCGTGCGCCTACTCGGATTCCGTGATGATGTGCCCGAGTTAATGGCTAACTCTGACGTTCTGATCTGGCCCAGCCTGGAAAAGCCGAAGGAAGGCCTTGGCCTGGGAATCATTGAGGCTCAGGCCGCGGGATTGGCCATAATCATGTCGCGGAGCGTTCCACCGGAAGCGATTGTAGTTCCGGACTTAGTGGACGTACTTCCCCTAAGTGTGGGCGCAGAGGAATGGTCAGGGCGCGTATCGGAAATCCTGGACCGCACTCGATCCGGGCGAGAGCAATCGCGAGCAAGAGTTGAAACGTCCTCATTCTCAATGGCTGAAGGGGTAAGGAACATTATCTCTCTGTACAACAAGGCACTCCGATAATAAAAATACGTCAGCGACGCAAGGGCACCGAAGCCTTCACCAAAAATGAGACCAGGTCGTGAATAGCCAACGGATTACTGTTCTCGGTGGTCTGGGTTTCATGGGAAGCCACATTTGCCGCGCGCTCTTAGCTCAGAAACGCACTGTCCGCGTGTTCGATAAGCTCTACACTTCCCGCGAGTTGATTCAGGATATAGAAAACGATCTGGAGATTGTTGAGGGGGATATGTCTCGTCCGCTCGACGTGCTTCCGGCCATCACGGATGCCGATATTCTGATTCACCTGATTCACACGACACGGCCTGGCTCTTCGATGGAAGATCCGGTTTTTGATATTTCAAGCAACGTCGTGGCTTCAGCCAAATGGCTGATGCTTTTGCCTGAAACGAAAGTGCGACGAATCCTTTTTGTTTCGTCGGGCGGCACCGTATACGGCATTCCACAATCCATCCCTATAGATGAGAATCATCCAACCGACCCGGTTTGTTCATACGGAATCTCGAAGTTGGCGATCGAGAAGTACATCGCGATGTATGCGTCCATGTTTGGCGTTGAGTTTTGCCTACTACGTCCGTCGAACGTTTATGGCGAGGGCCAGCGCTTGAATGTTGGACAGGGCGTGATTGGCGTCATGGCTGACCGTGCGCTGCGTGGGGAATCACTTGAGATATGGGGAGCCGCAGACAATCTTCGAGACTATCTGCACGTAGACGATATGGTCTCCGCAACCATGTCTTTGGTGGATTACTCCGGAGCCCAGCGGATCTTTAACGTATCGAGCGGCGAGGGATATTCAGTAACTGAAATAATTGGAAAGTTGACGAGGGCGCTCGGCTTCACGCCCCAGATAACTCACAAGCCGGATCGCGGCTTCGATGTTCCTGCTAACGTGCTTGACTCGTCACGACTTCTTGGAGAAACCGGCTGGCAGCCCACAATCGACATGACTGCCGGAATCACTCGCACAGTTAATTGGGTACGATCCAGGCTCGCAAATGAAGCGTGTGAATTACATATCTAATCTCGATCTTATACAGAAGACTGGCGGGTGGAGTGGTGTTAACGTTTCGCTTCACGGCATGCTAAGTAAACGCTTCGAACTTAATTCAATTGGCCCTATCAATCCGGGAAACGACTATCCGGCAAAAGTAATATCCAAGCTTCGGCGGACCAGTGGTTTTCCCGGAAACTTTCATTATTTCTCGCCGAGTAGGTTAAAGAAAATCGCGAGCATGGTTGCGGAAAGGGCCGACGCAGGTGCGGACTGCGATTTCTTTCACGGTTCTACGCCGTGGATTCTATTCGACTCGCCGCGGCCTTACTTTGCTTACGTCGACACGTGTTTTTCGACATACGTGGACGTCTATCATGACCGTGCCAGATTTGTGCAGAAAGACCTTAAAAGAATATTCGAGACCGAATCAAGCTGGTTGTCGCGCGCGGCTGGAGTCTTCTTTGGCACACAATGGGCTCTGGAACAAACCGTGAATGACTACTCCCTTTCGGGGGCTAACCTGAAAGTTGTAGGTGCTGCCGGTAGCATTACGGTTCCGGAGTCGGATAGATACCGGGAAGGGATTAACCTCCTATTCATTGCCTTTGACTTCGAAAAAAAGGGTGGGCGAATTTGCGTGGATGCTTTTCGAAAAGTGAAGGCACCGTTTCCCGACGCTCAATTAACCATTGTGGGTGGGCGACCCAGTCCTGAGATTTTGGAATTGCCCGGAGTTCGTTACGAAGGGTTCTTGAGCAAATCGGTACCCTCTGAATTGAATCGATTGACCGAACTCTACGCGACAGCTTTTACTCTCATACACCCGACGTCTTCCGATATTCAGCCACTCGTGATCAGCGAGGCAGGCTATTTTGGCTGTCCATCAATTGCGCCGGCAAGTTTCGGAATACCAGAGCTCATTGACGATGGTATTACGGGCTTTTTGATGGAGCTACCACTGAATACCGATGCGTTCGCCCAGCGGATTATGCAGCTAGCGACTGACAACGCCATGTACAGAGCAATGCGGAAGGCAGTTCGTGCGAACGCTCTCGAGAATCAGACTTGGCCGGCTGTAGGAGACCGAATCGCGGTTGAGATGGAGAGATCGTCATCCGACGGGTCATATGACGACATTGGTTGAACGGCCCCCGGCCATGCTAACACAGCGCGAACCAAACAATGGCGGGCCGATTCAGTCTTACACAATTTTTGCTCCGGGTTTTGCGAAATGGTGGGGTTCAGACGCCCGCGCTCTGGCTCAGGCCTTTCGCCGGCTGGGTCATACTATTCTGGACATAGACGAAGAAGATTATGTTCCATGGCGGTGGCAGAGTGTGCAGTCGAAAGTATTGCGCCGTTTATTTGGACGCGTCTGGGTAAACGACTACAACAATGCGGTCATAAACCAGGCTGCCTTGTCTTCTTACGATTTTGTGCTGGCTTATAAGGGAAAACTCCTGAGACCTGAGACGGTGGCGAGACTACGTGAAACGGGGAAGCCACTCTTCAACTTCTATCCGGATGTAAGTTATACGGATCACGGTCAGTATATTCCTCATACACTGCAGCACTACGACTGTGTGTTTACGACGAAGTCATATCACGGTGAACGAGAGGCGAAGCAGTTTGGTATCCGTCAACTTCATCACGTTCGGCATGGTTTCGACCCAGAGGTCCACAGGCCAGTGTCGTTGTCACCCGAGCTTGCCAAACATTATGCGTCAGATGTGACCTTTGTTGGCTGCTGGTCTCCCGAGAAAGAGGAACGCTTACTTTATTTACTTAGAGAGTCAGGCGGCCTGTGCATTCGGGTTTTCGGCATAGGGTGGAACCATGCGAGTAGCGAGTTCAAGCAACGAATGGGTCCACGTCTTCAGCGCGGAGTTTTCGGTGACGAGTTGGCGCTCGTCTATGGCGCCTCAAAGATAAACCTTGGCCTATTAAGCTGCGCGAGTGGTGACCCGACAGTCCGCGATCAAACGACAGCTCGCACCTTTCAAATTCCCGCCACCAATTCGTTAATGCTTCACGAAGATACCATCGAGGTCCGAACCTTCTTCAAAGACGCTGAAGAGGTACTGCTCTTCAGCAGCAATGAGGATATGGTCCAGAAGGTTAAAACGGTTTTGCCAAATTCCGAGCTAAGGAAAGCGATCAGTCAGAAAGGCTATGAACGTTCGCTCTCCGAACCATACGATTATTCGAGCGCAGCCAAGACCATTTTGGAGTATTTCAAGGCGCGGGTCAGCTAATGCAATCCAAACATCAAAGAATGCCAGGCCCAGTGCCGCCGAAATCCTCACCGCTGATGAAGTCCTATGTTGGAGCAAGCGTCTGTGCGGCTATCGTGATCCCTTTGTTGTTCAGCGTATATGGTTATTCAAGTTGGCCCACATTTCTTGCGAGTCTTCTGATTGCAATCTGTTTTTATCCTAGCGCCGCCTATTTCGCTCACCATGAGTCAGGTATTCCGACGATGGCCATTCTCTGTCTGGCATACGCCCTTCAATTTGGCCTACCAATCTTCACACGCGACGCGACGATTGAACTGATGGCTGGCGAGACCAGGTTTTTGTACGACACTGATGTGACCGCCGCTTTGGTGATGGCTATTGTGGGAGTCTGTTTACTGCAGTTTGGCTACTACCGGTTGCGGGGAAGCCGGTTTATCACGTTAGTTCCGAGTGCGGATCTGCCTCTTAATAAGTTCCGGGCTATTCTTTACTGCCTTGTAGTGGGATTGGTGCTGCCCTTCGTGTTCAGTGTCAAAGACATAATTCCGGAGGAGTTTCAAGCGCCCATTTCATCGATCCTTACGCTTATGCAGAACCAGATCCTGGTCGTAATCGCGATCCTGGGATGGCTGGTTTACTCAAAGCGAGCATCGAAATGGTGGACAATCGTTCTCTATGCTGTCGTAGGGATAACGGCTGTACGCGGAGTGGCCTATGGGATGCTAGAGCAGGCGTTAGTACCTATCGGAGTGCTATTCACAATAAAGTGGATCTATACGAGACGGGTTCCGATCGGACCTGTTGTAGCTGTAGCAATCATCGTCTTGTTTCTCTCTCCGGTTAAAGGCGACTTTCGCCAACGGGTGGCTCTGGACCCGGGTGGAGAAGAACTGGCTCAGGAGGGTGTAGTCTCAAGGGCATCGGCATGGATCGACCAAGCCTCTGTTTACTGGTTAGAGACTCTAAACGGGAACCGGAGTCTCACAGAAGCAACCTCTGGTGCAACGAACCGCACAGATCTCATTCATCAGATTGCGCATATTCACGCGATGACGCCCTCTGTAGTTCCTTATCAGTATGGTGAGACTTACTCTTACTTCGCAGTCTCCCTAATCCCGCGCGTTGTATGGCCTGACAAACCAGTATCAGGCAGCGCCAACCGTTTTTTCGGGGTCACTTACGGGCTCCAAACTGAAGAAGGCGCTAAGACCACAACGTTTGGCGTAAGTATTCTCGGTGAGGCTTACATAAACTTCGGCTGGGCAGGCGTTGTCCTCATCATGCTTCTTCAGGGACTAATACTGGGGGTCCTCCAACACATGTTTGGGGATCCTCGATCCGGGCCGGGAGGTCAGGCAGTCTTTCTGGCTTTCTTCGTCTTTTTTCTGAATGGAATCGGTTCGAGCGCAGAGATCTTATTCGGTAATGTCCTGCAAAATCTGTTGTGCGGTTACTTCCTGTTGTTATGGGCGCGCGAGAAGCGCTTTAAATCGCAAGCTACCGACGTTTCGTTTGGGCATCCTTCGTTGTACCGCCGCCCTGCTGACCACCGCATTAGTTCTAAGCTTTCTCTCCGATGATCTTAGCCAATCTATCCATGTTGAGGTAATTGTATTTCAAAGGGGGTTTCTTAACCTTCTGGTATTGCGGACAACCAACTCCGGACCCGCGGAGGAACATGAACATGGGACCATCTATAGAGTTACAAGCTGAAGTTAGGAACTGGTGGGAATCGAATCCGATGACCTACGATTGGCGGAACTCAATTTCCTACCAAGAGGGCACGCGAGATTTTTTCGAAGAGATTGACGAGCGTTTCTGGAACGCTGCT
Organism: Pyrinomonadaceae bacterium; assembly: GCA_046261995.1. Lineage (GTDB taxonomy): Bacteria > Acidobacteriota > Blastocatellia > Pyrinomonadales > Pyrinomonadaceae > PSRF01. Next base: position 12,381 of record JBHENP010000039.1, read on the forward strand.
TGGTTTGCTCATCAGCCTGGCGAACAACCCTTCAGTCGATTGATAGATTACCCCGATCTAAAAGGTAAAGAGGTTCTAGAGATTGGTTGCGGGGCGGGTTCACTCACCGCTCAACTGGCCATAAGCGGCGCTAAATTAACGGCTATAGATTTAACAGAGCACGCTACGGCACTTAGTCGGCGCCGCTTTGCTCTAACGGGCCTGTCTGGGAACATCCTGCAGATGGATGCGCGGAATTTGAAGTTTTCGGATGAGAGTTTCGATTTCGTCTGGTCTTGGGGCGTTATTCATCACTCAGCCGAGATGGAAAAAATAATCTCTGAGATTTACCGGGTTCTCAAACCGGGCGGGGAAGCGCGGTTGATGGTCTATCATCGAAACTCAATTTGGTTCCGAGTTAACTATGTGATGATCCGAGGCATTTTGATGGGACAGCTGTGGCGACATACGCCCCAGGAAATCGCCAATAAATATAGTGATGGACATATCGCAAACTTCTACACGGCTGCGGAGCTCAAAACCAGGTGTGAACCTATTTTCAGTCAATTAAAGACAGAGATTTACGGCCAGAAAGTTGAAATTTGGCCTCTGCCCGCGGGTCGGTTAAAAAATATTCTCGTGAAGCTGACACCTGATGCACTTACAGGATTCTTGACTCGGAGATTCGGCGGATTCTTGTTCGTGAGCGCAATTAAGTAGGTCTGGATTTTCCTACACGGAGACTAATGATTCTTAGTCTACAAACAAATTCCTTCGGATCTTATGGAGGCATTCCGACTTACAACCGGCTTGTGTGTCGCGTTCTAAATGATTCGAATTTCAGGAGCGTCAATCGCGTCCTAATAGCCATGGATGATCCTCGGCCGGTCGAATCCGCAGCTGCCTTCCACCCCTCCTTGCACATGTCTGCGTTCGGCGGAAGACGGGCAGCTTTTGCCAAAGCCGCTTTGACCATGGCTGCTCGGGAGCCAATCGACGTCGTCCTTGCCGGACACGTTAATTATGCCCCCTTATGCACTTTGCTAAAGCGTTTGCAGCCTCAGCTCCGCTATGGGGTTTTCATCTATGGTTGTGAAGTGTGGGATCGAATGCCGTTACTACGAAAGGCGGCGGCGCAACATGCCGATTTCCTCATCGCTATTAGCGAATACACCAAGCGTCAGGCAGTGAGGAGCAATAATCTACTGGAGGAGCGGATTTTTCTACTGCCTAATGCTCTTGAGTGGACAAACGGGACCGTGGCTTCGCCTGCGCGCCGCACACCTTTCTCAGGGATAAAACTATTGTCGGTGGGCCGTTTGGATTCGACTGAGCAGCGGAAGGGCTTCGACACTGTCATCGAATCCTTACCTGCAGTGATCGAGCGGGTTCCTGACGTTCAGTACCTTATTGTGGGTGGAGGCTCAGACTTGGAGCGACACAAACAGTTGGCGTCAAGAGTAGGTGTTTCTGATCGCGTGCATTTCCTGGGCACAGTTCCAGAGGATCTTCTACACGACTGTTACAAGTCCTGCGATGTCTTTGTGATGCCCAGCGCCCAGGAAGGCTTTGGTTTCGTTTATCTTGAAGCCATGCAATACCGAAAACCGATCGTTGCCGCCAATAGAGGAGGCGCTCCGGAAGTAGTACAGGATGGAATAAATGGAAAGTTGATCGATTACGGTAATAAGCAGCAGCTTGCAGAAACTCTGATAGACCTGTGCCTTGACCCAGACACGCGTAGGAAGCTAGGGGACGCCGGTTATCAGCGGCTACAGCAGAACTTTACTTTCGCCCATTTCAAACAAAAGTTCATGGATATACTTCGACTTAAGTCCCATTCCCATCCTGTTCATGAAGGAGTCCTTCCTCGGGAATCCAATTCATGCGCATCCTGAAAACCACACAAACTTACTATCCCTATCTGAGTAAGGGTGGGCCGCCGGCGAAGGTCAGGGAAATTTCCCAGGCTTTAGTCCAGCGCGGGCACGAGGTGACGGTACTGACCGCCGATTTCGGTGAACGCGACGGCGATCCGGATCCAAAGGATTCCGAGCGTCGAGAAACCGTGTGGGGGTGGGAATCTTCGCGTGACGGAGTAGAAGCGATTTACTTGCGGTCGCTCACGAATTACCGGACAGCTACGATTAATCTCAACGTCATTAACTTTTGTGCGCGACGCATGCGCGACTTTGATCTGGTTCACATCTACGGTCTCTATGATCTAATTGGTGCCACAGCCGGATGGTTTTGCCGTCGCTATGACATTCCGTACATTCTCGAGCCGATCGGCATGTTTGGTCCAAAGATTCGCAGTCAACAGAAGAAGCGAGTTTACAGTCGCCTGGTTGGAAGAAAGCTGTTCCATGGGGCGGAAGCCGTGATTGCCACGTCTGATACTGAGCGTTCGGAATTGGTGGCCGGCGACATCGGCCCGGAAAAAATTGTACTGCGAAGGAATGGTATTGATCTCAGTGAGTTCCAGGACCTCCCATCGAAGGGAGCGCTCCGCGCAAAGCTCAACATCGGAGCGAAGCAGCCCCTTGTGCTTTTTCTCGGGCGGTTGTCGTTTATCAAGGGTTTGGATCTACTGGTTGAAGCTTTCGCGCAAATCGATAGCGATGCACGATTGGTTATCGCCGGTCCTGACGACGGGGATGGATGCCTTGAGGCGGTTCGTCGTTCAATTACTGATTTGAAGATCGAAGATCGAGTGATTCTGCCGGGTCCGCTATTCGGGAAAGAAAAGCTTGAAGCCCTTGTTGATGCTGATTTGTCTGTATTGCCTTCGAGACATGAAAGCTTCGGGAATGCCGCGTTGGAAGCGATCGCTTGCGGCACACCCGTATTGGTAACCAGCGAGTGTGGAATTGCGCCGCTGGTCGAGGGACGAGCCGGTGAGGTTGTGGCTTGCGACGTGGCGTCCTTGCGTGACGGGCTGGCGCGCTTGCTGGGAGACCAAAGGCTCCTGAGGCGACTTAAGGAAGGCTGCGGTGATCTGGCCCAGAGTCTCTCGTGGGACGAACCCGTGCGAACGATGGAGCGGCTTTACGAGTCAATAAGAATTTCGGATTGCGGATTGCGGATTGCGGATTTCGAATTTGCCAAGGAGCACTCCGCAGTCGAGCCTTTTGCCAGTCCCAGTGAAAAAGGCGCCTCGGATACACATACTGATCCACTACCCAGCAAGACTAGCGCTTGACCGTTAAGCAAATGTCGAAGCCCGAGATCCGAAACCCAAATTCGTCCTTGAACTCTAACCAAATCCGAAATCCGAAATCCGAAATCCGAAATTCCTATGTGTGGTATTTGCGGAGCAATTGATTTGAGTCGGTCCGATAACGCGGCGGCGTTGGTTCGGCGAATGAACCGGACGATGTCGCATCGTGGTCCGGATGACGAAGGCTACCTTAGCGCCGGCCCACTCTCACTCGGTATGCGACGCCTGAGCATCATCGATCTCGAGGGGGGGCATCAGCCCATTTTCAATGAAGATGGCTCGGTAGGCGCGGTGCTAAATGGCGAGATCTATAATTTTCAGGAACTGCGGAAACAGTTAACGGATCGCGGCCACAGTTTTCGTACTCGCGCCGATTCCGAAGTCGTCGCTCACGCCTATGAAGAATGGGGGCCTGAATGCGTCGATCATCTGCGCGGGATGTTCGCTTTCGCCGTTTACGACCGGCGCACTTCGCAAGAGGGAGGCGACGGAGAGTTGAGTGGCAGACTCTTTCTTGCTCGCGACCGTCTGGGAATCAAGCCGCTTTACTATACGAATTTCGGATTTGAAGGCGACCCGGCAGCCCACTCCTCAGAATTTCGTTATTCGAATTCCGAAAATCAAAATGTGTTTCTTTTTGCTTCCGAGGTGAGGACGTTGTTGGCGAGCGGAATTGTGCCGCGCCGGCTTTCGCGAGCCGCGCTGGAAAGTTATCTCCTGTTTGGCTCAGTCAGCGAGCCAATGACATTGATTGAAGGAGTTCTGTCGCTTCCGCCGGGCCACCGAATGACGATCCCATTAGGCTCTCAAACGATAGCAGCTACACCGGAGAGTTATTGGAACATGGCGGAGCGCGGACACGGAGATTGGGGGACGCGAGGACACGGGGAGGCGGGGACATCGAGACACGGAGATGGGGAGAAGGGGAGACACGGGCACGCTGAGAACATTGCGAGTAACGGTCATGCGAGCAAGTTTGATCTAGTTAGTGCCGCGCATCACGTTCGGGAGTTGCTGGAAGAGAGCGTTCGTCAGCACCTGGTTGCGGATGTACCCGTCGGTGTGTTCTTGAGCAGTGGTATTGACTCGACGTCAATCGCGGCGCTGGCGAGTAGAGAAATTCCCGCACTGCACACTTTCACGGTTGCATTTCCCGAAACTGAGTTTAGCGAGGCGTCAATCGCTCGGCGGACAGCGGAAAAGTTTGGCACCACTCACCAGGAGCTGATGTTAGGTGGTGATGATTTGCTTGCGCGAGTGGGCGAAGCGGTGGGCACGCTCGACCAGCCGAGCATGGACGGCATCAACACTTACTTTGTTTCCTGGGGTGCGAGGCAAGCGGGCTTGAAGGTGGCACTCTCAGGTCTCGGCGGTGACGAAGTCTTCGGTGGCTACAGCACTTTTCGCAGGACGCCGCAGTATCAGAAGATCGCCGCTCTGGGAAGCGGAGTGCCGAAGGGCTGGCGATCGGCGATGGCTACCGCCTTTGCCGGCGCGGGGGGAGCGAGTGTGCGAGGCGACGCGACGCGCAAGTTGGCCGCGCTCTGGGATGACGCTGGATCTTTGCCACATCCTTACTTCTTCGGTAGAGCGCTATTTACTCCGACGCAAGTCACCGAGTTGATGAAGGGAGATCGGACCGGACATCAGGATCTTCCCTGGTGGAACTGGCTGGCGAAGAATGTTGAGCAAGCGAATGGCAGAGATGCGTTCACGGCTGTTTCCTGGATGGAGACAAGGTCTTATCTGGTGAGCACATTACTGAGGGACACTGATTCGATGAGTATGGCCCACTCGCTCGAGGTTCGCGTTCCGTTTCTCGATCACCTGCTCGTCGAGTTCGTTACTGACCTCCCAGAGAAACTGAAACGGCCCTATGGGACGCCGAAGGGCCTGCTGGTTGCCGCTCTCAGGGATCTGTTACCGCCGGAAGTTGTTCACCAGCCAAAACGGGGATTCACATTTCCCTGGGCTAAGTGGTTGCAAGGTCCCTTAAAGCAGGTGGTTGAAAAAGGACTTGCCGAATTATCACCTGATTTGCAGCGCATCCTTAACCGTGAGAAGACTGATAAAGTCTGGAAGAGTTATCTAAACGGTCACACGAGTTGGTCCCGGCCATGGAGCCTCTACGTATTGAACGAATGGACCAAGAAGCACCTGGGGTGAGATTTTCGGCTTGCAAACTTAGGATAACGCGATTTGGAGAGACCCGTGCCCACGAAATCGAGATGTGCGAATCATGAGGTCAGTACCACCTCGCGGTAGCGGGTGGGTCGGTACGTCCAGAGGTCGCGCAGCGCTCACCCACCCGCTACCGCGAGGTGGTACTGACCTCATGACCCCCAGGTTTAGCTTTAGGGTAGTGCTTTTCCTGGTTAGCGCGGACAGGGTCACCCTTCCTAACTGCCATTAAGCGGAGCTTGAGCCGTCCATTACTGAAACTCGAACTGCGACCGTGGAAACTCAAACTGAGTCAGTGAAAATCCGAAATTCCTCTGGAGTAACCATTGTCGTTGTGCCGCGAGAGCGTTTTAGTTACACGGCCCGTTCGCTTGAGAGCATCTATGAGCATACCGACATTCCGTTTTCCCTGGTCTACGTTGATGGCGGGTCGCCGGCTCGCATCAGACGATATCTCGCTCAGCGAGCACGGCAGCATAACTTCAAACTGATCCGTACCGAGCGTTACCTGTCTCCGAACCAGGCACGGAATCTCGGCCTCCAACAAGTCCAGACCAGGTATGCAGTATTTGTAGACAACGACGTGATCGTGAGTCCCGGATGGCTTCGGACGCTGGTCGATTGCGCCGAGGAAACGGAAGCGTGGGTGGTCAGCCCTCTTATCCTCGTCGATTTCAGAGGATCTCAGACGGTTCACGCAGCGGGGGGCACGTTAAGGATCGAGGGAGAATATGGCCAACGCGTTCTCGTTTCTAAGCATGGCTGGGCTGGAAAGTCTCTCGCTGATGTCGGCTCTGATTTGCTTCCCCAACTAACGGAGCTTGCCGAGTTTCACTGCATGTTGATACTCACAGAGGCGGGCCGACGAACTGGTCCCTTTGACGAACGACTCTTCAGCATCCACGAGGAGGAAGATTTCTGTCTTACAGTGCGCGAACGCGGAGGTTCAGTGTACTTCGAGCCTCGGAGTGTCCTCACCTACGTCTCTCCCACCCCTTTAGCCTGGTTCGACCTTCCTTTTTTCACACTACGGTGGAGCGAACTCTGGAACTCCGCGAGCCAACGGCACTTCCAGGACAAATGGGGAGTGGCCGAGGACGACAGGCAGATTGCGATTGCGCGTGAATGGGCACGAGATCACCGGCGGATCCCGCTGAGACTTGTCCGAGGCGTTGCGAGGCGCGTTAGTCGCGTGTGTAAATGGCAGCCCGACAAGATGGAGCAAAGCTGTCTGTTTCCAACGGAGGCGCGTGTCAATCGTTACTTGGTCCGCCTTCTTTCCTAGCAGGGCCTGCAAAACAAACAGCTTCACGAAACCATTTCATGTACCCTGCTCAGACCAATATCCAGCTCTTCAACCAGTTGCGAGACTCAGGTTACGATCATTCCGATCTGGCTTATGTTTGTAACGCATACGCTTTTGCGATGTGTTTATTCACCGGTTGCTTCCGACAATCGGGGAAGAGCTTCATTGCCCATTTGGTCGGCACTGCCAGCATTCTTGCGGAGACTCGCGCGCCGGCGAGCACGGTCGTCGCGGGCTTGCTACATTCCGCGTATAGCCATGGCGAGTTTGGAATGGGCGATAGGGGTATTTCCGAAGCCAAGCGCAAACAACTTCGGCTCGTGGCTGGTGCGGAGGCTGAGCACCTGGTGGCTCAGTACACGACCTCTCCATGGGACGAACAAAGCATTTCGCAACTGCTTGCGGGTTTGCCTGAACCCGGTTCAGTCGCTCGTGAAGTTCTAATGATTCATCTTGCGAATGAATTGGAAGATCATTTGGACTGCGCTGCTCTTTATTCCGGAGGTGCCGAGTATCGTAGGGGCGTAATTAGGTCCTACCTCTTCCGATGCGTCGAAATTGCCGAAAAGCTAGGCTGTCCGGCCCTGGCGTCCGGATTGTCACAAGCTTTTGCGGAAACTCTTTCGAGAGACGTGCCGCTCACGTTTCAGAAAGGGAACATTCATCTGACTCACAAGGACACGGTTCACCTGATTGGCTGGAAGTCGTCGTTTCTTTTTCCGCCAACAACTCATCGTTTGCGACTGAAGGTGAAATTGGGTCGAATCTTTCGCCGCCGATTTCAGCTCGCACGAATCCTTTTGCACTTCAACCATAGTTTCCGACAACAAACCAACCGATGACGCTACCAACTACCGCGCAGGATGACAGTAGGGCCGTAGCCGCTTCTGACGAACTGGTATCGGTAATCATTCCTTGTTACAACCAGGGACAATTTTTGGGCGAGGCGATCGAGAGCTTACGGGGACAAAGCTATCGAAACTTCGAAGTGATTGTCGTAGACGACGGCTCGACAGACAACACTCAGGCAATTGCGGCTCGCTATTCGGAAGTCCGTACTATCCGGCAAGACCACGCCGGCACTTCCACGGCCCGCAATCTCGGGTTCCGCGAGAGTAATGGGAACTGGCTGGTTTTTCTTGATAGCGACGACCGGCTTCTGCCTCACGCGCTGGAGATTGGTCTTAGAAACCTGCGCGACCGTGTTGAGTGCGCCTTCGTGTTCGGGCGCCACCAGGAGATTACCGGCGATGGGACGGCAGTCAGGACAGCGCCGTTTGTGAGCATTGAAAAGGATCCTTACGGGCAACTGCTGCTCTATAACTGCGTGTACACTCCATCCACGGCAATGTTCCGCCGCAATCTCTTCGAGGCCGTAGGAGGCTTTGACCCTCGTTTCCTGGGCGCGGAGGATTATGATCTGTACCTTCGCATCGCCAGGAGATTTCCTATTTTTGCTTATGACGAAGTCGTCGCGGAGTACCGCCGGCACGACGCAAATTACAGCGGGGACAACGCGCAAATGTTAAGACTTTGCCTTGGGGTTATGCGCAAACAAAAACAGAGCGTGCAGGAAAACAAAGAATGGAAAGCGGCGTACCATAGTGGCTTAAGCAATTGGCGGAAGCTCTGGGGCGAGAAGTTGGTGAGTCAGGTATGGTCTCGTGTTAAAAGAGGAAAAGAATGGCGACGCTCGGCGAGGGACATGATGGTGTTGTTGCGATATGGCCCGGCCGTCTTTCCCCGCCAGTTGGGAAGAAAGCTGCTCCGTCCTTTGAGAACGGCCTTAATCCCTAATGGTCTTCAAAGTTTAGATCTGGAAAGGCGTTCCCTCACCGCATACAAAACCCCCGAGCAGTAGAGACTATTTTGAAAGGCCAAAAGGGCCTGAGGTAATCTGCAGGTTGGGAAGGGTGGCTTGCCCCCGCCTCAAGCTTGAAAGTGACTTCACTTAAGTTGTTAGTTCAAAGTCGAATGGTTGTGCATCTTGGGCGGGGGCAAGCCACCCTTCCAAACCCTGCAAATTAGCGAGGATTAAGCCATCCTTTTGGGGATCGCTCTCAAATCCGAAATCCGAAATTCTGCCATGTACATTCTCGGTATTAATGCGTATCACGGAGACGCGGCGGCCGCGATAGTCAAAGACGGCGAGCTGGTAGCAGCGGTGGAAGAGGAGCGGTTCAATCGCATCAAGCATTGCGCGGGCTTTCCAACGGAATCTGTTCGCTACTGCCTCAAGGCCGCGGGGATCCAGCTTGAGGATCTCGATCACATCGGAATCTCGCGGGATCCTTCCGCACATCTGCACAAAAAGGTTCTGTTTGCGGCCCGGAAAGGAATTTCGAAGGGAATTTCGGATTTCGGATTTCGGATTTCCGATTTGTCTGCAGCTCAAGGGAACGGCGACGACGACGCTGCGCTTATCGTTAGCAGCGACATTGGTCCAGCAGAGAGATCTTTTCTCTCAGCAAAAGCAAATCCGAAATCCGAAATCCGAAATCCGAAATTTGGCGACGGAATCCGAAATTCAAAATTCTTTCAGCAGGTTACGGATCGACTGGGCAATGCCGCCAAAGTGCGCGACTTAAGAAATGACTTGGCCAACGCGTTGGGTGTGTCGAGCAGGACACTGCGAGCGCAGTTTCATAACGTAGAACATCATCGCGCGCATCTGGCAAGCTCCTTCTACGTGTCACCGTTTGAGCGGGCAGCGTTGCTTTCCATCGACGGCTTTGGTGACTTCATTTCTACCATGTGGGCGCACGGAGAAGGGAACTCGATCGAGGTGCTGGGCCAGGTTGAGTATCCCCACTCGACCGGCATCGTCTACACCGCTACCACGCAATTCCTGGGGTTTCCCCATTATGGCGACGAAGGAAAAGTGATGGGACTTGCACCCTACGGCAAGCCACGCTTCATGGAAGAGTTCCGCGACATCATTCGGACCGTCGAAGGTGGGCGGTTTCAATTGAATCTCGGTTACTTTCGCCATCATGCAGAAGGCGTGGATATGACCTGGGACAATGGCTCGCCCATAATCGGACGAATATTCTCGGATGAGTTTGCGCGAACGTTTGGTCCGGCGCGTCAACCGGGAGCGCAATTAACCGAACGCGAGCACGACATCGCCTCCAGCTTGCAATTCCGTCTGGAGGAAGTTGGTTTTCATGTGCTGCGGCACTTGCACGAGCAAACTGGACTCACGGATTTGGGACTTTCCGGAGGCGTGGCTTACAACTCGGTAATGAATGGCAAGATATTGCTCAACACTCCTTTTCGACGTGTCTTTGTTCAGCCGGCTGCAGGTGATAGCGGAACGGCACTGGGGGTTTGTCATCAGATTTACAACGGCATCTTGAAGCAACCGCGCGGATCCGCGATCGAAGGCGCTTACACTGGACCAGAGTTTACGAACGCCGAAATAGAAGGTGAGTTAAAGCAGAGCGGCTTGGCATTTGAAAACTATCCAGATGCAGACCTGACAAAGCGTGCGGCCAGGGATATTGCAGATGGACTGGTGGTTGGCTGGTTTCAGGGCCGCATGGAATTTGGGCCGCGGGCGTTGGGCAACCGCTCAATCGTGGTCGATCCACGGCGCCCCGAAATGAAGGACATACTGAACGACCGGATTAAGAAGCGTGAACCCTTCCGCCCCTTCGCCCCATCAATTCTGGAGGAACACACTGATGCATACTTCGAACAGGACCATCCGGCGCCGACCATGCTGATGGTTTATCAAATCAGGCCGGAGCGTCGCTCGGAGATACCGGCGGTAACGCACGTGGATGGCTCAGGTCGTCTGCAGACCGTTTCACGCGCGCTGAACCCGCGCTACTATCAACTGATTTCTGACTTCAATGAGTTGACTGGCGTGCCGGTTGTGCTTAATACCTCGTTCAACGAAAACGAGCCAATTGTCTGCACACCGCGCAACGCCATCGACTGCTTTCTTAAGACTCGCATGGATGTGCTGTACCTGGGGAATCAAGCGGTTCGGAGAAAACAGGATAAGTGATAAAGTACTGAGTACTGAGTACTGAGTACTGAGTACTGAGTACTGAGTACTGAGTGCTGAGTGCTGAGTGCTGAGTGCTGAGAAAAACCTTAACCTCACCATAGGAGAATCCTCATGAAAAAGAAAATTGAAAAGTTCGAAGACTTGATTGCATGGCAAAAGGCGCGAAAGCTTACAGCTAAGATTTATAGAGTTACCAATGAAGGAACCTTCGCGAAGATTATGGTCTCAAAGATCAGGGGCGGCGCGCTGCCGTTTCCTGCATGTCGAACATCGCCGAAGGCTTCGAGAGGGGAAGTCTTGCAGAGTTTAACCGTTTCCTCTCGATCTCGAAGGGTTCTTGCGCGGAATTGCGAACGTAGCTCTATATTGCCTTCGATGTTGGGTATTTGGAGAAACAGTCCTTTGAGTCATTGATGACGCAAGCAGTCGAGGTTGGAAATATTATCGGCGGTTTGCGAGCAGCAGTAGAGCGGCGACGAAGGGCAATAGAAACCACCAGCAGGTAGCTGGGCGATTCCTATTCAACTAACGCTCAGCACTCAGTACTCAGTACTCAGCACTCAGTACTCAGCACTTAGTACTTAGTTATAACCAGAGTTCGAGTAATCAAATTCAAATCTGAGACATAAGCATGAGAATCCTTATAACCGGCGGTGCAGGTTTTATTGGCTCACACATGTGTGAGCGGTTAGTCAACGAAGGCCACGATGTAATCTGCCTGGACAACTTTTTCACTGGGCGGCGTGAGAACATTTTTCACCTGCTTGATAATCCGCGCTTTGAGCTTGTCAGGCATGACGTCATTGAGCCGATACTCCTTGAGGTCGATCAGATCTACAACCTGGCTTGTCCTGCGTCGCCTATTCACTACCAGTACAACCCTGTGAAGACGGTGAAAACCAGCGTCATGGGCATGATCAATATGCTGGGCCTGGCCAAACGCGTCCGCGCTCGCATTCTGCAAGCCTCGACCTCTGAAGTTTATGGTGACCCTCTGGTCCACCCGCAGCCGGAAGAGTATTGGGGCAACGTGAATCCGATTGGCATCCGGTCATGCTACGACGAGGGCAAGCGTATTGCCGAGACTTTGATGATGGATTACCACCGGCAAAATCATGTTGACACACGTATTGCACGGATCTTCAACACCTATGGTCCGCGAATGCTCGAGAACGACGGTCGAGTCGTGTCAAACTTTGTCGTGCAGGCCCTCCGGGGTCAACCGTTAACATTGTATGGGGCGGGAGATCAGACGCGGTCGTTTTGCTACGTCGATGATCTGATTGAGGCCCTGATCAGGCTTATGAACACTGACGGCTTGCATGAACCTGTCAATCTGGGTAACCCGACGGAGTTCACCATAAAGCAGTTGGCAACCGAGGTGATGACTGTTTGTAAATCCAACTCCGAGCTTATTCACTTGCCGCTGCCTGCGGACGATCCAAGGCAACGCAAACCCGACATCACCCGGGCGCAGACCCTGCTCGGATGGACGCCCACCATTCAATTACGCGCCGGTTTGGAAAGGACCGTCGGCTATTTTGGTCCGCGCATTTTAGGCGAAACAGCGACAATCCAGAACGCAATGCCAACGCTCTAACGATCTATTCACAATCGCCGATACCACTCAAGAGGCAGAAATTTGCAGGTTGGGAAGGCGAGTTTACCCCCGCTCAAGATTCGCAACCACTCAAGTTTGAATCGACAATTTAATCATGAATGGCTGCAAATCTTGAGCGGGGGTAAACCGCCCTTCCCAACCTGCAAATTTCCCTGTGTTGAGTAGTTTTCTGAACCGATCAATCTTCTTCCTAGTAAGGTCTTAAGAACCTCTCCAGATGTCTTGGTTTGGATTGCGCCGTTGACCTTCATGAAGGTGCTCCTTCTCAACCAGTGTTTTTATCCTGACGTCGTGGCGACGGCCCAGCAGTTGACTCACCTGGCAGTAGGACTGACTGAAAAAGGTCACCAGGTCACCGTCCTAACCGGCGATCGTGGTTACGATGATCCGGCCACTCGCTTCCCGCGACGCGAAACCTGGCAGGGAATTGATATCGTCCGTATTCCGTCTTTCGCGTTAGGAAAGCATTCCAGGTGGCGCAGGGCTGTAAACTTCGCCAGCTTCCTCTTCAATTGTTGGTTCCGACTTCTTCTGTTACCACGGTTTGATGTGGTAGTGGCATTGACTTCGCCTCCCCTGATCTCGCTGCTTGGCTCGCTCTTCGTTCAGATAAAAGGAGGTCGGTTCTTCCTCTGGGTCATGGACCTAAACCCGGATGAAGCGATAGCTGCCGGTTGGCTCAAAGAAAATTCTATTGCCGGAAAGGTCCTCAAGAGTTTCCTACGCTACAGCCTGCAACGCGCGACCCGCGTTGTCGTTCTGGATCGCTTCATGAAGGAACGCGTTTTGAGGCATGGGATTTCAGACGAGAGGATTATTGTATTGCCGCCCTGGGCGCACGGCGACGCCGTCTGTTTTGACGAGGCGGGCAGGCGGATTTTCCGCGAGCGGCACAGTCTAGATCAGAGTTTCGTCGTGATGTATTCCGGGAATCACAGCCCCTGTCATCCGCTGAACACTCTGCTTGACGCCGCGCTGCGGTTGGCAGATAGAAGTGAGATAGCGTTCTGTTTTGTGGGCGGAGGCACGGAACAGGCGAAGGTGAAAACATTCGCCGCGCAAAATAAGTTGAAGAGAGTCTGCAGTCTGCCGTACCAGCCGGTCGAACAGCTGGCGGGTTCGCTGTCAGCCGCCGATCTCCACACAGTGGTGATGGGTGATGGGTTTTCCGGAATCGTTCATCCGTGCAAGGTGTACAACATACTTTCGGTAGGAATTCCGTTTCTGTATATTGGGCCGCCCGAAAGCCACGTCACGGACATTGCTGCTCAGGCGACCAACGGTTTTGCGATGTACGCGGCGCGCCACGGCGAGGTTGATCGGGTGGTGGCCCACATCCTGAAAGCTGCCGAACGAAAAAAGTCTCTAAAAAATGGAAGCTGTGCTGAACTGGCGAGCAAGTTTTCTAAAAACACATTACTGCCGCGAATGATTAACCTGCTCGAATCGTCACAATGAGCCGGGTGTCAAGTGGCATAGACTTCAGTCTGTGTTGCCGGATGATTGAACGGCGATTGATTAAGCTGGCGTGGCTTGAAATCACAGACTGAAGTTTGTGCCACTTCCGGCACCCGGCACCTGACACCCTTTTCTATAAGCCAGCGGGAGGTTTCGCCCCTTGAATACGTATTTCGCTCTTTTTCTAATCGCAACCTTTTCGTCGCTCATTCTGACTCCACTGATCCGGCGCCTCTGCGAGAGATTCCAACTGCTTGATCTCCCGCTTTCTGGCCGGAAGACTCACAGCAGGGCGGTCCCGCGTCTGGGCGGAATCGCGCTATATCTTTCTTGCCTGATTGCCCTGTCAACGCTGCCACTGGTGGACAATCTGCTCACGCAGTCTCTGCGCTATTACACGCCGCAGATATTTGTGGCGCTGATTCCGGCCACGCTGGTGCTGTGTCTCGGAGTCTACGACGACTTACGCGGGACAAATGCGGGCGTAAAGTTTGCCGCACTTGGTCTCATCGCAATGTTGTTTTATGCGTTGGGCGGGCGCGTCGAAGCTCTATCTATACCGTTCGTGGGATCCGTTGAACTCCCATCCACGATCTCATTTTTAATCACAGTGCTCTGGTTAGTGGGGATCGCAAACGCCTTCAATCTAATTGACGGAATGGATGGCCTGGCAGCCGGGGCAGCTCTATTTTCCTCCCTGGTGATCCTGGTCGTGTCTTTCAGTAGGGAAGCACCATTGATGATCGTGGTTGCTATCGTACTCTGTGGCGCGTTGGCCGGCTTTCTTCGTTATAACTTCAATCCCGCGTCCATCTTTCTGGGGGATTCGGGCGCGCTCTTCGTAGGGTTTACGCTGGCAGCACTATCCGTTTTGGGGGCCCAGAAGGCAACTACAGCCGTAGCCGTAGCGATTCCGGCGCTCGCCTTCGGACTTCCCGTTGTTGACACAGTAGTGACGATGACGCGGCGCCTGGTAAGCGGCAAGCCGTTATTTCAAGGAGACAACGAACATATTCATCACATGCTGCTCGCGCGCGGCTGGTCACAACGTCAGGTTGCCCTGTTGTTATATGCGGTGTGTGCCACGTTTGGTCTGCTGGCAATGCTCTTCACTCAAACGGGAACTCGTTCGACCGGCTTTATTCTTTTTGTTGTTGTCGTTGTGGTCATCATCGCGGTGGGCAACCTTCGATATCACGAGGTTGATGAATTGAAGGCAGGTGTGAAACGGACTGTTGGCGACCGGCGTATCAGAGTGGCTAACAACATCCGCCTGCGCCGCGCGAGTCGCGCGCTTACCAAAGCCACTGACTTGAAGGAGTTGTTTGACGCCGTCTCGTATTTGCTCGAATCCGGTGAGTTTGCTTATGCGTGCGTGCAGATAGGGCATCCGGCGGGTGGGGAAGTAAACGAGCGGGCCGTAAGAGCCAGCGATAATCATCAGGCCCAGCGCGGCTTTGAACTGCGCAATGGCCGCATCTTCTGGTCGTGGAGCCGTACCCCCGTAGATGCAGATGAGGTGGTTGACTCTGGATCATTCTGGTGTCTGCGATTGCCGTTGGCCACGGCGAAGGGACAGTGGGGATGGATGAATCTCTATCGAGCGTTTGAAAGCGATCCATTACTCGTCGACATGAACTACCTGAGCGCGTTATTTCGAGGCCGACTCTCAGAAGCAGGTGAGAGAATTCTGAACACATTTGCCGACGAGAGCGTGGATACCAGCGAATTAGCGATGCGGGTCGGCGCCGGAAAGAGCATAGGTTAATGGACTATGTAAACACGGTGAGCCGGGTCGCAGCACCGTTAGAACATCGAGTTAGTAGTTTCGCCGAGATTTCCGGGAAAGTAATATTCGGCTCGCTGCTGGCTTTAATCGTGTTCACGGCCGTTCCCTATGGCACGGCTGAACCGTGGTGGAAAGCGTTTTTCATTTGTGCCGTCGCCGCGCTCAGTTTGCTTGCGTTAGTCGAGAGTGTGTTGAGTGGGCGGTGGAGTACTCGCGGCTGGCCGCTGCTAGTTCCACTGGTTCTTGCCACTGTCTTCGCTTTTTTACAGACGGTGCCTCTTGGTGCCCGACCGATCCCGGGCATCCCTCACGCTTCATGGAATGCCATTAGCGCGGATCCATTTGCGACCCGCTTTTTCGCGCTCCAGCTGTTCGCCTTGACGCTGGCAGCCGCACTCCTCTTTCGTTATGTATCGACCGAAAGGCGTCTCAACATAGTGATCCACGTTGTCATCGGGGTCGTAGTCGCCAGTGCGATCTTCGGGATGATGCGACAGACGACCCAGCATAGCGCTGGTTTTATTTTGCCTCTCTTCCAGCCAGGCCAGGGTTACGGCCAATTCGTCAATCAGAATCATTTCGCGTTCTTGATGGAGATGGGCCTCGGATTAACGTTGGGCCTGATCCTGGGTGGAGGTGTGCGCCGGGAGAGAGCGCTGATCTACTTCGCCTTGCTCCTGCCGATTTGGACCGCGCTTGTCTTGTCAAACTCGCGAGGAGGTTTGCTGGCAATGCTGGCCCAGGTAATTGCCGCGGTGCTGCTGTTTCCGGTCGTTGTTCCTCCTGCAAGTTCAAACAGCGGTGGACTTACCGCACTCCGAGTTGTCAGACTGTTGCCCGTTCGACTCTTCTTACTCGGGATACTACTCCTGGGCGTGATCGGCGGTACGCTTTGGATTGGCGGTGAGCGGCTGGTTAGCAAGTTCGAGCCGGGGAGGGGAGAACGCGATCCCGCCGCAGCAAGCAGGAAGGAGATCTGGCGTGCAACCTGGGAGATGTCGAAAGCGCATCCAATTGTGGGAGTGGGAATGGGGGGCTACTGGGTGGCCATTCCCGGTTATCACAATGCTTCGGGAACTCTCGTTCCTCAGGAGGCCCACAATGACTACCTGGAGATTTTAGCTAGTGGGGGAATCATCGCCGTGGGAATTGGAATCTGGTTTTGCACTGTGCTCTTCAAACGCATGTGGCCCAGGCTCCGATCGCCAGGTGGGTTCCGGCGGGCCGCGAGTTTCGGTGCAGCGCTGGGGATTGTAGGCGTGGGGGTCCACAGTCTCTTCGATTTTGGTTTACACATGATTGTTAATGCCCTGGTATTCATGACCCTGATAGTGATTGCGACCACTGATTTAAAAGATCAGGGCAGGCTCGAAAGTGACGTGCCTTAATTTTGTTTTTCCGTTGCCTCTTCAAGCTGGTAAGCAAACTGGCATGTTAACGCCGTCAAAGCAATTTCGATCGAGCCAGCGATCCACGAAACCACACGAACCAACACGAAGTCTGTGTTCGTGCCCTTTAGTGTTATTTCGTGGATCGTCTCTAATACGCCTTCGGTTGAGTCAACCCGCTTAAATTATGACACTGATGAAAGGCATGACACCGGAAGAGCTTTGGGGTCGAAGAGTGCCCGCTGCAATGCTGGTGGTTGTCCTGGTTTTCCACGGGGTCATATACACGTCCGCTGGGGCCTTATTACTTCAGGACCTCGCCGGGGGTGCCAGCGCATTCCGCGGGCAGGACATCATGGGCGGAGCGGCGATCGTTTTTAAGCGACCGCAACGAGTGCGCGATGTAGTGGGTGGCGCAGCCATGCTCATCGTTAAGAGGCAACCGAGGCCCGTGGTTAGGCCGGTTGAAATCGCCAGAAACACTCCTCCCGCCAGAAACACTCCTCGCGATCGTCGCCGGCCACGGGCCCGACCGGGCGAGGTTGAAACCCCAGCGCGAGTTACAGAAAACGACAAGGGAGAGGCTTTCAAGAATCAGGGCAACACCTATTACGACCTGGGCCAATATGCTCAAGCTATAGAGGCCTACCAGAATGCCCTCAAGCACACGCCGAAAGATCCGTTCATCTTTAACAACCTGGGAGCGGCCTATTTTAGTATCGGCAAGAACAACGAAGCCGCCGACGCTTTCAAGAAAGCCCTGGCTCTAAAGTCAGACGACCCGGATGCTTTTTTCAATCTGGGCATCGCCTACAGTGCCCAGGAAAAGCATGAAGATGCATTAAATGCATTCCAGCAAGCAGCTCGCTTCAAGCCTGAATGGGCAGAAGCGCAAAACGCTCTCGGCGATACTTATCTGACCCTGGGCCGTTTTGCGGAAGCTGCGACTGCCTACGAGCAGACTGTTCGGCTGCAGCCAGACAACGCCACGGCCTATAGCAATCTCGGTTTTGTGTATGACAGGTTGGGGAAACTACCGCAGTCGCTTGAAGCCTTGCTAAAAGCAGTTCGCCTGAAACCCGACGATGCCGTGGCCCATAACAATCTGGGTGCTAGCTTTTACAAAGCGGGTCGATATCAGGAGGCAATAGATTCCTTTACGAACGCGGTGCGCCTGAAACCGGGTGATGCCGAAGCCCTTAACAACCTGGGAGCGGTTTATTACATTACGGAGCAATACCAGCGAGCGCTGGACAATTTTCTCAGGGCCTCACGTGCTAAACCTGACTATGCGGACGCTCACTATAACCTGGGCAATGCCTACTACATGTTAGGTAAGTATCCCGAAGCGACAGATGCTTACCGGCAAGCTACCCGGATAAGACCGGACTATCCGGAAGCGCGTACGAACCTTGGAAGCCTGCTAATCACGTTGGCCCAATACCGAGAGGCAATTGAGGAATTACAGCAGGCCATTCGTCTGAAGTCCGATAACGCCGTCTCACATAATAATCTGGGTTACGCCTATGTGAAATTAGGGGAAACGGAGCCGGCACAGATGAACGAATACTTCCTCAAAGCTATTCCGGCCTACCAGGAAGCGATCCGTCTAAAACCGGACTATGCCAAAGCGCTGAACAACCTGGGGTCAGTCCTCAACAAACTTGGTCGTTATCCGGAAGCGGCGGAAGTTCTCAAGAAAGCCATCCAAATCAAGCCAGACTTTCCCGAGGCTCAATTCAACCTGGGCACCACAGCTTATAGTCGCGGCCAATTCAAAGAGGCAGTGAGCGCATTGCAGCAGGCAGTCAGTCTCAAAAGTGACTATGTTGAGGCTCACAACAGCCTGGGTACGGCGCTCTACAAGGCTGAGCAATTCGAACCGGCCATCGAGTCGTATAAGCGTGCGCTGGTGCTGAAAGCAGATGACGCCGAGACTCATAACAATCTGGCGACCGTGTATTTCAGAACTCAGCGGTACGCGGATGCGGCGGCCTCTCTTAAGACCGCCGTCCGGCTGCGCCCTAACTACGCTGAGGCCCACTTTAACCTGGCGGTTGCGTACGTGGCCCTTAAGGATCGAAAGGGTGCGTTGGATGAATACAACACGCTGAAAACTCTCGATCCAAAACTGGCCGATGCCTTCTTTCAAAGATTTCTAAAGAAGTGAAACTCCCCCCGGCTTCGTGCGGACCTGGATGATCGCACGTTTGGAGCACAATACTTGGTTGAAAAAAGCATTGACCTCGGTTAGGAACGGAAGTAAACTCGCGCCGACACTTGGGTGATTCCAACGATTTTGCAAATTGTTCTCCAGAAGAGGGGATAATTGAGAGATGAGACTTAAACGGCTAACCGCTTCTAGAGCTATAGCAATATTACTAACGTTCGCCCTTGCCCAGGTTTCACTACAGATTGGTCTCGCGCAGGCACCTCAATTCATTGCCAGGTTGAACTCCACAAGGGGCAATCAACCCATTCTGGTAAATGGCCTCAGCGCCTCGGCAGGGGCATCTATTGTTACTGGAGCGACGATCGAGACGTCGTCAGACCAGACAGCTGAGATTAACCTCGGCTCGTTTGGAACAATCGAACTTGCGCCTAACACACAAATCAGACTCGATTACGATCAAAACGGCAATACGAAAGTCACGTTGATTCGTGGTTGTGTAATCCTACGAAGTAAAAACAAAGCCGAGGGCGAGATTGTTACTGAACAGGGAACCGCTGCCAAGAATGAGAAAGACAAAGACCGGGCCGCGGACGTTTGCTTTATAAATGGCCAGACCACTGTCAATCAAAACGCGGCGGCAAACGCAATCTCCGGAATCCAAACTGCTACAGCCGTCGGTGATGGACTTAGTAATGCAGCTATCTTTGCGATTCTTGCTGCAGTCGGAGGTGTTGTTCTAGTTGGTGTTGTGCTGGCTAAGGACGACGACCCCGCGTTCCAACCTAATCCAAGTCCTTCAAGTTTCTAGCGAGCTGAATTTTAACGATCTTTAGAACGTGCCTTTTCAAAAGGAAGGGCACGTTTTCTTTTGCTCAGAACCCAACCCAAATCCAAATGCCCAGCCATTCCCGTCTTCTGTCGAAGCGCGCCCTACGAGTACTGCTTTCCCTAACAGTGGCCGTAGTTATTGTTTTGGTTTTTTGGGTTGCCGCAAGAATGGGCTTTGCCAGGGCACTGGGAAAATACGCATCGATTGCCGTCGATCTGGAAGCAGCGGAGCGAGCTACCTCGCTGTCGCCCTTAGATGCGGACAATCATCGAACCAAAGCCACGGTGTTGTTCAAGCTGAAGGATCTGCCAAAAGCCGCCGCGGAGCTCGAGCTGGCATTGAGTTTAAGGCCGCGCGATAATTCTCTTTGGTTGCAACTCGGAATGCTGAGAGAAGAATTGGAAGACGCCTCCGGCGCAGCGATCGCTTTCGATGAATCGGTTCGCCTCGCTTCCTATTACGCGCTACCTCGTTGGCAAAGGGGAAACTTCCTGTTACGGCAGGGACGCCTGGGCGAAGCGTTCGCGGATTTGCGACATGCGGCCGCGAGCAATCCCGATTACATTCCAACCTTAATCGATCTCGCCTGGGGAATCTCAAAGGGTGATCAGCAGGTCGCCGAAGTTTATGCTGAGATTACAACCAGCCAGAAGCATATTGCCTTTGCCGAGTTTCTGGCCAGGCAGGGTAAGGGAAGGGAAGCTGTCGAGCAATTCGCTCGGGCCGGCGCGGTCTCCCATCAGACGCGGCGCCAACTCGTAAGGCATCTGATTGCGGCTAATGCTTTCAAGGAAGCGTTTCAAATTTGGCGTCAGGATAAGCCTCCCGAGTCGGGGGAGCAGGGAACCACTGCCATTTACGATGGGGGATTTGAGGGGTCTCTGATCTTTGACGAATTCGGTTTTGGGTGGCGTGTGTTCCGTGGTTCTCAAAGCGTCAAGCTGGTGTCGGATTCCAGCCTTCGCCAAAGCGGGACGAAGAGTTTGCTGATTGAGTTTTTGGGAGAATCTAACCCGGACACACCTCTGCTCTCGCAAGTGATTCTGGTGAAGCCCTCCACGCGTTATCGAGTCAACTTTGCCGCTCGCACTCAGGAAATTGTTACGGGTGGATTGCCACTCGTTACAGTTACCGATTCAACAGGCTCGAAAAAGTTCCGGGCTGAGTCGCCGGCGTTGGCACAAGGATCTACAGACTGGCGGATAGTGAGTTTTAATTTTCAAACCGAAGCCGAAACCGATGCGATCACATTGAGTCTCCAACGCAAGAACTGCACTACGTCTCCGTGCCCTATCTTTGGATCATTATGGTTGGACAGTTTCTCTATCGAAGAGCCGCTTTAAGCAAAAAGAACTGCATGCACAGCATTGTCAAAACCAAAAGGCTGAGTGAAGCAACGGTGCTTCTCTCAGCCTTCCTTAATGCTCATAGTGCGATAAGTTGAGGACAGTGCACCTCCAACCCGTAATTCTAAGTGTCGACACCGCAACTCCGGGTGGCAGCGTTTGCCTGACGCATGGAAATTCATTGCTAAGTACCCGAGTTGGAGATCCCGCTGTTTCGCACTCCAATAGCCTCTTGAAAGATATTAATGAATGTCTGGATCAAGCAGGCTTCTCGCTGAAGGACGTTAACCTTTTCGCCACAGCCTCGGGGCCGGGAAGTTTTACCGGATTGAGAATAGGCTTAGCGACCATGAAGGCCCTCGCTGCAACTCTCCGAAGCCCATGCGTAGGAATCCCGACGCTCTACGCCGTCGCACACGCGGCGGGACCAGCAACCTCCACAGTCGCCCTTCTGCCTGCCGGCAGGGGTGAGGTATTTGTGCAAATGCTTTCCGTTTCACGCGATGGAAGCGTAAGTGCACTCGATGAACCGGCCCATCTTTCGCCTCATAAGACGCTCGAGAAATACGGTGCGCTTAAAGACCTTAAATGGGCCGGGCCAGGCGCTGATGCGTATCGGGCTCTTCTAGAGTCATATGCTCGTGAGAAGGGAATCGACTTCAATGACAACGGCCCTACGGAAACAGAGTCTAAAGGGTGGGCATTGGCGGCCGCCCAAGAGAACTTGAGTCAACATGTGGCTGCTTTGGCGCGGCAGAAGTATGAAAGCAACGAGGTGAGTGACTCCCTTTCGCTGAGTGCGATATATGTTCGTCCTTCGGATGCAGAGTTGAAATGTCCTTAGCTAGCCCCGCGTATTCCGACCCCTCGGACGCGGTTCACATCTCCGTCATGACCGAGCACGACCTGCTCGAAGTCGTAGAAATTGAGGAGCACTCGGGCCTGAGTCGTTGGGGGTGGGCGGCCTACTATGCCGAGTTACAAGGCAGCAATCGAGGGTTAATGCTGGTCGCGCGAATAGCACGCCCATTGGAACAGGTCAAGACCGATCACATTGCCGGGTATATCGTCGCCCGGCTGGCAGCCAATGAATTACACATCAATAATGTGGCGGTGCGGGTCGAATACCGGCGGCGCGGTATTGGAAGCGCGCTGTTGACCCGTATCCTTGAGGAAGGACAGCGGCTCGCGGCCTCAGCGGCGTTTCTGGAGGTTCGGGCCGGAAACTCCCTCGCACAGGCGCTTTATAAGAAGTGTGGGTTCCGGGGTGTCGGGCGGCGTCCAAACTACTACTCGGCCCCGGTGGAAGATGCGCTGGTTATGAGTGCTCAACTAGAGCAGAACGCTTGATTCATGTGGTTAATTGGGCTACCATTTTTTCGTGCTTGTCCAATTCATGGTGGTTAACCTTGTTATCGCCCAACTCCACCACACCCCATCCTGCAAGTTCATCGTCTGAAAGGAGACTTACAAGCAAATGGAAACTACATCGACGGATAGTGTAAAGGAAGAGCTGATGACACGTGATCCTGAGTTTCGTGAATTAGCTCGAGAACACACTCGATACGAACAGCGACTCAGTGAACTCTCAGCTCTGGCCTACCCCAGCGACGAGGAACAGTTGGAAGAGATTACTCTGAAAAAGAAAAAGCTCGCTATCAAAGACCAGATGTACTCGATTATCTTGCAATACCAGAAGACTAACAGCCTGGACCATTAAACCACACGGAGAACGATCTTCTCCTGGTTCGAGATGATAGGGGACGTGGAATTTATGATACGCGTCCCCTTTTTTTTAACAGGGACTTCAAATCAAATGCACAAAGGTAGATGGGGGCTCCCCAAGCCTGAGCCTGATAAGGTGGTGCAGGATCGAATAAAGGTTTGAGAATCGCTCGCGAAGGATTTCCGTACGTTCTGACGCCCGCACTGTTGTCGTTCATCCTGTTGGCTGTAGGTTATTGGTATGTTGCCATTCCCTTCGTGCTGCTGACGGCTTTCATGGCTTACTTCTTCCGCGATCCAATGCGTGATCCGCCGGTCGATCCCAATGTCATCGTTGCTCCAGCCGACGGAAGAGTCACCCGAGTCAGCCAGTTGGCGCCAGGCCGCGACGACTCGTCAACTCTAATTAGTATTTTCCTCTCACCTTTGGATGTACACATTAATAGATCGCCCATTGCCGGCAAGATAACTGATGTCTCGTACACCAGGGGAAAGTTTCTAATGGCCACTGACGAGAAGGCCAGCCTGGTGAACGAGCAGAATGCGCTCACGATTGAGGGAACCAGGGTAACGATCGTGTGCAAGCAAATTGCCGGCATTCTGGCGCGGCGCATCATCTGCTGGAAGCACGAAGGGGAGATGGTCGCGTTGGGAGAACGATTTGGTTTGATTAAATTCAGCTCCCGCACCGATGTCATAATGCCTGCAGGCGTGGAGGTTCTAGTCACGCCGGGAACGCGAGTGAAGGGCGGAACCACAGTCATCGGTCGGCTTAAATGATAGGATTGATTGGTTTGCATCCTGAACATCAAGTAAAGAACCCGGAACGGCGCGGTTTAAGGAAGGGTGTGTATCTGATCCCGTCCGTTTTCACCGCCGCCAATATCGGGATGGGTTTTTATGCTGTGATGGCGGCGGTTCGAGGATTTCAGTTTATCGGCGGCTCAGAGCAGGACCTCATCCACGCTTCTACCTATCTTGATAACGCAGCGAAGGCAATTGGCTGGGCAGTTCTTTTTGACATGCTCGACGGCCGGATTGCTCGCATGACCAGAACCACAACGGAGATCGGCGTCCAACTCGATTCAATTGCTGACGTTGTGACTTTTGGTCTGGCCCCTGCGGTCCTCGCGTATGTTTGGGGTTTTGGCGCAAGTTTGAAAGAGGGAAGTGAATTACACCAGCTAGCCTGGTTTCTATCTTTTATGTACTTGATGTGTGGCGCCTTTCGTTTGGCCCGTTTTAACGTTCAGGCGTCCCGTCCACGCATTCTCGCCGAGGGCACAATAAAAGTCGATAAGAAGAGCTTTGTTGGGCTACCGATCCCCGTCGCCGGCGGACTGATCGCGGCCATAATCCATTTCAACCCGCTTCCGCTTCTGTACTATGGACCAGAGCGGGCGAGAATCTATTCGGTGCTGCTCATGACTCTGGTGGGAGTGCTCAGCCTGCTTATGGTCAGCACGATTCGTTTCTCAAGTTTCAAGACAGTTGGCACTCGCAGCCGCAGCATGCGAGCAATAATCCTCGCTGTCGGTGTGGGAATGCTCATCTTCTTGTACTCCCGCCACGTCCTACTGCTGCTGGTAGTTTTCTATATTTTGCACGGATTGCTTTCCCGCGTGATAGGCGTTTTCCGGAAGCGTCCGGAGCTCAGCGAAACCAAGATTGAAGCGGAGCAGATGTAATCGTTTTGGGGCTTTCCTTTGGCTGGGCGAATGCAAGAAAACCGCGCTCGGTTGTTAAGAGCACTGCATCACCCACAGCTATAGGCGAAGCAGACGTCGTTATCTCCTCACCCGTAGGAAGAGAATTAACCTGCCGCCCGTCTCGCAACCCCAGCACAACTCCCGCAGGACTCGAAAGCGGAGTAAACAACGCGCCGTCTTCGGCAGTTAGCGGCTGCGCGGGAATCCTTCCGGGAAGCTGTCGTTTCCACGCGCGCCGGCCATTCAGCGAAAATCGGTAGACAAAGTTATCCAGGGACGCCACCAGGAGCGCGTTGTCAACCAGGGCAACGGCTTCGACTCCAGCACCCGTCCGTTTTCGCCAGAGCAGGCGGCCATCCACCGATCTGACTGCGTATAGGTATCCATCTCCGGATCCGAAATAGACAGTGTCATTCCCAATCGCTACCGGGCCGTGAACCGATCCTTTAGTGCGATATCGCCACAACAGCTTCCCGCTGCTTTCTTCGATGGCAAGCAAGTTTCCGTCATCGTTGCCCGCGTAGACGGTCCCATTCACCGCCACCGGGTGGGAATTGAAACGCCCGCCGTATGGCAGAGTCCACAAGATCTCCCCACTGCTTTTATCAAAAGCGTGAAATCCGCCATCGCTTCCGCCGGCAAGCAGTTTGTTGCCACTGATCGACAAGCTGCCGCGCAGTGGCATCGCCAGCGTCCGCATCCATTGCGTGACACCTCCCTCGCGACCAAGTAAGCGAAGTGTCCCGGTAGCGCGCCGAACTCCGGCCTCTGAGCTCCCGCCTTCTGGTCCTGTTTCCGAGGCCACATATACCCCGCCGACATCGGCCACCGGCGATGCTGAAAGGTCCCCACCTATTTCGGAACGCCAGTTGAGTTGACCGTCCTGCGCTCTCAGCGAGACGATCGTTCCTCCTGCAAGAGGAAGGTAGATACGTTCCTGATCAAATGCCGGAGTGAGATTTAGCGTTAGATTTGAATCGTAACGCCACCTAATTGTTAATGGCTGAGAAAGGGCTAACTGCGTTCGGCCACGGGTGTGACCCGCGTCCACAGCTAACGCTGAGCAGAAAGCAATGAGGAGAAAGAGAACGATTCCCTTTGTCAAAGTCAATATCGGCATGTCTTCAATCTACTTTAACTGCTATACGACAAATAGCAACCCCGAGGTTTTGAGTTCTTCTGATGCAAAAGTATAATCCACGACTTCTCATAGCAATCTATTAACTTAGACGCATTAAAACCGTCAGAGGTTATCTTTCTTGACCAGCACCAATCATCACGAAACCGTCATCATTCTCGACTTTGGATCTCAATATACGCAACTCATAGCCCGGCGCGTTCGCGAGGCCGGGGTCTACTGCGAAATTCTGCCGTTCAATACTCCAGCCGACAAGATCGCTGCACAGCGTCCGCGAGGGATGATTCTCTCGGGTAGTCCGGCTTCGGTTTACCAGGAAGGGGCACCGAAGCCGCCGGCAAGTCTCGTGGAAACCGTGGATTGCCCGGTACTCGGAATCTGTTACGGACTGCAAGTTCTGGCTTTTGAAATGGGCGGCGAAGTCAGGTCTTCGCCCAGCCGGGAGTTTGGCTATGCTCGGCTCAAAGTAACGGACCCCAACAGTCGGTTGTTCAACGGGCTTCCCGGCGAAATGGATGTGTGGATGAGCCACGGGGACCAGGTCACCAGTGTGCCGCCGGGATTTCAAGTTACTGCGGTCACAGACGGGGCGCTGAATGCCATTGAGGATGCAGGCCGCGGAATATTCGGTGTGCAGTTTCATCCGGAAGTAGCTCATACGCCACTAGGCGCACAAGTGTTACGCAACTTTCTCTTCTCGGTTTGCGAGTGTCGCGGAGATTGGTCGCCCGCCGCCGTGATCGAAGATCAAACTACTCGTATTCGCGAGCAGCTTGGCGAGGTCGGAAACGTAGTTTCAGGTCTCTCAGGCGGGGTCGATTCCACCGTTGCGTCGGCTCTTGTTCATCGCGCAATAGGAGAACGGCAGACGTGCATTTTCGTCGACAATGGTCTTTTGCGCGAAGGAGAGTTTGAATCAACCCTGACGCTGCTGAAACAGTCAATGAACTTGAATATTACCGGGGTGCGGGCCGGGCAGCTTTTTCTGGATGCGCTCAGAGGAGTAACCGACCCGGAGGAAAAGCGTAAACGGATTGGCAAAATTTTCATCGATGTCTTTGAGCGTGAAGCAGAAAGGCTGGGCGAAGTTTCCTACCTGGTACAGGGAACTCTCTATCCTGACGTGATCGAATCCGTTTCCGTGCGGGGACCATCAGCCGTCATTAAGAGCCATCACAATGTAGGTGGTTTGCCTGCGAAGATGCAGTTACGTCTGATTGAACCGCTGCGAGAACTGTTCAAGGATGAAGTGCGCTTAATTGGCAGGGAACTGGGCGTCCCCGAAGAGATACTTTCGCGCCATCCATTTCCTGGGCCTGGTCTGGCAGTCCGGATCATAGGAGAGGTCACCGAAGAGCGAATTAAGCTGCTCCAGGCGGCTGACAGAATCCTTGACGAAGAGTTGCGTCTTGCGGAGCTCTATCACTCAGTCTGGCAGGCCTTCCCGGTGCTGCTTCCGATTTCCACGGTGGGAGTCATGGGCGATGAGCGCACTTATGAACGAGTGGTTGCGATCCGGGCAGTCACGAGCGTCGATGGAATGACGGCTGACTGGGCGAGACTGCCACACGAGGTGCTGGCAAGGGTCTCATCGAGGTTGATATCGGAAATCCGCGGAATCAATCGCGTTGTTTACGACATTAGTTCTAAGCCACCAAGCACGATTGAGTGGGAGTGACATGATATAGTGACGCAGTTAAATTAAATTCGTCGTTCATTCCTGCTGGAGCAGGGCAACAGCCCAAAATCTAGTCTTCTTATCATGCCGGATCAAAGATTCGTTCACCTACATCTGCATACTGACTACAGCCTTCTGGACGGCGCGATACAGATCAAGCCGCTTGCAAAACGAACTGAAGAACTTGGTATGTCAGCGTGTGCCATGACCGACCATGGAAACATGTTTGGCGCCATCTCCTTTTACAACGCCATGAAAGGGCAGGGGGTGAAGCCAATCATCGGCTGCGAGACTTACATCACCCGAGGCAGTCGCACCGATCGTTCCGCGGGTGCCCCAGGCGAGAAGGCGAATTTTCACTTGATACTTTTAGCGAAGAATCTGGAGGGTTACCAGAACCTTGTCCGGCTTACTTCAAAGGCTTACACAGAAGGCTTCTATTACAAGCCGCGTATCGATAAAGAACTGCTGGCTGAACATGGGAAGGGATTGATCGCGCTTTCGGCTTGTATGTCAGGAGTGCCTTCGGCAATGCTGGCCCGCGAGAGATTTGATGAAGCCGCCGCCGCCGCAATCGAATTTGAAGAGATATTAGGGAAGGGTAACTATTTCCTTGAAATTCAGGAACATGGACTGGAGGCTCAGGACCGCATCCGAAAGCCTCTGGTTGAACTCTCGAAGCGCACCGGCGTTCCGCTTGTTGCCACTAACGATGCGCACTACCTCAGGCCCGAAGACGCTAGAGCCCACGATATCCTGTTGTGCATCGGATCCGGCAAGACTGTTCAGGAGACTAATCGCTTACGCTATCCCAGCCCTAACTTTTATGTTCGCTCCCCGGAAGAGATGTGGCGGATCTTTGGTGACGAATTACCCGATGCTTTAACCCGCACCGTGGAAATCGCGGAGAGATGTGACCTTCGCTTACCGGAGAACATCAACTATCTACCCAATTATCCGATTCCCGCTTCCGACGCCGGCCTGTCCATCGATGAATACTTCGAGAAGGTAATCAGGAAGGGCTTCGAACGCCGTCGACAGACGGTATGGGATCGACAGATATCTCGGAACGAATTGGAGCATCCCCTTTCGGATTATCAGACCCGCCTTTCCAGCGAGATGGCCATGATTAAGCAGATGGGCTTCGCGGGATATTTCCTGGTGGTCTGGGACTTCGTTCAATACGCCCGGGAACACTCCATACCCGTTGGCCCGGGCCGGGGCTCGGCCGCCGGTTCTCTAGTCGCCTACTGCCTGGAGATCACTGATATCGATCCCCTCAAGTACAACCTTATCTTCGAGCGTTTCTTGAACCCAGGCCGCGTATCCATGCCCGACATTGACATTGACTTCTGTGTCCGGGGGCGGGGAGAGGTCATTAATCACGTTGCCGATCTCTACGGCCGCGAGTCCGTTTGCCAGATCATTACCTTCGGAACACTTGCCTCACGGGCTGCGATTAAGGATGTCGGAAGGGCTCTCGACATGCCTTACGCTGAGGTCGATCGAATTGCCAAGCTCATCCCGCCACCTGTTAGAGGGAGAAATGTGAGCCTCGCGCAGGCGCTCGAACAGGTTCCGGAACTGAGAAAGCAGGTTGAAACTAACCCGCAGGTGAAAGATCTGATGGAGATTGCTCAGCGACTTGAGGGCTGTGCTCGACACTCTTCAGTGCACGCAGCGGGGGTAGTTATCTCCCCTTTGCCCCTTCAAGAACTTATTCCGATTGCGGTTTCCGGGAAGGATGAACTCACTACTCAGTACGTTATGTCCGACTTGGAAAAGACGGGCATGCTTAAGATGGACTTCTTAGCGCTTACCGCGCTTACCGTTATAAATGATTGCTTAATCACGGTTAAGCAATTGCTTGGCCAAGTGATTAACTGGGAGGATTTAGCGCTTAACGATGAAAGAACAATGGCGGTTTTCGCGGAAGGGCGTACTGACGCGGTGTTTCAGTTTGAATCTTCGGGCATGCAGGAGATTTGCCGGAAGCTTAAGCCGAAAAACGTAGAGGATCTCTCCGCCCTGAATGCGCTTTACCGGCCGGGACCTCTGGATGGAGGAATGGTCGAGGAGTTTATCCAGCGGCACCGGGGACTGAAGACCGTACGGTATTTGGTTCCGGAGATGAAGGAGATCTTAAGTAACACATTCGGTGTGCTCGTCTATCAGGAACAGATCATGCAGCTCGCCCAGAAGCTGGCCGGCTACACCTTAAGCGAAGCCGATCTAATGCGCCGGGCCATGGGCAAGAAGAAGCGGGAGGAAATGGCCCTGCACGAGCAGAAGTTCATCAACGGCGCCGTAGAGCGAGGAATCAAGAAGGAAAAAGCGGAAAAGATTTTCTCCCTGATGCAAAAGTTTTCCGACTACGGCTTTCCCAGGGCCCATGCCGTTGCTTACGCTTTTCTCGCATTTCAAACCGCCTATCTTAAGGCCCACTTCCCGGAACACTTTTACGCAGCAGTGCTTTCCAGCGAAGCCCAGGATGCCGCTAAGGTTTTCAAGTACTCAAAGGAACTGCGGGCGCAAGGCATCCAGCTATTACCGCCGGACGTCAACGAGAGTTATTCGGGCTTCACGCCGCTCACGGGCGCGATAAGGTTCGGTTTGGCTGCCATCAAGGGATTAGGACAATCTACTGTTAAAGCGATTATTGAGGCTCGTAAGACGGGTCCTTTTAAATCGTTCTTTGATTTCGCTGAACGCATCGAACAGGGCGCGATCAACAAGAGAGCGCTCGAGAGCCTGGTACGCGCCGGGGCATTTGATTCACTCAAACCTGACGTGCGCGATCTGCGCGAATGGCGAGCGGCGCTTCACGCCTGCATCGATCCCGCGCTGGCACGCTCACTGCGAGCTAAACGTGAGCGCCTCCAAGGTCAGAATGGATTGTTCGCCGTTGTCGCAAATGACGCTGGGCCAGCTGAAGAATTGCCCTGCAGTCCCAAACCATGGACCCATACTGAGTTGCTTGCCAATGAAAAAGCGGCCCTGGGCTTTTATATCACCGGACACCCGTTGGGAGATTACGTTGGGCTTCTGCAGAGCCTTAAGGCCGTAAGGTCCGTCGAAGTCGGGGCGCTTGTAAGTGGCGTTCGGATCTGTATTGGCGGGATCATAAACGACTTGCAACCACGCACGACCAAAAAAGGCGACCGGTTCGCACTGCTTCGGCTTGAGGACGAAGCGGGAGGAACCAAGTGTGTTCTCTGGCCGGAAACTTACCGGAAATACTCTGCGATGCTACAGAACGAATCGCCGGTGTTGGTGACGGGTCGTCTGGAACTCAGCGAGGACAATCCTCCGACCGTGATTGCCGATCAGGTGCAGAGTCTCGACGACATTCTCAAGAATCGGGAGGTGGTTGTTTTCCAAGTGCCGGCAACCGAAGATCAAGAGGGGTTGTTCGATTCGATTCTCCATTTGATAAACACGCACCCTGGCAGTTGCGATGTACTTCTTGAGACAGTAATTGATGCCAATACCGTGGTCAGGGTTAAGGTCAATTCTGCGCTTCGGGTTACTTGCTCATCCAGGCTGGAGTCTGCCCTGAAAGTACTAGGATGTGCTGTCAGGATAGAGACGGTTGCAGAAAGCGCAAAACGCGTCTGATAATGGCAGAAGCTTCCCATGGCGAAATCAAATAAAACGCTTCCAACGGAGAAGGGCGCCGAAGCCGTGCCTGAGGAGAAGACTGCATTTGAACGGGTGCAGTTAGCTCGGCATCCGGATCGTCCCTACACCATGGATTTTATCGAGCGGCTGTTCGAGGAGTTTGTAGAGCTCCATGGGGATCGGAGATTCGCCGACGACCCGGCGATAATCTGTGGTATGGCACGTTTTCACGGTCTGCCCGTCGTGGTTATAGGTCACCAAAAAGGTCGCGACACAAAGCAACGCAGTTATCGCAACTTTGGAATGCCAAAGCCGGAGGGTTACCGCAAGGCCTTGAGGGCGATGAAGCTCGCCGAGAAGTTTCGACGTCCGATTCTGAC
>JBHENP010000039.1:43949-44371 GCA_046261995.1 Pyrinomonadaceae bacterium
TGCTGGAGAACGCCGTTTATTCAGTCATTTCTCCGGAAGGATGCGCTGCGATTCTATGGAAAGATTCCAGCCAGGCAGATCGCGCGGCCGCTGGTCTCCGGCTCACCGCGCAAAATCTTCTTCAGGAGAAGATCGTTGACCAGATCATTAGTGAACCGCCCGGGGGAGCTCACACGGATTACGATCAAGCCGCGCGCTTTCTCGATTCAGCATTGAGCGAGCGACTTGCAGAAGCCGTTAGTTGCAGCCAGGAAGTCAGGTTGGCAAAACGCTACGCTAAACTGCGGCAGTTTGGTAGGTGGGGTACAGCTTAACCGTCGCAATCAAGTTTGCTCTTACCGATTCCTGTTTATCTAAAACGGAATATCGTCGTCAGACGGATCCGCATGCTCCTGAACGGGTTCACCGGCAGAAGCAGATGC
>JBHENP010000040.1:0-294 GCA_046261995.1 Pyrinomonadaceae bacterium
GCTTGATCACCTTGTCGTCCCACGAGACCTTGCCTTCGTCGACGAGCATTCCCATCGTGACAGCGGTCATCGCCTTGGTCGTGGACATCGCTCCAAACGCCGTATCGGCATCAACCGGCGTAGCCTTGCCCAGCTCGCGCACACCGTAGCCCTTTGCCAGGATCACCTTGCCGTCCTGCACGACAGTGATCGCCATTCCCGGCACTTTCCATTCCTGGCGTGCCGCTTCGGCGTACTTATCAAAATCCTCGACCTTGGTTTGCGCGACCGCAGACGCGGCCACGACGAGGATCA
>JBHENP010000040.1:397-43916 GCA_046261995.1 Pyrinomonadaceae bacterium
GTAGGAGTGTCATGTTTATAGTTCAGGGCCATAATTGAAACCCTACGCCTCGTTCCCCACTCCGTAGGAGTGTCATGTTTATAGTTCAGGGCACATTGAAATCCTTCCGCCAGTCGCGCGTTCCTCACTCCGCTAGGAGTGACATGTTTATAGTTCAGGGCACATTGAAATCCTTCCGCCAGTCGCGCGTTCCCCACTCCGTAGGAGTGTCATGTTTATAGTTCGCGGGCACATGATGTCCCAGGCTGTTCGGCCCGAATGGCGTGGGATTATCGTGTTCTGACTGGCGAAACATCTCACTCGTATGGAGTGAGGAAACTTTGAATGCGCGGTATCCTCGTGTTTTGCCGGCTATGAACATGTCACTCCTAACGGAGTGAGGAGCGTCCAAACGGCGGAGAGTTTTTGATGTCTCCTGAATTATAAACATCTCACTCCTCCGGAGTGAGGAACGTCCAAACGGCGGAGAGTTCGATGTCTTCTGAACTATAAACATGTCACTCCTAACGGAGTGAGGAACGTCCCAACGGCGGAGAGTTTCGATGTCTTCTGAACTATAAACATCTCACTCCTAACGGAGTGAGGAACGTCCAAACGGCGGAGAGTTTTCGATGTCTTCTGAACTATAAACATCTCACTCCTACGGAGTGAGGAACGTCCAAACGGCGGAGAGTTTTTGATGTCTCCTGAACTATAAACATCTCGCTCCTACGGAGTGAGGAACGTCCAAACGGCGGAGAGTTTCGATGTCTTCTGAACTATAAACATCTCACTCGTATGGAGTGATGAAACTTTGAATGGCGCGGTATCCTCGTGTTTTGCCGGCTATGAACATGTCACTCCTAACGGAGTGAGGAACGTCAAAACGGCGGAGAGTTTCGATGTCTTCTGAACTATAAACATGTCACTCCTAACGGAGTGGAGGAACGTCCAAACGGCGGAGAGTTTCGATGTCTCCTGAACTATAAACATCTCACTCCTACGGAGTGAGGCTAAAAACACCGGGTATGTCTCGTCTAGTCTCGCTTTGGCACTGTATTTACTGTTGACAGTAACTACTGTCAAGAGGTACTATGCTTTTCCTGTGAGACATCCGGCGGAAAAAGAGAGAGGACGCAAGTACATCGGGTTGCCGGAGTTTGCGCAGGCTGCAGAGAGAATACTATCGGAACTGAATCTCGAGCAGGAGCGCGGCACGGTGACAAGCCTTCCTGATGAACGGACGATTCGCTATTACCTGGCCGAGGGGTTGATTCAGACGCCGGAGGACAGACAGGGAACGGCCTCAGTGTTTGGCTACCTGAACCTGTTGCAACTTATCGTAGTCAAGAAGTTGCAAGCTGAGCACCTGCCGATTCGCAAGATCCGGGAGTTGGTGGCGGGAAAAAGCGAGCAAGAACTCGAAAATCTCGCGGGTATCGGAGGTGCTTCCGGGAAAAAAGGTAGAGAGAGCGATGCCAAGCAGTATCTTGAGTCGTTGCTGGCCCCATCGATGCCTCAGCCTTTGAGGGCAAGTGCTGCAACCGGAACGCCCAGACTCAAGATCTCCCCTCCCGGTGATGTTGCTGCGCCGGCGCAAGAGGCCGATCCGAGGCCGTCGTGGCAGAGATTGGAAATTGAACCAGGGCTGGAGTTGCACATTCGCTCTGACTACGTACCGCCAGCCACGAGCGCCAGGACCAAAGGTCTGGTGGAAAGAGTTATCCACAGATTACGCAGATACAAAGGAAAGTGATGGTGAGGATCAGGCCGCTACCAGTACAGACAATACGATCCACGAACTCACACGAAGTAACACGAAAAGAATGGGTACTCACTGGGTGCGAGAGGATTCCTCGATCGATGGGTTCGACCAGAGGTAATTAGAGAAGGAGATGACGAACATGACGCAGCAACGACCGAGCGTGGAATTATTTACGACGCGTGCCAAACTGGAAGCAAGGCGAGAACAGACTGTAGATGTGCTGATTCGCATTACGCCCCCAGCACCGAACTTCAACAATTTAAGTCGTCCCGATCTGAATCTTAGTCTGGTCTTAGATCGTTCCGGCTCGATGGAAGGCGAGAAGATGCTCCGCGCACGTGAAGCAGCGATGTTTTGCGTCGACCAAATGCTGGCGACAGATCGGCTTAGCGTGGTCACGTTTGACGATCATATTGATGTGTTATTTCCGAGTGAGCCAGTCACGAATAAGCAGGCGATGAAAGACCTCATTTCCCGAGTTGCCGCTCGGGGTTCTACTGCATTACACGAAGCATGGGTGCGCGGCGGCTTGACCGTTAGCGAAAGGATGATCGCTCAGGGCATTAATCGGGTTGTCCTCATCACTGACGGTCTCGCAAATGTTGGCATCACCAGTACGGACGAGATTGTCACGCAGGCCATGGGTCTGTTTCAGCGAGGAGTTAGTACATCGACTATTGGCATCGGTGCCGACTTCAACGAAGACTTGCTGCTGCCGATGGCCCAATCGGGCGGTGGCAATGCCTGGCATGTGGTTGAGCCTGGAGACATGCAACACATTTTTCAGATCGAGCTCGAGGGTCTGATCGCACTGTTTGCCCACACAGTTTCGCTCTCCTTCATTCCGGCAGACGGGGTGCGGATTGTTGACGCGCTCAATGACTTCGAGTCGACGGCGACGGGCCGCTATCGTCTTCCAAACCTGCAGGCTGGTTCGCCACTTGAGATAGTTGTGCAGTTAAAGGTTGGGGAAGAGGAAGTTGGCACGCAGATGAGTTTGCTCGATTTGCGGCTTGAGTTCACGCCGCAGGGTGCGAGCAGCGCTGAAGTGTTGCAGGAAACGCACACGGTTGAGTTCGCCTCTGGCTCCCAGGTGGAAGACAGCCCCACGAATCATGAAGTGGTAAAGGCTGTGCAGTTCTTGATGAACGCACGCGCGCGGAACGAGGCGATAAAGCTTATGGATCAGGGAGACTACTCCGGGAGCGAGCTTCTCTTGCGTAGAGCCAGGAGCTCGACTCTCGCAGCGTGTGCAAGCTTTGACTCGACCCCGGCGGTGATGGAGGAGTGTGCCTCGTTGGAAGAGGCTGCAAAGTCACTGAAGGATCGCCGCGAAGACAAAATGAGCCGCAAAAAGTTGGCTTACACAGCTTACAGCCACAGAACTGGGAAGTAGTCTTTCACTCTCTTACATTGGGCTAGTTCCGCGGAAGGAATTTTGAGGTGGAGCAGTTGTTCCCAGGGGTGAGTCGGGCACGCTTGAAAAAACACGATCCACGAAACCACACGAAGCGACACGAACGTCGACAAGTTACCGAATAACTCTATAGCGTTACTTGAAACGCACGTAGCTACCGAAGCTGTGAAAAAAAGATGAGTCAAGGAGATCATTCAACATTCATAAATTTGCAGGTTGGGAAGGGCGGTTTACCCCCGCTCGTGATTCGCCGCCCTCATCCTTGAATTGTTAACTCATTGTTGAATGTCTACCAATCATGAGCGGGGGTAAACCGCCCTTCCCAACCTGCACATTTATGATTTTGAATGGTTCAATTTTTTCACAACTTCTACCGCGCGGTAGTACGAAGTCTATGATGTAAAGGAGATCTAGTCGCATGCTATTTCGATCACTTGTCCGGGCTTGATATTCGTCAACGCTTCAAGTACCTGGGGAACTAACAACTTCAGCTGTGGATATCTGCAAGGTCTGGCAACGAGAATAATAAGCGAGAGGTCGAGGCCCGAGAGGTTTTGCTGAAAAGACATCTTCCGATCGACGGTAATCATTACTTCAAAGTTCCCGGCGACGGCGCGTAACAGCTCGCCCGTTCTTCACACCTCTTAAACCAACATCATACAACGGTAAAGACCTCGTGGCCGGTGAAGTCAGCCTTGAGTCGCTGAGGAGTGCATTCGTCAAGCAGCAGTTTCATAGTCTGTGAGGAGACGTTCTCGCATTAGCTCAAGCACGCCGGATGCTTGCTCGCGAGTTACTGACGGAAAGTCGGCGAGAAAGACGTTGAGGCCGTCTCCCGCCTGAAGGTAGTCAAACAAGTGACTGATCGGCACGCGCGTGCCGGTGAAGACAGGCGTCCCGCTCATCTTTTCAGGGTCAACTTCAACCAGGTCTTTGATGTTCATGGCAGATTCGTATTCGCTCTGACCGCCGGTATTGTAGCGCCGTTGATGAGCTCAGGTGAAGCTAAACGGGAGAATACGATCCACAAAACTACACGAAGCGACACGAAGTTGATGCCGTTAGATTTCGAGTGCAGGTTTTGAGCGCGGCTCTTACTTCAAACCTAGCTCGCGGCGGAGGGCGGGGATGTCGGGTTTAAAAGAGTTGTCTGGGGAATTATCTTCTTCGTGCTGGTAGTAGAGAAGCAAGCTTTCCAAAAGATCTCGCCCCTTCGGAAGTTTTCGCAGCTTCGCGAGGGGTTACGTCGTTCAACGCCGGCACAGGAATGTCAAACCATGAGTTCCAGTGTTGCTGAGCGATCTCTTTCATCAACGCATCCACCTCCGGCGAGTCCTCGAGGTCTTAGGCGAAAGCTGAAGCCGAAGCGAGTGGTGATCAGGCGGATATGGAGAATCGTCGCCGGCATCGATTCCTCCGCGAGCTGTTGCCGCCCGGGCACGCGACGAGCGTAAACGCGACGAGCGGTTTTTTCCGTCGGCAGGATCTTGCTTCCAAGCCTCCGCAATCGTCGACTCCAAAGGCTCAATCAAAGTCGTCTTGTAAGTAACGTGATCGCCCAGTCGCTCTTCGATTAGACGCCGGATCAAATCCGCCCGTTCTGTCGAATTTACCTCGACGATAAGCCCACGGTCTTTAAGCCTCAACATCCCGAGCAATACGGGACCACCGAGTCGTTTTGTGGCTTCAGACTTTCCGCTGGTCCACGCAATCTCAGCAGTTACAACGCGACCGTCTTCAGTCATCGCATCTTCCAGCAGGTCATAAGGTTCAGCGTGTTCTGCCAGATCTTTTAGCGCATGAAAAGCCTCGTCCACTGACTCCAGATCGAAATACAGCTTTTGCGGCAACATTGGTTCCTGGTCGGTGTTTACCATTTGCGGTGGCGCAAACATCTCCTCGAGCAGGTTAAGATAAAGATTACGGATGTCAGTCTCGAATTCCTGAAGGTGTACGTCGGTTAGTGTCTCGTCGCCAACCGCCGCGGCGAACTGTTTTCGCAAATTCAGTACGTCGCGCTTCGCTATAGGCCGCAGCGCGAAGGGACTACAGCTTACGTTCGACTTGATTTTCCCAATTTGGGTGGTGGCGCAGTAAATAATCTCGCCACGCTTGAGAGATTCTGACGCCATGCGCTCAACCACTTCATATTCATTCCGTCTGAACATGTCGACGAGCTTCATTCCAACTCCCGGCTTGACCTCGACAACTTCACATAGGCTGTATGGGCAGCGAATAGCGCTGAGGAGAATCTTCTTTTCGTCAGGTGTGAGAGTCTGTTTGTATTTCTTCAGAAACGACTCGGCAATAGTTGTTTCGACGAACCGCCTTCCCTTCCCTTTAAACTCATGAATCCAATTGAAGATGTACCACGGCATGAAGACCTGGTTCATCGGGGATGTAGGATCAAACTCTTGAAACGGTTCGCCGTCGTTGAATTCTAACCAAGCCTCTAGGTGGAAAGTGGACCACGAGTTTCAAGAGCGTAATCCAATAGACGAGGGATGAGGCCGGACTCGACCTGGCGCTGGCGGCGGTATTCGAATTCGTTTCCCTCCACGGAAGGAAGACAACACTTCTTATATTTCTTTCCGCTGCCGCATGGGCAAGGATCGTTTCTGCCTGTTTGAATCATGACAAGGGAACATCTCCGTCTTCTCGGTTTCCATGATTCTATTAGCGTTTAGTTCCGGCTGCCAGAGCGAATGGAGATTTGCAATCGCTCGACACTACTGTCGTCAACCGTCTTGTTGCAAAAGCTACACCCACCCGCTTAACGCGCAGTGTAGTAACCTCATGAGACTGCGGCATGAGTGATTCGCAACCCTGGGCCCACCCGCTTTGTAGGGACTGTGTAAAAACTCTAAAATACCACCCACTGCCGAAGCTGTGAAAAAACTGAAATCGATAGGGGATACCGCTCAAGAGACAGAAATTCCCAAGGTGCAAATTTCCGAATGTTGCTTAGGATCCAGGAGCGATCTTTATTTTTCACAGCTTCTACCGTGGGTGGGATTTCCGAGTTTTCACACAGTGTCGGTAGCGGTGGGTTGTCGCGTTGAGAAGTACGTATCCACCAATTAACGGATTGCTGATGCAATCACGATTCTTGACGGAGAGGAGTTAGCCGATTGGATTCGAATGCGAATCTGATCAGCCTCTTGGCCCGGCGAACGGAAAAATGCGGCTTAATTCATTGGCTTCTCTGGAGTCTTCTCCGGAGTCTTCGCTGGCATCGTCTCTGGAGCCTTCGCTGGAGTCTTCGCTGGCATCGTCTCTGGAGCCTTCTCGGGAGTCTTCGCTGGCATCGTCTCTGGAGTCTTCGCTGGAATCATCTCTGGAATACGGGTTGATTGCGCAGCAACCAATTGCCAGTTCCCGTCTTTCTTCACAAACACTGACGTGGCTCGGTGCTGTCCGGACAGAACTTGATCTCCGCGTTTACCTGACAACGTTGCCTGGTTCGTCACCACAGCGGTGTCGCCGTAAACTCGTACCTTAACGTCGTCAACGGTGTAGGAATCAAACTGAATTCCACCAGGTTTGATTTCGCCTATCCGCTGCGCCTTGGTCATTACTTCGCCGAAAGGGTTTGTAAAAATGAAATCCTCGGCAAGGATGCGGGCAGGTGCGGCTGCGTCATTTTTCGCATAGGCCACTACCAACTCATCAAAAAGCAGCCTTACTGCTTGTTCAGCGCTTGGAGTTGCGGCTACTTTCTCGGCTACTTTCTCGCCTATTGGTTTGCTCTGATCCGGCTTCTTGACCACCGTCTGACTCAACGCGAGGGACGATGCGGCGGTTATTAGCACGGCAATGACAACGATTCGTTTCATGTGTATCTCCTTATCGGTCGTAGGACGTTGTTGGAAGTCGGGGGTTTCCACGGCTTATATCACTTGTCGCGCCTTCAACCAATGGCGCGGAAGGCAATGGTGGCGCGGTTTACACAAGCTGGCGATGGGGGCTCGCTAAAATCCCCGTCCGGTTCAATGAGCAGCTCTGGCGCTGAGGACTTCTTTATGGGCAGCGGCGGCGGCAGCGGTATCCATGTATTCGTGGAACCTTATGACTTTTCCATCGCTTACTGTGAACACATGCGCAAAGTCACCTCCGAACTCCCTACCAGTAGATTTAACACGCCAGCCATAATGGCCCAGAGCCACGACCTTATCACCTTGAGCGATAAACTCTCTTGGATCAAAATGCTGCACTTCTTGAGTATCAACTAGCGATGCAAAGAACTGCCCCATCTGTTCATGACCTCGACGTTTGCCGGCAAATGGCACATTCTCCATTTCCGGTAAGTGCCATTCGATGTTATCTGAAAGCAGGTTGAGTAGAGCTTTAATGTCTCCATTCTTGAAATTCTCGTAGACTCGTTGCACGAGTTTCGTGTTCTCTTTCTTGTTCATTGTGTCCTCCAGACTGGATGGGAACATCATCTGGAGGCTAGCTCGGAAGATTCCGAAACAAGCGCGGAAGTGATAGGAGTGATCCTGTGCTGGAGACTATACTCCTGGTGTCGCCATTCACCCTAAGCACATTGGAGAGTTACCTGTTTTTTTACCGCTAATCCCTCATGGATTCTTACCTCCAAATTTGCTCGGTTTGAATTGTCAATTCAAAGGTTATCGATTTTGGATCTTGAAGCGGGGACGTCCACGTTCCTGACTGCAATTTGAAGGTTGAGTGGCAATTCGGTGTGGGAGTGGCTTTGAATCTTGAGCGGGGGAAAACCACCCTTCCTGACCTGCTAATTTCTGATGCTTGAACTCTTAAATGCAAAAGACAAGTTCGTGATGATGGAGGTTGCCGCGATGGGTTCCAGGTCCCCACGTCGTCGTTGCCCGCGTTGAGTGATCTTCGGACTGATCGTGTTATCAGTTCTCGCACTCGGCTTGGTTTGGCTTATTTCACGCTTTTTCTGACAGCAGTCCGAGGCGACGACTACCGCGTCTTCGCTGCTGCAATTCGCTACAGGTGTCTATGGCCAGCTTCTGGAACAACTTCAACCTTCGAGTGGGCGATTGCAGGAATCGCCAAGTCGTGGAGGAAGAGCGATGTGTAGAAGAGCGCGATGAGGGCCACCAAACGTGTGCCCAAGAAGAAGACCAGGGTCACAACGAATGTGATGATTGGGCAGAGGAGTGCTGCGACTGGCAGCCATGCAAGTTTTTCTGCGATACGCTGGTTTGGGTCTGTCACGGCTGGACCTGGGTCCGAAATATGGTGTGTGTCGCGTGGACCTGGGTCGCGAACATCGTATGCGTCGCGTGGGAAACCGTCACGTTCATCGCGTGCGTGGCCGAAGCAGCAGTCGTCAGCGGGTTAGAGACTCTTATCCCGGGACAACGGATCCTCGAATCACACGATGACACACTTGCGCCATCGACCTATAGACCTGAAGCAACCTCAATGAGCGTCGCTAGCGTGTCTTCGGCCTTCGATTTTCGGGACAGCGGCCGGCGGTACCTTTTCCGACTCAGGGATGATGGTTCGGTCGAGGTACGGTCGCCAGATGAAGATTGGCGACTCGTCGAAAAGGAGCCCGGATCTGGTCACGCCGCAATTTCATATCACGACTTCCGCGCCGGACGCTCCCCGCAACCATTGCCGAAGTTTGACATGATTGTTGCCGACAGCGGTCGCGTCTTTGCCAAGGAGGCGTGTCGAACGCGCTTTTACTTTACGATGCTCGAGCCTATGTTCCTTCGCAACGGCGACCTGCCGGTGCGCAGCTGCTACTTCAAGCTCGATCCGGAGCAAGGTCTGGAGACAGCCAACAACGCCGACCGAGTCGCACATCTCGAAGGGGAAAACAGCAACCACCCGGCGGCTGTGCGATTTCCTCTCTTCCGTAAAATGATGACCCTGGATTTGAACAACTCCATGGCCATTAATGTTGATGCGAACCTTCGCGTCTGGCACCTTATCGACGCGCGACCTCCTCACGACGGCGTGGACCCTCCAGACGGAGTGGGCATCCCACCGATACATGACGTAGTGATCTTTGAGAACACTTTGCTGGGGCAGTTCGATCTTCCCATGCTCGGGAGTTTCAATCCGAAGCAGATTGGCCGTACGGCGCGTAAGAGTTATGTCATCAATCGTGTTCTGGACATCGGCGTCGGGCATGAGCACTGGCACGAGCACGATTGTGATGTCTATGGCGGCGAGATGGACAGCCTCGATGGCCCGGGCCTTCCCCCAGTGCTAATCGAGCGGAGCGTTTACCAGTTCTTCAACGGACCTGTGGACGACCAGGGTGGCTTCATCGACGGTACAATTAATTACTATGTCTTGTGCCAGTTTTTGGAGGACGAAGAGATCGACGCGAACAAGATTCCGCAACCGAACGCGTTCGGCATTCTTTGGCTCGACGAGCAGGCAGTTCTCAGCGAGCGTTGGCGTCTCTTGCACCCGGACGACAATGAATTCGGCAGTTTTCGCGATGTCGTGCCTTCATCCGTGGTCCAGTATCTATTTAAAACGCCTTGCTACCCCTCTTTCAGGTTTGACAAGAACCTGTTCTGGTGCCCTTTCCGCGCTGGCCACATCAACCACCTGAGTCGTTTAGCTGCGTCGCGACAAGTCATAGCCGTTAGCGGCTGGGATCTTGAAACCGGCGAAGCAGAAATCTACACGATCAACGCGAGCTTTGGCACATGGGATCGAACGTGGCGACGAAGAAAGATGCCGAAGTTTGCAATCGGGGAAGGAGCGTCCTGGAAGGTCAAACAGACCCAGGACTCGCTAGCACCAAACCGGCGGGCAGTCCCCGAGATGCTCGGCCTCCG
The DNA here is from genome assembly GCA_046261995.1 of Pyrinomonadaceae bacterium. Classification (GTDB taxonomy): domain Bacteria; phylum Acidobacteriota; class Blastocatellia; order Pyrinomonadales; family Pyrinomonadaceae; genus PSRF01. The sequence goes on from JBHENP010000040.1 coordinate 10,359, forward strand.
TGAAGACATGACGTTGTACGTAGGCACCACTGTTCAGGGCGAATCGTGGTACTGGTTTCAGAAGTATCTGCCCACGGACAATGCGATGTTTCCGCCGACCAGCAAATTCAGAATTGCGGACGATCGGCCCTGCCCTCCGCCCCCAGATGAAAGTCCCCCACCGGATGAACGAAACAATGGCCCACGTCCCGATGATGGGTTCGATCACCTATGGCAGACGCTGCCGGCGGATGTATTTAAAGAGGCGCACGAGCGGTTTAGCCATTTCGGGGTCTACGCGTCCGAAGTAAACTGGCGCAGCCAGTACTACACGGTGACACTGGAGAAAGAAGGCAAGGGTGTTGAAGTTTCAGAGACGCAAGCGTGGGCGGACGTCCGGAGGACGCTACACATCGACAAGCTCGCCCTGGACTGGCAGGTGCTCAACCAGTCTCTGAGTGGCGACGGGTCTGCTGATCTCACCGCCATAGCACTACAGATTCAGATAGCACTCGCGGAACTTGTGACGGGCAACCTTCCCATTGAAGCCGTCACAAATCTTGTCGAGAGTCTCATCGGCACTCCACTCGTTAAAACCAGGCATGACCGTGGTCTCTTCAACGATGTATTCCTGTTCAAATTACTGCGCCGCCCTGTAATCGGCTGGATACTGGTGCACTGGGACAAGCGTGACGATGACCTCTTGCCATTCGCGGATTTTGGTTCTTCAACGAATTCCCAAAGTCTGGATCTGAAACTCGAAACGTTCGACCCGCAAAGCGGCAGCCCCACAGGACAGACAATCGATGTAGCTCTTTCAAGTTGGAGACGTGTGCTGTCGGCGCCACAAGTCTTCGAAGCCGAGGTGCGGTTCGAACGCGACGCACGCGGAAATTCCGAGCGTCTTCACATCAGATTTTTTACACCACTGTTCGCAGCGCCCGCCAGCATTGCTGAGAATATATGGCGCGTCAGGATAGGCGCGATTTCGCGGGACGATGCCGGCAGTTTCCTGGGTGCGGACGTTGTGTTCGATCGCGAACGGCATAACGTGTTTGTGCCCCAGCCCGTTGATGACAACCGCCAACGGCACGTATTTGTATGGGACCTGACGAATGAGCCAGACGATCTGATTGAGAGGGTCGAGCGGTACTGTTCGGCGGAAGGCCGGTACCGGTATGGCACGAGCATATGGTTCGAGGACATAGTTGGGCATGTCGCGACGCCGGATCTCGTGAGATTTGGTTAACGTCTTGTTTGAGCCTCTGGTCGCCAGTCAACTACCGGTTGAATAGCCGGATTGTCTCGGCAAACCCAGACGCTAGCGCGCACACCGGGGTTCAATGTCTTCGTTCTCTTCTCAATTCGATTCCAATCGTTTTTTGTAAATGGTTCTCCATTGATCAAATAGAACTTAGACGGCTCTACCAGCGCTGAAGGCGCGGCAGAAGTTAGCCAGCGGTGAAGCCACGAAGCGAAGCGGAGTGCGTAACCCCTGGATCGTAATGCGCAAGATTACTTAGCCCTGAAAGGGCCACAGATGTTCATATCTGATGACCACGATGATAAAGAGTTTCTCCCAGACAGTCTCCGCTGATCGCGCTTTTCTATCGCCCTTCCAGGGCTGGTTCGACTGAGACCTGACCAGGGGCGGCGCGCTACGCTTCGCTGCGCGCCTGCCCCTGGCTAACTTCTGCCGCGCCTTCAGCGCAGTTGAGTTGGCTTCGGATGACTTTTGAGGCAAAGCCGATACGATCCACCAAATGACACGAAGCGGCACGAAGTGAGACCTAGATATCGGTAGCAGCTTCGGTGCTTCTTACTTCAGGCCTAGCTCGCGGCGGAGGGCGGGGATGTCAGGTTTCAGAGGGTTGTCTGGGGAGCCGTCGTCCTGCCTTTCGTAATAGAGCAGTAAGCTCTCCAATAAATCTCGACCTTCGGAAGTTTTCGCAGCTTCGCGGGGAGTCACGTCGTTCAACGCCGGCACAGGAATATCAAACCATGAGTCCCAGTGTTGCTGGATCGTTTCTGCCTGGATGAATCAGACGGGCGAAAATCTCCGTGGACTTTTTCATATTGTATTGGTGTTTGGTGCTGCTTGCCAGGGCACACTGGTAACACAGCGACTCTATGGAACCAGTGAGAGTATCCACTCAACTACAGAACAGGAAGCGGTAGCGACCTGGCCGTTACCACAGACTCAAATTGTGTTAGTGGTACCGAAACGGCCAGGTCGCTACCGCTTCCTGTTCTGTTATTGACCGTCTACCTCAGAGGGTAATATTTGTTCATTGTGTCCTGGCCTATAAACATCTCACTCCGACTTAGGCCTTGGCAGCGAGGCTGTGTGAAAACCAAATTGAGACCGCCAAGCCTGAGACGCGGGTAACACAGCGACTGACTACAAAACCAGTGAGAGTATTCACTCAACTTCAGAACAGGAAGCGGTAGCGACCTGGCCGTTACCACAGACTCAAATTGTGTTAGTGGTACCGAAACGGCCAGGTCGCTACCGCTTCCTGTTCTGTTATTGACTGCCTACCTCAGAGGGTAGCGACCTGGCCGTTACCACAGACTCAAATTGTGTTAGTGGTACCGAAACGGCCAGGTCGCCACCGCTTCCTGTTCTGTTATTGACTGCCTACCTCAGAGGGTAGCGACCTGGCCGTTACCGCAGAGCAAATTCTGTTAGTGGTACCGAAACGACCAGGGCGCTACGGCTTCCTGTTCTGTAATTGACCGCCTACCTCAGAGGGTAGCGACCTGGCCGTTACCGCAGACTCAAATTCTGTTAGTGGTACCGAAACGACCAGGTCGCTACCGCTTCCTGTTCTGTAGTTGACTGCATTCTCAGAGGGTAGTTTTTGCGGCTACTCTGTTTTTACTTTTTTCAGCTGTTTGGAGAGAAAATGCAACAAAAGTTGGCCGGATTATTCGACTGCCTCCGGAGCCACCAACGAACGAGCGAATCCAAGCAGTTCCTCGAAATCTTCAGCATAAAACTCTGACGGAAAGCGCTGTCTCAGCAAAAAGTTCGCAAGAGCGTCGCCGCCCAGGACGATAGCGCTATGCGATTTTCTCGCTGCCTTATGCACTTGAACATAGTCGCGCGCGAGGCGATCCGGATCGGTCATCAGCTTAGCGGAAACGCATACTAGTTGCGGACGATGTTTCGCCAGCGCTTCAACCTGGGCGAAAAACGGTGTATTGGGCCCCAGATTGATCACCTCCCAGCCGTCAGCCTCCAGCAATACATGTGACAGGTGGATCGGCAACTCATGAAGGTCTCCCTCGACTCCGCAAATCATCGCCTTGCTTTCGCTGGGAGGCGCCACATGGATCACGCTGCGCAACTTCTGTAGCGCAGCCATTGCTGTTTGGGAAGCAAGGTGCTCGTCGGCGATAGTAAGTTCTCCGCGATACCACAGATCCCCGATCTGACGCATGGCCGGTGTGACCACTCGATCAAACAGTGACGCCAGACTTTGACCGTGCAGATAAGCATTCATCAGCAGGGCTGACGTTTCATCTTCCTCTCCGTCCACAAGATGCCGCAACAGAAGGCCGATCGAAACCTGTGCTTTGAACTCCGTCTCCCTCACCCCAGGTGCTGCACTGGGGCGCGGTAGCTCGGCGCTCCGGTCCCGCTGAAAACGCGCGATCCCCACCAGGCCAAAACGCCGATGACCTCCTACCGTCTTTTCCGCTTGGATAAGGCCATCGTCAGCCCACCGTTTTATTGTCGCTTCGCTGACGTTTAAAAGCCTAGCTACTTCTTTCGTTGTCAGTGCACTCCCAGCCATTAGTTCTTCTCCGCAAACCATCTTTCGTCAGGTTGCTCTTCGCCCGAATTCAGCATACCATAACTCGCTTATAACGCTTATCGAAATATATTTTTCGTTTATCACTTGATAAATATGAACTCAACCAGTATCTTGAACTCGCTCAAACCGCTCATACTCATTTCGGGGGATAGGGCGTCGTTTTGCAGATAAATAAACCTGGCTCCCACGGGAGCCGCAAACAAGGGGAGAATGTTAATGAAACCGATTAAATCAGCACTAAACCACGCGGCCAATTTCGCGGCCGTCGTGTCTCTACTCGTTGTCGTGGGAGCGACAGCAAGTATTACCGCATCCGCAAAGGGCACAACTCCAGACAACGCAATCACTGCTCGTTCGGCCGACATCGTGGACACGGCTGTAGCCGCCGGAACTTTTACCACGCTGGCCAAGGCGCTTGAAGCTGCCGGCCTTATCGATGCTTTGAAGGGAGACGGGCCCTTCACAGTGTTTGCGCCAACCGATGAGGCATTTGCCAAGCTTCCAGCCAGTACGATCGCCTCGTTGCTCATGCCGGAGAACAAGGAACAGTTGAAGGCGATCCTTCTCTATCACGTGGTGTCTGGCAAGGTCGCGGCAACCGACGTTATGAAACTCAATGGCAAATCAGTCAAGACACTACAGGGCGGAATGTTCAAGGTGAGCACGAAACATGGCGTGCGAGTGGACAAAGCCAACGTAACTCAGACCGATATCGACGCTTCGAACGGAGTCATTCACGTTATCGATACGGTGTTGATGCCACAATCCTCGACTGGGAAGGTTAAGAAGAACAAACGAATGATGTAACCGCGCTACGGGGCTGTCAGTTGGCAGACTGCTGCCCCGTCGAGCCGGCAACCCTAAACAATCCGAATGAGAATCATGAAGGCAAATTCGATCTCGATCGAGGCACTAGACGGCGTCAAGATCGACGGGGCTACCGTCACTACTGCCGATATCGAGGCCACTGAAGGCGTTATCCACGTGATAGACGCTGTGTTGCTGCCGTCGAACGCGGTAGCAGGCTAACGAGTAGCGAGCAAGGGGGGCGAGGGAAATGCCGCGGCGACTTACGGAGGCGCCGCGGCTTTCCTCTAATCAAACTATTGAGCGGAATGAAATGAGGCATGTACCTCTGATGAACCAAGTAGTAGAGGCGCCGTTCTAAGGATACGCCAAGTCGCTACCTTCCTGTTCTGTATGCGCCAAGTCGCTACCTTCCCGTTCTGTATGCGCCAGGTCGCTACCGCTTCCTGTTCTGTAGTTGAGCAATACTCCGTTAGTGGTCTGATAACAACGTCTCATCGAAAGTTTTGTCATGGTCTCTGATCAACGAGTCACGCGGTTGAATAATTGTCCTGAGAACCGCAAAGCAGGCTACGTTCTATGCTGGATGCAGATGTTCAAGCGTACATCTCATAATCACGCCTTGAACTTTGCCATCCAAATGGCAAACGACCGCAGCCTGCCTCTGGTTGTTTACGAGGGACTGAAGTACGACTACAGGTGGGCCAATGATCGGCTGCACAGCTTCATCCTGGAGGGAGTGGCGGAGAAAGTTGAGACGTTTGCACGGCTTGGGATACGGTACATCTTCTATTTACAGCGCAATCCCGACGATTACAAAAACACGGTGGCGAGTCTGGCGAAGAATGCCGCTCTTCTGGTAACGGACGATTTTCCCTGCTTTATCATTCCCGAACACAACAGAAGCATCGCAGACAGGTTAAACATTCCGGTTTTCGCAGTAGACTCAAATGGAATGATCCCATTGTCTGCCTTTCACAAAGAGGAATACGCTGCCAGAACGATTCGACCGAAGATTAGGAAGCTTCTGCCGGGTTACCTCGCACCGATACCAACCCCAAGACTCAAGCGCAAAGCGCCGGCACTGGCCGTCGAATGTCCAGAGACTGTGGTCACTGCTGAAAACATTGGACAGTTGATTAGCCAATGCGACATCGATCACACCGTAAAGCCATCGCTTCTTTATAAGGGTGGCTCGCGGGCCGCGCGCAAGCGTTTGCTCCACTTTGTCCGGGCGATTCTGCCGAGGTACCACGAAACAAGAAATGAGCCGAGTGTCGACGGAACTTCACGACTCAGTGCCTATCTGCATTTCGGCTTCATTTCAATTCAGGAGGTTGCGGCGGCGGTCAACCAGTCCAAGGCCCCGGAGGAGGCAAAGGCGGCCTACCTCGAAGAAGCGATAGTGCGACGTGAGTTATCGTTTAACTTCACACGCTTCAATGCTAATTACAATTCTCTTTCTGCGCTGCCGGTGTGGGCACTGAAGACCATGAAAGAGCACAGCGGAGACACAAGGCATGAGGTCTATGCACCCGAACAGATCGAAGCGGGTCAAACCGGGGATGAGTTGTGGAACGCTGCGCAACGCGAGCTGATCCATACCGGCGAGATTCACAACCATGTCCGCATGTTATGGGGCAAACGTGTGATTGAATGGTTGCCCAGCTACGAATCCGCTTTCGCCCTACTCGAGCACCTTAACAACAAGTATGCACTTGACGGCCGCGATCCCAGTTCGTACGCGGGCATACTCTGGTGTTTTGGAAAACATGATCGCGCCTGGGGCCCGGAACGTCCTATCTTTGGCAAGCTGCGCTACATGACCTCCAAAAGTATGAGTCGCAAGTTTGATGCGAAGGGTTACATTACGCTTGCAGCGACAAACACGATCCGCGGGAAAAAAAGTACGATCGACGAAATGTCACGAAATAACACGAAGCTTCGCCTTCGGCGGGATGCGTTGACCAGTTCGGATATGGTGAGCGTCTGGTAGTGGGTTTGATGTCCGAACATGCTTTATAGCTTGTGCTTGCGCCACGACGGACTGAAGGAACCTCTGACCAAGTCGGTGATCAAGCAGCGACTGACCACAACCAATGAGAGTATCACTCAACTACAGAACAGGAAGCGGTAGCGACCTGGCCGTTGCGACAGACTTAAATTTTGTTACCCAGACGGCCAGGTCGCTACGCTTCCTGTTCTGTAGTTGAGTGCATAACGTCAAAGGGTAATGATTTCGCCGCCACTCTGTTTTCAGTTTTCACTTACCCGCTGATAGCGGAAGGCTCGCGCCACCCCAGGCTTTACGCAGTCGCCTGCTTCGCAGGCTATGCGCTTGCATCCCCGACCCTCTTTATTTCAGATCTGAGGCGCGGCGTTTCTCGATTGAGGTGCGCAGCTCTTCCGGCGTAGCAGCTCGACCGTGGACACCGTAGATTTTCTCTACGTTAAGGCCTAGCTGCTGGATCTTCTCGGCGAAACTGATAGTTGTGTCCTGGGCAATGGCGATGGTTCCGTTGGCTGCCGGGTTTAGCAGATCACCCTGAAACAGAATCTTCTCCTTGGGCAAGTAAGCCACAATCATTTCGTTGGCATGAGGATTCGGCCCGATGTCGTACAACTCGACGACGTGTTTGTCATCCTGAAAGACACGTTTCTTGTTTTGGATTGTCTCAAATACGGCGGAGCGGCCGCGCATCGACGATGAACCTGGCAGCATCGACGACTCAGTGGCCGCTACTTTCTCGAGAAAACTCTTGTTAGCAGCAGTAGTGACAATCGTTGCGCCTTCGGCTGCATACTCTCTAAACCCGCCGGCGTGATCTGAATGGTGATGACTCAGGACCAGATACTTGATCGGCTTACCAGGCACTGTCTCCTTAATCTTTGTGAGCGCTTGAACAGAATTACTCGCATAGATAGTCTGTTCCGGAGCTTCGAACACCAACACATAGTCGTTGAAAGCAACGAAGAGGACGTTGTGAGTTCCTCCGTTTAGTCCCTGCAGGAAGTAAACGTCGTCGGCTAACTTGGTTACGGCTGTGGGTAGTGGTGTAGCCGGTGGCGCCGCAAGCTTTTCAAAACCCTGCGGTGCTTCAAATAAACTCTCGGCCGGCCGCGTATTGATCTGCACGTCCGTATACTCGGTCTCCTGAGCGATTCCTCCCGAGTTGTACAGAACTCGTCCCGTCGGAACTTTCAACTTCCCGACATTGCGATAGGCTGGATAGGCCTGGCCTATCATCGCGTCACCAACCATCGGATCGGCATAGAGATAATCGTACCTGGTTAGCAAATTGGTCTGGGCATCAAAAGCAAGAGCGAGCAGTTGGTTGTCGGGACGTAAGACGCTGATTACGCGCTGCTTCTTTCCAGCGATTTCATCCTCGCCCACCCAGCGTAAAGTCGGCGCGCGGTCCAATGCTTCAAGCAACACAAAAGGCGGAAGCCGGCGGATTTGACCGCGGAAGTTGTTCAGGGATGGGTTGACTATAGGCGTGGATGTTTTGGACCACATGTCCAGATTCTGGCCCTCTGTCCCTTTAATGAAAGTCCTGGCCCAGTTGTTGAACCCTCCACCGGTAGTCTTTAATTCATTGAACAACAGTCCCCTTTCATTATCTACTATGAGAGTTTCCTCTGAAGTTCCGACGTCGAATGGAGGCTCAGGTCTTGCGCTTTGATAGCGAGCGTGAATTTTGCCCTTCTCTTTAAGCGTAAAGTCTTTGATTGAGCGCAGCGCTTCGAGTCCGCCCATCGCCTGGATACCGTCATCCAGCACACGACGGGCTTGTTGGTAGGAGCGGTGTGCGGCGTTGGATTGCTGGGCGGCGGCTGACGCGGTTGCCAACATCGTACCCAGGACTATGGTGACAATGGTAAATAGTTTTTGCTTCATGGTGGGTCTCCTTTTGTAAAACTTCGGTATGTATTCCGAAGTTCTGGAAGCCGCGTGACCAAAGCTGTGAACCGCGCACGCAACCTGGGTTTGTTACGTGCGCGGCGATTATGCTTTAAACGAAGGTTGTTACGCGTATTCTGTTACTTCGGGTTCGTTTGCGATACGCGAGCTAACAGTCATGGTTAGTGATCGCGTACCGTTCGGTCTAAATACTTAAAAGCTCACTAAAAAGTTCTGAAAGATTTTGAATCCAAAACTTTGTAAGTGGCCCACAGATTTTTGGAAATAGGAATCGTTCCGTTTTGATCTCGTGTGGACACAATTACGAAGGATAACGAGTGGTCCAAACCGAGGCAATGTGCTCAATGGTGTGCCATGAAGTCAGTACCGTCATGCGGTAGCGTCGGGTCCACGGTCCCGAACACAAATCTATGTGTCATTGGGTATCTACCGATGAGGACTTTGAAACCTCTAGGAGCCGGGATGGGACCAGACCCGACGCTACCGAGACTGTGTGAAACCGTTAGGTCTGAGAACCGCGTAACACGGCGACTGACTAGAGAACCAATGACAGTATCACTCAACTACAGAACAGGAAGCGGTAGCGACCCCATGCTACAGACTCAATGTGTTTAGTGGTACTGAGACGGCCAGGTCGCTAACGCTTCCTGTTCTGTAGTTGAGTGCATACCCCAGATAATGATTCGCTGTAGTTTGCGTCGTCGTTTGGAAATGTCATCGTGACTGGTGAATTAAAGAACTATTGAAAGCAAATACGATCCCCGAAATTACACGAACGCGCACGAAATCAAAAGAGGATCCGCAGATTACACAGCGCTGCCATAGCAGCAATAAACTACGCAAATACTAACCATCACGCGAGCCATCTCATTCACACCGTGGCTTTAGCCCGGTGATCAAAACTCGTAACAGGAAAGCGAAACCGTTTCAACGGTTTTCGGTGGTCACGCGGAAGATAAACCGTTAGAAACGGTTTACGATACATCGCGGAACTTTTGTCACCGGGCTGAAGCCGCGGTGTGAATGAGATCGCTCCGCGTTGCTCGTCGGCACCAATGAAATCTTGCTAAAAAAACAAGAAGTTAGACCTTTGTAATGCAGATTACTCCGAAACGATCAACGGTAGAGATGGCTGGAGTAGGTATGAATTCACATTGTCATTAATCCCCTGGTCGGCGTGCCATCATTTTCAGTCCGCGTGTCATCAGTTTCAGGTCCGGTGTATCAATTTCATGGTCCGGCGTGGGGTCGCAAGTGCAGTGAGCGGTGTATAAGATTAAGGTATGCAGCTTCCTGTGAATCCGCCGATCTTGCCGATGCTCGCCAAACGTGTAGGTGAATTGCCCACGGCGGGTGAGTGGATCTTCGAACCGAAATGGGATGGGTTCCGTGCCCTGGTCTTTCGCGACGGGGATGAGATTCTGATCCAGAGTCGCGACGAAAAGCCCCTGAACCGCTATTTTCCCGAACTGCTCGAGCCGCTCCGATCCCAATTACCCGCGCGCTGCGTGCTCGATGGCGAGATCGTCCTCGCTCGAGATGGTGCGCTTGACTTCGATGCGCTCCAACTTCGTATTCATCCGGCCGAGTCCCGGGTCAAGCTTCTCTCCAAAGAAAGCCCGACATCGATCGTTCTCTTCGATGTTCTGTCTGAGGGTGAGCGAGATCTGCGAACCCGGCCGTTTCAGGAGCGTCGTCGGATCCTGGAAACTTTACTCTCATCGGCAGCACCGCCAATACACCTGACCCCTGCAACCAGCGACCTTACAATAGCGGCGGACTGGTTTCGTCGCTTCGAGGGCGCTGGTTTGGACGGCGTCATCGCCAAGCCGATCTCCGGAACTTACGAACCGAATAAGCGGGCCATGCTCAAGATCAAGCACGAACGCGATTGCGATTGTGTCGTGGCCGGGTTTCGTTGGCACAAGAAAGGTGAAGGTACTGTGGGCTCATTGTTGCTGGGCCTGTTCGACGAGACCGGCATGTTACAGCACGTCGGCGTGTGCTCGAGCTTCACAGACAAGAAGCGCGCCGAGCTGGTTGAGTACCTGGCACCATATCGCGAGGACGCCCTCGTCGATCATCCATGGAAAGAGTGGGCGGTGCAGGAACTCGTAAACGGCCAGCGCATTCCCGGAGCCCAGAGTCGCTGGTCCGGGGGCAAGGATATGTCATGGCAGCCACTGCGTCCCGAGCTCGTGGTCCAGGTCGCGTACGACCACATGCAGGGCAACCGCTTTCGGCACATTGCGCAGTTTCGCAGATGGCGTACAGACAAGAAGCCGAGCGACTGCACCTATGCTCAGCTTGAAGTTGTGCCGCCGCACGAGCTGGAGATGATCTTCGCAAGTGGCCGATGAATGCTTTAGTGCGGATATTTGTTTTCAATCTTCGTAACGGCTTCGCCGCCGGATGTGAGGCGCGGGCTGTGCCACGCCGTAGTTGTTGCTTTCGAATCGCGCTCTGCCCCAATGCGAACCGACCAGCTCGTCGCCAATGAATAATATCTTGGTCCATCAGCAACGGCTCATTCTCAATTGGCTGTCCTTCCCAAATGCGGGCACTGGACCAACGATAGTCTCTTGGTTTTTCAACCAGACCAGCGCGCACTGGATTTTGATGGATGTAGTTCACCTTCTCCATGAACATGCCTTCGCTGAAAAGTGGAAGAACATTTTTTTCCGTTTGCCACAGTGAGTATTTGTAATTCCGGGCTTGCTCGTGATGCTGTAAATCGCGCGACAGAGAACTTCCTTCATTTGATCCGTTCGTCTGTCTTTAGTAACAATAGTGATGTAGAGGACAGGGGAGTCTTGGGAAATGATATAACGGTGAGCCATGAGGTGCTCCTTTGCGTGAGGTAGTAAAACTAGGCGAAACCTACGCCGTTTTGTTACTTGCGTAAAGGTCAGAGACCGCACCAGGGGCGCAGCCCGATTCAAAAAACTACAGCTGCGGCGAGGCAGCGCCCGCACCCGGGGCGCAGCCCCCTGAGAGTAATCAGACCAGCTTACGGCGTGGCAGAGCCCGCGCCTCACATCCGGCCGCGAAGCCGTTACGAAGCGGGCTAGTTAATACGAAACCAGATTAGTTATTCCAGGCCAGTTCCATTTCAGGCTAGTTCATCCAGGCCAGTTCATTCCAAGCTAGTTTATTCCAAGCTAGTTCATAGTATGGTGATTTTCTCAATGGAAGGCAGAGCCCCTTATCACGTCTGGCGAGCGCGACGCTCGCGCCATTCGCGGGTGGGATCGTCATCAGGATCGGGAGTTTCCTGGGGCGGACGCAATTCTTCGGGCACCTTTCGCAAATTTACTCGAATGCGCGTCCATGTTGATGATCTGCCTCGCATCGCATCCACCAGGACGTCGTCGACGGCGAGGAGCTTGGCCACCTCAGGATATTTAATCTTCCACCGTTCCAGTCCGGCGAGCGCGGCATCCTTGTTCGGAGAGTTCGCGACCACCAGGAGCGGCATCCGGGTTCGTCCCTTCTTCACCGCGGGTCCCTTCCCTGGACCGGAGGGTTCCTTCGCTGTACCGGAGGGTTTCTTCGCCGCGGAACGGGCGCGAGACGGAGCAACGCGCGCCGCTTCACCCTCCATCTTGCGAAAGTGTGGAGGCCACGGCGCGTCGCCGAGACCGGTCGCCTCGTCTTTGGCCGCAAGCTCGAGCAATCTTTCCAGTGAACCTGCATCATGGTCCATGCCCGCATGTGGATCGCCAAACTCTTCGAACCGCCTGGGGACTGTGAGTACAGTGAAATCGGCCGGGTCACAATCAGCGACCTCATGCCAGTGAAGTGGCATTGACACGCGGGCGTCAGGAACCGGCCGCACCGAATATGCAGAGCACGTCGTGCGATCCTTCGCGTTCTGGTTGTAATCGAGGAAAACGCCATGACGCTCTTCTTTCCACCACTTCGAACTGGCCAGGGTAGGTACGCGTCGTTCCACTTCACGCGATAGCGCAACTGCAGCACGCCGGACTTCGCTGAAGGTCCAGCGTTGTTGAATCCGAACGTTAACGTGCATTCCACGTGAACCGCTGGTTTTGGGCCAGCCGTGAAGCCCCATCTCTTCGAGAAGCGATTTCACTTCCAGAGAAACCCGACGAACATCTTCCCAGCTAACTCCTGGACCAGGATCGAGATCGACTCGTAACTCGTCCGGGTGCTCAAGGTCCTCCGAACGCACAGGGTGCGGATGCAACTCAATGCAGCCCAGGTTCACAATCCAGGCAAGGCCCGCAGCATCATCGACTACGACTTCCTCGGCCTCGCGACCGGAAGGAAAGGAGAGCGTGACGGTGCGCAACCACTCAGGCCGATTGGTGGGCGCTCGTTTCTGATAAAACGCCTGGCCTTCGGCCCCGTCCACGAACCGCTTGAGAACTATGGGACGATTCCGAATTCCCACCAGGGCGCCCGGCGCAATCGCCAGGTAGTAACGTACCAGATCGAGTTTGGACAGCTTGGTTTGCCTGGAGAAGTATGGCTTGTCAGGGTGAGTTACTCGAACCTCGCGTCCGTCAATCGATAGCAACTCTGCTGCGTCGTCATTTTTCACTTAAATAGGCTAACACTCCCAGGGTAGTTTCACGCAAAGGCGCAAAGGGGGCAAAGACGCAAAGAAGAACACGTACGAGGCTTTGCGTCTTTGCCCCCTTTGCGTCTTTGCGTGCCATGCTTCATCCACACGACAGTGGCTGCCACCGCCCTACTAAGTTAAACTGCTTGGTGCTCCCCCGATCACGATCTACCGAAGCCAACTACGGAAGGAATTTCTGTACGTGCTATTCCAACTGCTCGGACTCGCATCTACGCTGATCTACGCTCACGTTTTCGTGTCTACACAAACACCGCGTCCCGCCCCAGCGGCGCAGCCATCACCAACGGCCTCGCGATCAGCATCGCAAACCGCATCGCAATCGCCATCTCCGACCCCGTCACCGTTGCCGCCGGCGAATGTCAAGATTGAAAGCTACCGCGCGCCGGCCGCGCGAATTATCGGAGCAGCACTGACTAGCGACAGAGCCTATGCCAGGCTCGCGCACCTAACCGACAACATCGGCCACCGTCTCAGCGGCTCAAAAGGGTTGGAACGCGCGATCGAGTGGGCCATCGCCGAAATGAAGAGTGACGGTCTGGACAACGTGCGCGCGGAAAAAGTGATGGTGCCGCATTGGGTCCGCGGCGAGGAAAGCCTCGAAATGACTGCTCCTGTCCCGAGGAAACTAACAATGCTGGGACTTGGCAATAGTGTTGGCACGCCGGCGGAAGGCATAACGGCTGAGGCGGTTGTCGTGCGAACGTTCGATGAACTTGAAACATTGGGCAATCAGGTACGTGGAAAGATCGTCGTCTATAACGTTCCTTTTACTAACTACGGAGCGACAGTCAGGTATCGTTCGTCAGGTGCTTCGCGCGCGGCTACCTACGGAGCGGTTGCTGCCCTGGTGCGCTCGATCACTCCGGTGAGCCTCCAGACCCCACACACCGGTGCGATGATTTATGACGAGACGCAACCGAAGATTCCCACTGCCGCCATCACTATCGAAGGCGCAGAGTTGTTACAGCGAATGCACGATCGCGGCGACCGTCCGGTGTTAAGGCTTAAGATGGAAGCCAGGTTTTTACCCGATGCTGAATCGGCAAACGTTGTTGCGGAAATCAAAGGTTCAGAGAAACCTGACGAAGTAGTCCTGGTCAGCGGGCACTTTGATTCGTGGGATGTCGGCCAGGGCGCACACGACGATGCCGGTGGCTGCATCATCGCCTGGGAGGCGGTGAGACTGCTCAAAGAACTCGGGCTGAGACCGCGCCGCACGATCCGTGTAGTGCTTTACACCAACGAAGAGAACGGACTGCGCGGCGGCAATGCCTATCGAGACGCTCATCGATCCGAGCTTTCGAAACATATCCTTGCTATCGAGTCTGACTCAGGCGTCTATCGGCCTCAGGGTTTCGGACTCGCTGCCACAGCTCCTCCACAGGCCCGTGCCAATCTGCAAGAGATCGCCAGGCTGCTGACCGGTATTGATGCCGATCGTATAGCTGCAAACGGTGGTGGCGCAGACATAGGCCCAATCATGCGTGAGGGCGTAGTGGGCGCTAGTTTCAACGTGGATAGCTCCCGCTACTTCGACATTCACCATACCCACGCCGACACGCTCGACAAAATCGATCCCAGGAACCTCGCCCTTTGCGTGGCCACGATGGCTGTAATGGCCTACACGGTCGCGGATATGCCGGAACCGTTGAGTGGGCCCGCAATCAAATAGGACGACCCACGAAACCACACGAACGAACACGAAGTGTTAGTGATCTTCCGTAATATTTCGTGGATCGTTTTTGATTTCAGCCGTACCTCGGGGCTGGGCTGAAAAGAAAATGAATTAGAACACGGCTTCCAACCGCCAAAATCTTGCGACGGCGTGGCTTTGGTGATAGCCTCCGATCCTCAACTCGGCTCGTTTTCCAAGGCACTACAAACCTCTTTCTTCAAGGATTAACACATGCGAAACCCCCTTCGATTAGGCGCTGTTCTAAGCATCGCCCTACTGCTCGTAACCCCAAGTCGTCCGTTTCCCACTACTCACGCGAATCCACAGGTCGGTCCACTTGATCTGTCAGGCGAACTCCATGGCGCGCCTTACAGAATAATAGTTCCGGCGCAGTGGAATGGAACCCTACTCGTCTTTGCTCACGGTTACCGCGACAAGGCCGATCATCCGGGAGAGGTTGACAACCGCAATGCGGATGTAGCGCCGAGTCCAGCGCTGATTCCACCGCTGCTGGCCCAGGGGTATGCGTTGGCTGGATCAGCCTACAAGGATAACGGCTGGGCAGTCGAAGAAGGCCTTCAAGATATGAAGAACCTCACAGTGTTTTTCGGAGCGACTGTGGCTAAGCCTCAACACACTGTTCTGTGGGCGGTTTCCCTCGGAACGATCATAGGCTTCAAAAGTATGGAACAGTTTGGCGGCATTTACGACGGCGCACTCTGCATGTGCGGTGTGGGCGCCGGAGCAACGCGCGTCTGGGACAATGGCGTTGTCGCCTATCTTGCCTATGATGTCGTATTTGGTGTTCCCAGCCCCTGGGGAACGGTGGGAGAAGTCAGAAACGATCTGGATTTTGATACCGAAGTCCTGTCAAAGCTGGTTCCTGAAATCAGCAACCCCACAAACTTTCCCAAGTTCGAATTCATTCGACTTGTTGGCGGCACTCCAGGTCGAGGCATCATGCCACCACCGCCACCGGCTTTTTATCCAGGTTGGGTATTCACTGATTTCTTCTTCCTGACGGAAGCACGCGCCGAGTTGCAGCGACGAGCAGGTGGACCGTTCGTGCAGAATCTCGATCACAATTACAGTCTGACGCCGAGCGAGAGGGGCTACCTGTTGGCGTTGGGTTTACCCGGTGCAGTGATTGACGGCTGGCTTGCACAAATGAACGCGCGCCGGGACATTCAGGCAGCACCAAGGGCACGCAACTACGTCAAGAACAACACGAACTACAACGGAAATATCCGCCATCCAATACTGACGATGCACACGATCATCGATCCGCTGGTGGTGGTGGCAAATGAGGCGGCCTATGCGGAACTGAACGCAGCCAGGGGTAAGGAGGAACTACTGTTTCAGACTTACACGACGGGAAATGGCCACTGCAACTTCACGGGGACTCAACTCCTGACTGCGGTAGGCGCTATCGACGCCTGGGTGCGAACCGGTATAGAACCCACGCCGGCATCCTTTCCTGCGGCGTTCGGTTTCGATCCCAACTTTGTGCCGCCGCCAATGCCGCAACCTTGAGCCTTGGGCGCTGGGATGGGAGGTCGGTAGAAGCAAACACGATCCACGAAACTACACGAAGCCGCACGAATTGGTTGCCTCTTAATTCGTGCGGCTTCGTGGATCGTTCTGCCACTTCTTACTCAATCCAAAACACTATTGGCGAAGCTCACGCTTCTAGACTGTCGTGCGTGATTTATACGCGCGCCACGCAAACAAGAGTAAGACCGCGCCCAGAAGTGACAGGATCAATCCAGCAGGCTGGAAACCCTGCTCGGATACTCCCCAAATTGCCCAACTGACAAGTCCTCCCAGAATTGAGCCGGCAATGCCAAGCACAATAGTAGCCACCAGACTCATCGCATCCTTACCAGGCATAATCAGACGTGCGAGACCACCAGCCACCAGTCCAATAATCAGCCACCATAGGAAACTAAGCATGTCTTTTCTCCTTTAAATAGAACGTGTTTTCGGCAAGCGCTTTTACCTTTATCATCGCTTGAAGAAATTCCCGGCGATGCGGCTCAAATCGTCCGAGACGCTGCCATCGCGGTTGGAGTCAAGCATTGAGTTGAGTGCGCCCATTAAGCCTGGATCAGCATTTTGAACTTGCTGCTGCTGATCACCGAGGTATTGGGACAAGCCCTGAGGGTCCAAACCATTCTCCTGCTGCTGACGGCCAATTGCCCCCATGACAAGCGGCGCCACCATCTCGAGCAAACTTCCCGCCGAGTTCTGATCTAATCCGGTGGCCTGCGCCAGATTGTTCTCCACCGTAGGTCGCTGGCCACCCAACGTGTGACGGAGTATTCCTGCCCCGTTCGCGGCCTCAGGGTTACCGAGGTAACCCATCAGGTTGTCGAGGACGCTCCCGTCATGATCCTGTTTGACGGCCTGATGTAGTTCTTGCGCGCCCTGAGGCTGAGCAGCGTTGCGCGCTAGCGCCGCCAGGATGAGTGGCACTGCGAGGGTAACGGCCGTGCGGGCAGTGTTCTCACTGATACCGAGCCTTGGCGCGATTTGGCTGGCCACTTTGCCGGCGACCTGTTGGGTAATCATTTCCGATATTGCACTCATGTCGTTCTCCTTATGATCTCAAATGGGTTGAAACCTCATGACGCTCCACAACGCCACTGTTCAACCCGGCAATTGTATCCGTGCGCTACCGACCTCATATCTAAACAGAGTTGGGTTCCGCCAAGGTCAGTCCGCTCAAGTCCTCTCGGGGCGTTCGTAGCTAATTCGTTATGTCAGTCGGGTTGATGTTGAACCTTATACGCCATTTAGGTCGGCAGGCTCAACCCTGCAAGGAAACTTTGAATTGATTGATGTCAGTTTGTTTGCCGCTCGTCTCGATCTGATCGTCGGCATCCAGAATCTGAAAATAGCCCTCAGCGTAAGTGAGCGCATCGTTCATCTCATCGTAGATGCGATGCAGTTGACGGATAGGCGCCGAGACGTTGTTGAACAACATGATATGAAACATGATCGCGCCTATCGTCATGCGACTCTCCAGAACCAGATACGCAGTGAGGATGATGATCAGCACAACTCCAATCTGTTCGACAAAGGTTTTAAGCCCGTCAAATATGAAGTTGGTGCGCCGCTGCTTCAGTTGCGCATTGACCAGGTTTTGCTGTAAGCGCACCTGCTTCTGCTTCTCATACTCCTCCCGGACGAACGATTTGATCACTACGATGGATTCGATGATGTTATGCAGGCCGTTATTCTTATTCTCGCGCAGCGCGCGCAGACTACGGCGGGCGCCTTTAAGCATCGAAGCTTGTCTATGACTCAATAAAAAATAGATTGGCAGGATCGCCGAGGCCACCAGCCCGACATAAACGTTGGCAATAAACATGAGGATGAGCGCCATGATGGCGTTGGCGAACAGCGGCAGGATATCGATGAACGTACTCTGTACGATTTTGTCAGACTCTCAGCGCCGCGGTCCATGCGCGTCTGGAGAATGCCGGTTTGATTATCCTTGTCAGCATAGAATGCGAGTTGGTACTTGAGGATTCTTTCGACCGCGAACTGCGAAAGCCGGCTGGAAACGTTGACGCGAATCTTCTCGCCGAAAAGATTCTGTCCGTATCGCAATCCCGTGTTCAGGATTTCTTTGCCGAAGAGAATCGCGCTGATTAACAATAACAGGGAAGCGCCTTCGGTGGCGGTTCTGCCTTCTCGCAGAAGCCGTTCGATTGTGTCCACCGTGTAGCGCAAGACTATGGGATTAACCTGCGCCGCGAACGCCCCCAGTAGCGTGAGCACCAGGGAGAAGATTACCCAACGGCGATACGGTCTGACGAACGGTGCCCGGCGCCGGATGATCTGCCAAATAGTCATGGGCTGATTCTATCAGCACCGCCAACACGCGAAAGGGAGCAAAGACGCAAAGAAGAATACGTTCTAGACTTTGCGTCTTTGCCCCTTTGCGTCTTTGCGTGACAGTCTTGCCGAAGGCTCCATACATTTTGAGATTGCCCGAGACTACCCGGTAGTCTCTGCCCCAAGGTGGGGTGCCCACGGCGGGACATCCCTACAATCATTCTCCAGGTTCCTAAACATAAGGCTCGTGTAACTTGACGGGAGCGACATGGGGCTTTCTCAGTTTCAGGTTAAGCAGCTCCACGAAAACGGAAAAGGCCATTGCAAAATAGATGTAACCTTTGGGGATGTGCTGGCCCAGGCCGTCGGCGACTAGCGTCATACCGATGAGCAGCAGAAAACTGAGTGCCAACATCTTGACTGTCGGACGGCGTTCAACGAACTTGCTGATGGGCCCTGCGAACGCAATCATAAACACTATAGCCACCACAACAGCCGCGATCATGATCGCGATCTCGTCCACCATACCGACCGCGGTAATCACGGAATCAAGTGAGAAAACGACGTCAAGCAGAAGTATCTGCACGATGACACTAATAAATGACGGCTTAACACGCGCGGATGCGTGTCCTTCATCGCCTTCGAGCTTCTGGTGAATCTCATGAGTGCTCTTGCCTAGTAAAAACAGGCCGCCGGCGATCAGGATCAGATCACGACCGGAAATCTCATTGCCAAGTACTGCGAAGAGCGGCGCGGTGAGGCGTATCATCCAAGACAGCGAAAACAGCAGCGCGATACGCGTGACCATCGCCAGCGCCAAGCCGACAGTTCGCGCTTTTTTTTGTTGCTCGGCGGGCAGCTTCCCCGCCAGGATCGAAATGAAAACGACGTTATCAATGCCTAAGACAAGTTCGAGAACGGTGAGCGTCGTAAATGCGATCCATATTTGAGGGTCAGTCAGCCATTCCATGTATTTACCTTCCTGTTACTAGATATGTGTACATTGCAATTCGCCATGGCAATTCAGGTCGTTTTCCTTCTCGGTTGATATTTCGTCACATCCATCACTCTAAGTCAAAAAGCGAAGCGACCGCAGGAAATGACACAAGGGTCGGATACCTGTTCACTGCCCCTCCTCACAGTCTGGCGGTCGTCCCCCAAAAGCCCTACAGCGTAGCGTTCCGGGCCGATGCGGCACAGCCTCAGTAAATCAAGATGTTCAACGGTAAGTGTTACCGTAAAAGGAGGGCGGCAAAAGCCTGCCCCAAGCAGTTGAGCAAAAGAGTGTTGTTAGGGTCACGGGGCGTTTCTCCCACACTCGGTTTCGTCCTCAAAAACCGGGTTCCTGGAAGCCTTCTTCACCGTTATCTAACCTGCAAAACCTGACTAAATTCCAGTCAAACTGAACATTTCAGTTGGCAATGAGACCGGTTATCCATCAGGGCCAACAATGTTTATTGACGGGGCAAAATGGGCGGAGTATAAGCCTAAATAGCCCCTCTCTCCAGATGTTTTCTTATCTGGACAGACAAGATGCTCGCCGATTAGGACCGCCAGAGTTTCAGCACCTCGGCAATGGGTATTTTAAAGTCCAAAGAAGGCCGACCAAAAGCAACCGGGGTTAGTTAAAGACTGAGAGTGTTCACCAAGTTTAGAAGGAAGTCTACTAGTTAGACTGAGGAGATACCCGATGTCGCGTCACACTCGCCTCCCATTAGCTCGCCGCCCCTTACAGCTCTGTCTGTTGGTACTGGCGCTCTCGCTAGTCCACGCCGGCGTAGTTCGCTTTGGGCCGACGGCCCAGACAGCATCAGCCCCGGATGGTCCTGCTTGCAGTGTGAGCTTTGACTCCTCAAGGAGTTTTGGCGCAGGAGTTAATCCTTTTTCTGTCGTGCCGGGAAACTTCAACGGCGATGCCTTCAGCGACCTGGCGGTCGCGAATTATGGTTCAAACGATGTCTCAATTCTGATGGGTAATGGCAACGGCACCTTCCAAACGGCCGTCGGCTACGGTGCGGGATCGAATCCTGTTTATGTCGCGGTGGGAGATTTCAACGGCAACGGCGCCACCGATCTGGCTGTCGCTAACGAGGGCTCCAATGACGTATCGATATTGTTAGCCAACGGTGACGGAACTTTCCAGGTGGCCAGCACCCTGTCCGTCGGAACTAATCCTCGATCGGTGGCCGCACAAGACCTCAACGCGGACGGCTTCACAGATCTGTCCGTGGCAAATTTTGGTTCGAATGATGTATCGATTCTTTCAGGAAATGGTGACGGCACGTTCGACGCTGCTGCCAGCTTTGGCACGGGCGCTAATCCGAACTCTGTCGCAACAGGTAATTTCAATAGTGATGGTCACATGGATCTTGCGGTCGCGAATTTTGGTTCCAACGATGTATCTATTCTTTCCGGAAATGGTGATGGCACATTCGGCGCGGCCATCAACTTCATGGCCGGGACTACCCCAGCATTTGTCTCAGCGCGGGACTTCGATAGCAATGGCACAACTGATCTCGCGGTCGTAAACAGTAGTTCCGATGATGTATCAATTCTGATGGGCAATGGGGACGGCGTGTTGCAAACGGCCGTGAGTTACAGCGTGGGCGAGGCCGGCAGCTCACCTCAATCCCTGACCGTCGCAGACTTTAATGGCAACGGCATTACAGACCTCGTAGTTACGAAATTCGGTTCGAACGAAGTAGCAGTCTTGTCAGGTGATGCCAACGGCACATTCCAGGCGGCGACCAGCTACGGTGTGGGGAGTGGTTCTTTTTCCGTGACGACCGGAGATTTCAACGGCGACAGCCGACCAGATCTAACCACGGCTAACTTTGGTTCCAACGACGTCTCAGTGCTGCTGGGAAATGGTGACGGCACGTTCCCTATGGCCGGCGCCTACGCGACGGGGGCTGGTCCCAGTTCCGTTACCGCAGGCGATTTCAATGGCAACGGCACGAAGGATCTTGCTGTAACGAATTATATGTCTGACAACGTGTCGATCCTGTTGAGCAACGGCGACGGCACGTTCCAAACGGCTGTCAACTTTGCCACCGGAGCTAGTCCGAGTTCAGTAGTCACCGGAGACTTCAACGGCGATGGCGGCTTAGATCTCGTCACGGCCAATACAAATTCCAATGACGTTACGGTCCTAATAGGCAATGGCGCAGGCGCGTTCCAAACGGCTGGTACCTACAGTACCGCACTCAATCCCTACCACGTCGCTGCAGGCCAGTTTAATGGTGACAGCAATCTGGATCTGGTGGTGGCCAATATTAGTTCGAATAGCGTCTCAGTCCTGCTAGGCAACGGCGACGCCACGTTCCAGGCGGCTGCAAATTACAGCGTTGGTGAGGTTCCTGTCTCGGTGGCCACAGGAGATTTCAATGGTAACGGCACGACAGACCTCGCCGTGGCGAATGACAGTTCACACGATGTTTCCATCCTCATGGGAAATGGGGACGGCACATTCCAGGCAGGCGGCACCTTCGCTGCCGGCGGTTTCCCGTACTGCGTCGTGGCCGGCAATCTAAATGGCGACAACGTTGTGGACCTTGCAGTTGCTAACTATGGTTCCAGCGACGTATCAATTCTGATGGGCAACGGCAACAGCACGTTCCAGGCAGCTGTCAACTACGGCGCCGGGACCAATCCTCAATCCTTTACTACCGGAGACTTCAATGGTGATGGCGAGACGGATCTCGTCACAGCGAATTATCGTTCCAATGACTCGTCAATCTTGCTGAGCAGGGGTAACGGTACGTTCCACCCGGCGGCAAACTTCCACGCTGGAAAAGCTCCTTACGCCATCGCGGCCGGCGATTTCAACGGCAATGGGACTTTAGATATCGCGGTGCCGAACTTTGATGCGAACGTCGTGTCCATCGTGCTTAACACCAGTAGTTGCACCGCGGCCGCGGACGGCGACGGCGACGGAATAAACGACAATTCGGACAACTGTCCCACCACGCCAAACTCCGATCAATTGGACTCCGATGGTGACGCCGCCGGTGACGCCTGCGATACGGACGACGACAATGACGGTGTGGCTGACAGCTCAGACAATTGCCGACTAACCGCCAACGCCAATCAAACCGACACGGACGGCGACGGGGCCGGCGACGCTTGTGATTCGGATGACGACAATGACGGTGTAGCTGACACTGCAGACAATTGTCCGCTTAGTGCAAACTCGGATCAGGCGGATAACGATCGCGACGGTAGTGGCGATGCTTGTGACAGTGATGACGACAATGACGGTGTGGCCGACACAGCAGATAACTGCAAACTCGTCGCTAATTCTAACCAGCGCGACAACGACCGCGATGGATCCGGAGACGCCTGCGATTCAGACGATGACAATGATGGCGTCCTCGACGCCGTCGACAACTGCCCGCTAGTCGCAAACCCCACCCAGGCCGACCGGGACGGCAACGGAATCGGCGACGCCTGCGACTCGACTCCGAGCAACCCCGTTCAAATGGTCTTTGCCAGCAATCGCGACGGTAACTTCGAGATTTATGGTATGAGCTCGGACGGCACCGGTGTAGTAAGGCTAACAAACAACAATGAAAACGATTTAAATCCTGCTTTGTCGCCGGACAAGACCAAGATTGTCTTCGTCAGTACCAGTCGAGGTTTCATGCGCAAAGCTAACGTTGATATCTACTCCATGAATGCGAACGGATCAGGAGTTACAAGGCTTACAAACCACTCAGGGGTGGATGGCTTCCCGGCCTGGTCACGAGACGGACAGAAAATAGCTTTCATGAGTACGCGCTCAGGTAACTCGGAAATCTATGTTATGAATGCGAATGGCTCTGGTGTAACCAAGCTCACAAACCAGGTGAAAACTGATACAAACCCGGCCTGGTCTCCTGACGGCAGCAAGATCGCTTTCACAAGCTCCCGCCATGGCAAGATGGAGATTTACGCGATGAATGCCGATGGCACAGGGGTTACGAGACTAACGCACGACCACGGTGAGAACGCCTTCGCGACCTGGTCTCCGGATGGCCAGAAGATCGCATTCATGAGTACCCGTGATGGTAGCGCAGACATCTATGTTATGAACGCGAATGGCACGGATGTGAGGCGGCTTACTACCGGTCGCACGATTAATGCTGAGCCGTCCTGGAGTGCAAACGGGAGAATCGCGTTCAGTTCGATACGCGACTGGAATTTTGAAATCTATTCCATGAACGCCAACGGAGCAGAAGTTACGAGACTGACGCAGAACTCGCGATGGGACGTTTCTCCTAATTGGTAGGGTTGGGAGGGAGACACGGAGACGGGGAGACACGTAGACACGGGGACTCGGAGACACGGAGACACGGAAAAGCGGTGCCGCGGAGATCAAACATAGTTCTCCGCGTCACCGCTTTTCAGCTTCTCCCCGTCTCCCCGTCTCCCCGTCTCCCCGTCTCCCCGTCTCCGTGTCCCCGTGTCTCCCCGTCTCCGTGTCCCCGTGTCTCCGTGTCTCCGCGTCCCCGTGTCCCCGCGTCCCCCAAATACCGGTCCAGGATCTCACCGAGCTTTTGAGGGGAAAACGGCTTAGACAAATAGTCGTTGAATCCGATCGATTCCGGATCGATCTTCAGTTGAGCGTCTATATCCAACTCGCCATATGCAGACATTGCAATGATCGGAACATCGCGCAATTCCTCATGCGTGCGGATGCTGAAGGTGGCCGCAAACCCATCAATCTCCGGTAGAGCAAGATCCATCAGGATTAAATCAGGGTGTTCGCTCTGGGCCATCTCAACTGCTTCCTTTCCACCTTTAGCTTCAATTACTCGATACGCCTGACCTTCCAGCCAGCGCGTCAACATAGACCGGACATCGTCGTAGTCATCTACGACCATTACGGTTGGACGAGTGTCTGCAGGCATTAGAGTTCGCTTCCTCCCCAAAAGATTAGAGCATTTCAGGGGGCTAAAAGCTTATAAGACGAGGCCTCGAGGGATGGGTAGCAGGCCGGGGGGTGCATTCTACCTACAGAACCGTTGGAGCGGCAACCCCGAGTGAAACTCAACTAGCGCCGCAGCTGTGGTGACGGGTACTGATGAAGTTTGAGCGTAGTCCAATGAAGCCCTGCAGTATGACTCGACTAAAGAACCGCGAGCTGTAGCGACCGGATGCCGCACTCAATCATAACTAAACCGCATTTAGGCGACTTGAACACATCATCCGGTCGCTACAACTCGCGGTTCTGTAATCGAGGAATTTTTCGACGATAAGTCAAACTCCACAGTACCTGGCAGCGAAGAATGTTCCGTTGCAGCCGTGGATCGCGTATTCTGCTCCGTCGAAACCTTTACTTTTCCAGAGGAGCTGTTATGAGCGAAGACTTACAACCAAAACCTGTCAACCGAACCTCGTCAGTGCAACGGATACTCACTTACGCTGCCGTGTTTCTCATCGGGGTCCTACTTGGCGTTGTTCCTATGTGGCTGAAGGCACGTGGTTGTGCCAATGAATTGGAAATAGCCCAACGTGAACTAAACCTCGCCCGCATGCAAAACAATCTCGCCTCAGCAGCAATCGACGCCCGGCGAGGCGAGTATGAACCGGCCCGCCAAGCCGCAAGCAATTTCTTTACTTCATTAAGAGGTGAAGCTGATAAGACCACGGGCTCAGTTCTTACCGACTCACAGAAACAGAACCTTCAACCGTTGTTCGGCGGACGTGATGAGGTCATTACCCTCCTCGCCCGCTCTGATCCCGCAGCAGCCGATCGACTGGCTGATCTATATGCGTCTTATCGCAAGGTAATGGGCGGTTGAAGAGGTTAAAAGAACGACATCAATCGCGGCGGATGCGCAAGCATCCAGGATTGAATAATGTCACACCCTGAACCAAGAGCACTGGCGTATCGCTTCTTCGTCGCTATTGCTGTCGTTCTATTCGCGGCGGGGTCGAGTTACCCACAAGGCGCCGGGTCTGTTAGCGGTCGATGGGTCTGGAAGGAGCCGGCGCGAAAAAATAAGCCGCAGATACAATTCACACTTACCATTAATCGTAAGGGTGATGTCGTTCGTGGAGTCTATAGCGTCGACGAATTCATCAATCGTAAATGGCAGGGTGAAGATGGAAACCAAACACCCTTCCAGGGTCGTGTGAAGGGCAACACACTCCAGATCGAATTTGACCCTGTGGCCACGGTTCCCGGATACCAGGAGAACGTTACCTATTCGGCGCCGACTGATGGACGAAGGCCAAGCACCGCAGTGCTCACGTCAAGTGGTAAAACATTACTTTGGCGGATGAGCAGAGGAACGGGTATTGAAGGTGTTCCGACGCAGTTTGCACTTCGGCGCGAGCGCCGGAGGTGATCGATTATTGGTTCGTAGGTTGTTTACTCCGTTAGGAGTGAGATGTTTATAGACTGGGACGCAATAAAGTCCCTGCGCCGTTCGGAGGGGCGAATGATAGTAAATGGGTACCTACTCAGTTGAGTTCCGCCCCTCCGAACGGCGCAGGAGGTGAGGTGGACGTTTCGGTGCTATAGACATCTCACCCCTCTGGGTAAAACCTAGAGCTCAACTTGTTCTGCACATCAAACTTGGCTTTTTACAATAACTCTGGTGCATTGGCATTCACGAGGTTAAGATACGCCGGTTTTACTTCCTGTTCATCATCTCATCCGAACATTCCGAGGAGAGCGAAACTTATGAGAAATCCCCTGCGTGAACACCGCCGCGACTGCTTTGTTTTACTTATCTGGGCGCTGCTATTGATTCCCTTTACGCTAACCGCTCAAACCAGCACCGGCCAGGCCGTGCATCCACTAGATCCTTTGACCTCCGAGGAGATCAAAGCAGCCGCAGCCGTGATCAACGCCTTGCCACAGTTCCCCGAGGGTTCGCTCTTTTCTACCATCGTCTTGAAAGAACCATCGAAAACAGAAGTGCTGACCCATAAATCTGGCGGCTCGCCCAGTCGACAGGCCTTCGCGGTAATTCTGGATCGCAAAGGCAACCGCACCTTCGAAGCAGTGGTTGATCTAAAGCAAGGCCGACTGCTTTCGTGGGAACACATAAAAGGTGTTCAGCCGTTAGTGACCGCCGCCGAATTTGAGGCCCTTCCGGATATTGTCAAGGTCGATGCACGCTGGCAGCAAGCTATGCGCAAACGGGGAATAAATGATTTCGACAAAGTGCAAATAGACGGCTGGGCTGTCGGTCAGGTGGCCAAGACTAATGAAGGCATACGCCTGCTGCGGGCTCTCACCTACTTCAAGGGAGATGCTGTTAATTTTTACGGACAGCCGATTGAAGGCGTTGTGGCGCTCGTCAACATGAACACCAACAAGGTAATCGAGGTTGTGGATACAGGGGTGCTCCCGCTGCCGCCGCCAAGCCAGCAGTTAGACGAGCAATCGACAGGAACGCGAACGGCACCGAAGCCGCTCAACATAACGCAGCCCGCCGGGCCGAGCTTCGAAATCAACGGCCAGGAAGTTCTGTGGCAGAAATGGCGTTTCCGTTTCACGATGCATCCGCGAGAGGGTCTCGTGCTGCACACCGTCGGCTACGAGGACGCGGGGCGCATTCGTTCGATACTCCATCGTGCTTCGCTCTCCGAGATGGTCGTGCCTTACGGCGACTCGGAAACAAACTGGCGCTGGCGCAGCGCGTTTGACGTGGGCGAGTACAGTGTTGGCCGACTCGCCAGCTCGATCGAACCAAATACTGATGCCCCGGAAAACGCCCTGCTCCTCGATGCCACATTTGCCGGCGATGATGGACAACCCTACGTCTTGCCAAAGGCAGTGGGTATTTACGAGCGGGACGGCGGTATGCTCTGGAAACACTACGAGAGTTATTCAGGGAAGAACGAATCGCGACGCGGCCGCCAGCTGGTCATTTTCTTTATCGCCACTATCGGTAATTATGATTATGCACTTAACTGGATTTTTCATCAGGATGGCGTGTTGGAAGCCGATGCCGCCCTCAGCGGAATCATGCTTCCCAAAGGAGTGCGCGAAACTAAAGCCAGTACTCATGGCCCAGGGTTTAAGTCCGGCCATCTCGTGTCGGCGAACGTGGTAGCGCCGCATCACCAGCACTTCTTTAGTTTCAGGCTGGATCTGGACGTCGATGGTCCGAACAACTCGGTACATGAGATGAACACGCGTGCATTACCTCCAGGGGCTAGTAATCCCTTCCTTAATGGAATACTAATGGAAGAAACAATTCTCAAAACTGAACGGCTGGCTCAACGCAAGATGAGTATGCCGCTGGCGCGGACCTGGATGGTTGTCAATCCCAATGCTCAAAATGCGCTTGGCCACCACACCAGCTTCATTTTGGTGCCAGGGCCCAACTCGTTGCCGTATATCGCTCCAACCTCGCAGGTACGTCGGCGCGCGGGCTTCATCAACAACCATTTCTGGGCCACGCGTTATAAGCCCGACGAGATGAGTGCAGCCGGCGTCTATCCGAACCAGAGTCGCGGTGGCGATGGACTTCCTCGCTGGATCGCCAACAACGAGGACCTGGTTAATCAGGATGTTGTTGTCTGGTACACACTCGGCGTGACTCACATTCCCAGACCGGAAGAGTGGCCGGTCATGCCGGTGACACATGTGGGATTCAAGATGATTCCCGGGGGTTTCTTCTCGAGGAATCCAGCGCTTGATGTGCCTAAGTGAAGCTATAGAGTGAGAACTCAAACCCTGAGATAGCGGGAGTGAGCGGGGGTAAACCGCCCTTCCCGACCTGCAAATTCGCGGACCTGAGTAGGACTACTCGACTAGAGTTAATTTGCAGGTCGGGAAGGGCGGTTACCCCCGCTCAACTCTCCCTAGTTTCATGGCTCGAGTTTTAAAGAGAATTTTACAGAAAGAATAATGAGCGGTGACCAATTACAGTCATGGTTGCTCCGCCTGGCGGGATCAGTCGAGGCACTCGCCTTCGTAGCAGTAGTAATGCCGCGGGCGTGGATGGAAACGAGCCATGCATGGTTGGGCCTCGGTGAAATGCCTGACGGCCCGATCATAATGTTCATGATTCGCCAGGCATCATACGCCTACGGTATGCACGGCGTGTCGATGTGGATCCTCGCTGCGGACGTTAATCGCTTCCGACCGATAATCGTGTTCAACGGCATCTCGTTTCTGCTGGCGGCGGCGGTGTTTTTTCTAATTGACTATCACTCGGGAATGCCCTGGTTCTGGACGATTTCGGATGCGCTGGGATGCGGGTTCTTCGGTGCAGCGTTGTTGTGGCTCAACCGAGGCAAAAAGTCAGAACGGGGAGCGGCAGCGACTGTGTCTCATCACGATCAAATAACTAGCTCGCTATAGCTCGCGGTTGTAACTTAGCTTCCCGGTTGGCTACCGCTCTCAGTTCTGACCCAACAGAAAACTATTAGACCGGAAAAGACGTACCATCCAGAAAGGAGGCCGCCGACATGTATTGCCAATCTTGCGGAATTGCTTTGGCGACGCAGATGAAATACTGCAACCGCTGTGGAGCCCACCTGGTCACCAACAAGCAAGACGAGACGGTCAATTTGTTTGAGAAGCGGATGGATAGCGAGATGGAGGGATTGTTCTGGAGTACCGTGCTCGGGCTCGCGCTGATTGTTGGTGGGATGGCGTTGCTGAAGAAAGTTCAGCTGAGTGAATCGTTGATTATTGCCTACATGATTCTGAGCTCGGTGGCATTCATAGCCTATTTCAGTTTAGGAGTTTGGCAGGTTCGACGTTTGAATCGAAGTTCCAAAGAGGCCAGCGGCACAGTTCCTCTGGAAGGACAGGACACAAAAGAACTTGACCCGGCGACCGCCTGGCCCACGCTTGAGGCAGGTTCGAGTGTGACTGAACAAACCACACGCGGACTAGAGCAAGTACCCAGAAACCGCGTCACGTGACTGCGGTAACCCAGGAGCATTTGCAGGCGAGGACGGTCCATTTGGACTTCTCATTTCGTAATCGCGACCGGGGCAGCCGCGGTCTTTTATGCGACGAGCCGCAAGTTTACGTTTCTTGTGCGGCAACCCATTATTAGCGGGTTGATTTACGGAATCGCGGTCTACTGCTTTATGAACCTGGTGGTATTGCCGCTTTCAGCTTTCCGCACCAAATCTCGTTCCCGCTTTCTTCGCTGCTTATCGGCGTGGTCGTGCTCATGTTGTGCGTGGGGCTACCAATCTCGCTGATCGTCAGTCAGCACTCATAGGGGATGGGAATAATAAGGAAGGAGAAAACTCGATGACGAACGAAACGATCGGTAAGCCAGATACAACTGAATATCTGCCTTATTATGGCAAGTACATCTCAATGGTTCCGGACGGCGACATAGTCACCGTTTTGGGTAAGCAAATGGAAGAAACCGCAAACTTACTGGAGGGCATCGCGGAGTCGCGGGCGGGCTTCCGTTACGCGCCGGACAAATGGAGCATCAAGGAACTCGTCGGGCATATAATCGACTCCGAGCGGATTTTTGCCTACCGCGCACTACGATTCGCGCGCAACGACAAAACTCCTCTGCCTGGTTACGAGCAGGACGACTATGTCAGTAACGCTTCTTTCGATGAGTGCACGTTGACGGACCTTGCTTCCGAATTCAAAAGTGTCAGGCAGGCCACTCTCTTCCTGTTCAAACACCTGGATGAGAACGCCTGGATGCGCAGGGGTCTGGCCAACGACAGCGAGGCAAGTGTCCGCGCCCTGGCACACATCATTGCCGGGCATGAACTTCACCATCGTGAGATTTTGGGCAGCAGGTATTTGTCGACAATGGGCAATCAGAACGGCGAGCAGTAGCGACCCGGTGGCAACATAACAAACAATCCCGCACTCAACTACAGAACAGGAAGCGGTAGCGACCTGTTCGTCTCGGTATCTAACAAATTTGAGTCTGTGGCAACGGCCAGGTCGCTACCGTTTCCTGTTCTGTAGTTGAGTGATACTCATTACTTGTGTAGTCAGACTTCATGACATTCCGTTTGAGTTTCACACGTCATTACTCTCGCGGTTCTGACGCAAGGAAGCAGCAGTGAAGAATGGCCGAAAGATCATCGTTTACATCGCCACCAGCGCGGATGGTTACATCGCGCGCTCCGACGGGAACGTCGACTGGCTCAATCGGCCCCAGCCGCCAGACCACTATGGTATGGATGCGTTCTATAAATCCATCGACGCAGTCATCTGGGGACGAAAAACGTACGAGCCCGTACTTCAACAATTCGCAGCCCGAAAGACTCAACCGACCGCTCGATCGAAGAAGGGTTCGGCACGAACGTCGCGCACAGGGATAAAGAATTATATCTTTTCCCATCATCCGCCTGAAAGGTTTCCCTCGAGCGCGGAGTTTGTGAGCGAGCCGATCAAGGAGTTCGCGAAACGGCTTCGGTCCGAGCCCGGCAAGGACATCTGGATGATGGGGGGCGCCGGCATCATCGGGTCTTTTCTGGACGAAGGCGAGATTGATGAGTTCATGATCCACGTTATGCCGATCTTTGTCGGCGAGGGCATTCCGCTGGTGCAGCCTAGACACCGCGCAGTTCCGTTAGAGCTAGTGTCTACGAAGTCCTGGCCCGACGGCGTCGTGCGCTTACACTATCGAGTTTCTCCACAACTCGAACAACGCCCCGTGCGCAAGAAGGCTTCCCGTGCGAAGAATAACAAGAAACTGCAACACTAAGAGAAAGTATCCAGAGCCATTTCGTGGCAGAGTTGCTTGTCTCTCTTACATGAATTTTCTTGGTACTTTGTGTGCTCAGGTAGATGGCAGTTTTCTTACCATTGAAGAGGTAATAAGAACCAAGAGAACGATCCACGAAACTACACGAACCAAACGAAATCTTGTTCGTGACATTTAGTGCGATTTCACGGATCGTGTTTGCCAAGTGAAAGATTGAACCGCTCGGCTGTGCAGAGCAGCCTTACTCAGAGATTGATTGACCAAGGAAGGACTTGATCATGCGTTGGAGAGAAGGCCGTCAGAGTGCGAACGTAGAAGATCGGCGCGGAATGGGCCGTGGGGGCATGGCAATCGGCGGGGGTCTCGGCGGTATCGTAATTCTTGTGATCGCGTTGTTGCTCGGCGCCGATCCGAGCCAGTTGTTGGAGCAGTTGCCCAGCGACACACAGGCCCCTGCCACTCAGTCACGCCCAACCAATCCGGAGGAAGCAGAACTTCGAGGCTTGGTGGGGGCCGTACTCGCCGACACGGAGGACGTTTGGAATGACATCTTTAGTCAGATGGGACGGCAGTATCGCGAACCTACGCTGGTCCTGTTTACTGATCGGGTCCAGTCAGCTTGTGGCGTCGCCGGCGCTGCGGTTGGTCCGTTCTACTGTCCGGGTGATCAAAAACTCTACATCGACCTGGCATTTTATCGAGAGTTGAAGACGCGCTTTCAGGCACCAGGCGATTTTGCCCAGGCATACGTAATCGCGCATGAAGTGGGCCACCATATCCAGAATCTCCTGGGAACCATGGACCAGGTTGACTCGGCCCGCGGACGGATGAGTGAAGCTGAGGCCAATCAACTTTCAGTACGGCTCGAACTTCAGGCTGATTTCCTGGCGGGCGTTTGGGCTCATCATGCCCAGAAGCGAGGGGTGCTCGAGCAAGGCGACGTCGAGGAAGCGCTCGGGGCGGCCAGCGCCATCGGCGATGACCGGCTGCAGCGCCAAACGCAAGGGTACGTGGTCCCGGACTCGTTTACTCATGGCAGTTCGGAGCAACGGATTCGTTGGTTTCGAAAAGGACTGGAAAGTGGGGACATTCGTCAGGGCGATACCTTCAGCTCGCAGAGTTTGTAAGTGGGGGATTAAATCTCAAGCTGGGCCAGCACCGGAAAATGATCCGACGCGCCCGCAACTTCTGCTGGAGTGGTAATCACTTCGCATTCTTTCAAGCGTTCGGCAAAAGGTATGGGCACAAAAACATAGTCCATCCGGAGGTGCGGGTCCCAGGTAGGAAAAGTGTAGCCCTTCACCTCGGGATGCAGCAGCCGGAAACCGTCCGCATACCTGGCATCGAGCATGACTTGAATGGTGTCACGTTGAATATCGCGACCACTCATCCAGACCAGGGCCCGGATCCATGCCGGCATGCGCCTCACATCGAGCACTTCGCCCGGAGCCAGGGTATTGAAATCCCCGACAATGACGTGAAACCCGTGCTGGTGTCGCTCTATGCCTTTTAGCAACGCCTTAATTTCTAATGCTCTGCGACGCTCGGTCCACTTGGAAAACATGGAACGGAGATGCAGTCCGAAGATGCGGGCCTCGGTTCCCGCGAGCACAATCTCTAGAAAAGAGTGTTTGGCCCCGGCCGGGTAATGCCATTCATGGTAAGAGATTTCAACTCGACTCAAAAACGCGATCGAGTGGGCTCGTTGTGCTGCCCAGAACGGAAAGTCCGCTGCCTTTGCTAAGCCTTCGATGATCCGCGTGTCCGTGGCTTCCTGAAAAACGACCAGGTCAGGAGAGACTGTTTGGATGACTTCCGCCAGACGGGATTCTCGTCCGCGACCTGCAAAGCGAATGTTGTAGGTGAGCAGCTTGAGAATCACGAACCCGCCTCTGCCTCGATCACGGTGAAGTAGGGTTCATTGAGCAGAACGTCGCGGGTGTACAGTACCAGATTGGCCGTAGCCTGAAAGTTGACCGGGCGGCCCACCAGCTGTTGCAGATCCTTTCGGAGTTTGTCGAGGCCGATTGCAATTGCCGGATCTTCATCGCAGAGCGGCTTCGTGTGGAGACCCGGAATGTAATACGCCTCCTTGTCCCAATACTCCATCACCTTGTTTCCCACGAGGGTAACGTCAAGGTCGCTGGTTCCCTTCCCGTCTGCATCAAACGGCTTCCCATCTTCCCAGCGTTCGTTTGTAAGGACGCTGCCGCGCAGGACGATACCGGTACCCGGTGGCAGGT
>JBHENP010000041.1:0-301 GCA_046261995.1 Pyrinomonadaceae bacterium
GCACTACTCGTAGGGATGCGGCAATTTGAAGTTAATAATCGTCCGCGAACTTTAATCTTTATGACTGATGGGTTGCCCACTGTTGGCGAGACGAACGCCACTCGGATCGTGGAAAACGCCCGAACCGCGCGCATAGCGGGACTGCGTCTTTTCACTTTCGGCGTTGGCTACGATGTCAACACGGCTTTGCTCGACAAACTTGCTGCTGAAAACGGCGGTGTTGCCGATTATATCGAGCCGCAAGAGGATATCGAAGTCAAAGTCTCAAACTTCTTCGCCAAGGTAAATTACCCGGTGCTTA
>JBHENP010000041.1:311-8736 GCA_046261995.1 Pyrinomonadaceae bacterium
GTGCTTACTGATCTGCGGCTCGACATGTCGGGAGTTCAGACGGATCTGGTTTACCCTCGAGAGCTGCCCGATCTTTTTCGTGGTTCGCAGATTACGCTTATCGGCCGTTACAGCAATCCCATCGATATGGATTTTGTGCGATTGCAGCTGAACGGCAGGTCGGGCGGTGCAAACAAAAACTACCTCTACAGCAATCTTCGTTTTCCCCTGCGAGCGTCAGAGTCGAACGACTTTCTGCCGCGTCTGTGGGCCACCCGCCGCGTGGGCTGGTTAATGGAGCAGGTCCGCTCGAACGGTGAGCAAAGGGAACTCCGTGATGAGATTGTGGATTTGGGGACACGCTACGGCATCGTCACTCCATACACATCATATCTTGCACTTGAACCCAATGCCCAGTTACGGGAGGTTGCGCGAACTTCAACCGGTAACATCCGCGGTGGAGGACGAAGACCTGCGAATGCTCAACCGCCACCGTCCGCCATGAAAACTGCTGACGCGCAGGCTACAACCGGCCTTGCTGGTGTGCAGCAAAGCAAGCGCGCCCGTGAACAGAAGGAGGCTGAGCGCGTTGATCAAGACTCGCTCTCATCCGCAGTCAGGACAGTAGGCGGTAAGACCTTCTATCTGCGTGAAGGCGTTTGGACTGACGCGGAGTTTAAGCTCGAAGCCCGTCTGCCTGAAACTACGATGAAGTTCGGTAGTGACGACTACTTTGCCTTGCTGAAACAGAAACCACGGCTCGCTAACTTTTTCGCCCTGGGCGAGCGCATCGTCGTGGTCTTCGAAGGAAAGGTTTACCGCATCACGGCGGCCGGTCAATAGTACCCCTCGCCCGTACCCCAAACCATTGAGCCATGCATTCGTACGACTTGAATGCGTGGCTCAATTTGTATTACTGGCGGTAACTAATGTACAAAGTGAGAGTACCAAGTCAATGAGCCGTTGCCGGATTGAGGGCAATCGATTAGTCCTGGACGACGTGGTCTGACAATGGGGTCTAATCGCACCCTGGGTGAGTAAGCATGACATTTCAAAACAAGTACGGTCTGACAAGATACTCATTAGCAGTCCTAGTTTTGCTGGGTACTGCGTTCACCACCCTCGCCCAGGAGGGTTGGATCGCGACCAAAGTATTGGCGGCGAGCGGGGATCTAAATACGGTATTTTTTATGGATAGCAAACGTGGCTGGGTAGGTGGAGATAACGGTTTTCTGGGTCGAACGGATGATGGCGGGCACACGTGGGTCCGGCAGAGTATTGGAACGACCGACGCAATCAACGATATCTACTTTCGCGATAAGGAAGATGGATTTCTGATAGCCGGGAACACCATATTCGTCACCCGCGACAACGGAGCGCGGTGGAGCGAGTCGCGTCGTTTTCTTCCGAGCGATTTCGATGGGGCCACCGTGGAACTCTACAGTGTTCGGTTCTCCAGCAAGAAGAAGGGCTGGGTCGTAGGTTCAGTAAGCAAGCAAGATCGCGTAATCGACAGCATTCTTGTTTATACCGATAACGAAGGAGAAACGTGGCAACGTCAGCGCGCCCCCACCCGCTCGGAGTTAATCCACATCGATTTCGACAACGATCGCCGCGGCTGGATTGTCGGCGCTGAGGGAACGATCATGAACACCGTCGATGGTGGCCAGACCTGGAACAAGCAAACGTCAGGAACCAACGCGACCCTTTTCCACACAGAATTTCGCAACGACAAGAGAGGCTGGGTTGTGGGCGAGCGCGGCACCATTTTGAGGACAATCGATGGTGGTATCACCTGGACGCCGGTTACCGCAGGAATACGTTCGACGTTGCTCAGTGTCGAGTTTGTGAACGACGATGAAGGATGGGCTGTGGGACGCGCTGGAACAATTTTGCGCAGCGATGACGCTGGTGTGTCTTGGATCGCGCAAGAGGCCACTGTAAAGAGCAACATTTACGCACTCCACTTTAACAAGAAGATTGGTTGGGCTGTGGGTGGTCAGGGAATGATTCTGCGTTATGAAAGGTGAGGCTAAAACAGCTGTCCCGTTAGGAAAGTCTTTAGGGCGCGAGCAACATCGTCACTTACAGAACCGCGAGCGGTAGCGACCGGATCCTAAACTCAACCCGCAATAAGGCAGTAAGGATCGCAAAGAGGGTTGAGTCTAGGATCCGGTCGCTACCGCTCGCGGTTCTTTAGCAGCTCGGTTTTGTCCTCGACCAGCCGAGCAACGGTTGCCGGCTCGGACTCATCTGAATCTTTGAGGTTATCCGGATGGCCGCAAAATATAGCGACCACCATAACACTCGGTTCCTCCTGTGATTTCGCCCGGCACAAGCAATGTGCCGGGCGGTTTTTTTGTTATTGATTTCTAAAAACTTGGTGGGAATCCCGCGTGCGGCTTGGCTGCAGCCGTTAAGCTATCTAGGACGCTTTGGTGCCGGTGAATGGCAACGGAGGGGAATCTGGCAGGCTGATAGTTCCATCCATCTGCGTTCCTTCAACTTCACCGGCAATCTTAGCATCCAACGCCTGACCGCCCATTTCGAACGATACTGTTGCGGTGAATGAACTGCCGACGATCGTCGTTGAAACTATATTCGCATCACCCATCTCAGATGCAACGCTTCCACCTAGCCCGCCGTCTGTTTGCCAGACCTTAAGAATCGCAGGAATGTTTAGTCCAAACGGCGTTTGAATGTCTAACGTCCAGTCGCCTACGATGAGGGCAGCGTCGGTTTCGACCTTGGAATCTGACGGCGTCGAAGGTTTTTCCTTGCGCTTGCCGGCTGTGTTGTAGAGGTCAATTGCATCCGTATAAGGCTTTACTTGCTCTAAAACTTCGGCACCATCCCCAACAATAACGATGGCCGCTTCGCCGGGCCTCACATACTTCGACGCCACTACCTGAATTTCTTCAATAGTCACGGCCTGAATTTGTTGCCGGTACGTCTCCAGATAATCGTGAGGCAAGTCGAACATTTTTATCTGGACCAATTGGTCTATTAGACCCTCCTGGGTTTCCAGGCGTAGAGGAAACACTCCGGTTAGATACGACTTAGCGTCCATAATTTCTCTCTCAGACACTGGCTCGGTGCGAATCCTATCCAACTCATAGAAAAATTCCTTCAGCGAATCCCCGGTGACGGGTGTTCGAACCTCCGCGCTGGTGCGAAAAGTCCCCGCGGTGCGCCGCGCGTCCAGACTTGAATAAGCGCCGTAAGTGTAGCCCTTCTCCTCGCGCAGGTTCATGAACAGCCGGGAGGAAGCATTAGCCCCCAAGACTGTGTGCATGAGCAACATCGGAAAATAATCCCGACTAGTGCGCGTTATTCCGGTATTCGCAATCACGATATTTGACTGGGCTGAACCTGGCCGATCCACAAGGTACGCCGAGCGTGACGCGCGGGATGGAGGGGCAGGGAAATCATCCTTTGGAAGTTCCCCTGGCTGCCAGTCGCCAAACAAACTCTCGATCCTTTTAAGGAGGGCATCCGATTGAACGTCGCCCGCTATGACGAATACGGCATTATTAGGCAAGAACTTTGCGCGGTGAAAGTTGACGATTCGTTCTCGCGAGGTCGAGTCGAGCGATTCCAGAGTAGGCGCAATCACAGAGTAGGGATGTTCGCCAAACACTACCCTCGAGACCATCTCGGTCGCCAGAAAGGATGGCTGGGCCCTCTGCTGTCTAAGACTCTCCTTCGTGTTTTGCTTAATCAGTTCGACCTCGTTTTCAGGAAAAGAAGGATTGCGAGTGACGTCCGCAACGAGATCGAGGATGTTGTCACTAAAAGTTGCCAGCGATGAGGCGCCGACAGTGGTGTAATCGGAGTTTGCTCCGGAGCTCAAGGTCGCTCCCATTCGTCCGACTTCGTCGGCAATTTCGCGGCTCGTCAAAGAGTCAGTGCCTTCCGTCAAGAGTCCCGTCAACAAGTCCGTCAACCCCGGTAGTTCAGGAGGATCGTTGGCATCGCCTGCCCGGAACGCCAGACGGTAACTGACGAGCGGCAGCCGGGAATCTTCAACTATGACGACTGCTAGACCGTTCGACAGCGTTGTCTCTGACGCTCGCGGAATGTGGATCGGTCGGGGAGGTAGCGGCGCAGGCGCCTGGTGGCGAAAGGATTCCTGTGGAGTCATTTTACGGATGCAAGGGGCCCGAGCCCGGTGTCAGTCTGTTTAGTAGTTTCAGCGGGTTGTTGTGCCGGAACAGGAGCCTGCGCGTTTTCTTCCAGGCCTGCCCCAGGTGCTGCAGCGGGAGCCGGTGGTGGTGGAGGTATTTGAGGAGCAGGCGCCGTGGGCTGTTTCGCGTCGCCTGAGGGCTGCGGAGATGCGGCCGCGGGCACGTCTGCATCTTCACCCACGGGTGCTGCCGGGATAATGTCGAGCACCACTCGATTTTCGACATCGAGAAAGCGACTCACCGCGCCCTTTATGTCCTCTGCTGTGATTCGTAAATACTGGTCGAGCTCGGAATCGATTAGGTGGGGGTCACCGTCATAGAGCGCGTACTCAGCGATTCGTTGCGCGCGATACATCGTCGATTGCCTGCCACGAACGGCGTCGTTGCACAATGAGTTTCGCAGCTTTTCCATTTCCGACTCCGAAGGGCCCGACGTTCCCAGGCGCTTTATCTCATCAAAGATTTGATCGCGGATAACGGCTACTTCTTCGCCGGGTTTGGGCAGCGCGAAAATGTACCAGGCCGATGGCCCGCGTCTCTCGTCTACGCCCCCCTGAATTGAAACTACCGACTCATCACCCTTAACGAGCTTCTGATAGAGCCGCGAGCTATCTCCTTCGAAGAGCAGTTCGGCAGCAAGGGTTAGGGCATAGTAATGCGGCGTTCTGCGAGCTGGAATCTTCCAACCCAGGACGAATGCAGGGGCTGGCGCAAGCTTGTCGAAGAAGGTTTCCTGAGTCCGTGCGACCTCGCCCGGTTCGTTCACATCCACTGGAGGTGGATCGGGCTGGCTGGGAATCTCTGCAAAGTACTTCTCAACCAACGAACGAGCTGCTTGTTCATCGAAATCACCGACAATACTGAGCACCGCATTATTTGGGGCATAGAAAACCCGGAAAAACTCACGGACGTCGCCGATGGTAGCAGCGTCCAAATCCTCCATCGAGCCTATAGTCGAATGTGCATTGGCCGGATTCTTGAAGATTAGTTCATTAATGCGCAGAAAGGCATTGATGTAAGGCTGATTATCGTAACGTAGTCTTTTCTCTTCCTGGACGGCGTTGCGCTGGTTATCCAGGTTCTCCTGAGTCACTTTCAGCGAGCGCATGCGATCGCTCTCGAGCCACAGAGCAAGCGGAAGATAATTGGCTGGAAGCGTTTCAAAGTAGTTCGTGCGCTCGGTGGACGTTGTGCCGTTCATGGTTCCGCCGGCATTAAAGATATGCTGAAAGTGAGCGGCCTTGGGAACATTTTCCGATCCTTGAAACATCATGTGTTCGAAAAGATGGGCAAACCCGGTACGGCCTTCTTTCTCGTTGCGCGAGCCCACATCGTAATACACGGCAACTGAGACCACAGGCGTAGACTGATCCTTGCTCAGTATGACGCGAAGACCATTTGGCAGCGTAAATTGTAGGATTGTTGTGGGTGGGAGCTGGAAAGTTTCTGCCACGTTTGTCTCGATTCGCCTTAACCTTTGACTGGGCGTGCCCTCTGGGTGGGGAAAGAGGTTCTGTTGTTCAACTATGGGGAGCGCCCGTAAAGATCCGGATTAGACCGGCTTTTCGTTAATCATGCCGCGCAACTCCGCGCGCAGGCGTTCAATCTCAGCAAGTTTCTGTTCCACGCGGCCAAACAGCGCAGCCTGGGTCCGGATACCTTCGTCGATCAGGAAACCAGCAGCTTCAGCACGGTTGCGAAAAACGCCGGCCTGAACCAACTGTTCGAGTTTGTCTTGAGATTCGGGGGAAACCTTGACGGCAACGACGTAATCGTCCTTTGCGGACATGGCTCGCTCTATTGTTCGACTGATGTCGCGCCCGATTGCGCTCAGCGATTCTGGGATACGAGAGGCAATGTCGCGCACGGATGAGGCAGTTCGCGCCTGGTCGTCGGAATCTCCCTCGTCTCCGCGCAGCATTAAATCATCAACCGTTTCCGACTCGCGGTGTTCTTCTCTGTGGTATGGGCTGCTCATATCTTAAGCTCCTTAAAAATGATTCGGCAGATCGACTTGTATGATACTTACGTTGACGATCGTTAATAGGTTCATTCTACGGACGCATCCGAAGGCCCGTCAAGCTGATACAAAGGCAGATAAACTTCCAAATTCGTAGGAATGGATATTCCGGCCGTTTAGCACTTTTCTATTTGTGGCAGAGGGTGAGGAGCGACGTGCACAACCTTGCCCACTCAGACGGCATCCTTTAGTATTGAGTCCGATCTGGTGGACTCAGTTGACAGGATTCACTTAGCAAGCATTGATTCAGAGGTGCTGGTGTTGAAAACGATTTTCTCGCGGGCCACAATTGCCCTCTTTTTGTTCACACTCACAATTCCTGGATTCGTTTTTTCCCAACAGCGTCAGTCGCAGCGTCCAGTGGGTCGCGCAGTTGGAAAGCCCCCTACGGGCGCACCCGCGCCAGGGAGACGTAGCACGCGTGTAAACGGGAATGCCATTCCGCCCATCGAAAGAGATTTGGACGAGGCCCTTGAGCTTATCCGGGAAAATTACATCGAGGGGAAGAAGCTCGATTACAACTCCGTTTTTAAGTCGTCAATTATCGGGATGTTGCGCTCGCTGGATCCTCACTCAAATTACTACGATAGGGAAGAGTTTGATGAGCTGAAAACCGATCAGCGCTCTGAGTATTACGGGATCGGCGCCTCCATTCAAAACTATACGATTGGCAGTGATACTGACACCTTTATCGCCGCCACTTTCGACAGGGCGCCGGCAAACCGGGCCGGACTGCGATTTGGCGATCGAATTCTCGAAGTTGATGGCGTCAAGATGGCGGGCAAACCCTCGATCGACGTGCGGGACAAGATTCGCGGTCCCCGCGGTTCGATGGTCAAGATTACTATCGAGCGCGCTGCAGATAAGAGCGTGCAAACGGTCGAGATTACACGTGATGCGGTGCCTCAACCATCCATTCCCGATGCTTACATAATCAAACCCGGTGTCGGCTACGTAGATATGACTCGGGGCTTTAATTACACGACAACGGATGAACTTCAGGAAGCTATCGACGGACTTAGGTCTCGAGGTATGCATTCGCTGGTGCTCGATCTGCGAAACAACCCGGGCGGGTTTCTGGACCAGGCAATCCACGTCGCGGAAGTATTTTTGCCCAGCGGTCAATTGATACTGACGCAAAAAGGACGAAACGGTCTCAGAGACAACGAGTACAAATCCAAGAATAGCTCTCCTGATCTGACGCCGTTGGTGATTCTGATTAATGAGAACACAGCATCGGCTTCGGAGATCGTGGCCGGCGCAATGCAAGACCATGATCGTGCCTTGATAGTGGGAAAAACCAGTTTTGGGAAAGGTTTGGTTCAAAGTATCATTCCGCTCCAGTATGGCGCTGGTCTAACGCTTACTTCGGCTAAGTACTTCACTCCTTCGGGTCGATTGATTCAGCGCGATTACTCCAACGGTGGATTCTACGACTACTACACGCACGGCGGATCAATTCGCCTGGATCAGGCCAAGCCTGAGAAGCCCGCTGGTCCAGAGAAGAAGACGGATACTGGTCGAGCAGTCTATGGTGGCGGCGGTATTGCGCCTGACGAGAGTGTAAATGCTAGAACATTCACGCCGGTACAACGCCGGCTCGTGAATCCGATCTTTGCTTTCACGCGGGAATTAGTTAGTGGGCGTGTTCGTGATTTTGAGGCTTACAAAGTTCAGCAGGCAATTGACTTCAACCATGATCTTCAGCCCTCCGATTTTCCGATTACCGAACCCCTTTTCAGGACCTTTAAAGCCTTCGTGGCCAACGATCCAGTACTGAAGGCATCTGTATCTCTGTTGGACGCAAACCGGTCCTTCATAGAGCTGCAGCTGCGGTTCAACATCGTGACTGCCGCCTATGGCCGGGTTGCCGCTGATCGCGTCTTTATAGCCACCGACGACCTACAAGTCGCAAGAGCCATAGAAGTGCTACCGCAAGCCCGTGATTTAGCAATGTCGGCGATGCGGCAGCGCGTCCAGCCATAACGCACTCATTAACTTCAGCTAAAGAGCGAACAGTGACTGAAAGGTTCCGGTTCGCTTTTTTCCCCGGACCCTGAAAATTGGATTTTCAACTTGCGTTTCAGCGATAGCACGAAGTCTTGCGTCTAAAACTAACGTGTGTTATGTTTCAGGACGCATGAAACGACCTACGAATAGAACGCTGGTGAATACGGAAGAGCTCAGTCGGGCCGTTCGTCGCAAGCGCGAGGAATTGAGCGCCAGCTTGCGAGATGTC
>JBHENP010000041.1:8780-42570 GCA_046261995.1 Pyrinomonadaceae bacterium
TGGAGCGGATTATGGGGAGCCGCCCGAGCGAAGGCGAAGACGCCAAGGCTGTGGTCTACTATCCACGCGAATCAACGCCGGAAATCGTTGAAGCTCATCTTAGAGCGGATCGCAATCTGACGTCGGAAACCGCTGCCGCACTATCTGAGCTCTTTCGCGTAGCCTACGCCCAGTTCAGCCGAACGGAGCCGGAAAGATCTGCACGTAAGCGCCGCTGATGAAGCGCCTCATTAACTTTAGAATCAGGCTATACTGCTCGCGTGGTCCATTCCGATTTACCTCCCGGCGAAAAGTGGCGAAAGTTTGAGCTGAAAGCCATGGGCCTGCGCGATTTTGCTCGTCTTCGTCGCGATGCCCCTTTAAATCCCTTCGACCTCGCCCGGTTTGCCAACCTCTTAGTTGTTGATATTGAGCGCATCAACGATCTCAGCAGCCAGAGCCGGGAACTTCTGCTTGGGTCGGCCTCGGAGCACTGGTCGGGCGGAGCCTGTTCTAGACCTCTCCCCGATGGCCGGCGAATCGTAGTACTAAATCCGAATCATGGACCCGCCCGAACCAACGCAACCTTGATGGAGGAGATTTGCCACGTCTTTTTGGGACACAAACCTAACCGTTTGGCTGTAATTGCTGATGAGGAGCGGGGGCAAACTCTTGCGCGTGACTACCGGAAATTGGATGAAGAAGCTGCTTATGCGATTGGCGCCGCTGCTCTGGTACCTTTTGGAGCTCTGCGACGGGCGATCCTGGCAGGCAAATCGGCAGCCGAGGTTGCCCGGCACTTCCGAGTCAGCCGTGATCTGATTGAGTATCGGTTGAAAGTTACTCGTCTGTGGCGGACTTACAAACCGGCACAAACTTGAACAAAGCGTTCCGCGTGCGTAGAGTAGCGTGTTCCCGGCTTCATGCCGGAGCCTCTGCCCCTTATAATTGCTTCTGAAGTTCTAGTGTCGATTGATCAACCGCAAAGCTATTCGAGTATGCATGAACAGTTAAAAGACTTGCCAGCACAAGGTCTGACCACGACCGATAAACTGCGCATGCTGCTCGACATCACCAAAAGGATCAGCCGTACGCTCGATCTACAAGAAGTTCTCAATCTGGTTATGGGGACACTCGATTCTCTGATCCCCTACGATGCGGCAGGTATTTTTGTCCTGAAGTGCGATCAGGCAGCCGCGGTCCGCGGTGAGGAACCCTGCGTATTCGAGGCCGAAGCAGTTAGGGGATATGACTTAGAAGAACTCTCGGGACTCCACTTGAAACTTGGCGAGGGTATTATCGGCCATGTGGCGCTGACGACTGAGCCAATCATCTCGCCCGAC
The DNA here is from genome assembly GCA_046261995.1 of Pyrinomonadaceae bacterium. Lineage (GTDB taxonomy): Bacteria > Acidobacteriota > Blastocatellia > Pyrinomonadales > Pyrinomonadaceae > PSRF01. The sequence continues at coordinate 10,103 of JBHENP010000041.1, forward strand.
GTTCGCAACGATCCTCTCTATATCAACGCCCGACAAGAAACTCGCTCGGAAATGGTGGCCCCGATCATCTCAAATGACGAGGTGATCGGTGTTTTTGACCTTGAGAGCGATGAATTGAATGCTTATTCATCCGACGATCTTGAAGTGCTACTGATGCTGGCATCACAGGTCGCGATCATCATTGAAAAGGTGATGCTGCACGAGCAGTTGATTGAAAAGAAGCGGCTCGAAGGCCAGCTTGAAGTTGCGCGGCAAGTTCAGTTGGAGTTGTTGCCGCCGAATGATCCGCAATTAGAAGGGTTTGACATTAGCGCTTACAACTTCCCCACGGAAGAAGTTTCCGGGGACTATTACGACTGGGTGCCGATATATGACGACCAGATTTCACTGGTTATCGCAGACGTCTCAGGTAAGGGAGTACCGGCGGCCCTGCTGATGGCTTTTCTGCGCGCAAGCCTGCGTGCAGCTACACATATCGGCTATGCTCCCCATATCTCCATGGCCAAAGTGAACTATCTGCTGTGGGAGTCGATTGAGCGCAACCAGTACGTAACGGCCTTTTACGGGATTCTCGACGGGACGAACAGGACGCTGTCTTACACGAACGCAGGCCATAATCCGCCGCTGCTGCTCGACTCCAAAGGTAATGCACAGTTCATGGAGCGGGGCGGAGTGCCGCTCGGGATCTTCAGGGACACCCGCTATCACGAGTATTACTTGACGATTGAGCCGGATGAATTGCTGGTGCTGTACACTGACGGAGTGACGGAAGCGATGGATCCGAGCGGAGAGGAATTTGGGCGCGACCGACTAGCTAACTCGGTCAAAGCCGCCAGGCGCTTGAGCGCGAAAGACTTGATAATGGCCGTGCAGAAGGATGTACTCGATTGGACGGACGGCCGAGGCGCGACCGATGACATTACGTTCTTCGTGGTGAAGGCGTTAAGTTGAGATCGCGGGCGGGATACAAGAAATACGTCCTGTCTCCCCGCCGCGATTCCAACAACTTGCAATCTAATGGGTCTTTAGCGAGCAGTGGGCATGATCCCCACCTGGTGCCAGGGGAGCTCTGTAGTCCCCAAAATGAAATTCAGATTCGGCCTCCGAAAAAGCATATACATCAAAGCCGAAAGCATCGAGATAGTCCGCTAAATCATCGGGCGAAAGGAGATAAATGGCGGGTGCGTAACCCGCTTCAGCACGAATTTCCAGCAGGCGCTCGATCACTTCAAGTGGTGCAAAGCATCGAACAGGATCTCTGTAGGTTGCCATGTTTTCAGCGCCTCCCTTCTTTGTTTTTTTAGATGGCCACTCGTCGAAGCGCCAGCCCCCCAACAACCACTTTGATGTACGCGACTTCCTTCGCGTTTGTTCGCGCCAGGGGTTTCTTTTCGGTCACGGGGCGCTTAAAACTTTGGACGTCGCGGATGATGGAAAAGTTCCTTAGAAAATGAGCAATCTACCAGACGTTCCCAATCCTCAGCCTCCGAGTGGTCCGCCATTACCGAACTTCATAGAAGTGTTGCGCCTAATGTTGCGCGTGTCAGACAAAGTAAGCGATCTGATCTTCTCCCCAGGCCGACCTCCTCAGATTGAGCTGACGGGGAGACTTCAGCCGGTGCGCATTCCCGGATTGGAAAAACTCACTCCCGCACACACCGCCAGCATTGCGAAGTTAATCATTGCAAACCAGCAAGCGGCCATTGAAAGTCTGGAAAAGAGTGGTTCGGCTGACCTTTCGTTTAGCGCTCCGGGCGAAAGCCGCTTTCGCGTAAACATCTTCAAGCAGCGGGGCACTCACGCTATCGTGATGCGTGTCATCCCAGCTCGCCCTCCCAATTTCAGCGACTTTAATCTTCCGGAACAATTGAAGCAGATTGCCGAGATAAAAAACGGGGTCGTGCTGGTTACCGGTCCCACAGGCAGTGGGAAGAGTTCGACCCTGGCGGCCGTGATTGACTTGATAAACCAGCTGAAGTATTACCACATCGTCACCATTGAAGACCCGATTGAGTTTCTGCACCCTCACAAGAACTCCACCATTCATCAGCGAGAGCTGCATTCCGACACACCCAACTTCGGCGTCGCTTTGCGCGCTGCTCTGCGACAAGCTCCTAAAGTTATTCTCGTCGGAGAGATGCGCGATCGCGAGACCATCGAAGTGGCCCTGGAAGCGGCGGAGACGGGACATCTGGTCCTTTCTACCTTGCACACAATCGACGCGGCTAAGACCGTTGACCGAATTATCGGAGTGTTTCCCAAGAATGAGGAGCGAGTGATACGCACCCGCATCGCGCAGTCGTTTCGATTCATTATTTCGCAGCGTCTGATTCCCAGGGCTGATGGCCCAGGTCGCGTGGCCGCGATCGAGATTCTGAAGTCGACAATGCGCACCAGAGAGTACATCGAAAAAGGGGAGTCGGAAGGGAAATCCCTGATTGACGCAATGGAGCAAAGCGACCAGGATGGCATGCAGACGTTCGATGGTGAGATAGAAAAGATGGTTCGAAGCGGGGTCTTAACGAAAGAAGGAGCGATGCCCTACGCCACAAACGCAAACAATCTACTCTTGCGCCTGGCCGATGTGGAAGGAACACCTGCCGTTCAATCGGAAGCATCCGCCTCAGCAAAAGGGAAAGAAGATTCGATGCTCGACATGCTGGAAAGATGAACCTGCTTTCATTGGAATTGTAGGGGCGTTCCTCCGTGGGCGTTTCATGGTTGACCGGATACCACGCGCGACTTTTCACACTATGGGGCGCCCAGGGAGGGACGCCCTAGAAATGGAAATGTTGCTGGTTGCCTGACACGCGAGTCGAAAGTATTATTCAAGCAATCTCCCAGAGTTTCCTCTTTTCGTTACGTAGATCCCGGACTATGTTTTTAGCTCGACGAGCCTTGCTATTCAGAGTTTTGTTGCTGGGCCTCGTTTTGTGCCTGCCGTATTTGGAAGCCAAATCCAGTTGCGCCTCCAACCCGGGCCCCCACCGCCATCTCTCCCAAGTGGTGCAAGACGAGGGAGTGCGCATTGACGTCCCACCCGCTGCCCGAGTTCGAATTGAGAATCAGTTTGGACAGGTAGCGGCGGAAGTCTGGAAGGAGAAGTACGTTTCGGTATCAGCTGCCATCGAAGGAACGGGGACCAGATTTACATGGTCACCCATCGTGATAGAGAGCAAAGCGAAGCTGCTGCTGATATCAATCATTCGCACGCCTGTTGACCCGCGCGCTGGCATTACTCTCTCCGTAAAACTCCCCGAAGGTTCCCACACTGAGATTGTCACCGGGGTTGGTTCAATCTCAATTCGCGGAACACTGGCATCGGCTTCTTTAAAATCAGTTACGGGTGATATACGAGCAGAGCTTTCACATCCTCTCAACGCGGAAATCAGCGCCAGAACAACCATTGGAACTATCAGGTCCGAGCTGGGTGCACCCTTAAATGCTGGAGGTCACGTTTTACAAACACGCTCAGGTACGGGCGATTATGTTCTCAGAATCAACACTGAGCGAGGAGATATCACACTCGCTCTAGACAGCACTGTGAATGGAAGTGCCAGCGAGCTCATCGTACCACCCAGGCTCTTGGGTTCTGAAAACACTTCGAAAGGGGCTGGAACTCCTGCGAACCCGATAGACTCTGACGAATTAAGTGAAGGCGACGTCATTCGTGTTGACTCGCAGCTTGCTACTCTAAACCTGAGTGTTCTAGATCGAAATACCAATCGGGGAGTCCTGGGCCTGACGGAGTCTGACTTCCGGTTATTTGAGGACGGAATCGAACAGCGCTTACTCCAGTTCGAGTCGGCGTCTGCTCCTTTCGACCTGATTCTGCTTATCGACGTTTCGGGATCGACCCGTGACGTTGTGAAGTTGATTCGCGCCGCCGCGCAGCGTTTCGTGGAAGCAGCACGACCATCAGATCGTATCGGAATTATTTCGTTTGCGGGTACTGCGACAGTCATTTCGCCGGTCACTTTAGATCGGGAAGCTCTGCGTCAAAGAGTAAACGAGATTGACACGGCGACCGGAGACACAAAGGCGTACGATGCCCTGGACTTTTCACTAACCCATCTCCTGAAGAGCACGAAGAACACGCGTCGAACGGCAATTGTTATGATGAGTGACGGACTTGACGGGAGTATATCGGGAGTACAGGGAGATGGTTCAAAGCTTCCATACGGCGAGATGCTCAGTCGGGTTCGTGAGTTTGATGGCGTGCTATACACTTTGTGGCTAAACACAGAATATGAAGCAATGAATCCTCTCGATACGCAGCCTGAAGCCTTTGATATGGGATTTGAGCGGATGAAAGAAATGGCCGAAGCCGGTGGCGGAGTGTTCTATAAGGTAGAACGCCTCCAGGATCTCGCCGGGGCTTACGAGCGCGTGGTGGCCGACCTGGGTACGGTTTACAGTTTGGCATATCGGCCCACCAACAAGACTCGGGACGGCAAGTGGCGCGCAGTCCGAGTAATGCTGAACCGACCGTCGGCGGTCGCCCGCGGAAAACATGGTTACTACGCAAACTGACAGTTGTTTCAGTGGCGCGAAACGGCTATGCGTGCTGCTTGCTATCCTTGTCTCGTACCTAAACCCCTGCATTGCTCAAACCGGGGAACCCACAGAAACAATCCGAGTAGATTCGGACCTCGTCGACCTTAGAGTTAGCGTGGTAAGACTAAATCCGAGCGATCCCGTTTCCGCTTTGCAGCAGAAAGATTTCATGGTCCTCGAGGACGGAAAGCCGCAGGAGATCGTATTTTTTGCCGGCGAAGACGCACCTTTTGATTTGGTCTTGTTGCTGGATCTGTCGGGTACAACTTCAGATAAGATTAAATTGATTCGGAGCTCGGCGAAGCGGTTCATCGATTCGACTCGTCCAATGGACCGCGTGGCGATCGTCACCTTCACCGACATTCCCGAAATCGTTTCTCCCTTAACCTGGGATCGAGGGCTGCTCAAAGATTCAATTCAGAACATTCCGAAACCGTTGGGTGGGACGAACTTTTGGGATTCGTTGCTATACACTATGATGAGGGTCATTCCCGGTGAAAAGTCCCAGCGCCGAAGCGCGATCGTGGTGATGACAGATGGCGTCGATAATGCTTTGCCGGATGTGTATGGTGAAGGTTCTCGCGTCACGTTCGCCGAAGTGCTGGACCGAGTAGGCCGCTCAGATACCATCATTTTCCCTATCTATCTGGACACGGAAGCCGAAGCGGTGAAACGTAATCGGGTGCCGAGAGAGGCCTATAGTCTGGCTCGCACTCAGCTTGCACAGTTAGCCGTAACCTCGGGCACGAAGATGTACCGTGCAAACAAGCTGAAGGATCTCGATCTTGTTTATGATCAGGTCATCAGAGACCTGTCGACGGTTTACAGCGTTGGCTACAAGCCCAGCAATACGTTACGCGATGGAAAATGGCGCTCCGTGGGGGTCCAGCTAATCGGGCGGCAGGACCTTATGGCAACTACGAAACGCGGTTATTTTGCCAAGGCAGAGCCCTAACTAAGAGAGAGCTTGTAAATGGCGCTTAGAGGACTATAATGCGAACACGGTCACTCCCCACGACAGACTGTCAAATGCGGTATTCAAATGCGGTAAAGGAGAACCTCCATGAGAAAAGCCTCCACTTCGTTACACCTCCTGGTTGCATCACTATTGGTGTGCGCGGGTTTCGTCGCGGCCGAGGCGCAGAGTAGGGAGAAGTTTGTCATTTCCGCGAAGGCTGGTGGCATCAATGCCGTGAGTGGACGAACTGGCGTTCAGCCCCAGGGGAGCTCCGAATGGGAACAACTCACCATCAAGGACAATCTTGAAGCCGGAGATATGGTTAAGACCGGGATTGACGGGCGCGTTGAAATGCTGCTGAATCCCGGGGCGTACCTTCGCGTGGGCGAGAATTCAGAGTTCGAGTTGACCAACAACTCTCTAGACAATCTGGAAGTACACTTGATCAAAGGGACGGCCATCGTGGAGGCCACGGGCACCGAGAACACCGAATTGATGATCAATATCACAACGCCCCACACGAAAATGGCGATTGTCCGACGAGGCCTTTACCGCGTTAACGTGGTTCCCGGCGATGCCACCGAACTAATCGTTAGGAAAGGTCGGGTGTTGCTCTCTGATTCGCAGATCAAGGTTAAAGGCGGGAGAAAGCTGATTTTCAGCGGACATACGTTCTCAATGGCAAAGCTGGAGAAGGCTGATAAAGAGAAAGACGCCCTGGAAGGTTGGAGTAAAGAGCGCGCGGAAACAGTGGCTAAGGCAAATCGTCGAATATCACACCGCGATCTGAACATGGCGCTTGCCAACTTTAGCAACGGTTGGTTTTCTCGTGGCTTTTCAAGCGGTTCATTAGGAGTCTGGGTGTTCAATCCAAGATTTCAATGCTACACGTTCCTGCCTTCTTACTACGGCTGGGGCTCCTGGGGGTCACCCTACGGAGGCTCTTACTCCAACGCTTTCTACGGTTTCGGTTCTGGCTGTTGCGGCGGACGTTCGAACCGAGGGGTGTGGACTATGACTTCGAATGGTTCGAATTCATCGTCAACTGGTGGATACACTGGAGTATCCGCGCCTGCTCCGTCCAGTGGCAGCAATCCACCCGTGTACAATCGCCCGGCACCCAGTTTCCCGTCGCCAAGTGTTGATTCAGGTATGGGAACTCGCTCACAACGGCAACCGCAACCGCACTAATATGCCTTAACTAGCTTGAGGGCTCGGTAATAGTCTGAGCTCCTCGTTTACCAGTATCTTTATCTCAGAATGCTTTAATCCCGCCAGCGCGAGTTGCGTTAAGGCAGTACGCAACTGCACGCGCAGCTGCTCTTCGGACCTACCACTAACCACCCTCGAACTTACCACGGCACCCGAGCCGTGCTTTACCTGGATGAGGCCTTCCTTCTGCAACTGTCTGTAAGCATAGGCGATTGTGTTCAAGTTGACGCCCAAATCGGCGGCTACCTGACGAACCGGGGGCAGCGAGGATCCCACCTCGAGCTCCCGCCGAGCAATTAGCCCTTTGATTTCGTCAACTACCTGACGGTAAATCGGGCGCCGATCCTGCTCGTCGATGGTGATATACATAGTGTCTAGTGCATCTATACATCAGACAATCCACTTTGTCCACCTTTTTACTCGCTGGAGGCCGCAGAATGCGTGAGGGTCCTGGGCTTATGAGGTTAAGTGATTCGCGAGGAGGCGAGCCGCATGCGTTACGGCGGCAACCCCGCAGCCCAGGGAGCCGGTGTCGCCGACTCTATAGACGTTAGGAAGCGAGGTTTGCGGGTTTAAGAGATTGAGATCAAATCCCTCAGCCCTGAAGGCAAAACCGCCGACCATGCCTAATTTGCGACGGGTCAGGTCATAAATAGTTCGGGGCGTGACAGTCTCGATCACCTCGATGTCGCCGCCAAGCTCAGGCATAGCCTGATGAAGGCGCCGCCAACATGATTCCAGCACTGACTGGTCCTTTTCTTCATTCTGGTCTTCGTTTTCCTGGAAGCTAAACCACTGATCGACGTCGGAGAATGTAAGCACGGTCACGGCCCGCTTTCCTTCCGGACCTCGTCGGTCAGCTGCAGGTGCGGCTGCGAACATAAACAGAGAGTCCTCGGGATCGTAATTTACATCTTGTTGCCAATCCATGACTGCCAGGACGTGGTCGTTGGGAATCCGCGACGCGGCGCTTTCGCTCATTCCGAGATAGAGCAGGTAAACGCCCGAGGTTCGCAGGCTCTTAAGACTCTTTCGAATGTCCGACGGCGTGTGGTTCAAACCAATCAATTTCCCATAGGTGTCCCACACTGTCAGGTTGCTTACAATCGCCCTCGATGCAGTTACCCTCTCCCCGCTCAGCAGATCAACGCCAATAGGCTGACCAGCCGCATCATAAGCAAGTCGCAGGACCGGTGTGTCGAACCGAACTCTGCCACCGCTCGCCCGAATCGAGTTCGCCAGTTTCTCGGCCAAGGCGGGGAGCCCGCCCCGGATCGAGAAATTTCCTTGCCTTAGAATGTTGAGGGCGAGGCTCGAATACAGATAATCACATTTCTGGCTAGTCGCCTGGACGAGGAGCTGCAACTGAGCGTCGATGAACCTGCGGAAACGAAATGAGGTACCTGCCAGATGATCCAGGGCGGTGTGGTTCCTTGCTTTAATAATTCGCCCGGCGTTCGCAATGTCCGGCAGCAGGGCATACATCTGTTTGAGACTGCTGACGGAATGCAGGTTTGGCGCCCTCTTCAGAGCACTTCGGAGAGCGTCACTAACGACTGCGCTTTCTTGATAAAAAGCTACTGCCTTGTCGGCGCATTCAGGAAAAGTTGCCACCAGCGCTGCTTCGAACTGGTCCTGGTGCGCCGTTATTCGAACTTCAGATTCGTCCGGAAGTCGCACAAGGTAGGCTGGGTCGGCAGTGAAGACTTCCGGAGCCGCTACTGGAAGCTCGGAAAAAACCTGATCGTGAATCTCGCCGGATTGCCACAGTGGGTAAAGTCCGACACCTGGGTCAAAGTCGTAACCGAACTTTTCAAAACCCGCTACGCAGCCGCCTGGCCGCGATTGTCTCTCGAGCAAACAAACGTCGAGTCCCCGAGCGGCGAGCAACGCCGACACCGTGAGTCCTCCGATGCCGGCTCCCACGACAACTACTTCGTGCGTCATAACTAGAATACTGAGCGTTAGCTGCTGAGTCGCAAAAGCATGCCGGCAGCCTGCTCGCTCGCAGGTGCAAGTTTCGGTAGGTGAGGCTCCACAACCATCACGATTGCCTGAATCCCGTTGAAGACCAGATGAATGACGACGCAAGGTAACAATCGGCCAGTGTAGGCGCGGATGATAGTAAGGCAAATGCTGAGTAGCCCAACCGCCGCAATGACCCCGACGTTTGACCTATATTGAGGCACATGAATCAGAGTGAATACACCAAGAACAATAATCACGGCCGTCGAACTCCCAACAAGCCTGTGTAAGGCTGAATACAGCACTCCACGATAGATAAGCTCTTCCACCAGGGGCGCGGTAAAAACAGCAAGCGCAGCCAGGACATATCTGGCTGCCAGGGAACTGTTTACTATTTCGTCCAATTGGGTCGGCTTCCCACCACCCAGCAACCAGGCGATGCCCGACCCGACAACGCACAATACGATTCCAAGGCCCACACTGCCCCAAAACCTTAGCTGGCCGGACCACATCAAACCCAGGGAAGCCAGAAATGGTAATTTTCCAAAACGCGTAACTACCGCCCAAACCAGGGTGAGGCTGAACAGGTGGGCAGGTAATAAAGAAATCACTTGTAGAAGGATTGCAGTTTTATCAGTCAACGCGAATCCTATGAGGTTTGCAGGCGCGTCTTGCCTGAGCGAGAGGTGGTATAGATAGGGCACAAAGAACAGTATTGAAAATACGATCTGTAGGACGATACTTCCAAGCAGGACCATCACCGCGCCTCCAAGTCCCCAGGGAGGATTATTAGGATCGAGTGGCACGGGGGCCAATGGGGTAACGGTTATTCCTGGCTGGCTGTGCTCATTTAGACTGATCGAAGGAGAGGCTGGCTGATTTTCTGTGGGCACACTGAGGAGTTTATTGGAGTGCTCTGAAACGGTCAAACTTGAATCTCCTGCCTTCGGTTTAACAACTCGCAATGGGTCATACAGCCGGGTACTCAATCTCCAGCATCGAAGGACCAACACGAGGGGCGGCCAACATCAAACCTATTATGGTTTTGGCATCTTCTATCTCGCCCGCAGTGATCATTTCCAATGCTTGCGCGAAGGGAAGACGCACGACCTCCACGATCTCGTCGTCCTCCAGTTGTTGTTGAGTCTCAGTCATCTCGGTAGCTAGGTAGACCCACATTTTCTCTTCACAGAAGCCCGGCGACACGAAAAACTCAGACAACTTTTCCAGTTTGCCGGCAACGAAGCCAAGTTCTTCCTCCAACTCCCGTGCCGCGCCCTCTTCCGGGCGCTCACCTCTATTTAACGTCCCTGCCGGGGCCTCCAGAAGATAACGCACGGCCGGATGTCGGTACTGCCGCACCAGCGCGACGCTACCGTCCTCAAAAACCGGGACAATGACGGCGCTGCCGGGATGGTGGACCACTTCGCGGGGGTAAGTCTTGTCGCCTTCTCGCACGGTGTCCACAGTGACATCGAAGATGCGCCCGCGAAAAATCTCAATGCTTTCCAGAAGTTGAGGAACCTGTTTTTGCGATGATGCCATGATGTTTCTCGGTTAGGTTTTGCGGTTAATTGGGAAGTTCCGCGGAAGAATTTTTTTGATCAGCGCCTGGGCCTCGCCAATCAGATACAGAGAACCACTGAAACAGACCAGCCCATCTGGCGGGGTAACTTCGATAGCTTCCCGGATAGCGTGACAGACCGAACTCGCTGCAAAGATTTTCTGAGGTTCCAGTGTTCGCGATGCCACTCTCTGCAGTTCGTCGACGGTTGCAGCACGCGGGTTGTCCGGTCGGGTCAATACCAACCTACTAGCCACCGAGAATAGATTTTCCGCCATCTGCTCAAGGTTCTTGTCACGCATCGCCCCGAAGACGAGTGTCACTGGCGCGGCCACGAACTCGTCAAGGAATTCGCGGAGAGCCCTGGTTCCAGAAGGGTTATGCGCACCGTCGAAGAGGAAAGTCGGACGTCCTTCCCACAGTTCCAGTCTTCCCGCGTGGCTGACTGATTCTATTCCTTCAATAATCGCCGAACGCGAAATGGTGAAACCGCGAGCACGCAGGGATTCGGCTAACCGGATCGCCACAGAAACGTTTGTAATTTGATGCCGCCCACGCAAACCGGATAAAACTTTTTCATAACGGTCATGCTCCGTCTCGATGGTCACGCGCGCGCGACCATCCGGCATCACGCTTTCCACTGCGGCAGTGCATTGATCAACGCTCGGTGTAACGTTGGCAAGCTTACACTGTTGCAGAATCACTTCTAGTGCCTGGGCAAGCTGCGGCGCGATTATCGCGCTGCTGCCCGGGCGGATGATTGCCGCTTTCTCAGCCGCTATCCTCTCGATCGTGTCGCCGAGGTATTCTTCGTGGTCTTTTTCGATGGGAGTGATAGCGACCAACTCCGCTTCCGCCACGCTGGTAGCATCAAGTCGCCCGCCCAGTCCGGTTTCTAGTATTGCCAGTTTCACCTGCTCCTCCCGGAAAGCCAGGAGAGCGACGGCCGTCACATGTTCGAAGAAGGTTGGGAGTGCCTCAATCTGACCCTGGTCGAGGAGCGTTTGAGCGACGCTGCGCACCTGGCTTGCGTGACGGGCAAAATCCTCCGTTGAGATTTCTCGTGTGGCCACCTTAATGCGCTCGGTGATTGAGATAAGATGTGGTGAGGTGTATAGCCCTGCCTTGATTCCGGCAGCCTGGCAGATTGAAGCAAGGACGACGGCGGTCGACCCTTTACCGTTCGTTCCTGCGATTTGTACTGCTGGAAACGTCTTCTGAGGATCGCCAAGTGCCGCTAGGAGCAATTGAGTATTCCTCAGACCGAGTTTTATGGTGAGGGTCTCGACCCCAAGACTTAGGAGATACCGGAGCGTCTCGTCAAACTGCATGAACATTTCTCATGTTGCCAGACCTGCGACGAGCTCTCATTTTCCCGAAACCGTGCCGCTTCGCGCGTTCTCGATCACGGGGTCGTAGATCTCCGGGTTCATGGTGAAGTTGAGCAGCTTTATTATGTAGTCACGCACTTCTCGACGATCCACTATTGCGTCTAGCATCCCGTGTTCCAGAAGAAACTCGGATTTCTGAAAGTCCTTAGGGAGCTTCTGGCGAATGGTTTGCTCAATCACGCGCGGCCCCGCGAACCCGATCAATGCTTTAGGCTCAGCAATTATGAAGTCGCCGAGCATTGCAAAACTCGCAGTGACTCCTCCCGTTGTAGGATCAGTCAGGACGGAGAAGAAGGGAAGATGGGCCTCGTCGAGTGCTGCAAGCGCGGAGGAGATCTTTGCCATCTGCATCAGGGAAAGCGTGCCTTCCTGCATGCGGGCGCCGCCCGAAGCAGAGAAAATAATTACTGCACCATGTTCTTTGAGCGCGCGCTCGATTAGACGAGTAACCTTTTCACCAACCGCCGAGCCCATAGACCCGCCAATGAAGGACATGTCCATGGCGCCGGCAAAAACGAGATGGTTTCCGACTTTGCCACGCGCGTTAATAATGGCTTCGGGAAGGCCAGAAGATTTTTTCGCCTGCTTGAGCCGCGCCGGATAGGGCTTGGTGTCAACAAACTCGAGCGGGTCAATCGATATCACTTCCGCGTCCAGTTCTTCAAACTTGCCCTCGTCAAACAGCATGGCGAGCCGCTCTCGGGCGCCAATGCGAAAGTGAAAACCGCAGTGCTTGCAAACCTGCTGGGCCTCATCAAGTTCGCCCGTGTAGAGGTGCGCTTCACATCCGTCGCACTTGACGAAGACGTTCTCCGTCTTCACCACTCGCTCCTCAGGGCGGACGGTCTCAATTCTTTTACTCTTCTTGCTAAACCAGGGCATGACGGCTAAGTAGTGCGCTCCTATGATGACGACCGACTTTAGAAAGCGCAGAGGTTAGCATAGACATGAACATGAGAGAAGCGGGCCTTCCCGGCGTGTAGTGTGGTAATTCGTGAAGGCGCCGGCAAAAGCGATCCACGAATTTACACGAACGAACACGAACGGCTTTGTTTCGTGCCATTTCGTGTGATTTCGGGGATCGCTTACCTCGGAACCAACAATGTAAGTAGTAACGAGAGGCGTCATGAGGCTTAAAACTCGATACCCTGTTGTGCGCGAATTCCGGAGTTAAATGGATGCTTGACGTCTCGCATCTCGGTAACTAGGTCTGCGGCTTGAATCAGTTCCGGCGGGGCGTTACGACCGGTGACCACAATGTGCAATGCAGGCTGGGCGGCACGAATTTCGCGCAACTCTGAGAGAACTTCATCTACCGGGAGCATACTGTAGCTCAAGACATAAACCAGTTCGTCAAAAACCAGCATGTCGTAATCTCCGCTTCGCATCTTTTCAATGCAGAGACTCCAGGTCGCGCGAGCAGTAGCACGATCCTGTTCCGGGTTTTTGGTGTCCCAGGTAAAACCATCACCCATCGTATGAACTTCGACACCAAGCTTTTCAGCTGATGCGTGTTCTCCGTAACGATCGTTGCGCGACTTCATAAACTGAATCATGCAGCAATTCAAACCGCGTCCGGCCGCCCGCATCATAAGCCCCAGCGCACATGTCGTTTTACCTTTGCCGTCGCCGGTGTGGACCATCAGAAGACCCTTGGTGTTCTCCTGGTAGTCTTCGCGGCGCCATTTGTACTGTTTTTCTTTGGAGGCCATGTTTGGGGAGGAGACAAAAGTCAGGAGTTCGGAGTCAGAAGTTAGAACCACAGCGGTGAAATCGAAAGAGAAGTATTGTCCTTCTACTTCGGAGTTCCGACTTCTGACTCCTGATTTCTGACTTTTGTTGCCTGAATCCCCTCCAGGTCTCTGAGGGCATCCTCGGTCGTGTCCTTCAACCCGTTCGCTCGCTCGACGGCTTCATACAGCAAACCCATTATTCTCTCTTCGAGTTCATCCCAGTCACCCCTGAGCGTGCACCCGGCAGCGTTTCGATGTCCGCCGCCGCCAAAAAGACCGGCCACACGCGCCACGTTGACCTCGCCTTTCGATCGCAAGCTCGTGCGGTAGACTCCCGGCTCGGTTTCTTTAAGCAAAGCGACAGCCTCAACCTCACCCACTGTCAGCGGGTAGTTAACAAATCCGTCGGTGGATTCGTCAGACACCTGGGCGAGATCCTGCATCTCCAGCGTCTGACGCATGCAGGAAACACGTCCGGTGGCATCCCGTCTGGCACTAGAAAGCACCGCGCCCAGCAGGTGAATACGACCCCACGGATAACTGGCAAAAACAGCTTCAGCCGTTTTCGCCGGTCTCACACCGGAGCGCACAAGTTCAGAAGCGACTTTGAACGTCCGCTCGGTGGTGTTGGAATAATGGAATGAACCGGTGTCGGTGATGAGTGCGGTGTAGACGCATTCGGCGATGTCCTTAGTGACTCGAACGCCGGTGGCCTTGCAGAGGTTGTAGATCATCTCGCCGACGGCAGATGCCGTGGAGTCGATCCAATTAATTTTCCCAAAAAGCGCTGTGGTGGAATGGTGATCGATATTAATGACAAACTGGTTTTCCAGGTCTATCAGCCCGGGACGGGTAATGTCAGAGCATTCAATGACGAACACCGCGTGATAAGGTTTGTCGACCGCCGGAGTTACTCGAACGCTGTCGGCGCCTGGCAGTAGCCGGTAAGCATGCGGTACGGGATCTCGCATAATGACTTCGACTTCCTTATCAAGCGCGCGCAAGAGCCAGGCGAGACCCAGTGATGAGCCCAGGCTATCGCCATCGGGACGTATGTGAGAAGTGATGGCAAAGCGGTTTTTCGCTTCGATCAATTCAACTACTTGACTAAGCATTGCTAACAACGAGAAGACTAAAGAACAGCGAGGGCAGGAAAGGGCGAAGCGGCGATGCGGAGATAAAACATCTCTCCCTGTCTCCGCTTCGCCCTTTCTAAGAGTCTGTTCCTTTCATCCCTCATCCTCAATCCTTTCCTGACTTTCCCAGTCTCGTTTAATCTTATCGAGCAGCTTATCGACGCGCTCGCCTTCTTCCTCAACCCGGTCTCTTACAAAAAGAATTTCAGGAGTGCGAGGTAGGTTGAGCGAAAGACCAACCTGCTTGCGAACGTAGGGAGCGGCTTTACGAAGCGCCGCCATCGCCAGCTTATGTTCTTCTTCGTCTCCTGTGACCGTGACATAAACGCGTGCCGCCTTGAGGTTCTCTGAAAGACGAACGTCTGTTACCGTCACCATTGTGATCCGAGGATCTTCCAGTTCGTAACCGACAATCTGGACGATCTCGTCACGAAGAATGTCGGCAACTCGTTCGGAGCGACGCATAAAACCCAGGTGGCAGGAGCAGGAGGCACATCGCAGGAAAACTTACTGCCTGCCTCCTGCTCCTGCCGTCTGCCTCCTACAATTCCGTGGCGGCGACCTTCTCGACGATATACGCCTCAACCTGATCGCCAACTTTGATATCGTTG
This sequence comes from Pyrinomonadaceae bacterium, assembly GCA_046261995.1. Classification (GTDB taxonomy): domain Bacteria; phylum Acidobacteriota; class Blastocatellia; order Pyrinomonadales; family Pyrinomonadaceae; genus PSRF01. The sequence goes on from JBHENP010000041.1 coordinate 25,230, forward strand.
AAGTTTTCGAGACCAATGCCGCACTCAAAGCCCTCGCGCACTTCCGAGACATCATCCTTGAACCGTCGCAGGGAAACTATGTTTCCTTCCCAACTGACCACGCCGTCGCGGATCAGGCGGGCCCTGGCATTGCGGCGTATATTTCCATCGACAACCATGGAGCCGGCCACGACGCCTGCACGTGGCACGCGGAACACTTCCCGCACATCGGCTTTGCCAATGATCTTCTCCTTCTCGATTGCTTCGAGCATGCCGATCATGGCGGCGCGGATCTCTTCCTCAACCTTGTAAATAATTGAATGCAACCGAATGTCTACGGCCTCTTGCTTCGCCAGATCGCCCGCGCGAGATTCCGGTCTCACGTTGAAGCCTATGATCACTACTGCCGACGAAGATGAGCCGGCCTGGGTGGCCGACGCAAGCAACACATCCGATTCCGTAATCGCACCCACGCCGGAACGAATCACTTTTACCTTCACGCGCTCGGTTGAGAGCTTCTGCAAGGTCGACTTCAGTACCTCTACCGAACCCTGCACGTCTGCTTTGATTAGCACCAACAGTTCTTTGACTTCACTCTCACCCAATGCCTCGATACCACGTTTGGTTGTTTGCAGTAGCGTCGCCTGGCGACTGACCATTTGCCGGTGCTGCGAAATCTGCTGAGCACGACTCATATGGGCAACCACCTGCAGAGTGTCGCCGGCCTGAGGCACACCCTGTAATCCCAGGACTTCTATCGGTGTGGCCGGACCAGCCTCAGTCAAAGCCTCGCCCCGATCATTGAACATAGCCCTCACTTTGCCGGAGATCTGACCGACTATGAAGGGATCGTGATTGCGCAATGTTCCTTGTTGCAGCAGCACGGTAGCGACTGGACCGCGACCGCGATCCAGTTTTGCTTCAAGCACGACGCCTGAGGCAAGACGCGTCGGGCTGGCGCGTAGATTGAGAATATCGGAACTCAGCAAAATAGTTTCCAGAAGCCCGTCCAGGTTTTGACGTTTCTTGGCTGACACCAGCACCATCTCAGTGTCTCCGCCCCACTCAACAGGTGAGAGCCCATGCTGAGTCAGTTCCTGCTTCACTCGATCAGGATTGGCATCGGGCTTGTCGATCTTGTTTATGGCTACAACGATAGGCACCTTTGCAGCGCGTGAGTGTTCGATGGCTTCAATGGTCTGAGGCATGACGCCGTCGTCTGCAGCGACAACCAGCACCACTATATCTGTGGCTTTCGCGCCCCGCGCGCGCATCAGGGTGAAAGCCTCGTGACCGGGCGTGTCGAGAAAAACTACGCGGCGCGTTTCGCCCGGAGCATCCGGACTCGGCACCTGCACACTGTATGCACCAATGTGCTGAGTAATACCGCCGGCCTCTCCGCCGGCCACATCAGTTGCACGAATGCCGTCGAGGAGCGAAGTTTTGCCGTGATCGACGTGACCCATTACCGTCACCACGGGAGCGCGAGGCAGTTCGACATCGTCGGCGTCCGTGGCTATCAATTCTTCAAACTCTTCTTCGGCAACCATTTCCTCAAAGGGCACGAAGGTCACGTCATAACCAAAGCGCTTACCCAGGTCGGCCGCCACATCATCGTTCAAAGGCTGATTGATGGTGGCAAAAACCCCACGTTGTAACAGCAGTGTCACGACATCCTTCGGCTTGATTCCAAGCTTCTCGGCAAACTCTTTTACTGTGGAACCCTCAATCAAACGGGCAGACTTCAACTCGCCCGTTAACGGTTCCATCCTCCCGGCAATGCGGTCCTCTAGCGACAGAGCTTTTGGCGGGGGAATAAAATCACCTTTATCAAACCGACTCGCCTTTCCGTCCACCTTCCGTCCGCCGCGCGCCGGCGTGCGACGCGAGCGTCGCCGTCCTGAATCAGGAGGTGGGATATAGGTGGTCTGAGGTGTTGCGGTTTCGCCCGGTGTGCCCAGGCGTTCCGTCCTTGATAATGCGTTGCGATCTCTAACGCGGCCACTTCGCTCGGCTCGCTCCTTGGGAGTGACAGGGGGCGCAATCGGGCTGGGAGCCCGTTCACCCGGTCGAATACCGGCATTAAGAGCGGCCGCGGTGGGACGCATGACTCTGATCTGATGTGATGCGGGGAGCGCGGTCTTTGCGGATTCCACAGAGACGCCTGGGGCGTCGGCACTCAATGGGCCAGTTTGTACAACCTGGTCCTCAAAATCGTCAATCTCAGGAACGACTTCGGCAAGCGGAGCAGCCTCAACACCATTTGCGGCTGGTTGTTCGGCCCTGGCCGCCGGAGGCAACTTTTTCATCAGCTTTGCAGCGGGGCGGGGCTTTGCCGCGCCGGGAACGGCGGCGGCGGGCATTTCCTGGGACGGAGGTGGCGCCTCATCGGCTTCGACCGGCTCAGGTTCGGCAGCTTTGACAGGCTCTGCGACCTCAGCCGCAGGAGCCTCTTCCACCGGACGCGCAGCTCGTTTGACAACCTTGACGGTTCGTTTTACTGCTGCTTCTTTCTTGGGGAAGTACTTGTTGCGGATTTTTTCCGCCAACTCCTTTGAGACAGAGTTGGACGGGACGCTGACATCGACACCTTCGCGACGCACTTCTTCAATGAGTCGCTTGGTATCGAGCTTCAGTTCCTTGGCCAGGTCATAAATACGAATCTTGGAGGAAACTGTCATGCACTCCTTCTCGGACGCTCATCTCAGTCGAGGTCCGGCTCTCTTCAATAGTGATTTAAGAACTCCCGCTCTCAACCACTTGAAGCACACGCTCAGAAGTGCGACGCGGGGTGGTCGAGCGGGCAGCGCAATGCACTGGACAAGCCAGTGAGTGCGCTACGTTTACTGGTCTGCATCTGGGGAAGCATCTTGCTTCTCTTCATCATTGCTCCCGCCCGATGCAGCATCTTCGTTAAGCTCGGGAGCAGATGTTTGTGCGGATGAAGTGGCCTCCGCAGCAATGGCTTCAGTGTCGTCTTCTTCACTCGAAGCAATTTCTTCAAGCGTTAGCCCGTTTTCATTAAGCTCATTCACATATTCAACCGCAGCTGCTCCGGTGGAGGTGATGTCGGGAGCGGGAGTAATGGTATCGGGACGTAGATCCCGGCCCGGCTCCTGCAATAGGAGATCTCCCTCAGTGAGCGGTTCGATCTCAGTAAGAGCTACCGGATCCGCGGAGTACTCCGCCAATATCTCCGGCTCGGCAGAGAACGGGCTGCCAGTCTCGACGGCTTCGTCGTAGCCTTCAGCCGTCAGGTCATCAGAAGGCAGTTCTTCAGCGATCTCATCACCGATGTCGATCGACTCCTCCAGCTCCGCGGACACGGCATGTGGCTCAGCCCGCGCCCCGGAATCAGACTCTGATTCATCAGATCCTTCAGTTGCATCCTGCATGCTACGTTCGCGTATGGCAATTACGGCTTTAGCCGCATTCAAAATCACCTCAGCCTCATCCAAACTCAGATCAAGAAACTCGACCAGATCGTCGACTGAAATTTGTGCGAGCGCATCGATGTCGTTGATGTTGTGTTCCGCCAGTGCATCGGCCTGCTGTGCGGTCACACCTTCAATGGCCGAAAGCGGGACGGATTCGCCGGAAGCGATCAGAGCGCCCATTTGCTCGGTTACTTCTTTTTTGATCTCCTCTTCACTGCGGATGTCGATATTCCAACCCACCAGCTTTGTAGCGAGCCGAACATTCTGCCCCCGCTTACCTATTGCGAGTGAAAGCTGATCTTCATTTACGATCACTTCCATTTGGCGATTCTCGATATCCGTGATGCGAACTTGGTTTACCTTGGCGGGCGAGAGCGCGTTTGCGGCAAAGACAGAAGGCTCATCTGACCATTCGATAATATCGATCTTCTCTCCGCGGAGTTCGCGAATGATGGCCTGCACTCGAGAACCCTTCATACCGACGCAAGCGCCGACCGGATCCACATCCCGTTCGTTGGACATCACGGCAATCTTGGCGCGCTCACCGGGTTCGCGGACAGCGGACTTGATCACCACCGTGCCGTCATAGATTTCCGGAACTTCCATTTCGAACAAGCGCAGCAACAGCTCGGGAGAAGTGCGAGAGACTTCCACCTGAGGCCCCTTGGATTCTTTCGAAACATTGTTGATAACAACCCTGATGCGCTCGCCCTGGTTCCACTGCTCACCGCGAGACTGCTGTGAACGAGGCAGGATGGCTTCCAGATTTCCCAGATCCACAATGATGTTGCCACGCTCGAACCGCTTCACGTAACCGTTAACCAAATCGCCGATCTTGTCGATATACTGCTCGTAGACGTTGCTGCGAACGGCGTCTCTCACCTTCTGGAACAGGATCTGTTTCGCGGTTTGGGCCGCGATCCGGCCCAGTTCTTCCATTGGCAACGGCAGCAGCAGAGCGTCGCCCAACTCGACTTCATCACCCGCGAGTTCGCGGGCCTCGTCGATGGAGAGCTCGGTAGCGGCATCAGCCACCTCGTCAACGACCACTTTCGAAGCAGACAGCTCAATACCCGTCTCTGGATTCCAGTCGACCTGAATGTCTTCTCCAGATCGGAACTGCTTCTTAGCAGCGGCGCGGACAGCCTCTTTCATGGCCTCGATGACCAGATCCCGCTCGATGCCTTGCTCCTGGCAAAGTGCCTCGATGTTTTGTGCAATGGATGAACTCATCTAAGTCTCGCAATCTTGTGGCTCGACACCCTTACAGCCTGTGTCGTTGAGCCTATTCAGTTGTTATTCAATTGTAGGTCACACAGGTTAAACCCGTGACTAATCGCTTTCCAGGTCGCCCTGGTTAAGTAACTCAGGCCTTCTTGCCCTGAGCTCAGCCTGAACGTCAGTTTCAATATTTGCCTTCACAATTGAGTCGAACGGCACTCTAACTCGACCACTAGTCTTGTCATCGAAGAGTACTTCTTCGCCGTCCACCCCAATCAAAACGCCTCGAAAATTGCGCTGTCCGCCGATCGGCCGGTGCGTCTTCATTTTTGCCTGGCTGCCGGCAAAGCGTTCGTAGTCCGCGCGTTTGTAAAGGCCCCGATCCAAACCCGGCGACGATACTTCCAACGTGTAGCTGGAATGAATGAAGTCTTCCACATCGAGGACGGTGCCCAGATGATGGCTCACTTCGGAGCAGTCTTCATGAGTAACGCCTTGGGGCTTATCAATGAAAACTCGGACTATCGGCTTATTCTCCGGGCCGGCAACTTCTGCATGGACTAGCTCCAGTCCGTGGTCGATTGCTACGTTTTCCGCGAGTTCCTGCACTCGCTTTTCAATCGACCTGGCGCCCACGTTACCCCCAAAAAACACTCGCCCAAAAGAAAAAGTGGGCGCGAACCCACAGGACGAAACCGCCGTGCTTCGAGCAAGCCGTGGATTATACGACGAGGTACAGGGGGAAGCAAGCGAGCAAGATCGCGGGTAGTGTCCTAATCTAAAAACTATGGCAAGGGATCTACTTCTTGAAGTTGATCGAAGCGGCAGGTTGAGGTATCCAACGTAGCGGCCATGAAAGGGACGAGATCGTCTTAGCGAGAGGCTTTGATAACGAACTGGCTGAGTGCAGACTAGTCGAAGTTCAAGGTGTTGTGGCGTGGTTTGTAGCGCGAAAGCGTAGCAGCTCGCAGAAAAGAGGGGGCGCGAGTCTGACTGCCTTAGCTGGCCGTTACCGGCGTGCGATATCTTTCGCGAACCGACGCACCATACCAGATGATGCTCTAAGGCGTTGAAACGGGGATTGCTTGCCCTGTAACCTCAAGGGCGTCACCGTCTTCGGCAACGCCCCTTGGTAATGCTTCCCCCTTGCTACGGCACTTATACGTTCAAAGAGGTCGTATGTCCGTACGGTGACGCGCGGTGAGGTAAAATACCGTGCCAGAAACCCGAATCCCACCCTCAGATTAGGACACTACCAGATCCGTGCCCATCAGGTCTTCTGACCCGTCTTGCTTCCCACCTGGCACCATAACCACTGCAGTGGAGCCCCTCCCGCGCGACTTTCCCCAGAACCCGGGTTCGTCTATTATCCTTGTCGATCCCTCTTCGTCCGATAGCCCGGACACTCCCCAAAACTCTCTCCCGACCCCCTCGTCCATTTAGATGGAGGGTCCTAAGACTCAAAGGTGAGGTTAAACAAATGTATTCACTTCCGCGTCTCAGCAACCGAGTAGTTCTACTGCTGGCCGGGTTATTGATTTTTTCAGCGACCAGTCCTGCCCAGAGAGAGAAAAAAGAAAAAGAGAAAGACAAGACGAGATTTCGAGGGGCGAGGCCACTTCTTTGGCGGGATCCGGGAGATGTGGCGAAGCGCGACCTGCGGTACGGCCCGGGTTCGCCCGCTCTCGCTCCGGTCGCGCCTTTTCAATTCGTCGAAGAAGACAAGAGCGGTGAATCACCCAAGTTTGAAGTGACGGACGCGCGGAAAGTGAAATGGGTAGTGAAGCTTGGAGAAGAAGCGCAATCCGAGACAGTCTCAACCCGTTTAGTGTGGGGTGTGGGGTACTTTACTGAGGAGGCCTACTACTATGATCGGGCGGCAATCAGGAACCTGCCGAAGCTCTCGCGCGGCCGGAGATTTGTAGAAGGAAAGTCGATCGTTCGTGGGGCACGATTTGAACCGCGGCGAAATAACATTGAACGCGGACCAGCCTGGGATTGGGACAAAAACCCCTTCGCCGACAGCAGGCAACTGGATGGCCTCAAGGTAATTATGATCCTGCTAAACAATTTTGACGCGCGCGCAGAAAACAATCGGGTTTTCTATGTTAGGAACGGCAGAGGATTCGACGCTCATTACGTGGTGAGCGATCTCGGCGCGACCCTTGGCCGCGCTGGCGGTCTTGGAGGTACGCGCACAAAAAACAACCTGGCAGACTTCCTTTCCACGCGTTTTGTGCTCGGCGTGGACGATGGCGCTGTCAAATTCGACTACGACACGCGCCCGACAAAACTGGGTATGCTGACGGTTGTCTATCCGCCCTACTACCTGGGTGAAGTCAAGAAAGAGAAATCCATGCGTGGCATTCCAGTTGAACATGCGCGCTGGATCGGTTTGTTGTTATCTCGTCTAACCGACGAACAGCTTCGCGATAGCTTTGAAGCTGCAAACTATCGCCCTGGAACCAGGGAAAGCTTTGTCAGATCGCTACGAGAGCGCATCAACCAGTTGACTCAATTGTAAAAGTTAATGCCCCATTTGCCAGGCCTTGAGCCAATCAATCGGATAGATCAACATCAAAATCTCCAGAAGCAGGCTGTCTCTAATCCAGATGAGCAACACCAGTTCTGTTACAGCGAAGGCTATAAACGATCTACGGAGTCCCAGTCGCTCCGCAATTATGAATCCGATTCCACATGTCGCCACATCGCCCAGTGAGTTGGCGATTGAGTCACCGTAGTAACCCAGCGCTGCCGTCGTTTCCCGGTAACGCTGAATTGTGAACTCAGTATTCTCAAATATTTCCCACACCGCCTCCAGCAAGATCGTCAAGGCGAGTTGCCATATCTGTTGCATCCTGGGAAGCAGCCAGGAAACCAGCCAGAAAAAGAGAAAACCATGTAGCACGTGCGTGAAGGCAAAAGGATCCACAAGGTGTTGGGAGTTGTGAGAACTCCAAATGTCGCCCGCCCAGAGAAAGGGCTGGCGACAGGAGCACCACCATGAGCGGCCCTGGTTGCGCAACTGAAACGTGGCTGCCAGCAGCACCGCCAACAGGGCCAGCAGGGGCCATAGTTTCGAGATGACATCTATCTTGTAATTCTTCTTAGGGTCCACACGTAATCGGCTCGCTACCGCACCTCGGTTCGGATACGCGAGCCAGTTGGCACGCGCCAGAAATAGATCGTGCGGAAAAGACCCTTTTGCCATGGCACTCTGATCTTATGTTCCGCCTCCCAATCGCCCATATGAAAATCGTGGGAAAGTATGCGACTCCCAGGTTGCAGTTCGGTGAGGAGTTTAGGTCGCAGGAGCAAGTTCAATTTATTCGACAGATAAAGTGTAACCACCGTAGCCTCGCTGATGTTGGAGCGAAACATGTCGGCGTTATGAAAGCTTACGAGACCATCGACATTTGCCTGCTTCGCCCGCTCTTCAGCGAGCGTCACCAGCTTCGGATCGATCTCAATTCCCACGGCCCGGATGCCGTATTTCTGCGCGGCCATTATAGGAATGCGTCCATCTCCGCTGCCAAGATCGTATAGAACATCGCCTTGCTTGATGTCTGCCAGACGCAGCATCTCAGTTACAGTCTCATCCGGTGTTGGGTAATAGATAACATCCGGCTTGCGCAATGGGAGTTGGCGACTAACGGATCGGCGTCGCTTCCCGACTGTCCGTCCGGTATCCGGTTGACCACTCTGATTGGTTTGCAGGTCCGCAAGTGAGATAGCGAACTGTTTCGAGGGACGATTCACCGAGATGACGCGTAGCTCAGCGACAGAGGAGGTCACTACCCAGAAGAAGATGAACAGAGTCGCCAGCATGCTTGGAATCAAATATTCATAGCGCTATTCATCGGTGGCGGCAATAGCTTCTATCTCGATCAGAAACCCGTGATGCAGGTCTCGAGTCGGAATCACTGCTCTGGCTGGACGATGGTCTCCCATCACTCTTGAGTACACTTCGTTAACTCGTTCCCACAAACCAATGTTCGTCACAAAGACTGTCATCTTGAGGACGAGCTTCAGGTCGCTGCCGGCGGCTTTAAGTATCTCACTGATGTTCTTGAGCGCCTGCTCGGTCTGCTCTTCGATTGATCCCAGTTTCCTTTCACCGCTGTGAGGATCGATGGCGAGTTGTCCGGCTACGAACACAAGACCATTGTAAACAACTGCCTGCGAGTAGTGTCCGGCTGGAATGGGCGCGTTCTCTGTTTGGATAGTTCTGATTTTCATAGTGCGTGATGTTATGCCCCGGAAACAGCGCGGTCAATTTATGGAGTGCGCCGGCAGAGCGAGGCGGTGAAGGCCCTTTGGATTGATCTCGAAATCATAGGTCTGAACTGGACTCACAAAAATCGAAAGCAGTGTCGCGCTGCGCTTGCCACCGCACCCCAAAAAAGAAGAGGAAAACTAACCACCGAGCTTCGTTTTCACCATCTCACTCACACTGCGACCGTCGGCGTTCTTCCCGGCCAATGCTACCTGGGTGGCTTTCATCACCTTACCCATGTCCTTCAATGAGTCGGAGCCGGTTTCCGAAATTGCGGCAACCACTGCCTTTTCTATATCCGCCAGCGAAGCAGCTTGCGGCAGATAGGCCTCAATCACGCCAATCTCCACCTTTTCCTTTTCTGACAAATCGTGACGGGCGCCTTTTTCATACTGCTCGACTGAATCGCGCCGTTGCTTGACCATCGATCGCAACAGCTTGGCCATCTCTTCGTCATCCAACTCGGCGCCTTTCTCAATCTCGCGATTCATCATGCTGGCTTTAACCATCCGCAAAGTTGAGAGTCGCGCGGCATCCTTTGCTTTCATGGCAGCAGTCAAATCTGAGACGATCTTCTGTTTTAGACTCATCGCTTGTTTTGTCCTCCGTCTTAAATATACAGCACCGATCTTATGGCGTAAGCGTCGGGACAGTAAGTCCCGTGGCGAGGCGTTCTGCAGAAAGTAATTCGAGCAGTTCGGCTACCATCAGCCGGTGGCCCATGTGGTTCGGGTGGATTAGCTCGCCAAACCAGCCGACGTTCGAAGGGTGGGCGGGCTCCGTGAGCTCAAGGATTTCAAGAAATGGTATCTGTTTGCGTCGCATCTCCGCGCGCAGGGCGGAGCGATAATGAATCATCAGTTCAGCCTCAGGCGGATTTGTCACCCTATCGCGGTATGGCGCAGCGATAACAATTACCTTAGCTCCTTGTTCACTCGCAAGCATGACGATTTCATTCAGGTTGTCGAGATATTCTTGCTCTGACACTCTTGCCACCAGCTCGTGCTTCCCAGTTAGCGCCGGAGGCTGCCGTTGGGTTCCCGAACGTAGCCATTTAGTTGCGTGCGCAAATGCCTGGCTGTAATGAATAAGCCACCGCAGCGCGACTGCAACGGAACTGGTCTTAATGGCTTCGCGGTCCGGCACTTCGCTGAAGCTGACATCGTTCCAGCCGAAGCTCGCGATTAATAAATCAGGCTGCAAGCTATTAATGTCACGCCGCAGCCAGGCCAGCCCCTGGTGACTGGTGTAACCCGGTACGGCCATTGCTATCACTTCAACCTCTCGGGTCGGGTTTGCCGCTCGCAGGCTTTTCTCCAACTGCATCGGGTAGGGAAGCCAGGTCGGGTCGTAGTCACTTGGTCGTTCGGGCCAAACTGGAGGTACGCGATAGCCGAAGGTCACCGAATCTCCAAGACAAATAATCCGTGCTGCTCCCGGCGCCTTGGCCTTGATGGTGTGATCAGCACGAAGGTTTTGCTCGTTAGTTGAGACTACCGTGAAATCCCAGACCACCTCATTGAGGTTGGGTCTCAGACGCCACAGAAGCAGTGGGTCGCCTTCAAAGATTCCGGACTGTTGAGCGTTGGCCACCTGGGCTCTTTGTTGTGAGGTGCCAACGAACAGATCCAGACTGGAAACTTGTGGAAGGGTAAGCCGCGCACCTATCTCAACCAATCCTAAGAGCGCGATGAAAGCGAAATAGATGATCGAAATGAAGAGAAGGCGTCGCTTGAGAGGGAGCTGGAGCATATCATCCTCGTTAAAAAATAAGCCAACACTATCCATCCAGCGCCGCCGCCGCTCCTTGTTTGCGGGCATGTTCAAGCGGGAAAAGGAATACAGTGAAAATGAGAGCGTAGTCGTGGACTGAAAGTTGGGAGCAGAATTGGGAGGGCTGCCAAATTCCGTGCCTCCGCCTTAGATATAAAACACTTGATCTTCCATCTCGTCGCCGGTCGTCTGATTGAGGATGGTCAGCAGCCGCTTTGCGACCTCATGCGCCGGGCGGCGCACCGCGATGATGATCCCGTAATGCTTTCGTCCAGTTGCGAAGTACCTTTGCGCAAGCCTCGTAAAGTCGTCACGATTATGCGTGAGCAATGCGCTGTATTGGCCGGCAGCATACGCTAACTGCTCTTCGTCTGAAGTGTTTTTGCGTCCGGCCTCTTGCGTGGTCTCCACGTTGAAGCCGCGCACGCGCAGCAGTTCTGCCACCAACACGCTTACATCCTCGTCCAGGTAAAGTGCAATGAACAGTCGGCTCACAAATTCTTGACGCGCGGATCAATGAGTTCGTCAGGGATGCGATTACGCTCGATATGGCCGTTGATCTCGTCTATGTGGTCGCTGTAATACGAGAGCGCATTGAAAATTTGTGCTGCCTTCAAGTGTGGCAAGTGACGCGCGATCTCTTCAGGTGTGACGCCCATCCGCCAGAGTTCCACGATCGCTCGCACCGGCGTGCGCGTCCCTTTAATGATCGGTTCGCCGCTCAAGATTCGTTCGTCGGTAACGACGTACAGATATTCGGTCGCAGTTGTCATAAAACTCTGACTTTCCTGTTTAGCATGATGCTTCATTTTACCGGTTCGCGCCAGCGATCGTTTTGCATCAAGCGGCATGCCCATTTGACCTGGTTAGATACTCACGAAGAAATTTACCGGTATACGACTGCGGGATTTTCATTATGTCTTCCGGAGTTCCGACGCCCACCACGTAGCCTCCGGCATCGCCGCCTTCCGGACCGAGATCTATGATGTAGTCAGCCGTCTTGATCACGTCGAGGTTGTGCTCGATCACCAGCAAAGAGCCCCCAGCCTCAATCAACGCGCGGAAGGCCGCAAGAAGTTTGTTGATATCGTCAAAGTGGAGACCGGTGGTTGGTTCATCAAATATGTAGAGCGTATTCGAGCCCGTGCGCTTTGATAGATGCGCTGCGAGTTTGATGCGCTGGGCTTCTCCGCCGGATAGCGTGGTTGCCGATTGACCGAGACGAAGATAACCCAGACCCACATCATCGAGGACGCGCAGGCGATTAGTAATCTTTGGAACCTCTCGGAAGAACGTGATCGCTTCCCTGACCGTGAGACTCAAAACCTCATGCACATTCTTGCCGCGATAGCGTATGTCCAGGATCTGCTGCTTGAAGCGTGTGCCTTTGCATTCCTCACATACGAGCTCAACGTCGGCCAGGAACTGCATCTCCACGGTGACGGTGCCATCGCCCTGGCAAACCTCACAGCGACCGCCGGGCAGGTTGAAAGAAAAGTGCGAAGGATCGAGCCCACGTCCCTGGGCTTCTCGAGTTGAAGCGAAGACCTCGCGGATGGCATCGTAAATCTTGATGTAGGTTACCGGGTTCGAGCGCGGAGTCCGTCCGATGGGCGACTGATCCACGAGGATAACGTCATCGATGAGTTGTCCGCCTTCGAGCCTTTGAAAAGCACCCACATGCCCCTGCCAGTCACCTTTCTGTTTCTTCAGTCCTGCATAGATGCAATTATGAATCAGAGTAGACTTTCCCGACCCACTCACACCGGTAATGCATACCAACATGTCGAGAGGCAGCTCAACATCGATGGACTTCAGGTTGTGCTCGGCGGCGCCGCGCAGCGACAGTCGCCTTCTTTGAAACAACCGCCGTTGCTTCGGTTCCTTAATCTCCGTGTCTCCGCGCAAGTAGCGCGCGGTCAAAGACGCATCGTTGGCAATCAATCCGGGAAAGTCACCTTCGTAGATTACCCGCCCGCCAAGCTCGCCGGCGGAGGGCCCAATATCCAGGATGTGATCAGCGGCGCGCATCATCTCCGCGTCGTGTTCGACGACCAGAACGGTATTGCCAATATCGCGCAAATTATGCAGCAGTCGAATCAACCGTTCATTGTCCCGTGGGTGTAGACCAATAGAGGGTTCGTCCAGAACGTAAAGCGCGCCGACCAGTGAGGAGCCCAGGTTAGTGGCCAACTGAATCCGTTGCGCCTCGCCGCCTGAGAGAGTCGAAGCGAGACGATCAAGTGTCAAATAATCCAGACCCACATCTACCAGGAAACGCAATCTGCGTCGAATCTCGAACAGTATCCTGTCGGCGATCGCAGCTTGCTCCACAGCGAGCTGTAGTGATTCGAAGAATCCTTGCCCGTCTTTGATCGCGAGCGCGCAAATCTCGGGCAGCGTCCGTCCGCCCACTTTAACGTCACGCGCTTCCTGCCTCAGACGATCACCAGCGCAATCGGGGCACAAGGTGTAACCGCGATACTTCGACAGAAACACGCGCACGTGCAGCTTGTATTTCTTCGTTTCCAACCAGTCAAAGAATCCACGAACGCCACCCCACTCCTTCTTACCTTCGACTACAGCACGCTGTTCAGCACGCGATAGCTGCGCGAAAGGTACGTTCAACGGAATCTTTTCTAACTTACAAAACTGGCGCAGCTCGTCCTGGGCCCATTCATGTTGGGGTTTCGTCCAGGGTTCAATTGCACCTTCGTTTAAGGCCAAACCCGGATTTGGAATCACCAGATCGAGATCGAGTCCGATGGTGTTGCCAAAACCCTGGCAGGTTGGGCAAGCCCCGTATGGATTGTTAAAGCTAAAGAGGCGCGGTTCCGGTTGTGCGTAGAGCGTGCCGTCATACTTGCACTCAAACCTGTCCGAGAATTTAAAGCGCCGCGGTTGCGTTTCAGCTGTTTCGACCACCGCCGAACCGTGACCTTCCTGGAAACAGATCTCCAGCGAGTCAACCAGGCGCTGGCGCACTTCCGGCTGGGCGACGAGTCGATCGACCATCACAAAAACGTCGTCAAAGTCGGGCAGAGTGTAATCGTCGGGGGAATGAAGCTCGATCGCTTGCCCCTGAGCGTAGAGCCGCGTGAACCCACGCTGCATCAGGCTCATGATGTGAGCAGTAACGCCGTGACGCGGAGACGGGGAGACGGGGGAACGGGGAGATGTCTTTCTCCGCTTCTCCCTGTCTCCTCGTTTCGAGGTGTCCTCGACATTTTCACCAACCTCGGATAATCCGGCACCGGCGGGGAACAGGACATAGAACCTCGTCCCGGCAGCAATTGTGCTCAACACCTCGTCCGCCACCGACTCCGGTGAATCACGGTAGACCTCGCGGCCACAGACTCGGCAATAGGTTGTTCCCACACGTGCATAGAGCAGGCGTAGATAGTCATAGACCTCTGTCTGCGTACCTACCGTTGATCGGGGATTTCGAGTTGAGTTCTTCTGGCGAATAGCGATGGCCGGCGCGATCCCGCGTACTTCGTCCACGTCGGGCTTGTCCATTCGCTCCAGAAACTGGCGGGCGTATGCCGACAACGATTCAACGTATCTGCGCTGACCTTCGGCATAAACTGTGTCGAAAGCCAGCGAGGACTTTCCAGAACCACTCACACCGGTGACCACCGTCATCTGGTGGATGGGGATCGAAAAGGAGATGTTTTTGAGGTTGTTAACCCTTGCTCCGCGGACTTCGATGGCGTCTTCAGGCATATCTAATTCGTCGCGTGACCCTGGTAGAGTGAAATCTCGGGCCCTTCGTAAACTTCAAATACTACCCTGAATTGGCTCGAGTGCGAAACGCGTTGTAAAGCCCGCCACGAGACACCTGCCATTTTCGTGTTCGTTCGTGTGATTTCGTGGATCGTTCTTTATTTCTTAGCCCGACAAACGATCTACGAAACAACACGAAATAGCACCAAACTCTTTCGTGTTCGTTCGTGGGACTTCGTAGATCGTTCTTCATCTCTCTGACAAAACAAACGATCTACGAAGTAACGACCAGCACGAAAGGTCAGAAATGCGCCAAACGACAAATGAGAACTGTCAAATGATAAATGGGAAATCCTCCGTTCCCGACCTGCAATACTCCATCCCGACCTCAGGATTGACACCAGAGCCGTCAGTGCTCAACAATCCAAGCAATGAAACCCCCTCGCTTCCTACTACGCGGATTCCGCCGGCCGAGCGACGTGGCCTCAACCGCGCTGGGGCATCTGGAACGGCAAACCCTCGAAGAAATCTGGCGCCGCGGAGAAACGAGCGTCCGCGACATCTTCGTCGCTTTTGAAAAGCGGGTCGCCTACACAACTTTAATGACTACATTGGACCGGCTTTACAAAAAAGGCCTCCTTACTCGACGCAAGGATGGCCGCGCGTTTCTCTATTCTGCGATGGTGACGAGTGAGGAGTTTGAGCAGCGCATAGCAGAGGATGTTATTGATGGTTTGCTGGGCAGAAACTCGGAAGCCATCGAGCCAATTTTAGCTTGCATAGTGGATACCATCAGCGAGAACGATCGCGAGCTGCTGAATGAGCTTGATCGTCTAATCAAAGAAAAGCGACGAGACCTGGGACAGAAGGGTTAAGAGAATGTTCTTTCTTCTCGGCATCTGCATCGTGCTTGCTGTAATGCTGGCTTTAAACAGCATTGCGTCGCTTGTAGCTTCGCTGCTGTGGAAGGCGTTGGAACCACGGGCTCGCACATGGTCTGGGACCAGCCAGGCGAGCGTGCTTTGTCTACTTCGCACGCTACCAGTGGTTGGAGGAATAACCATTGTGGCCCTTCTTTTCGCGCCAGCCTATCTAGCTCATGAGCCCCGTACGAACCACGAAGAGATAACCTTGAACCTGGGTTTGGTTGCGTTCTTCTCGGCACTGGGGGTTGTGCTTGCGGTTGTTCGCGGGATCGTTGCCTGGCGAGCAACGGCGCGGCTCAAGGCTGACTGGCTGCGTAACGCAGAAACAATCTCTCTGCCCGGCATCAAAATTCCGGCCTTCCGAATCGAACATCAATTTCCTGTCCTTGCCATTGTCGGAACCTTTCGACCCAGGCTGTTTATTGCTAATCAGATTCTCCAGTCTCTTACCGGTGAAGAATTGTCCGCGGCGCTTGCGCACGAAGTCGGTCACGTTATGGCGCGAGACAATCTCAAACGTGGCGTTCTACGGGCTTGCCGGGATACGCTGCTAATTATTCCCTGCGGCCGTAGGTTGGATAGCGCCTGGAAGGAAGCTTCGGAAGCGGCGGCAGACGAATACGCAGCCCGAAGAGATCGAATGGTCGGGCTTGACCTGGCCGCTGCGCTGATAAAGATCGCCCGCCTAGTTCCCATCGGTTCCAGACCGACGCTTCCGGCAGGAGCCTACTTTGTTAATGGCGAGGATCCTTCGGGATTCAAGGGCCGCGTCCGGAATTTGGTAAGGCTCGCGGGCAGTGGGAGTTCAAATCCGCCGGCAGCCCTAATCAGCAAACTACCGCTGTGGGTTCCGATTGCCATCCTCGTCATACTTCTCACCGCAATATCGATTGAGTCGCATGTCCTGGTCCTTACACATGGAGTAATCGAGCACGCCGTCTATCTCTTGAGCTGATTTCCCTTCTCCGGATTTCCCGACACGTCAACGAAGGCTAGTAGTAATTCCGCGTAAAGGTTAGTCTCTCCGCCCAGTGCCACGGTTTCAGAGTCTCACGACAGTCTTAAAAGCGAGAATCAATGATCACTCAAAAGGTTGGTGTTTGCGGCGGGAGTTGGTAGGACTCGCACTTTAGTCGTATTACACGATGAAACAAAACACCATGGCTTTTTGGAAATCATTGGGGCGAAGGCGGGGTCGCCAGGCGGGCAACGCGCGTGGGGTGACATTCAGCATCGCCGGCTTGTTATGTGCATTCGCTCTTTTGCTGATGCCGGCAGCTGTCATCGCTCAGCAGAACCCACCAGGCAAGATTGTAGGTGTAGTCCGAGATCAAAAGCAGGCAACGGTGAGCGGCGCCGAGGTCTCCCTGGTGCATCAGCACCAGGCAGTTCTGGCCACGGTTACCACCGATGCAAGCGGGGGTTTCACATTCGAAAATGTCAGGCCCGGCTCATACGAGATTAGAGTGACGCACATAGGATTCGGTAAACACAATTCATCCGTGCAGGTAGGTGCGGGTATCACTGCCGAGCTAAAGATCGTGATGGACGTGGCATCGATAGTGGACCAGGTAACTGTGACCGCTGAGACTGGCCAGGCGCAAGACATCGACCGGGTATCACAGCAGGTTAACGTTATCAGCGATGATGCGATTTTGCAGCGAGCGACTGGTGTGCTTGCCCAGGTGGCCGACGAAGAGGTGGGTGTCTCACTGCAACGCACCAGCCCAACGGTAGGAGCGGTGGTAGTACGAGGGCTGACCGAGGTAGGCGTATACGTAGATGGAGTCCGAACGACGCAGTCCACACAGCGCGGGGGCATTAACACTTTCTTCAATTTGAACGAGCCCAGTTCGCTGCGCACAGTCGAGATCCTGCGTGGAACCAATAGCGCTCAGTACGGTTCGGACTCGCTCGGCGGCACAGTGCAGTTGCTGTCGCGCACGCCCGAGTTTGGCTTTGACACGCCGGTGATGCATGGCGAAGTGAATACGTTCTTCAAC
>JBHENP010000042.1:0-42443 GCA_046261995.1 Pyrinomonadaceae bacterium
GTTTCTAGCCGCCGTTGAGAGCGCAATGACAAGCAGCGCAAACGTGCAGCCGGGTGATACGGTTCATGGCTCCGACCATGGCGAGATCGGCACGGTTAACAGGGTGGTTGAAGGGACGGATGACGTGGAAGGCTACCTGCTTGTGCCGAGCGGGCTGATCTTCAAGACGGATACCTATATCCCGCTTGATGCAGTGGTCAAGCGCAGTGGCACGGACATCTTCATCAACATTCCGCAGTTGGTAATAGCAACGATGCCGTGGGGCGAACCTCCTTCACGGACTGAGCGGCGGGCGTGTCTGGAGTTCATGTCACTTTGAAGGAACCGCTGTGAGCATCTGCTTTTTCCACTTCTTCTCGTCGTCGTCCATTTTTCGCTTCAGGTACTTTGCCAGTTTTTCAGCGGATGAACGAAGTCCTTTGTTCGCCGACGCACGATGTGAGGCATCAGCATAAGCGACGACGCCCGTGTGAAGGTTCGTCATCGTGAAAGACGCTGACGCCGTACCACGGAAGTCGGCCAAAAGCCACTTTTTAGCCCAGCCTGCTCCCTTTTTGTCGGCGGAGCCTGTAATCTCAAAGTCTGCCTGTGAGCGGTCTGCCACCATGATGATGGGTACACCCTTCTTCCGCAAAGCGGCAGCCATGTAGGTCTCAAAACCCTCCACCGGCCGAGATGCCTCTTCACTCTTGAATGGAGCGATATAGACTTTCGAGTTCAAAGGAATGCGCTGGGCTAGAAACGGGTCCGACGGAACTGACGTTACTCCAGCCATCGATCCTACAGTTACGTCTTGAACACTGCCAGAGGAGGACGGCAAAGGTTTCTCCTGAGCGAGACAGAGCATACAAAACGTTGTCAACAAGACAACTGAGAGAATGATTCTCATTTGATTGAATCTACCTTTCTTAAGATGTGAGCTTTTGGGAATTCAGGTTGGTCTGAGGACTGCAGAGTAGCTGAGAAACGAGGTAGCAAGACTCGGTTCGCCCGGCACTCTACCACAAGGTCTATTGGTTACCTAGTCGACGACAGTGCTGGCCGCGTTTTGGTCACGAGAACACGAGTTCTCAGCACTAAACGAACCCGCTCTTGCTCCTTGTTGTCTCCAATTAGGGGATACCTAGTGCGTGGCCCAGACAGAAAAGAGCCGGCGTTTACCGTGGTATAATTGCGTGCATGTCGGGCAGAAACAACGGGACCCGAAAAGGCATCAGCCCGGATGATCCGCTTGGGTTGAATAAATATCTAGATGAGCCTGATAGCCCAACGATCGTCGCCGCTACGCGTGATGATTATGATGTCCTGTTGGATGATCTCCTTAGCGGCCTAGTAGTGCCTCTGTGCGTGCGCCGATATATTCCGACCCAGAGAGATCACGAAACTAGTTGGTGTGGGCGCGACGTGAGCACGGAGCCTGTAATCGAGAATGTCGAGGCCGCGCTGCTCCTTAATTCATTGGGCACTGCTTCTTGCTCGAAGTGCATGGAGGCTATCAAGGAATCCGTGAACGACAGCAACGACGGTTTACCGTCTCAATAAAATTCCGTTTCGGCTCGCTACTCGTGCTCGACGGAGCATGGAGGACAAACGCACATCCCTGGGCGTGCGGGCCGAAAACTAATCCAGGGAAACCAACGGCCACCCAGGGAGGCCAACGTGAGCAAACGGAAAAGGGAACCACCACGACGTTCCCTGCCTGATCCGCCAAAGCCCTTTATAGGATCACCCCGACCGCGGCCGCGACCGTACCAACCCAACGGTGATCAATCGACCGCCCCCGGCAGTTTCCCTTATCTATTAGCGCCCACCAGCTTCAGCCTTGCTCCGGGAGAAATGGATATAGGGCAAGTAACAATAAGATGGGCCGACGCCTTACTAATCATCTTTGGTATTGATGAGGGTGTAGGAAACGAACCGCTAACTCCTGCTGAGACAGCAGACTTTCTTAAAAAACTAGCGGGCAGGACCGACAAAGGAAAGGCTAATGTTTGGCCTTACTCCCAAATTCTCACATATCTTCAAGAACACCTAAGCGCCAAACTAAACGACGCTGCGTGGCATTTACTACTGGAGGCGCGAGAGCATACCCGCGCTGACTTTTACGCCGGGTTAGGAATCAAAGCGCGTTCCTTTAGCCAGGTCGGGAAAGACGTTGGCGACAGTGAAAAGGCGGCAGTAGTTAAGCGTCTAAACCGGACGACTCGGAAGATCCCAACCAAGCGAGGGCGTCACGCGTCCTGGACCAAGCACGAATTTGTGAACGCGATGTGGCGAGCCGTTAACTCCCTGAAACAGAAAGACGCCAGAACGAAAAGGCCCAAAGACCGGAGTAAGACCCCCAACCACGTCCTGCTCGACAAACTCGCAGCCGAACTACGGACTTTGGAACCTACCAAAGCCCCTACGACCGGGGACGCAACCCGCAAGCTCATCGAACGCCTCGGTGTCAACTCGGAATGGAAAATGTTTAGGGATGAATGGCGCGCATACCGCTCCGTTGACCGCATCGAGACGCTTAACCGATGCGTTGAACCGCGTGATTAAAGGATCGTCGTCGTCCTTTTGTTCTTCGCATTCGTTGAGCGCGGACTCTAAATCCTCAGCCGCGTTTACTGCCTTCTTGGCATAATTTGAAGCGTCCTCAAAACTCCTTTCGTTTCCCGCCCTCTTCGCGTATGACAGCACATCATCAGCGTGTGTAACGGCTTCGCTACATTTGCATATCTCAGCCGATGATCGAGCGGCTTCGGCGTGCGTCTTAATTTTCGTTGTGTAATAGCGCAATTCTGTCAGTTTCTCAGCTCCATATGCCTTTCTCGCATATGTGTATACGTCAGAAGCTTCTGATTTGGCATTCGAGCAGTCTGAGCACGAAACCAACGCGAGGATTAACATGAGTGCTGTAATCATGCCCGTCTATACAACGCATACGCCACGAAAACAACAGTCTGCCTTCAAATTAGGACACTAACCAATTCTGGACAGTAATCACTCCGATCAACTTCTGTCCTTTCCGCTTTGCTAATCCACATATCTGGACAGAATGATTTTACCTCAATTTGTTCCGGGAAATCTTCTATTTTGAGGCCACGTGGCCTTGAAGTGGACAGAAATAGGGCTATACTACCTTTCTAAGAGACAACGTGATTTTGGACTTGAGTTATTTCTTTGAACGCACGCGATCTCTTTGCTCACACCTAGAGGCAATATCTAAAAATTTCCCTTGCCGCCTGAGCCGTGTTAGGGAAAAAAACACAGCCGCACCAGGAGTGAGCACTTGGTGCGGTTGTTCGTTTTCGGACTCCGAAATCCCTGACCCGAGTGACCGGATCAGGCTTCGATATGGGCGCAGTCCATTGAGTCAAAAGAAAAGCCACCGCGAGTTTGAGGCTTGCAGTGGCGGTAATTCAGTTCAGTTGAGACAGGAGCGTGTAGCGAGATGGATGTTAACATTAGTGCTAGGCCCGATCAAGCATCTAGCGAAAGATTCCCCGCCCGACGATCCCGCCGGAAACCACCACTAGGAACCGAGGATCTGCCCGAACTGCCACCTCACCAGTTAGAGCGGATCATGCGCGGGTTTGACGACTTACGAAGCAACGGCACCACGCGAGATTTCCTTGACTATCGAGTTGCGCGCAACGGGTGTTCGTCACCGCGTATCAAGCGAGGCGGCATCGTTGTGCCATGCCGGGGCCTTTCCGGGGCAATAGTTGGGTTGCACAATCTATCAGGCGACGAATGGTACACGCAGCCGAAACCACACTTCGCAAACATCAGGCGAGCATTCTTCCTAAGACAGATCGAAGTCTTCGCCACCACGCAGGCCGCTGATATTGCAGCTGTTACAAACAACATCGCTGCGATCGGGCTCAACGGGCAACCCTGGGCCGAGATTAAACGAGCACTTGGCAAGTTTGGGCTTGCTGGCGTCCGACTTGTAGACCACACGGAACTGTCAAAGGGAGTCGCGGCGTGAGGCGCGAAGCGGGGGAATGGGCCAGCACCTTGCGAATCGAGAGACGCCACGGACAGATGAGATATGTCCTCGAGTTTTCTTCCAACGGACACCTACGCGCCACTCTTTACGGAAGCAATAGCCTCTCTCAGGACAGCTTGAGAGCAACGGCACTGAGCGTTGCCAGCGATTGGCTCATCCATACCAGGAAACCTCACAAGCGACCGTCTCGAACAGTAAGGCGTAGCGGGCGAGCCTATCAGCCCGAAGTAAGGAGAGCTGCGTGATGACCAAACCTCGTGCGTTCTTATTTGACGTTGATGACTGGCTTGGATCTTTCACCGTCGAGAAAATGAGCGGCGATCAGGTTAAGGCCTACATCTATCTGCTATGCCGAGCGTGGCATGAAACTCCGATAGCAACCCTTCCGAATGACGACTCGCTTCTGGCGCGGATGGCCCGAGTTTCTCTCAGCGAGTGGGAAGTGATCAAACCGGAAATTATGGAGCAGTTTAAGGGTAACGGCAATGGCCGAATCTATAACCCTCGCCTGCAAAAAGAAGCGGAGTATTGCAAAGGACGCGCGAAGGCTGGGGCTTCGGGATGGACGCCGGCCCGTCGGGCCAAGCAGGCTGAAATTGCAAAGCGAACAACGAAGCAGCGCACAAAGCAGAGCACATAGCGAAAGCAGCGTCCGCTTGTATTGAATTGAATTGTATTAAGAAGTCCAGGGAGACACACAACTATGAGTAAGCAAGAGTACAAAGACCACCCGTTGTCATCGTTGTTGCCCATGATGGGCCAAATGGAAATTCAAGAACTGGCGGCGGACATACATGCTAACGGACTGAGGTCCGAAATAGTTCTGCTGGATGGGCAGATACTGGACGGCCGGAATCGCTACCGTGCTTGCAACATAGTGGGTGTCCCGCCGAAGTTTCGTGACTTCAACGGGCAGGGCGATCCGGTTGCATTTATCGTGTCGGCAAATATCAAAAGACGCCACTTGACGAACGCCCAGAGGGAGATCATTGCGGCAAAACTCGCAAACCTACCAAGAGGGGACGTTTCGCGTTTTTCCGAAGGTTCTTCCCAAACTGCCAAACGGCAGTATGGAGGAAAGTCGGTTTCGGAAGCGGCCAAGGAATTAGAGGTGAGTCCTCGAAATGTCGCCAGAGCCCGGGAGGTTTTGCGTACTGCGCCAGCCGTAGAAATCGCAGCCATTGAGCAGGGCGAAAAGAAGGTTGGCACTGTAGCTCGAGAGACGAAGGAGCGAACCGCTACAGAGGAAAAACATTTCGACAAAACCGGCTACTCGATTCCCGAAATCGTACTCGAGGACTGGCAACGTGCAGATGAACAAGGGCGTAGCTGGTTAACTAAAATCAGCCAAGTCAGATCGGAACTTAAATCCGCCCTCGAAGATCGAGACGTTATTGTCGCCAGCCTCACGAACACGACTCTTGCCGATCTGAATAACGCCTATACAAGTTTGAAGTGCGCGATTCCTTATGCAGTCTGTACGTCGTGCCAGGGCCACCTGAGGAAAAAATGCGGTCTCTGTAAGCATCGCGGATTCTTGGATGAGTTCGCATGGAGAAGCTTTGTTGCGCCTGAAGTCAAAAGATTACGCAAGAAACGGAAATGATACTCAGACCCTATCAACAAACGGCGGTAGAAGCGACTTTTGACGAGTGGCTTGAGCACGATTCGACGTTGCTTGTTATGCCGACGGGTTGCGGTAAGACCGTTGTGTTTTCTGAAATCATTCGCCGTATGCAACCGGCGCGCGCTCTGATCCTCGCGCACCGATCTGAACTAATTGCCCAGGCTGTGAAGCACGTTGAAAGAATTGGGCTAGACGCTGAAATAGAGATGGCCGACATGTGGGCCGGTGATCATCTTTGGAACCAGAAACAAGTCGTTGTTTCTACTGTTCAGACACAGATCGCCGGGAATGGCGGTAAGGGCCGGATGGCCCGATTTAATCCTGACGACTTTGGGGTTCTTATCTGCGATGAAGCGCATCATTTCACAGCCAAGAGTTTCGTTAAGGTCTTAGACCACTACCGACAGAATCCATCACTCAAGATCCTTGGTGTTACCGCGACGCCTGATCGAGCGGACGAGCAATCGCTTGGTAAAGTTTTTCAGAGCGTTGCTTACGACTATGAAATTCTTGACGCGATTGTTGATGGGTGGCTGGTTCCGATTCAGCAGCAGATGGTCACGATTGAAGAACTGGACTTTTCACAAATCAGAACAACGGCCGGTGATCTAAATGGGGCCGACCTTGCGCTGGTAATGGAAACCGAAAAGAACTTGCATGGAATCGTCTCAGCAACTATCGACATCATAGGAAATCGTAGAACTCTAGTTTTCGCCGTCGCGGTTAAACAAGCTGAAAGATATGCAGAGATTTTCAACCGCCACAAGCCAGGAATGGCAGATTGGGTTTGCGGTAAAACACCGAAAGATCAACGCCACGAGACCTTCCGAAAGTTTAGAAGTGGTCTAACTCAAATTCTCGTCAACGTCGGAGTGGCTACCGAAGGCTACGACAATCCTTATGTGGAAGTGATCGTTCAGGCTCGCCCCACTAAGTCTCGCTGTCTTTATTCGCAGATGGTAGGACGTGCAACCAGGCCATTACCGGGACAAGTAGACGGATTAGAAACGCCAGAAGAGCGGCGGGCAAGCATCGCGGCCAGTATTAAACCGACCATGCTTGTGATTGATTTTGTAGGTAACTCAGGGCGTCACAAATTGATCACAACGGCAGACATTCTTGGCGGGAAAGTTAGTGACGAAGCGATTGCGCGAGCGGTTGCTAAAGCAAAACAAAAAGGCACTGCCTTAAACATGGCCGAAGCCGTTCAAGCTGAAGAACGAATCATTAGAGAAGAAGTTGAAGCGCAGAAACGCAGAGAGGCCGCACGGCGGGCGAAGGTTGTAGGTATGGCTTCGTTCTCATCACGTTCAATTGATCCGTTCAACGCTTTTCATCTTGAGCCTGTAAGAGAACGAGGATGGGATAAGAATAAATCCTTGAGTGAGAAGCAAGCGAACCTGTTGCGACGGCAAGGAATTGATCCGGCGGCATTGTCATACGCGCAAGGGCGGCAGGTGATCGCGGAATTGTTCAAACGATGGGACGGGCACTTAGCAACCCTGAAACAGTGCGCGCTATTACAAAAGCATGGATACGACACAAAGGAGCTAACGATAGATCAAGCTAAGAACATGATTGACGCTTTAGCCAAGAACGGATGGCGACGGCCAGAGGTGGCCGCATGAGCAGATGGTATCGCGTTACTAAAAAGCGCCCGTGCGGAATTTGTTCTAAACCGGATTGGTGTACCTACACTGAGGACGCCGCCTGCTGCATGAGGGTCAAGGGTGATAAGGAATTACGAAACGGCGGCTGGCTGCACCATACCGGCGATGTGCGAGCTTATGTGCCTATCAGAAAAGCTATCGAAGATCGTCCGCTTGATGCTCACGGGGTATGGAGTGGATGGTTCGACACAACCGAGTTCCAGCTTCTTGACGGTTTAGGAATATCACTCAGGGTAGATACCGATGCCTTGAGGTCTATTGGTTGTGCGTGGGCCAAGCCGCATAAAGCTTGGGCGTTCCCGATGAAAGACGCGACCGGAAAAGTAATTGGCATTCGTCTTCGCAATGACGCCGGCCAGAAGTGGGCAGTTAAAGGTAGTCACCAAGGGCTCTTTATTCCAACCGAATATCCTTTTGATTTCGAGGGAACGCTTTACATCGTAGAAGGTCCCACCGATCTAGCGGCGGCTTTGACATTAGGTTTGTATGCCGTCGGACGACCTGCTTGTTTAGGGCAAGAGCAGATGATCCTGCAATACCTTCGGAAGCAAAAAGCGCGGCGGGTTGTGATCGTCACCGACAACGACGAGCCCGGGTTACGGGGCGCGGCCAAGCTACAAAGCGCATTGCCTGTTCTCAGTTGTATTTATGTTCCCCTCACTAAAGACATTCGAGAGTTTCTGAGCCTGGGTGGAACTCGCCGAATAATTGAAGACGCGATAAAGGATACGGTTTGGACATCGCCGACGGCGGCACGAGATGAGGCCGCGTAGATGAGCGACGTAGCGAAAATCACTGCTGAGCTGGCGCGATACAGTGAGAAGCTGGCGATTGCAACGAACCAGTATACAGATGCGTGCAGAGACGCAGCCGAGAAGAGATCTACGTACGACGTTGAAAAGGCAAAGGCGTTGCTACGCTCGAAACTCGATACCGTTAGCGAGCGGCAGGCCGAAGCAACAATTAATTGCGAAGTGGTGATGAGAGAAGCGCGTATCGCTGAATCCTTGCGGGAGGCGCTGGAGGAACGAGTACGAGCTTTGGAAGCAGTTCTTAACGCAGAGCCGTGCTGCATTCTTGAAGGAAGAAATGCGATTAACAGGGCGCAGTTACTAGGGTGGACGTACGGGGAGAAACGAAATGACTATTGAGGATCAGTTTGCAGCGGTGGTCAGGCAGGTAATCCGCAGCGAGCTGGAAAGCTTTATGCGACCTGATGATGACGACCTACTGGATGCTGACAGTGTGGCGACCATGCTTGGGTACACCGACCGCCATGCCGTCTATCGACTGGTCAGAGAAAGTCAACTTCAACAGACGAGGCTAGGGGAAAAAACAATCCGCTTTCGGCGGGGCGAAGTAAGGCGATTTATTAGAGAAAAAACCAGCGCGGAAGATAAAACGACAGAAACGTTGCGGAACAGCGCAGCCGCCTAATAGAGTCGCCTGCCGGAGGTGACGATTATGCCAAACCAAACAGGCATCAAAAAACTGAAGAACGGACGCTATAAAGCACGGTATTTCGCGGGCTTTGATAGCAAGGGCAAGCGCCAGTATCCGGCCCGCACGTTTGACACTCAGACGGAGGCGAGTAAATGGCGTACGACTCAACTAAACGCAAAGAATGATGGAAGGCACTACGAGGCTCACGGATTAACCGTGGCAAAGTTTTTGGACCAATGGCTTGAAATCAAAGCTCAGGCGCTCAGAAAAAAGAGCCTGGAGATGTACCGACAGTCACTTGATAGTTACGTCAAGCCGGAGATCGGTCATGTTAAGCTGACGCGACTCAGGCCCAGCCACATTGAAGCAATGGTTAGCCAGTTGCTTCAACGACTTTCACCATCAACCGTGGCAACCGCACGGTTACTCTTAAATGGATCGTTAAAGAAAGCTGTACGCCTCGGGCTGATCCCTTCTAACCCTGTGGAGAGTACAGACGGCCCAAAGAGAGCGAAGCCCAAACGCTACCCCTTAACGGTAGAAGAATCCATGCGCCTAATCGATGCGTGTGTTCATTATCGGTTCGGTTTGTTCTTCGTATTCGCCTTACACACTGGCTTGCGACCCGAGGAAGGAATTGGGCTGCAATGGTGCAATCTGGAGTTAGGTGAACGCGGTATCGTCCGTGTTAGTCGGGTAGTTCACCGAACGCGCGGGGGCGGCTGGCAATGGCAGGAGCCTAAAACGAAAAACAGTAATCGGCGTGTAGTCTTCCCTGGGTGGTTGGCAACGATGCTTTCTGAGCACCGAAAGAAGCAGTTAGAGCGAAAGCTGAAAGCCGGGCCACGGTGGACAGACAACGATCTGGTTTTTTGTACGACCTTGGGCGCTCCAATTCACCATTGCACGTTATCAGCGGAGTTTAAGTCAGTGTTAGTTACCGCTGGACTACCTCAGACGATTCGCCAGTACGATCTGCGGCATTCGTTTGTAACCACTTCGCTAATCGCCGGTGTTGACCCAAAAACAGTGAGCCAGGAGGCGGGTCATGCTTCGGTAGCGTTCACGCTGGACCATTATGGTAGTGTTTTGGAAGAGATGCACGTAACGGCCAGCGACAAGCGTGAAGGACTATTCAAAAGTCGCGCAGGGAGCAAATGAGAATGAGAAGATGCGCGCGTTATGCACACTACGATGAAAAGCGAAGCCGTTTTGTTAAGGAATAATGAGAGTAGTTAAGATCGAGCATTTGTTCTATTCCAGCAAAGTATGGTAAGAGAAGCGCTTCTATTATTGGGCAATAAAAAACGTCACGCTAACTGACCTCAATACATGTGTCAAGAACAGTCAACCAATGCCACGAAAAGTTCGTAAAGCTGTTTTTCCCGCCGCCGGTTTGGGTACCCGCTTCCTGCCTGCCACAAAAGCCTCTCCTAAAGAGATGTTGCCTTTGGTGGATAAGCCGCTGATTCAGTACGTGGTCGAGGAGGCCGTCGCTTCGGGAATAGAGTCTGTGATTATCGTCACGGGTCGCAGTAAGGTTCCGATGGAAGACCACTTCGATATCTCATTCGAATTGGAGAAACTTCTCGAGGCACGCGGCAAGCTGGATCTATTGAAGCAGATGCGAGCCATCTCTGAGATGGCACGCGTCAGTTACGTGCGGCAGGGCGAAGCCCTCGGCCTGGGTCACGCAGTGCTGCAAGCTCGCGATCTGGTGGGCGACGAACCGTTCGCAGTAATGCTCAGCGATGACATCATCGATGCCGAAACTCCCGGGCTGAAACAGCTTCTCGACGTATATGAAAAATACGACGCGCCGGTTCTGGGCACGATGCAGGTTGCCGGGGAAGCAATTTCTCGATTTGGAGCAATCGATGGCGAAGAGGTAGAAGACGGTGTCTACCGAATTAAGGACATGGTTGAGAAACCCAAGTTTTCAGAAGCACCCTCTGATCTCGCTATCATCGGCCGCTATGTTTTGACGCCGGACATATTCGACGAGATCGAGAAGACGGCTCCGGGAGCAATAGGCGAGATACAAATCACCGACGCCATGCGTTCACTTTTGAAGAAGCGACCCTTTTACGCCGTGCGATTCAAGGGCACGCGTCACGATGCCGGCGACAAGCTCGGGTTTTTAATTGCCACAGTGGAGTTCGCTTTGCAGCGTAAGGATCTGGCGCCGGACTTTCGCGAGTATTTAAAGTCGCTGAAGTTATAGATCGCCGCTGATATTGTCTGCGGATGAGCGGCCCGGCCACGCTGAATGCCACTCAACTACAGAACCATTTGCGGCAGAGACTGTATGAAAAACCAAATTGAAACCGTTGAGCCTGACACGCGCGTAACGCGACTGACTACAGAACCAATGACAGTAGCACTCAACTACAGAACAGGAAGCGGTAGCGACCTGGACGATGCGACAGACTCAAATTGTGTTAGTGGTAGCGTGACGGCCAGGCCGCTACCGCTTCCTGTTCGGTAGTTGTGCACCTCAGAAGATAATGACTTCGCGGCCACTCTCTTTAGTTGAAACCGTTAAGTCTGAGAACCGCGGCGCCTGACTACAGAACCAATGACAGTAGCACTCAACTACCGAACAGGAAGCGGTAGCGACCTGGACGATGCGACAGACTCAATTGTATTAGTGGTAGCGTGACGGCCAGGTCGCTACCGCTTCCTGTTCGGTAGTTGAGTGCATATCGTCAGAGGTAATGATTTCGCGGCCACTCTCTTTAGTTTTCACAGAGTCTCTACCGCAAAATGGTTCTGTGTGTTCTGTGGCTACTGCGCGCTGACAATTTGCTTGGGCCAGGAAGAATCCACACCGTATTCTTCGCTATTACGGTCACACATGTCGACGTAAGATTGACGTGTCACATATGACAGAATTGGGAAACATGTTGAGTCAGAAACCATTTGCCGGACGCGCTGCGATCGTCACTGGCGCTACCCGTGGCATCGGGCGGGCCATCGCGCTCGAACTCGCCCGCCATGGGGCTGACGTCGCATTCAACTACGCGAAGAGTGCGGAGGCGGCCGAGTCGCTCAGCAAAGAACTGGGAGGTCTGGGCGTGCGGGCCATCGCAAGTCAGTGCGATGTGGCAAACACTGAAGCTGCGGCGGAGATGGTTAAGCAGGTCAAGGAAGCCTTTGGAAGAATTGATTTCCTGGTGAACAATGCGGGCGTCACTCGCGACAACCTGATTCTCCGTATGAAGGAGAACGATTGGGATGAAGTGATGGATACGAATCTCAAGGGCGCCTGGAATTTTGCCAAAGCAGCATTGCGGGTGATGCTGAGACAGGATGCCGGCGGGTCCATTCTCAACATCTCGTCAATAAGTGGCAGTGTGGGGATGGCTGGGCAGTCGAATTATTCCGCGTCCAAGGCAGGCATGATTGGTTTAACTAAAGCGTTGGCGAAAGAAGTGGCGAGTCGAAAAGTAACTGTCAACGCCCTGGCGCTGGGTATGGTCTCCACCGACATGGCTGGCGCACTCGATGAAACTTACCGCACGAAGATTCTCGAACAGATTCCTCTCGGCCGTTTCGCTGAAGCTGACGAGGTCGCACGCATAGCCTGCTTCCTGCTTTCCGATGATGCTCGTTACATCACCGGCCAGGTGATTCAGGTGGACGGCGGGTTAGCCATATGAAACGGTAACGAAAGACGGTTCACGCAAAGACGCAAAGGGGGCAAAGACGCAAAGATGAAAAATGTCAGAGCGATGAACCTTCCACACGGCGTCTTCTTTGCGTCTTTGCCCCCTTTGCGTCTTTGCGTGAAACTGTCTTTCGTAAGCGCCGACTTCGAGTTTTCACACAGCCGGTAAAACGTCCTAACACAGCAGGTACCGGCGAAAGTTGTCCCTTTCAACTTTTACGCTAGGTTTATGAAGGCCATTCAAGTTTCCAAAGTCGGTGGTCCAGAGGTTCTTGAGCTCGTGGATATTTCCACACCCGAGCCTAAGCCAAATGAAGCGGTGGTCCAGGTCAAAGCGGCGGGCGTGAATTTTATCGACGTTTACTATCGAGAGGGGCGATACCCGGCACCCTTACCATTCATTCTTGGGCAGGAAGGTGCAGGTGTTGTGACCACGCTCGGTTCGGAGGTGTCCAATGTGAAGCCGGGCGACCGGGTGGCATACACGGGTGTCCTGGGAAGTTATGCCGAGTTTGCGGCGGTGCCCGCAGGTCGTCTCGTTCAAATACCTGATCAACTGGATTTCAACCAGGCCGCCGGCGCTATGCTGCAGGGCATGACGGCGCACTACCTGAGTCACAGCACGTTTCCAATAAAGGCGGGTCAGACGGTGCTGATTCACGCGGCTGCAGGTGGTGTGGGTTTGCTGCTGGTCCAGATGGCGAAGAAGCTTGGCGCGCGCGTGATTGGCACGGCGGGTTCAGAGGAGAAGGCGAAACTGGCGCGCCAGGCCGGGGCCGATGAATTGATCATCTATACGAGACAAGATTTTGAAAGCGAAACCTTGCGCCTCACCGGCAATAAAGGTGTGGACGTGGTCTATGACGGCGTGGGAAAGACCACCTTCGAAGGGGGCCTCAAAGTCCTGCGGCCGCGCGGTTATCTGGTTCTCTTCGGTGGCGCAAGCGGAGCAGTGCCTCCTTTTGATCTTATGCTACTAACCAAACATGGGTCGTTGTTCGTCACGCGGCCGAGCCTGGCGCATTACATCGCGACCCGCGCGGAACTGGAACAACGCGCTGGCGATGTCTTGCAAATGATCGACTCAGGCAATCTGAAACTCCGAATACACAAAGCCTACCCTCTATCCCAGGCGCAGCACGCGCATCGCGATCTCGAAGGCAGGAATACGAGCGGGAAGTTATTGTTGATCCCGTAGTCCAACGCATTTACGGTTTACGATTTTCGGTTTAACCTACGCCCATGATTAATCTCAGAGTTAACGGTAAGCAGCTCAGCGTCGACGTCGATCCGGACACGCCTCTGCTCTGGGTGCTCCGGGAAACGTTGGCTCTCACGGGGACCAAATACGGGTGCGGTATGGCGCTCTGCGGCGCGTGCACGGTACATCTCAACGGTGAAGCGATTCGCTCGTGTGTGAAGCGGGTCGCCGATGCTGCCGGCAAAGAGATTACGACCATTGAAGGCCTCTCCGCCGACCTCAGTCATCCATTGCAAAAGGCCTGGATCGAAGTTGACGTTCCTCAGTGTGGCTATTGTCAGTCTGGCCAAATCATGAGCGCGGCAGTTCTGCTGACTGAGAATCCCACCCCGAGCGACAACGACATCGACGAAGCCATGACTGGTAACATTTGCCGGTGCGGCACCTATTCGCGCATCCGCCAGGCCATCCATCGCGCCGCGGAAATGAAGAGGAGCACAACGTGAGTGCAACGGAAATGAAGCGCCGCGATTTCTTGAAAACGGGTGCAGTCCTCGGCGGCGGTCTGCTAATCAGCCTCTATGTCCCCGAATGGGCTCTCGCCGAAAGCACCGAAGCCCAGCCAGGAACCCTCAATATCGCTCCCTTTAAGCCCAACGCTTTCGTGCGAATTGGCACAGATAACCTCGTGACGGTAATCGTCAACAAGTCGGAGATGGGCCAGGGTGTTTATACTTCCTTGCCGATGCTGGTCGCTGAAGAACTTGAGGCTGATTGGAGCAAGGTTCGCTATGAGCCGGCGCCGGTGGACGCGGCCTACAATCACCCTGTCTTTGGAATTCAAATGACCGGCGGCAGCACAAGCACTGCGTCTGAGTGGGACCGGCTCCGCCAGGCGGGAGCAACAGCGCGCGTGATGCTGATTGGTGCAGCCGCGAAAAACTGGAAGGTCGATCCTGCCAGTCTACGAGCCGAGAATGGTTTCGTAATTAATCCGGCCACAGGCACACGCGCATCTTTCGGTTCACTTGCTGATTCGGCGGCTCAGATGACTCCGCCCAAAGATGTACCACTTAAGGATCCGAAGGACTTCAAAATCATCGGCAAGCCAACTCGTCGGCTGGACACGCCCGACAAGGTGAACGGTGCCGCTCAATTCGGGCTCGACGTTGCGAAACCGGGAATGATGACGGTTCTGATAGCCAGAGCTCCGGTATTCGGCGGCAAGGTCTTGAGCTTTAATGCCGACAAGGCGAAAGCAGTTCCGGGGGTGAAAGACGTGGTGCAGGTTCTCTCCGGCGTGGCGGTCATCGCCAACGGCTTTTGGCCGGCGAAGCAAGGTCGCGACAAGCTGGAAATCAAGTGGGATGACGGAGCCAACGCGGCTCTTTCTACAACAGGCATGAGAGCACAGTTCGCAGCACTCGCGAAAACACCTGGATTGGTGGCGCGCAAGGTTGGCGATCCTACAAAGGCTCTAGCCACTGCAGCGAAAACGATCACGGCTGAATTCGAAGTGCCTTACCTGGCTCACGCCGCCATGGAGCCGCTAAATTGCGCCGTGGATCTTCGCAGTGACCGGTGTGAAATTTGGACCGGGACACAGTTTCAGACCGGTGACCGCGCTGCTGCTGCCGCCATTGCCGGACTAAAACCTGAGCAGGTCACGCTTCACACGACGATGCTAGGCGGGGGTTTTGGTCGGCGCGCGAATCCTGCGAACGATTTCGTTATCGAGGCAGTGCGGGTGGCGAAAGCCGCAAAGGTTCCCGTGAAAGTTGTCTGGACGCGCGAAGACGATACACGCGGGGGGTATTATCGCCCGATGTGGTATGACCGCTTTGTCGGCGGCGTTGATGAAAAGGGTAACCCCGTAGCCTGGACTCATACGATTGTGGGTCAGTCGATCATGGCCGGGACACCATTTGAAGCGTTCGGCATTAAGAACGGAATTGACGGCGCCTCGGTGGAAGGCGCAGCCGACCTGCTTTACGGTATACCTAATCTGCAGGTCGATCTCCATACGCCGAAGATTGGCGTACCCGTGCTGTGGTGGCGCTCAGTCGGCCACTCGCATACCGGCTTTGCGGTGGAGGCGTTCTTTGACGAGCTAGCTCATGCGGGCGGCAAGGATCCTTATGAATTGCGTCGTTCGCTTCTCGCCAATCAGCCGCGCCTACGAGCCGTCCTGGATCTCGCAGCGCAGAGAGGCGACTGGGGAAAGCGATTGCCACCAGGCCGCGCTCGTGGCATCGCCACGCATTTTTCTTTCGAAAGCTATGTGGCTCAGGTAGCCGAAGTCTCGGTAGACAAGCAAGGCGCTGTCCGTGTGCATCGGATGGTTTGTGCCGTCGATTGTGGTCGCGTCGTCAATCCGGATAGCGTCAAGGCACAGATGGAAGGCGGCATTGTTTTTGGTCTGACGGCTGCGCTTAAAGGTGAGATCACTTTCGACCGTGGACGAGTGCAGCAACGCAATTTTCACGACTACCAGATGCTACGCATAAACGAGTCGCCGAAGATCGAAGTTTACATAGTCCCCAGCACGGAAAAACCTACGGGCGTGGGTGAACCGGGCGTACCGCCGGTCGCCCCCGCAGTCGCGAATGCGATTTTCGCAGCGACTGGTAAACGGATCAGGAAGTTGCCGATCCTGAAAGTCGACTTGCGCGGCTGAGACCAAAGCCTCACAACCACGAAGTACCTACCAAGTGGATCATCTTGGGCTCAGGAAGGGCGGTTTACCCCCGCTGTCGTTGAAGGGATTTGAGTGTGAAGGAATCGAACATGCCGAGCAAACGAATATCTAACCAGCTGGTCGTGGCCTTGTGTCTCCTTGCACTTGGCGTGATTGCTCGACCCATCTACGCATGGGCCATCGGAGATGGCGGCACCGCTACCCACCCCGCCGTACAGCGAAACGATGCCCGCGCGCGCGAAGCGTTTCTCGCAGTTATTCCAGTTCTGAAGCACCCGCGCTGTTTGAACTGTCATGCGACCGGCGACTTTCCGCGCCAGGGCGATGACTTACGCGTTCATGTGCAAAACGTGCGCAGGGGAATTGACGGCAAAGGTAAATATGGACAGAAGTGCAGCGCCTGTCACCAGGAACACAACGTTGCTGGACTGAATATGCCGCCGGGAGCACCTAATTGGCATCTGCCGCCCGCCGCCATGCCGATGATCTGGGAAGGCCGCACTCCGGGACAGATTTGTCGTCAGATCAAAGATCCGAAACAGAACAACGGAAAGACCGTCGCGCAGATCGTTGAGCACGTTACCGAAGACAAACTGGTGTTATGGGGTTGGAATCCAGGTGAGGGACGTACTTTGCCGCCGATGAGCCATAGTGAGTTTGCCCAGAAGTTTCAGGACTGGGCCCGCTCTGGCGCCGCCTGCCCGAACTAGGAGGCAGGAGGCAGGCGCCAGGCGCAGGAGGCAGTAACTTTAAGCCATCCTCAGTGAAAGTCTTAGATGCTTAACTAGCGACTCCAATCGGCAATTGGCAATTTGAAATCGGCACCTGCCTCCTGCTCCTGCCGTCTGCCTCCTGCCCCTATCACAGCTTCACGCTGAATCCTTTGCGGCGGATGTTCTTCACGCACGAAGTGTCGAGGCCCTTCACGGTCCCGCTTTCGACAAACTCCGCGTTCAACCTTTCAATGCAGTCGATGCCTTCGAGACCACCAAATCCGTGGGCACCGTGAGGAACGACGACATGGAGAGTGTTAGGAAGGTGTCGAGCAGTGGCGTCTCCATTTGACGGGGGCGTTACAGGATCCCATTCGCCGGTCAGTATGAGGACCGCAGCGGAACCGCGCACCGGTTCGCTGTAGTCACTGGGAATAGTTGCTCGGGGCCACAGCGCGCACGCCTCTCGCTGCTGACGCAAACGATAGTCGCCAAGAAACGTGTTGGCGGCGAGCCGCTCTCCTTCGCCGGCCTTGATCCAAGGCAAATCTTCGGCACAAGTAATTGACAGATACATCCCGTTGGCGCCGGTGCCCACTAAGTTGCGCCGATAACTCAGGGCACTCTCAGCCAGAGGAACAAAGTTACCCTGCGCCGCCTCGTGAAGGAGCAGGGGAGCCCTACTTGCTCCGCCCGGGTGATACAACAGGTAGCGAACCGCTTCCACAGCCAGGTTACGCGAGAGCTTTACCTTCACGCGCTCGTCGGGAGTGGAAGATGGACCGGCAGTATTACTTTCTCGATTGAAATTTTTTCGTACCTCCACTTCCACCGGTCCCTGAATTAAGCGCTCCAGTACGGCTTTGGTTTCGGCTCGAAGATTTGGAAACGCTCGATTACAAGTCTCATCCGCAGCGCATTCGGCCAGGACCCCTTGCAGCGCCCGCTCCATGCCCTGCGCGAAGTCGCGCGGCATGTACTGGTTGGTGGGCGCAACGCCTTGCAGCGTCACCGTGCGAACGTGTTTCGGGTGGCGTTTCAGATAGACCAGAGAAGCGCGTGTGCCGTACGACCCGCCGAAGAGGTTGAGACGATCATAGCCTAAAGCCGCTCTCACTTCATCCAGATCGTCCATGGCGATCGGCGTGGTGTAGAGGGTCAAATCGGCCTTTTGCTCGAGTTGCTCCCGACACTTGCGCACATCTTCGAGAGGAAAGAAGTAGCCCAGATAACTTTGGATATCGGCATCGTTGAAAAATTCGCAGTTGAGCGGGTGAGAGCCGCCCGTCCCCCTCTGGTCCACAAACAACAAATCCCGGCGCTGTCGGATCTTTGCAAACTGCGGCGCAACATAAGGGGCATCTTCTGTTGCCGAAGAACCCGGTCCACCAGGAATGTAAACGAACGGATCTGGCGCGCGATCTTTGCCGGTAGCCGGAAACACAACAACCTTCAAGCTGATCTTGCGTCCCTTTTGTGTGTTGCGGTTCTCATAGACCTCAAAGGTTCCGCAGTTAACTTTCTCGGACGTTCCTTCAATATTACACGGCGATAGCACAAGCGACGGAGGTGCTCCGGCCTTGGTTGATTGCGATTGCGCCGGAGTGGCGGGCATGGAAAGAAGCGTAATAACAACGATTAGAATTGTCTTCATTTGAACCTCCGGCGGGCGGTCGTTCTACGTGCGTAGCAGGATCTGTACTGCCTTAATTAACACCGCAGAAATAGATTTCGTGAGAGTTATTTTGGGATTTGGGCGACATGAGATCTCAGATCTCAGATTTGAGATCTGAGATCCGAATTTAGGACTAGTCGCGGCGACTTCCCGTGAAACGCAGCAAGAAGAAGAATAGATTGATGAAATCCAGATAGAGAGACAGCGCGCCAACCACCGCGTGCGCACCCACCCGACCGTCAGGCAGCGCTACAGCCATCTGCTTTAGGCGTTGGGCGTCCCAGGCCGTAAGACCAGTGAAAACCAAAACACCGACGACCGAAATCACGAACTGTAAGGCGCTGTTTTGCCAGAAAATACCCACGATCGAAGCGAGGATGAGGCCGATTAAACCCATGAACATGAATTGACCCACGCCAGCGAGGCTTTTCTTCGTGACGGTACCGAAAACCGCTGTGGCGCCGAACATTCCTGCGGTAACGATGAAGGTCGAGGTTATCGACGCACCCGTATAAATCAGCAGGATTACAGACGAAGTAATTCCGGTGAGTGCCGAGTACAAAATGAACAAGCCGGCCGCTGTTGTTGGCGCGACCTTCTCAACACGTGCTGAAAGATAAATGACGAGTCCGAATTGACCAATAATTAATCCCCAAAACACGAGCCGGTTAAGTATCAGCGCTTCGATGAGCGCGGGTGATGCAGCCACCGTAAACGCGGTTACAGCAGTCACCAGCAAACCGGCAAACATCCAGCCGTAAACCCGACTCAAAAAAGCGCTGACACGTTCGTCGCGCACGTCCGCAACCTGCGGGGAAGTAAATGAAGATTGGTTCCAGCTCATAATTCCCTCCCTAATTCAGATAACACTTAAAAACTTTACGCCATTATACCTCTTCCCGACACTCCACGGCTCTCCAGAAGCCGTGTGTACGGGGTTGGACTACTTTGATGCAGAACCGAAGGCAACCGCAAAGAAAACATTTAGCCGCGGATTCACGCGGATGAACGCGGACAGATATAAAAAGTCTCAGCATGCGTAGTCAGTCGCGTTCCTAGGCCTTTTCAGCATTCTGTCCGCGTGTATCCGCGGCTAGCCTGCTTTTTTCTCGGTCTCTTTGGTTTCCTTCTTTGGCAACTCGGGGCTGGTGAAATCCGCGAGCGGATCGTTCCAGAGATAGTGGTTAAACCATGCCAGATTGTGTTGCATGACCGCACGCATGGCTTTTGGTTTATTGATTCCGTGCCCGAATCCCTTGTAGACAATCATCTCGACCTTGACGCCTTTATCTTCCAATGCCTGCCGCAGTTGATAGGCATTGGCGATGGGTACCCGCCGGTCAAGCTCGCCATGCTGGATCAGCGTGGGGGTGCGCGCGTTCTTGATATACGAAACCGGAGAGGTCTTCTGATAAATTTGCGGATCCTCCACCGGATTATTGCCCAAATAGTTAATCGTGAAAGGCGTGATGTCGGTGTTGTAGTAGTAGGTCGCCCAATCTGAAATCCCTGCCCCAACTGAGATGGCCACAAAGCGATCGGACGAGGCGGTAAGGAACGCAGAAATGTAACCACCCTGACTCCAGCCCATGCAGGCCACGCGGTTCTTATCGACCCAGCCCTTGGCGATTAGATAATCTACTCCCGAGACGACGTCCCATGCATCGCCAACACCAAGATTGCGCATATTGAGTTTGCGAAACTTCTCGCCATAACCGGCGCTGCCCCGATAATTCACTTTCAGCACGAGGGCACCGCGCGCAGCCCAAATGTCTGATGGATAGTAACGAGAGTCCGGACCCAGGAGCGTGGGACGATCGATGCCGGTTGGTCCACCATGAATAATGCAAAGCAGCGGATACTTCTTTGTCGGATCGAAGTCCGCCGGCTTAATCAACACTCCTTCTATAACCGCGCCGTCGGTGCTCTTCCACGAAATGAGTTCACGCGAGCCGAGAATGAACTGACTGGCCTGATCGTTCGTCTCGGTCAAAGCTCGCGGCGCGAAGTTGCGTAGGTCCGCCACGAAAACTTCCGCAAGCGAAGTCGGCGACCCTGCCGTAAATGCCACGTGCCGTCCGTCAGCAGCGAGCGAAAACGATCCGGCCTGCAAAGGATCCGGCGAGGTCAGCCGTACAATGTTGCCGGTTTTTGGATCAACGCGAAAAAGATGCGAAGCGGTCTTTTGCAATCCTGTGAAGTAGATGCCCTCTGGCTTCCAATCTACGAGGCCAGGGTTCTCATCGAAGTTATCAGTGATCGATCGTGGCGTTCCTCCATCAACCGAAACGATTGCCAGACGCGAGTTGTTGGCGAAGTAGGTCGTCTGCCCCATCGCGGAGGAAAAGACGATTTGCTTACCATCCGGCGACCAGCGTGGATTGTTGTCCGGTCCTGGGTGCGACACTAGTTTCTTGATGGAATCATCCGCGAGGTTGAGCAAGTAGACATCAGAGGTCACGCCCTGGACCAGGTCGGGATTGACGGTCGCGCTAAAAGCAACTCTCGAACCGTCGGGAGACCAGGCAAACGCGCCGACGCTAAAATCTTTTTTCCTGGTGCGTTGCTTGCCTGTTACCGGTCCATTTAGCGCATCGGCGACATTCAAGGTCCAGAGGTGCAGGAAGTTATATTCTTTGCGGACGACTTCGTAGTCGCCCATGTATTCTTTGCGGTCCTTGGAAAGCTGTGGCACAGCCTCAGTCGCCGCATACAAGATTGTCTTACCGTCATCCGACCAGGAGTAATTGCTGACCGCTGTTTCTGATTTGGTGAGTTGCATGGCTTCGCCGCCGAGAGGATTGATGACGAAAATTTGATTCTTATCTTCCAGACGATTGCTTAGGAAAGCCAGCCATTCACCATTTGGCGACCACCTGGGATTACCTGCAGACTTGTCCCCGCGGGTCAACTGAAGCTTGCGACCACTGCCCACTTCTACCAGCCATATGTGAGTGACGAATGCATCCTGTTTGAAGTCACCATTGCTGATGGTGTAGGCGATCCACCTGCCATCCGGAGAGATTTGCGTCCCACCGACCGTTTTAAGAGTCAGGAGATCATCAATGGTCGGCACACGCCGCTGTTTGTCGCCAGCGAAGCAGAGCGAAACAACCAGACACAAAGTGAGGGCAATAAGAAAAGGTGTGCGTGTCATCGCAAGGCTCCTTAACGTCTTAATAATCGTGGCTCGAGTGTTTGAGACCGTTCAGCGGCGTTTATCTCAGAATTCAGATAGTACACGTCAAGAGTGACAAGAGAGAAATCATCCTACCGAACGCCGGAGGCGCTGGCAGACGGTAGCCAGGGGGCAAGCGCTAGCGCGCCGCCCCTGGGTTACGCCGGTCACACGACCGCCTGAAGGGGCGAAAAGACATTGGCAAAACCATATCTGGAGATGATACCTCAGCGTGATTCGCCCAGCGACGCGGTTAATGGCGCTTGATGCGCCCCTTCAGGGCGGGTCGTGTAATTGGCGTAACCCAGGGGGCCGCGCGCAAAGCCGCTTGCCCCTGGCTACCTTCTGCCGCGCCTTCCGGCGCTAGTTGAGTTGTCCGGTTCATCGCCCTCGGTTCTATTCCAACAAAAGGTTGTCTATCAACAAATCCCTTGACACGCTTTTCGCTCTTTGCCTATAGTAAGCGCCTCACCTCGATACGAGGCGTTGACAGTTTCAACGAGCATCCGGCCTTACACGTAGGCTGGACCAAGACTGAAAACTAAATGATTAATAGCACCAGCTCACTTACTTACTTCGCTTTTACGTTCGGCTTCTTCTCCTTTGGGAGGAGCGGGCCGGCGAGTTGTGAGCGTGAAGTGCTGAAGACCTGATATCTAGCACCAAAGCTTTTCAAACGAGCCAGCCGCGACTCCCAGAAGGGAATAGTCGCGGCTGGCTTTTTTTCTGCGAAAGGCAAAGGGCTTTCGAACAAAAAGGATGCTAACTACTCCAGGAAGGAATCACAGTCATGACTATCGAATACTGGCGCGCAGAGATAGACGAAACTGACCGAGAGCTACTGAGATTATTGAATCGACGCGCACGCCTCGCAATGAAGGTCGGTGCTTTGAAGAGGGAGGCCGGATTGCCTTGCTGGGATCCGGAACGCGAGCGGGCGGTGCTCAAGGATCTTGAGATGGCCAACGCCGGGCCACTCGACGCACTCGCCATAACCAAAGTCTTCCGGCGCATTATCCGTGAGTCAAGGGATATGGAAACGAAAATGTTGGTCCAAGAAGAACAAAGGGTGGGAACCGGCAATGGTCGGCGCAGGGCAACAATTATCGGCGACGCGAGTCCCCAGGCCGTCGGATCGCAAGAGGTTTTGTTGTGAGCAGTTCACCTTCACCGAGAGTAGCTTTCCAAGGGGAGCACGGGGCGTTCAGCGAGGATGCCGCCCTCAAATTGCTCGGCCCTGAGATCCAACTCGTGCCGCGTCGCACCTTCGAGACACTTTTCAGAAGTCTCGATGAGGGACTGGCGGAATATGTTTTGGTGCCGATCGAAAACAGTCTCATTGGGGCAATCAAACCTGCGGTCGACCTGCTAAACCAGAGCTGCCTGGATGTTGTCGGGGAAGTGGCAATTCCGATTCGACAGTTGCTCATCGGATGCCCCGGGGCCGTGTTCGAAGAGATTGTAACGGTTGAATCTCACCCGGCGGCCCTCGCTCAGTGTAAGCGGTTCTTTGCAGCTCATCCCGGTATTGAAAGAGTCGAAACGGAAGATACCGCCGGAAGCGTGGCTCGGATAATTGAGCGTCGCGACTTCACACGCGCCGCCATAGCCGGAAGGCGGGCGGCTCAACTTTACGGAGGCTCTATTCTCAGGGAAAACCTCGAAGATCGTCCGGAGAATTACACCCGGTTTCTCTTGCTGGCGGGACCCAACAGGTCGAATAGGAAGAGGGCGATAAAAGCTCAAGATTGATCAGTTACCAGACCAGAAAAACAAAGGATACAAGTCATGATCGTTAACATGTCAACACTCGCTACTGAAGAAGAGATCACTCATGTAATTGAAAGGATCAAGGAGTGCGGCTATCAAGCACATGTCATCAAGGGTGCTGAAAGGACCGTGATTGGGGCCGTCGGCAATAACGGACGTAGAGCTGAAATTGAAGCGCTGCGAGCTGCGCCCGGGGTCCAGGAAGTGATTCAGATCGCGCACCCTTTTAAACTCGTAAGCCGCCAGCTTCGACAGCGTCGCACAGTTGTGTCCGTCGGCGGAGTCAACATTGGAGCCGGCGATCTGGTAGTGATTGCCGGGCCCTGCTCGGTCGAATCGGGCGAGCAGTTAATGGCCACGGCGAGGGCCGTGAAAGCCGCGGGCGGTAACATGCTGCGCGGTGGGGCGTACAAACCCCGAACGTCACCCTACGATTTCCAGGGCCTCGGAGTCGAAGCAATGCATCTGCTGCGAGACGCCAGTGCCGAGACGGGCCTGCCGATCGTTACAGAAGTAATGAGCGAAGCTGATGTTGAGATCGTGGCGGAGTACGCTGACATGCTGCAGGTGGGCGCTCGCAACATGCAGAACTTCTCGCTTCTGCGCAAACTCGCCACCTTTGAGAGACCGATTCTACTGAAGCGCGGACCATCAGCCACAGTCAAAGAGTGGCTTCTGGCTGCCGAGTATCTGCTGGCGGGCGGAAACGCGAATGTTGTTCTGTGTGAGCGGGGAATCAAGACGTTCGAAACAGCCACGCGAAACACACTGGATCTGTCCGCGATTGCTTTGGTGAAGGAGCTTTCTCATCTGCCGGTGCTGGCCGATCCTTCGCACGGAACTGGCTTGCGGAGTCTGGTACCGCCGATGTCTAAAGCGGCTGCCGCGGCGGGCGCCGATGGATTGATAATCGAAGTCCATCCGTGCCCTGAACGCGCGTTATCCGATGGACCACAGTCACTGGATCTTCCCGGATTCGCGGAGTTAATGAAGGGACTCGGGAAAGAGTATCCAAGAGCTGTGAGGGCCGCCTAGCAGGCTGCTAAAAAAGAGGTGGGCCATACCCAAAAAATAAGACGATCCACGAAAGCACACGAAATTACTCGAACTAAGATCTCTTTTCGTGTTCGTTAGTGTGATTTCGTGGATCGTTCTTAGTATTTCAGCAGTCTGCGGAGGCAATCGGCAATTAATCGCTGCCGGAATAGACGGGGGGTTACTTCACTGCCTTTGCGCTTTCAGGTTTGGCGAAGAGGGTATCGGCCAGCGGGCGATTGAATTCGATTGACTCATAGTTAATACGACTCGTTTGTTTGCCGTTGATGAAGTGGTCAACGACGAAGGCTGCGGTTACTCCGTTGAAACTAATGAGCTTGGCCAGCCGGTCTTCTTCGGTTATCTCTTCAGTCTCATCTGAGTCGGCTACCTTGCGGTTACGCTTGTAGATTACCTTGGCAGGTAGCCCATCTTTTGCTCCAAATTCATACTCTATCCAAAACCCGTCAGCGTAGGTGAGGCGCACCGTCTCATTCCGCTTGGCCAGCCCCGCCTCGCGGCGCCCAACATAACTCAGATTGGCACCGTCCCGACGCCACCAGCCGCGCAAGAGATTATCGATGCTGGTGCGCATGCTCCGTTTGAAGTCCTCAATCTGCGCCGGCTTCTGATCATTCAAGCTCTTGGTAGCGCCGTCATAGAGCCAGCCGGTGGCGCCGGCGTTGGTTTGCACCACCCGCACGCCGGAACTGGTAAATTCCGTCCGCTCCTTGTCTGGATAAACCAGGTAATCGAGAAATCTGGTCGGCAATTGTGACATGCCATCCGTGTAGGCAGTGTAGAAGCCACGCCCGACCACGGTTTGCACGCTCAGATAAGCGTTGCCGCCAAGGACTTCAATGGCGCGCTTGATAATAGCCTCCGCTTTTTCAGTCGAAGCGGGCGTGGGAGGGGCTGGCTTGTCCTGCGCTTGAAGACAAACCTGTGCAGAACAGCCCAGCGCCAGGACCATGAGAATTTGAAATAGCTTGTTCTTCATCGCCAAAGTTCCGTTGACCCGAATTTACCGCAGCGCGGCCCAAGCCGCAACCGAGGCGATCCGATCCACGAACCCCCACGAAACAACACTAACCAAGTTTCCTGCGATTGCCTTCGTGTTAATTCGTGTAATTTCGTGGATCGTTTTATTCCGTCAGACCTTGTCTCGGAAACAAGAAGGCTTATTCGATGAAAAGGGTCTCAATGAATGAATCATTGAAACCCTCTCACACCTCTTAACTTCTGAGTTAGTTCAACTCCGGTTTGCTGGGAGCTGCCGCTTTGACGACCGTCTCGCCTTCTTCCACGTCTACCAGAAAATTAGAAGCTGACTTCCACATGGCCGTAATCGGCAGTTTCACCTTTTCGTCGATGTGCCGCTTCAGGAATCGGGCGCCATAGGAGGTGTTGTAGCCTTTTTCGGTAAGCAAGTTGATCGCCGCTTCGCTGAACTCGACCGACTTGCCCTGTCGTTCCATCTGCCGCCGCAACTTGTCCAGGTATAGCCTGGCAATTTGGCGCACCTCGTCCATCGTTAGCGGAGCGAAAACAATAATCTCGTCAATACGATTGCGAAACTCTGGCGAGAAACGCGTTTCAGCTGCCTTCATCACTTCTTTGTTTACTACGCGGAAGTCTGCGGCTGTCTTCGTACCGAAGCCCAGGGGCTTCTCAAATTTTTTGAAGCTGTCTGAACCCAGATTCGAGGTCATGATCACAATTGCATCGGAAAGGTAAACCTTCTTACCGCGACCATCTGTGAGCCAGCCTTCGTCGAATGCCTGCAAAAAGAGATTCATCAAGTATGGAGAAGCTTTTTCCACCTCATCGAGCAGCAGAACCGTGTAGGGGTTCTCTCGCAGTTGTTCGGTGAGAATGCCGCCGCGTTCCGAGCCAACTATACCGCGCGGCATGCCGATCAGCTTTTCGATGCTGACTGTGCCGTCGCTGTATTCAGACATGTCGATGCGGACCATCTTCTCCTCGTCGCCGAACATGAATTCAGCGACCGCCTTGGCGAGCTCCGTTTTGCCTACGCCGGTAGGACCTAGGAACAGCAACACGCCATCGGGTTTGTAATGCGATTCCTTTAACGGTCCTTTGTTCAATCTCAGCCGCTGCGCCACCGCCTTGATGGCGGCTAACTGGCCTATCACACGATTACCGAGCAAAGCTTCCGTCATGGCAAAACGTTCGCCTGTGTCACGGAAAATCATATCGCGCGGAATACGCGACTCCTGCG
Source organism: Pyrinomonadaceae bacterium (assembly GCA_046261995.1). GTDB lineage: Bacteria > Acidobacteriota > Blastocatellia > Pyrinomonadales > Pyrinomonadaceae > PSRF01. The sequence goes on from JBHENP010000042.1 coordinate 26,926, forward strand.
AGATCACCTCGATAACATGTTCGGATTTTACGATCATCGTTTGCGGCTCATTAATTTCGACCTTAACGGCAGCCGTATCGAGCCAGCCAATAGCCTTGTCCGGTAGGTGCAGATTGCGGATGTACTTGGGCGCCATCTCCAACGCAGTGTTGATGGCGTCATCAGAAATCTTAACGGAATAGTTCCGCTCGAGACGCGGTCGCAGTCCAAGTAGGATCTCGCGCGTTTCGCTTATCGTGGGCTCGACAACTTTGACTAGACGGAATCGACGGGCCAGTGCCTCATCCTCGGCGATATATTCTTTGTACTCCGAAATCGTCGTGGCGCCGATGATACGCATGTCGCCGCGCGCCAACGCCGACTTAAACATGTTGGCCGCATCAGACGACGTCCCGAGTGCGGCTCCGGCGCCGATGATAGTGTGCGCTTCGTCGATGAAAAGAATGAGATTGTCGCGCTCCTTCACCTCGTCGATGATGCCTTTAATTCTTTCTTCAAACATGCCGCGCAGCATCGTGCCGGCGACGAGTCCGCCCATTTGAAGCTGCACCACATGCGAGCCGCGCAGGCGGGCAGGCACTTTCTCGGGCTCTAATTCAATTAAGCGCGCCAGACCTTCGATTACCGCTGTCTTGCCCACTCCGGGTTCACCCACGAGCATAGGTGAATTTGCCCTCTCCCGGTGGCAGAGAATTTCCACGATCTGTTGGATCTCTTTCTCCCGGCCGATGGTAGGCGCAATCTTGTCAGCTCGCGCAAGACGATTCAGCGAAACACCGAAGTGCTTCAGATACGGTGGGAGTTCAAACTTCTTTCGAAACTGCTCCTCTTCCTGTTCCCGTTTTTGCACTTGCGCGCGCACATTTTCCGCGACGGCTTCGGTGCTTGCACCCATGTTGCGGAGGACGTCCAGGAAAAGACTGTCGTAATTTGAGAGCGCCTCAAAAATATCGGTGGCTTCAATGGTCTTACGGCCCTGAGTACGCGCTCGTTCCATGGCGCGTTTGAACAGGTCGGTCGTATCAGGGTTGATGCGGAAACCTTTTCCGACGTGCTGTTGGCGACTGCTTTCCAGTCGCTGGTCGATAGCAATCTTGACCACGATCGGATCGAGGGATAGATCGCGCATCGTAGAGTTGAACATGTCCGGCTCTTCATGCATTAGAGCTTGCAAAATATGCTCAACAGATACGTAGTTCTGATCCCGCTGGCGGGACTCGCTCATGGCGTGTTCGAGTATGCGCTGGCCGCTTTCACCAAACTTGTCTTTGTATGCACCTAGATCTGCCATTTCTTACTACCTCAAAGGCCTTATACGATCATTCGTGTCGGCAAGTTTGACCTGGAGCCCTCAACCCACCAGTAAAGCCGCGGGTTAGATGTTCTGAGCATATGCGCCGTTGCGTTTCGATGCAACAACATTTACTCCCGTGCCCTGCTTGCAAATCTCCTGCCACCTATCAATAATCGTAGTCTTCACCACCACCCGCCATAGGAACAGCCGGTTTCTTGGGTTCAGGAGCATCAGTAACAGCTGCGTCGGTCGTCAACAAAAGCCCGCTGATTGACGCCGCGTTCTGCAGGGCAGTGCGCACTACCTTGGTAGGATCCATGATTCCGGCCGCAACCAGATCTTCAAACTCTCCACTACCCGCATTGAAACCCCTGTTACCTTTTAGGGCCTCCACTTTGCCGACAATCACTGCTCCGTCAACACCGGCATTTTCGGCAATCCGCCGAAGCGGTTCTTCGAGCGCCCGTCTCACCAGCCTGACACCGGTTTGAACATCCGGGTCATTATCGGTGAACTTATCGAGCACTCTGGCAGCTCGAAGCAGCGCCACGCCGCCACCCACTACGATGCCTTCCTGGGCTGCAGCCCTGGTAGCGTTCAACGCGTCTTCGACCCTCATCTTGATCTCTTTCATGGCGGTTTCCGTCGGAGCTCCGACTTTGACTACCGCAACACCACCGGCGAGCTTAGCCAGCCGCTCCTGCAATTTTTCACGATCGTAATCGGATGTGGTGTCTTCGATTTGTCGCCTGATGGTTGCCACCCGACCCTGAATAGCTTTGGGATCGCCACCACCTTCGACGATCGTAGTGTTCTCTTTGTCGACGATCACACGCTTCGCCGATCCGAGATCCGACACTTCGACATTCTCGAGTTTTATCCCCAGTTCCTCTGTTACCACGCGACCGCCCGTAAGGACTGCCAGGTCTTCAAGTATCGCTTTGCGACGATCTCCGAACGCCGGCGCCTTAACAGCACAAACTTTGATTGTGCCGCGCAGTTTATTAATGACAAGTGTTGCCAACGCGTCTCCTTCGATTTCCTCGGCAATAATCAACAGCGGACGCGCGCTCCGGGCCGTTTGTTCAAGCAAGGGCAGCAGGTCCCGCATCGCCGAGATTTTCTTTTCGTGCAGCAGGATCAGAGGTTCCTCGAGTACAGCTTCCATCCGATCCTGGTTGGTAACGAAATAAGGCGACAGATAACCTCGGTCAAACTGCATTCCCTCAACGATGTCGAGTTCGGTCTGCAAGGTCTTTGACTCTTCCACGGTGACGACGCCATCCTTGCCAACCTGCTCCATGGCTTCGGAGATCAGCTTTCCAATCTCGCGATCGTTATTCGCCGACACAGTAGCTACGTTCGTGAGCTCTTCTTTGGTTTTCACCTTTTGCGACATGCGTTGGAGTTCAGCGACCACTTTTTCGGTCGCCAGCAGAATGCCGCGCTGCAGGGACATGGGGTTAGCTCCCGCAGTTACATTCTTTACGCCCTCACGAAATATTGCCTGCGCCAGGACCGTTGCTGTAGTAGTGCCGTCGCCCGCAGTGTCATTCGTTCTAACAGCCACCTCGCGGACCATTTGCGCACCCATGTTCTCGTAACGATCTTTGAGTTCGATTTCCCGCGCGACCGTAACGCCATCTTTGGTAATTACCGGTGAACCAAATTTCTTCCCGAGCACAACGTTACGACCCTTTGGCCCGAGTGTTACTCGCACTGCATTAGCCAGAGTGTTTACTCCCTTGAGCATTGCGTGGCGAGCCTCTTCGTGGAACTTCATTTCCTTTGCAGCCAATTTTTTCCTCCTTCAGTCGCCAATAGCAGACGTCATTCGCCGGCTGTTTTCATTCTTTCGGAACTGCGTCCGACCTTTACACGCGCAGGGCGCAGCAAGCGGTCGCCAACCCGATAGCCGCGGGTGTATTCGGCCACAACTTTGCCCTCTTCCCCCGGCTCTACCGGAACAGTTTCCACGGCATCGTGTAACTCAGGATCGAACTCCTGCCCAACGCACTCGATCGGTTCAACTCCCGCGGCGGCCAACGCGCTTTCAAAACTCGCCGCGGTCCTGCGCACACCCTCACCAATCTGTTCCGCCGTACCTCCCGACTCTGCGGCTTCGGTCGCTCGTTGAAGGTTATCCAACACCGGAAGCAAACCAGCTATGAAATCTGCCTTTCCCCGCTCCGCGCGTTCGTCGGCTGCCCGGTTCAAGCGCTGGCGAGTTTCATCAGTCTCTCGTTGAAGCTGGGAACGCAGCTGCTCAAAACGCGACTGCACTTCCTGGGTTAACTTCTCGGCGGCTTGGGTCCGCGCCTCAAGCTCTGCAACATAAGTGGGTTTGAGATTAGGATTTTCGCCGGTTGCGTCGGCTCCGGTATTGGCGTCGTCATCGAAGCTGCGGCGGCGATCAGTTACCCGAATCTCGCTTTCCTCACGCTCGTCTCGCTCGGCATTTCGTCCCCTTGGCTTGTAAAAATCCATAGGTTGTTGCTCCCCTTCGCAATCGTCCGCCGGTTCGGGCTGGTTTCCCAGTCAGGATATTTTGATCTCAATGCGCTTGGCTGTCTGCTCCTTACGTTTCGGGAGGCGAACTTTCAACACGCCATCTTGGTAAGAGGCTTGAATGGTTTGTTGATTGACGGCCGCGGGCACGCTGAATGTTCTTAAAAAGCGGCCGGCGGGCCGTTCAGTTCGAGCGGTTGTGGTCTCACCACCTGCGCGCATTCCCGCGATGGTCAATCGGTTATCGTCAATGGTGATCTCAAGGGAGGAGCGGTCAATGCCAGGCAAATCAACGGCGATCAGGTATTCCCCATCGCGGTCGTAAACGTCAGCCGCAGGATACCATTCGGCAGTTTCGATATCGTCACTCGTCTCGGCATCGACCCGCGCCCGCCGCTCCGTCGCGTCTTCAAACAGTCGATTCATCCGATCCTGCAACAGCATCAAGTCCTGCAGGGGATTCCATTGCTTCGACACGTTCGTTTCCCCCTTTACGCAGCGGCCGTGGCCGCTTCGGTATTGAAAGTCATTTTGTCGCCATCGGCTGACACTCTTACTACTTGTCCTGGCAGGACCTCGCCACGCAGGATCTTCACTGCCAGTGGATTCTGGACCAGAGTCTGAATGGCGCGTTTCAACGGCCGCGCTCCATAAGCCGGATCGTAACCCTCGCGCGCGAGCAGTGCTCGGGCCCGTTCATCTAGAGAGATTTTGATGTTCCTCTCTTTGAGCATATGGAGGAGCCGGTCAAGCTGGATATCAATTATCTGAGCAATCTCTTTCTCCGAAAGTTGACGGAATATCACGATATCGTCAATCCGATTTAGAAACTCTGGTTTGAAGTTCAGCCGCAGCTCTTCGAGGACTGCTGCCCGCGCTTGCTTCTCATCACCTTCGGCCGCCTGGATTTCGCGCGACCCAAGATTCGACGTCATTATCAACACGGTGTTTTTGAAATCCACCGTCCGGCCTTTCGAATCAGTCAGGCGGCCATCATCAAGGATCTGAAGCAATACATTAAAAACATCCTGATGAGCTTTCTCTATCTCGTCAAACAAAACAACTGAATAGGGGCGACGGCGCACGGCCTCCGTAAGCTGGCCACCTTCTTCGTAGCCAACGTAGCCAGGCGGCGCCCCAATCATTCGGGCCACGGCGTGCTTCTCCATGTATTCAGACATGTCCAGGCGAATCATGGAGCGCTCGTCGTCAAAGAGAAACTCGGCCAGAGCACGGGCGGTTTCGGTCTTGCCAACTCCGGTGGGACCAAGAAAAATAAATGATCCGACCGGGCGATTCGGATCCTGGAGACCGGCGCGCGCCCGGCGCACAGCATTCGCTACCGCAATAAGTGCCTCGTCCTGGCCTATCACCCGTTCTCGGAGACGATCTTCCATGCTAACTAGCTTCTGCATCTCACCTTCGAGCATCTTCGTAACGGGTATCCCCGTCCACTTCGCCACGACTTCAGCAACGTCCTCCTCGTCGACCTCCTCTTTGAGCATTACACCGTCGCTTTGAAAATTCGCGAGCTTTTCCTGCTCTGCCGCCAGCTTCTGCTCGAGCTCCGGAATCTTTCCGTACTGGAGCTCAGAAGCGCGGCCCAGGTCACCGGCATTGCGCGCCTGATCGAGCTGAAGTCTCAGTTGCTCCAGCTCGGCTTTAGCGGTTCGCATGTGCTCAATCGCCTCTTTTTCCGACTGCCACTTCGCCTTCATCCCGGAAGATGTTTCCCTGAGATCAGCAATACGTTGTTCGATCTCTTTCAGGCGCGCTTTCGACTTTTCATCCTCTTCGCGCTGCAAGGCTTGCCGTTCAATTTCTAGCTGAACGGTCTCCCGTTCCAGTTGATCAATCTCCTGGGGAAGCGAATCAATTTCTATGCGCAGTCGCGAAGCAGCTTCGTCAATCAGGTCGATAGCCTTGTCGGGAAGAAAGCGATCGGTGATGTATCGATTTGAAAGCGTTGCCGCGGCCACGATTGCCGAGTCTTTTATCCGCACACCGTGGTGCACTTCGTAGCGTTCTTTCAGGCCGCGCAAAATAGCAATCGTGTCCTCCACGGTAGGCTCGCCGACATAGATTTGCTGGAAGCGTCGCTCCAGAGCCGCGTCTTTCTCGATGTATTTCTTGTATTCGTTCAGCGTGGTGGCTCCTACACAACGGAGCTCCCCGCGGGCCAGCGCAGGCTTGAGCATGTTCGAGGCGTCGATTGCGCCTTCGGCAGCGCCAGCTCCGACTAAGGTATGAAGCTCATCGATGAAGAGTATTATGTGACCCTGCGCGTTTTCGATCTCTTTCAGGACTGCTTTCAAACGATCCTCAAACTCGCCCCGATACTTGGCGCCGGCAAGCATTGAACCAAGGTCGAGGCCTACCAAACGTTTGTTACGCAGCGTCTCGGGAACATCGCCTGAAACAATTCTCTGGGCCAAGCCTTCAACAATCGCAGTCTTGCCTACACCTGGTTCGCCAATGAGAACGGGATTGTTCTTCGTGCGCCGCGAGAGGACCTGGATGGTCCGTCGAATCTCATCGTCGCGGCCAATAACGGGATCGAGTTTTCCCTTGCGGGCCAGGTCGGTAAGATCGCGGGCATACTTGGACAGCGACTGGTAGTTCTCTTCCGCGTTCTGGTCCGTAATCCGCGAACCGCCCCGAGTCTGCTCGATCACCTTTACTAAGTCATCACGCTTTACACCGTGCTGGCGCAGGATTTTTCCCGACTCGCCTTCTTTCTCATCAGTAATGGAAAGAACCAGATGTTCAGTGGAAACAAACTCGTCTTTCATGTTCTCCGCCTGCTTTTGTGCGGCGGTGAACACTTGACTCAGTCTAGGGCTGAAATATTGCTGTCCTCCCTGGACGCGAGGGAATCGACCGATCGCAGCCTGCAGGTCGTTGACCACGACGGCCACGTTAACTGCCAACTTTCCCAGCAGCGGGCGCACAATCCCTTCCGGCTGTTCAAGCATCGCAGCAAGCAAATGTTCCGGCTCAACCTGCTGGTTCTGGTTGCGCTCGGCCAACTCTATGGCTGCTTGAATCGCTTCCTGGGCTCGTAAGGTAAATTTGTCTAAGCGCATGCTAATTAGGGTGGAGTGAGTTTTCTTACACGCGAGCGGGGTTAGCTCAATCGAGCAGCCCCGCTCTCTTTGCTTACCAGTTATGGTTCAAGCTCAACGACCGCCGGCCATCTCCTTCGATTTCTCCCCGGTTGACGGTTTCTGGGCTTTTGCTTCGATCGTCTTGCCGGCAGGCGCAGATTCCCCACCAATCTCGATGCGACGGGCCTTAGTTTCCTGTCGCTTGGGCAACGTTACACGCAACACACCATTTTGATAATCGGCGGTTGCTCCCTCTGTCGAAACAGTCTGCGGCAGAGTGAAGGAACGGGTGAATGAGCCATAAGAACGCTCCACGCGATGGTAGTTGTCAGTTTCGTCCTTCTTCTCAAACTGACGCTCGCCGCGAAGAGTTATGACGTTGTTCTCGACCGTGAGCTCGAAATCCTCCCTGTTCATCCCCGGAAGTTCCGCTTCGAGCACGATCTGATCTTTGTTCTCGTAAATATCGACGCTGGGATTCCAGGCCCCCCTGCCGATTCCTTCTTCGCCGAAGCCTCGGGTTAAGTTAGTGGAGAAGAGGCGGTTCACCTCCTCCTGAAGACTGCGCAAGTCGCGGAATGGGTCATATCTAAGGACACTCATTTGAATCTCTCCTCCTTCTTATATTAAATCTTGGAATCCACTCAGTCCGAAAATCCTCGCTCTGAACTTCGTTTCATTTAGAGATTTGGCTCATGAGCGTGGTGCGATAATAAAGTCTGAGTCTTCTTCTGTCAAGTCTGCAAAAAGTGTAGGTAAACCTCTAAAAGGCAAGCTCTGTCGCGCGTGAGGGTCATTAAGGAGTCGATCTTTAAGAGGAGGCTACGTTCGGGAATTTCGACTACTTCAGGCTGAAGAACCTTCTGATGGCCGAAAGAATCCCTGCGGGTCCTTCTGTTCCGGTGTCTAAAGTATCAGCCCTTGCAGAGAGAGCCTGTCGCCGCTCGACAATAATGTAGCTTAGCGATTCCACCAGGCCAGGATTGGTGTCAAAGACCGCTTTCATCGCTTTGTGCCCAATCTCCAGCACTTCAGTCTCCTCCAGGGCGACGACGTTGGCGGTTCTCGGCTCACCCGTAAAAAGTGCCATCTCGCCAAAGAAGTCGCCTTCGTTGAGAGTCGCGACTGTGCGAAGTTTTCCCTTATCACTAATCTGCACGCAAACCCGGCCATTGTGTACAACGAACATCGATGAGCCTGGATCACCCGCTCGAATCACGGTTTCACCCGGAGCGAAAACGTGCCTTACCGCCGCCTGGCTAAGCATGGACGTTTCCTCGACAGACAAAGGAGCAAAGACATCAACGGCTGATAGCCGTTCAAGGATTGTCCCGCCTTCACCATCTTGAATTCCAATCTTGCGTGGCCTTTCTATGTGTAAGGTCCTGGTCGGATAGGCAAAGTTGAGCCCTGCGCGCCGGAATGCATACCAGATTCGCTGGCGAACGAGCGCATCTGTATCGTTGTACTTCGCGTAGTCTTCCAACCAGTACTTGACCTCGTAGTCAACACCGTTGTCGCCAAGATTTCTTATACGCACGACTGGAGTGATCATTTGTGAGACGTTGTCAGCTTCGCGGACTGCTTCCCTAACCACCTGGATAGTCTTGGCCGGGGAATCAGTGTAGAGCGTGTTAAATAAAACATGCCGGGCGTTGAGATTGTTACGTGGCGCGACTTCAATCGGTTCTTTCGCGGCCGTGCTGTTATTAATCTCTATTATGTGGTTGTCAAAGGTTCGGATTTTGACTGCACGCCAGGTAATTTCCTCGACGATTCCGGTCAACTTTTGAGCTCCAACCGTGATCACATCGCCTACTTGAAAGGGGCGGTCGGCTTGCAGGGATATTCCGGCAAAGAAGTTCCCGAGTGTGTCTTGCAGAGCCAGTCCCAGAATTACACCAAAGATCGCGGAGGTCGTGAATAGGGCACCAAGGTTGACCCCCTTGAATATCCAGGAAAAGATAAGGAGGAATAGCGCAGTAAACGCGACGATCGAGAAGATATTCCGGACTAACGTGGGTGCCTCAAACCCTTTCCTCAGTCGAAAGACCAACCCGAAGATCAGGTTATTGAGTGCACGTACGAAGAGATACGCCAAAATCCCAAGTAAGAAGAGGCGCACCACACCGAGGACGGTGTCTGCCCGGGACGCCAGCCCGCCCATTTGAACCACCAGAAGTTTCCGGAGACTTTCGTCGAATCTGATGACAAGAGAGAGGCCGACCAGGGCTATCGTGGCCGTTACAGCAAAGAGCATGAGTTTGTTTTTGGAAGGAGCGCGATTCACGTGGATGCAAGTTCGGCTGCGAGAGTTGAAACCGACAGCTCTATGACGGCTATTCTTTTATCACCGTTTCGTTTCCTTGGCGAGAGTACTTCTCGGCTGCAGCTCAAGAACCGAAAAGATTTGGAAAAAGTGTCACCAAGACAAGGAGCAGTGAAAGCGTGGTGACGATAATGGCCGTTAGCCAGGCCCCAAGATTGTAAACACGTCCATTTACATGTTCCCCCATCAATTCGCGATTATTGATCAGACGCAAGATGGCAAACAGAATTATCGGCAATAGCAATCCATTGATCACTTGTGTGACCAACAGCACCCGGATGATCGGCAAATTAGGAATCACCGCGATGGCGGCGCCGACCGCCACCAGAAAAGTGAAAATGCCGATGAAAGTCGGCGCCTCGCGAAAGCTCCGGGACACTCCCTTCTCAAAGCCGAGCGCTTCACTTACCGAATATGCCGTGGCCAACGGCAAGACGCCGGCTGCAAGCATTGAAGCCCCGAACAAGCCGACGCCGAACAACGCCTCCGCGTAGTTGCCGGCCAGTGGTCTGAGCGCACGCGCAGCGTCGGCTGCGCTTTCGATTTGTATGCCATGCTTGTGCAGTGTGGCAGCAGTCGAGACCACAATGAAGAAGACGATTAGAATAGCGAAAACCGTTCCTACCCAGACGTCGATTCTGGTGCGCTGATAGTCTTCCGGAGTCACGCCCTTTTCGACCACTGAAGACTGAACATATACCTGCATGTAGGGCGAGATCGTGGTACCAACGATCGCGACCATGGTAAATAAGTAAGCTTGATCCAGACTAAATCTCGGCCTCACCAAATCAGTTGCGACGGTTCCCCATTCTGGACGAGCCAGAAACGCCGACACCACATAACCGAGGAATACTAGAGTCATCAACAGAAACACGCGCTCAACGCGTTTGTATGAACCCTTTACTATCAGCCACCAAATACTGAATGCTGCAACAGGCACGGAGATGAACCGCGGGATTCCAAACAATTCCGTGGCGGCGGCGATTCCAACGAACTCGGACACAGTAACTCCACCGTTAGCGATGAGGAGGGCGAGCATGACCAACGCAGTCCATCTAACGCCGAAGCGCTCTCGAATGAGATCCGCAAGACCTTTTCCGGTGACGGCGCCCATCCGCGCGCACATCTCCTGAACTAACCCGAGGCTGATTGTGATGGGAATGAGAATCCAAAGTAGCCGATAACCGTGTTCTGCCCCGACTGAGGCGAAAGTAGCGATACCGCCCGCATCATTGCCGGCGTTGGCGGTGATCATCCCGGGGCCCAGAATAGCCAGATATCCGAGTAACCTTTTGCGTCGCGCGACCGCGCGTGCACCGCGACTGCCGCGCCGCAACAAGCGCTTTCCTGCAGCTTGCAAGGCTGTGCCCTTTTCCGCCACTTGGAGGTTCTCCGTCGGTCATAGTTATTAAATCGCCAGCTTGTTAACCAAATAATCTGGGTAGTCTCTGCCGCCAGTCTTTGGGCAAGAGTATTTCCATTGCATCATCAACGGTGATAATTCCAAGAATCTCTCCTGATTCATCCACCACTGGCAAGGCAAGAAGATTGTACTCGGCGATCCGCTGAGCCACTTGGCTAGCCGGCTCATCCGGATGCGCTCTTTGAAACTCACTACGCATCACTTCATCAAGCGGAACTGCCGGATCAGCGAGGATCAAACTCCTCAGGGCGATGACGCCCGAGAGTTGCCAGGAACCTTCCCCCTCTACCACGTAGAGGTAGTAGATCATGTTTGGCGTTTCCGCCATCTCGCGCAGCCGGGCGAGCGCTTCACCGACGGTCAACGCACGCGGCAGCGTCACAAACTCTGTGGTCATCAGACCGCCAGCAGTGTCGTCTTCGTAGGGCAAGAGTTCGGCGACCTCAGCCTGCTCTTCGTCCTCCATCAGAGCGAGTAAGCCTTCAGCCTTATCTTCCGGTAGATCGCCGAGCACGTCGGCCGCTTCGTCAGGCGACATCCATTCGAGAATATCGGCCGCGCGCTCTTCGTCCATATCTCCGAGGATCCGAGCCTGCCGTTCGGCCGGCATCTCCTCAAGCGTTTCAGCAGCGGTTTCATCGTCGAGCGATTCAACGACTTCCGAGCCATGGTGATAGGAGAGGGCCTCCGCCAATCGCGCAATCTCCACTGGATGCAAGCGCGAAAGCTTGTCGCCGGGAGTCTTGAGCCTCACCGTAGCTTCATCCGTCGCGAGGTAGCCCACGTTAGACCAGTCGATAACCTCCACGGGCTTTCTGGTGCCCATCAAGCCGGCTGGCGCGAGTCGTCTCCAGAGTCCTTGCAAACTTACATCTGCTCCCGTAACTCGCCACTCACCGGCCGCTTGAATGATTTGTACATCGTTGACTCTAACCACTCGCTTGCCATCGACATCGATCAACTGCTTATCGAGTACGTTGCGAGCGAGCAGAACCTCTCCATCGCGGCGAACGAAGGGACGTAGATCGAGAATGTCTGAATTGAGTCGGACCCCCTGCTCGTTAAATTCGGTAATTCGCCAGCGCGACACAAAAAAGTCCCGCCGGCGATAGCGCGCTACCAGGCCTATCAAACGAGGATGATCTTCCTCACCCAGGCGGACGATCACGTCTTTGATGGTGGCCACACGCTCACCTTCGAGGTCGCGGACAGGGCGACTCAATACTTGCGACAGATACAGCAATTTATTGATTACCTGCAAAATGAAACGTTCGTTACCCTTTTACCTATTAGCCATTTCCCCTTTTGCCCTTCTATTCATTTCGGTGGCTTGCGGAAGTTGTATCTCAATAGCACCCGTAAGGGTATCGGTGTGCCGTTGCGCATGGCCGGGAAAAAGTGCATCCGACGTACGGTTTCGATTGTCGCCTCGTCTAAACCAAACCCCGCCCACCGAGCGACTTCGGCGTTGCTCACGTCTCCCTTTATATCGAGATCAACCAGGACGTCTACTGTTGCTTCGACTTCAGCGCGTGCAGCCGTTTCCGGATAAGGAGGACTGACACGCCGGAATGGACGCGGCAGGCGAAGTCCTTCAGCCTGGGCCGTCTTGTCATCGTCCGGTGCTGCTTCGATGAGCGGCGCCGTGCTCTCAATCGCCGACTCTCGTCTCAGCCGCTCGTCTTCCTGCGCGCGTCGAATGGCCGACAGGTTGCGGCTGCGAGTAGCTCCGCTCGAAAGCTCGGCGAGTAATAGCTTCTCCGCGGCGACCGATCTGGCCGCAATGAAACTGGGTCGTTGCCAGGTCAGAAGTCGTCCGGTTCGCGAGCTCACCAGAAAAACGGACGCGTACGACTCGAAATAGGGAGGACCCGAAGAGGGAGAACGTCTTAACGTTTGGGCATCACCAACGATGTAGTAATCAGATCCGATTGCGGCTCCCAGGCCGCGCGCTTCTTCAAGCGACATGTTGAGCGAGGCGCTATGGCCCGCGCCTCTTGCGGCAGTGCTCGCCTGATTACGGTCCAGTACCAGCAACTCAGGAATGGAGTTCAAGTTTGCGCCCAGGGCTTCGGACGAAAGGCGACCAATTACTGACTCTCCGAAACCCAAAACCGCGATTGGCACTCGGCGCTCTTGTGCTTGAGCAAAATTGCTCGCCGGCGTAGGGGATGACAAAAGGAATAAGATCAGAAAACACAGTCTTACACTCATGCTGAATCTTTCACGCGTGGTCTAACACGCTTCCACAACTGCTGTGACGGCACGCGTAGTGCCCGGTTAAACTTGCTCGAAGCATTTTCCCACGCGATGGTGGCAGTCAGCTCAACCACAGCATCATCATCGTAGAAGTTCCGCAACCTCTGAAAGAGTTCATCGCTTACTTCCTTATCGGTGATCGTCATGCAGTCAGCATATTCAAGAGCCACACGTTCAGCTTCGGTATACAGAGGACTCGCTGAATACTCGGTGAGGGCATCAATTTTCGCGTCTGCTATTCCCAGCTCGCTGCCCACGGCAGCGTTGATGTCTTGTCAAAATTCGCAGAGGTTTAAAGCGGCCACTCGACGATTGATCAGCGATCGCAAGCCGACGTCTATCAATCCCGATGCGTCGATGCCCGTCCACATCGCGCGAGCGCCACGAAATATTGAAGGCCGTCTGGCATACAACAGGTGGTTAAGCAGCGGCGCTCCCCACGTCTTCTTCTGGGCCTCCAGAACATTTCTGGCGTAACGGTCGGCGTTGTCGGGACGCACTCCGGCGATTCTTGCCATTCGATTAGTCTCCAGAAGTTTTGTTAGTTCGCTCGGAACCAGCTACCGAACTGCCCGGCGCTCTTGTAGACCTCGCTAAGATGGTGCAATCCCGCTCGCCATTCCGGCCGGATTTAGTCTCCAAAAGCGTGCACTCGATTGGTGGCTGGGAGATCTTTGGTAGAACGATTATGGTAGAGCGCATACACTTCGTCTTTTACTTCTACTGGGAAGCAGACTCTGTGTAATTCATAGCCACGCTGCAGCCCACGCACTACATTGCTGACTTCGCTAATCTCTCGGATCTCTGGACGGGCATAGCCATCCTCAACATAAATGCGCGTTTTTGGCTCGGCACCTTCAGCCGTGTAGTAGTTATAGTAAGGGACGTCACTCGCTCGATCTTCAATGAAATAATAATCGGGATCGAAGCCTGCGGCAGCGACGCACTCGCGAGCCGCCGACAGAAAGTCCGCTTGCTCCGAGGCGGGCATGTCTAGGTCAATCGCTTTAAAGAGGCGACGCCCGGTGAAACGCCGGCTGAGATCGTTGAGAATCGGATCTGCGGCCCGCTGCCACTGCTTGACGTGGAAGAGAACATCCGCATCATCCACCTCCAGATGTTCGCTGACCGTGAGAGATTGTTTTCGCAACACTTTCTCGAAGGCAGTATCAGCCGCATACCAAACAGCTTCGCCCCCATCCAACAGATTCAAAGCTCGACGGAAGGTTGAACGTAACACAGCTTCAGCCGAGCGTAGCGTACGGTGGAAATAGACCTGGCGAAACATGTAATAACGCGCTTGCAGATACTCCTCCACTGCGTACAGTCCCCGCGCGGCGACATAAATCCGATCACCCTCCTCATCGATCGCCAGCGCATTAATGATCCACTCGAGATCGTAGATGCCATACTTCGCGCCCGTCATCAATGAATCGCGTAGTAGATAGTCCATGCGATCGACGTCGAGTTGAGAAGAAACCAGTTGGCCCAGGGCAGCCGGCTGAAATTTACCTTCGATGATCGCCGCCACCTTTGCGGGCAACCCGGGGGAGTAGGAGTTTAATAACCGGCCAATCTCGGTTTCCTTGCTGAGGACCACTTGAACCGTCCAAGACTCATGATGGAAGCCAAGCACCTTCTCCATGACATGCGAAAACGAACCGTGGCCCACATCGTGAAGGAGGGCTGCTGCTCGTGCGGCCGCGCGGTCATCCGGATCGATCAGGTATTTCTCTCCCAGCCGATCGAGTACACGGGTCATAAGGTGGAAAGCGCCGAGCGAGTGGGTAAAGCGCGAGTGCTCAGCACCCTGGTAGGTGTAGAGACCAAGACCGAGCTGTTTGATTCGACGCAGCCGCTGGAACTCAGGCGCGTCGATCAATCGCATCATCAACTTGCCTTCGTCCGTATCGGTGCGAAGACGGATAATGTTATGAACAGGGTCGCGATAGATGCGTTCTGACATTGTGAGCTTTTAATACTCTCAAAACTGCTCGGAGGCAACAATAGCCCTCAACACCAAGAGCCGTCGCGAGGTCGTTTCATCCGTTCGCCTACGCCTGTGACACAGTACCGTCTGGTAATCTTGTTTGATCAAGCGTGCTATGATCTTGCTGTAATCACGCTCACACTCAGAGTATCCAGTCTCCCGCGCGACGCAAGTTTTCCGAACCACCTAAAGTGAGAAGTAACCGCACAGTCGTTTCATAATGGAGATAGATTATGGAAAACGCACCTCTGACTTTCAGTACACTGTTTGCAGCAGTGCTGGGTCTATGGTTGTTATCTTCTTCGGCGTCGGGGCAGGGGATGCCGCGTCGTCCAGTCAACGACCCGACACATCCGTTATCGAATGATCCGCGAACTCCGAGACAATACGACTTGGAGAAAGAGAGTGGCAACGGGAAGATTCGTCAGGATGTAGAGACGGCTTTTGAAGGAGGTTGACAAGGCATGCAATGCCAAGCCGCTACGCTGAGGCTGAGGAAGCATATCTTAAGGCCGTCAAGTTCAACCTAAAGAAGGGCGAGCATATCTGGGATTGGGGTTATTTATGCTGCTCAGAATCAAGTTGAAAAGACCCTCAAAGCTTTTAAG
>JBHENP010000043.1:0-42199 GCA_046261995.1 Pyrinomonadaceae bacterium
CCACCAATCTTGATGCGGGCTCAGCCACTCAAGACCTGCTCGTTAAAGCACGGGACCTCTATCAGGCTGGACGTGACGATGAGGCGCTGCCCGAGCTGCATCGGGTAGTGATGATTGAACCGACTAACGCTGAGGCCTACCTCCTGAGTGGCCGGATCAACCAACGCCGCGGTGATCAAGAAGCGGCAATCGCAGCGCTCAAGACTGCCATCTTCTGGGACCCTAGACTGATCGACGCTCATATCCTGCTAGGCCGGATCTTCCTGGAGCGCGGTGATCGTGGCGAAGCGACAAAATATGCTACCAGTGCGATGACGATCGATCCGAACAATCAGGAGGCCATCGCACTGCAACGGCAGGTAACCATGGGGAAGGATTAATAGCAGCCTTTCTATGAGTTGGGTTTTGATCATCGCTGGCGCCGGCGCATTCCTCGCGATACTCCTAGTCTTGGCCGGCATGTCGAGGCACAAAAAGTCTGCAACAAGCGAATTTCAACTAGTTGGTTCCCGTGCTCAGGTGGATGCCGATCTGGTTCCCGAAGGCACTGTCTTAGTTCAGGGTGAACTTTGGCGCGCTCGCTCTGCTGACGGCACGAGCATAGCGTCACGGACGGTTGTCCAAGTAGTGGGATTAAGCGGGCATCTTCTCCTCGTTCAGCGTTAGGCCTGCTTCGCTAACTTGCAGGTCAGGACCTGTAAATGTATTGGGATTGAATTATCAATTCAAAGATAGTGGCTGCGAATCCTAAACTGCCCTTCCTGCCTCTCCTGAATCCACTCTGCTCCTAACAATCAATCGACTTCAAATTCCAGAAATCTTTTTTCCGTGGCATAGCGTGTGCACTAAGGAATCTCGGCAAGCACGGGAGACCAAAGTAAAGTTAAAACGTGCCCCCGCCGCCAACCTGCCTCTGAGCGCCGCCTGCCGCTGCGCCAACCACCCGCCGAGCGATCCTTCAGTTACACCATCCGAAATGAACCCAGTCAACGATGACTGGGTTTCCCACATTTAGAGCTGATCTTTTTTGCGAGCAATCTTTACTCTGTAAGAATGGGGCCGCTTTACAGTCGTCCCGCGCCAACTCCCTTTAACGCCCTGTGAATCTCGGGTTACTCCAGAAAAACACTCTTCTGGCACACGAGGTGCTCTAAGGAACCTCGGCAAGCACGGGAGACCAAAGGAAAGTTACAACGTGCCCCCGCCGCCAACTTCCTCTGAGCGCCGCCTGCCGCTGCGCCAGCCACCCCCCGAGCAACCCTTCAGTTAAGCCCCCCTAAATGTGAACCCAGTCAGAAATGACTGGGTTCTCCCGCATTTAAGGCCTGTCATTTCGCCGGCATTGGATACTTCATCCTTTCCGGATGCCGGAGGCAGGCACTTACACACACCAGTTCCAATCCAGCTACTCAGGCACAACCCCTTAACGGCGCGACGAAATTTGTCACTTCGGTGGTGACGTTTTCTGTCGTTTCAAGGCCGTCTCTAGCCGTTTTGAGTCGTAATCCCAATCCTAAAACCACGCGGCAAAAAATATTCTTATAAAGATCTGCCCACGAACCAGGACGATCCGCGAAACACAGAGACTTGCACGGCAGATCGTCGTGCCCTTCGATTTGACTTCCTGAATCGGGTTGTTTGACTTCCTGGATCGTGTTTACCGCAACCTTTGATAAACTCGCGGGCAATGCAGGATGCGGTTTCAACAACTACGCGTGCGACTAAATCCCACGCGCACGAAAATGGCGCTTCCTCCTCCGCAGCGCCTGGCTGGTTGACAGCCTCTTCTCTCACCGACGGAATAGCTGCTGTCGCCTCCTCAGTTTTACTCATACTTGCCTTTCCGAATTCGGATTACTGGCCACTCGCGTGGATAGGATTGGTGCCTCTTCTCGTTGTAATCGCACTCAGGCCTTCTTCTCGACGGTCATTCCTTCGGGGCTGGTTAACAGGCGCCGTGTTCTTTTACGGTTCCTGTTACTGGCTAACATACTCAATGATTCACTACGGCGGAATATCTTCCTGGGCAGCCTATCTTCTGCTGGCTCCCGCGCCCATTTTCGTGGGGTTGTTTCCCGGAGTGTTTGCCCTCGTGATCGCGCGCGCGATTCGGGCGTGGGGAACCAGGGCCCTGCTATTTGCGCCCTTTGTCTGGTCAACCCTTGAATGGGGCAGACTTGCCCTCACGGGCCAGCTCTGGAATGCGATCGGTTACTCCCAGGCTTATCAACCAGCATTGATTCAGCCGGTGCGTTGGGGTGGCGTATATGCTGTCGGATTCATGATTGTTTCCATAAACGCAGCCATTGCATACCTGGTCCTAAAAAGAACCGCCAGGTCCGTGCTGGTCACGGGAGTGGTTTTTCTAAGCATCGCTCTGCTAATGGTTGCATCGCAAAGTTCACCCGTCGATTCAATTTCCCAAACCCCGGAAGCTGTAGTGGTGGCTCTGCAGCCAAACGTGCCGATGGATATCGTCAAGTCGAGTGAGGAGGTGCAGACCCTGCTCCAGCGGCATGTGTCTATGAGCGAAACGGCATTAAAGCAACTTCCAAATGATGGAACACCACGGCTCATAATCTGGCCCGAGTCGCCGATGAACTTCGCTTATGGAAATGATTCGCGCTTGCGAGAACTCCTGGTCCGGTTTGCGACCGCTAACCAGACTTCAGTGCTTTTCAACTCACAGGAAGTCGCACCGAACGATGGCATCTACAACTCAGCGATAATGGTTAATCAGCAGGGCAGTCTGATCGCTCAGTATGATAAGATTCGCCTGATGCCGTTTGGCGAGTATGTGCCGCTACCGCGTTGGATGCCCGGAGCGAGTGTGGTGGGAACGATCGTTGGGGATTTCACACCCGGTACGAAATACACCTTAATGAAGGTGGGTGACATCCGCGCCGGAGTTTTTATTTGTATTGAATCGGCTTACCCGTCCATCGCGCGAAACTTCACACGAGACGGAGCAGATGTGCTGATCAATATTTCCAACGACGGGTACCTTGGTCCCACGGCAGTTATGCGCCAACACCTGGCCAATGTTGTCGTTCGCGCAGTTGAGAATGGACGTCCGATCTTGCGCGTGACGAATTCGGGTATAACCGCGTACATCACCGCGGGTGGTGAAGTAAAAGACGCGACCGACGGTTTTCAGAGTGCCGTTCGGACTTGGAGGATCGGCCGGAACGAAAGCGCAGGCACTTTTTACTCCAGGCATGGTGACTTGTTTGTCGCGTTCACTACCGCCATCAGCGTCCTGGTGTTTGCCGCGACCTTTTGGCGTCGCAATTAGGGAGTCGAGGTTAAGAATGATCGAAACTTTATCAATCCAGGATTTGAGAACGTCGTATGATGATCTCCGTATGCGCGTCGAGCAGCTCGGGAGGTTTCTTTGATGTTGCTGCCAGCCGCGAAGAATTAAAGCGTATCGAAGATCAAGCGTCGTCGCAGGATTTCTGGAGCGATCAGGAGGCCGCGCAGAAGTTGCTGCAAAAGCGCAGTCTGCTGGAGAAGAAGGTCCAGCGCCAGGAACACTTTGAATCGCAGATTGCGGATGCGGGAGTGCTTTTTGAATTTGTCGAGGAGGACGAAGAATCATTGAAAGAACTGCGCTCGCTCGTCGAGCGTCTGGAACATGAGTTAAGCCAGGCAGAAACAGAGATGCTGCTTGCCGGCGAGAACGATCATCTCCCGGCCATCTGTACCATTCACCCCGGCGCGGGCGGCACCGAATCGCAGGACTGGGCTGAGATGTTACTGCGCATGTATCTGAAGTGGGCCGAACAGCGGGGCTTTAAAACTGAGATCATTGACTACCAACCGGGCGAAGAAGCGGGTCTGAAAAACGTTACGTTCCAGGTCGAGGGCGAATACGCCTATGGATTGCTCGCAGCCGAAGCCGGCGTGCACAGGCTGGTTCGGATTTCACCTTTTGACCAGGCGTCCCGGCGCCACACTTCATTTGCCTCCCTTTTTGTCTACCCTGAGATCGATGAGAATATCGAGGTAGATGTTCAGGAAAAGGACCTTCGAGTCGACACTTACCGCGCCACAGGTGCCGGCGGCCAGCACATTAACACCACAGACTCCGCGGTCCGCATAACGCACATGCCCACAGGCATCGTTGTTCAGTGCCAAAACCAGCGTTCCCAACATCAGAATCGTGCTGTCGCGATGCAGGTTTTGAGGTCCAGGCTTTACGAACTCGAGCTCGAAAAGCGTCGAGCCGACCATGCCGAGTTGGAATCAAACAAGGCGGAGATTTCATTTGGGTCGCAAATCAGGAGCTACGTTCTCGCCCCATATCGCCTGGTGAAGGACACGCGGACGAAACTGGAAAAAGGAAATGTAGACGCCGTACTAGCCGGCGATTTGGACGACTTTATCAAAGCGTACCTGCTGGCAAGGAAGGCGGCCTGATTAGTTTAATGCAGAGTCTGTGTTTTCGTGTGACTATGTTCGGCTCGCAACCTGGATTCTAATCTCCTGAGGCATCTGGAATTTCCATGGCAACTACACAGCTGGAAGAGGCGCCCCGGATAATCACCCTGCGAAACAGTAGGCGAAACGAGATCATCGCAATCTTGCTCCTTGCCTTGGGGTTGCTTCTCTCCCTCTGCCTTATATCCGCGGCATTTTTCCCCAACGACCCTTCGTGGAACTCCGCCGGAGGATCCGAAACACGCAACTGGGCAGGTTCGATTGGCGCTAACGTCGCCGCGGCGCTGTTCCAGGCCATTGGGATCGCAGCCTTCCTACTGCCGCTACTGTTGTTTGCCGCAGCGTGGCGGCGTTTTCGTGCGCAAAAAATCCGGGCACCTTTCTACCCGCTGCTCGGGCTGGTGATTTTAGTCCTCGCTGCATCCGCGCTTCTTTCCATATCACAACTAGGTCCTCTCTTTGACGCCAGCGTGCAGCCCGGCGGTTTAGTCGGAACAGTTATCGCCCGAACACTGGCCAGCGGCCTCAACACAGTGGGAGCCGCCGTAATTCTGGTTGCGATTGCCGCAACCGGGTTACTGCTCGCTACTAACTTCTCATTCATTGGGTTGTACGAAAAACTTGTGGCGGCACTTGGTGATCGCTTCGTCTTCCTGCGCACGGCCCCTACCCGATTCAAAGCCTGGCGCCAGACTCGACGGGAACAAGCGCGCCTGCGCAAGGAAAAGAAGTTGGCTCTGCGCGCGGAACAGGAAGCTGCACGCAATGCTCTCAAAGCCAGCATGGAACTGAGTCCGGCCGATAAGGTTGCCGAGTTTATGAAGCAGTCGAACGGCTCAACCGTCGCTGGTACCGCCGCAGTCATCAGAGGCGGGATGGATATGGCTCCTCAAGGCTCTGTCGCCGGCGTCAGCGAACCCGCAAGAGCTACCGCTATGGCCGCAGGGATGTCCGGCGCCACGGTTGTGGAAAGCCGGTCCGGTAGACGCTCGATTTTCCCTGCCGGAGGCCGCAATGCCGTTGCGGATGAGGAGTCGGAGCTCGAAGAGATGGTTAAGGGGCTATCGGTCGTCCGCACTAAGGCCGAAATGCCCGCCGCCGGCAAGCTGCCGTTCGATGCCGATCGTGCACGCCGCCTAAGTTACACAGACTACGCATTACCCCCGCTGGAATTCCTGAACGAAGCGCCACCACCGAGCGAGCAGGCTGATGCGGAGTTGCTGGGCCTGGCGACACGTCTGGCTGAAAAGTGCAAAGAGTTTAATGTTACTGGCCAGATCAAGCACATCTGTCCGGGCCCCGTGGTCACTACCTATGAATTCAAGCCGGACCCGGGAGTGAAGTATTCACGCGTCGTTTCTCTTGTAGACGATTTGTGTTTGGCGCTGAAAGCAGAGTCGATCCGCATCGATCGGATGCCCGGTAAACCGCACGTCGGCATCGAGGTTCCCAATCCGCGCCGCGAGACCATCTATCTGCGTGAGGTAATCGAATCCAGGGCCTTTCGCGAGTCGGGATCGAAACTCACCATCGCGCTTGGCAAGACTATTGACGGTTTGAATTACGTTGCCGACCTGGCAAAGATGCCCCACCTGCTAATTGCCGGAACAACCGGCGCGGGCAAATCCGTTGGCGTCAATGCGCTCATCGTTTCCATTCTTTACCGGGCCCGTCCTGACGAAGTTAAGTTTATTCTGATTGATCCGAAACGTCTTGAGCTGGGTCTCTACGAGGATATTCCTCATCTCGCGACTGAGATCATCACCGACCCGAAAAAGGCGGCGCGATCGCTTAAATGGGCCGTGTCGGAGATGGAAAAGCGTTACAAGGATCTGGCGGGCTGGGGCGTGCGAAATATCGATGGATACAATACGGAGATAATGCGACGAAACCTTATCAAGGAATACGATGATAAGGGCGAGCCGTGGAAGCCCCTGCCGTTTATCGTGATCATCATCGATGAGCTGGCCGATCTGATGATGACCTCCGGCCGCGAAGTTGAAGAATCAATTACCCGGCTCGCCCAAATGGCGCGAGCCGTCGGTATTCATCTCGTGCTGGCGACACAGCGCCCGTCGGTCGATGTAATTACTGGTCTCATCAAAGCGAATTTTCCGTCGCGCATTTCTTTCCGCGTCTCGTCCAAGGTTGATTCCCGCACCATCATCGATACCAACGGCGCCGAACATTTGCTCGGCCGTGGCGACATGCTTTTCCTGCCTCCTGGTACGTCGCGGCTCATTCGGGTGCACGGCGCTTACATCGATGAGGTGGAAATTAATCGAATCGTCAGCCACGTAAAGTCCCAGGGCTTGCCCGCTTACGACAAGAGCATTACGGAATCCGAGGAGGAAGCGCTGGGTCTGGAAGACTCTGGAGGCGAACACGACGAGATCTTCGAAGAGGCGCTGCGGATTTGCGTCGAGATGAAACGAGCATCAACTTCCGTGCTTCAAAGGCGATTACGCATCGGGTATGGGCGCGCGGCAGCAATCCTCGACCTCATGGAACGCGAAGGGCTAATCGGCCAGGCCGATGGCTCACGACCTCGGCCTGTGCTGGGCCGGGCTTATGAAATGGTAGCGCAGTGGGACGAGATTGGATCGGAAGTCTAGAACTCGAGTCATTAGTATTGCCGATTAATTCTTACAGGTTTGCATGAAGAATGCCGACATCGTTGGCCGAAGAGTCTTCCTCAGAACCCCAAAGATACGAGACCTCGAGGAGTTCACTGCCTTAAACCGGGCCAGCGTACGCCTACACCGCAACCTGGTCTCACCTCCAAAGCACGCGGAAGAATTCATCGCTTATCTCAAAACGTGTCGCCAAGCGTGCTCGGTTTGCTTTCTAATTCATCAGTTGAAAGAGCGGGCCATTATCGGTTCAATCAACCTGAGCCAAATCTCTCGTGGGGGATTTCAGAGCGCGTATCTCGGTTACTTCGTGGGAGAGCCCTATTCGGAGCGGGGATACATGACAGAGGCAATGCAACTAATGCTGCGGTACGCGTTCGACCGGTTGAGCTTACATCGGATAGAGGCAAACGTGCAGCCAGAAAACTCTCCTTCTTTAGCGTTGGTGAAGCGAGCCGGCTTCATAAGAGAGGGTTATTCGCGTCGCTACTTGAAAGTCTGTGGACGCTGGCGGGATCACGAACGGTGGGCCATTCTCGCCGAAGACTGGCATCAGCTCACGTCTGACATTTGATTAAGGAGCTTACATGTTGCCGAAGAAACAGATTAAAAACATTTCCTCGTTACCTGTGGAAAAATCTGTGTATAACTCCTGATTGGGATGGTGCAAAGCATTGAGACCCTTGTTCTTCTAGGAGATTGCACATTTGAGCGGCGCGTTTCTAAAGTCTTCACAAACTGTTGTTTGCATACATGAAACAAATTCTTGCTACAGGTAGGTTCCGCGCACTATTAATCGTGCTGCCTCTCGGGTTTATTTTTTTGTCAACTGCCTGTAGTCGTCTTCCCCGCACTTATACTTCCGACGCTGCAACAGCTGAGACTCGCACTTCTGGGACGAAACCGGCCCGTATAAATCTCAACACCGCCACCGCCGCCGAGCTCGAAAGACTTCCCGGAGTTGGACCAGTGCTTGCCGGGCGAATCATCACTTACAGAAACGAGTATGGGCGCTTTCGTCGAGCTGAGCACCTCATGATGGTGCGCGGTATCAGCGATCGGAAGTTTCGCGAGCTGCAGTCGCTGGTGAGAGTGGAGTGACCAGAAGTGCAGTCTCCCTTAATTGACCTCATCGTCTTTTCATGCGGCTTTGTGTGGTTTCGTGGATCGACTCTTTGCCCAGTGGTAGAGCCCCTCAGTTGGACTGGTGATGGCAAAACCCGATCTTCATCAAGCCGCTCGCGAAATCTTCGACAGCGCACTCCGGAGTGTTGATGCGCATGAATCGGTACGTCGTTCGGTAATCCTGGACGACACACGCCTGACTGTAGCTGGTACCCAACTCGATCTAACTTCTTACTCAGCGGGTGTCTACGCCATTGCTATCGGCAAAGCGGCCGTGCCTATGGCCGTCGCATTGGCAGAAACCCTGGGCCGATTCCTAAAGGGTGGACTTATCGCGGGCCCTGTGGCGGGACAACCCTTAGGGCGAGTGTTAGCTTTGCCGCCGAGGAAACTCTCCACTGTCTGGCCATCCTTTGCCGAACAACGCTTCTCTTCTGGCCGCGCGAGAATCCTTCGAACTTCTTGAGCGCGCGAATGTGGAGGACGCGCTGGTTATCTTCCTGATCTCCGGCGGCGGTTCGGCGATGATTGAATGGCCGATTGACGAAAGAATCACGCTGGCGGAGCTACGCAGGGCGAATCGCGAGCTTGTCTGCTGCGGTGCTTCGATAGCTGAGATCAATTCCGTGCGGCGCGCGTTTTCAGCAGTAAAAGGGGGGAAACTCGCCGACCGTGCTCCCAATGCAGATCAACTTACGCTGCTCATTTCAGATACTAATCCTGGGGATGAAGCGACTGTTGCTTCCGGTCCCACATTGCCTCCTAACGCAGCGGACCCCGACGCGCGTGACGTTGTGGAGAGATACCGTTTGGACTCGTGTTTACCCGCTACGGTTCTGAGAGTGATTCACGAAGGTAAATGCGATCAACCTTGCGAACCAAATGGCCCTCATTACGTGCTGCTGAACAACCAGAGTGCAATTGAAGCCGCGGCTGCAAGAGCTCGACAACTTGGTTTTGTAGTGGAGGTAGCTTACGACATTAAAGAACAGACGATAGACGAGGGTAGCGCGCTCCTGGTCTCGCGCACGCGCACACTGCGGGACGAAGTGGGGGGAGGACAGAACCGAGTGTGTTTGATTTCAGGTGGCGAGTTCTCGTGTCCGGTTACGGGTACGGGCGTCGGGGGACGCAATTCGGAAACGGCGCTCCGCTGCGCAATTGAATTCGACAAGCGTCAGCCTGGCGGAGACTTCGCCTCCATTGACCAAGTTGCGCTGAGTGGGGGAACTGACGGGATAGACGGCAACAGTCCGGCGGCGGGCGCCGTTGCCGACGAAAGTACGATTGCGCGGGGGCTCTCTCGAGGATTCCACGCTGAAAGTTTTCTTGAGAACAGCGACTCCTTCACTTTCTTTAACGCACTCGGCGACGCAATTGTTACCGGCCCGACCGGCACGAATGTTCGCGACCTTCGCATTCTGCTTGCCAGCTCTTGATACTTTGGAACGACGATCACTAGCGGATCCGGAAATCAGCCGCAGTTCTCGCGGATAAACGCGGATCTGAAATTGGACGCGATCAAACAGCTAGCTCATAAGATCGATTCCGCCTTGATTGACAGTTCTCGGAATTGCTCTTTTTCAGATTCGTGTCATCCGCGTTAATCCGCAGCCAATTGTGCTCGTATCTTGACTCTGAGCGCTCAGGATAATATAACCGTTCACGCCGCTCTGTTGTCGCGCCGCAAATCCGTTATTTGGCGCACATCACAACGAATCCTTCACCTGGAGACACCAAAAACTTGTCCACGCATGTTGAGCCTACAATAAAATCGCCTGATGAAGCGTCGAACCCACAGCCGCTTTCATTTGCTGGTCTGGTCGCTGAACTTAATGCTCAACAGGAACGACCGCGCCTCGAGCAAATCTACGAATGGCTCGAGAACGCAGAGATTCCGCGCGAGGAATTGGAGCCTTACCTGGGTTTTAAGGAAGGCAACTACTGGCGGCATCGAGTTTGTCGAAACGAATATTCCGAAATGCTCGTGTTGTGTTGGCGTCCGGGCCATCGGACACCGATTCACGATCACAATGGCTCTCACGGTGTAGTTAGAGTTTATGACGGCGTGATGTGGGAAACGACTTTCGGCTTCGATGACGAGAAAGGTCTGTGTTACAAATCAGGACGAGAAAGGTCGCGAGGAGACGTAACGGGATCCGACGTACCCGACATCCATCAACTCGGAAACCCGGAAGTCAGCGGACAAGACCTGATCACCATCCACATCTATGCGCCACCCCTCGGCGTGCTAAAAACTTACAAAGTAGGAAGCCCGGTTATTGACCTGTACACTCCAGACGAGTCTCAAACGACAAACGGGCCCGAATGTCCTCCGATATCTGCGGTCTAACTACCTCCCTGGCACTTTCACAAAAGTCTCCACTCGTAGATCCTTGCGATCTGTCGTCACGGTAATCATTCCGCTGTCGCCTGTGGTCAATACTTCGGCGCCGTTCTCCTGCCAGCGCTCGACGACTTCCCTGTGCGGATGGCCAAACATTGAATTCTGGCCAACGGAAATAATGGCGAACTTCGGACGGGTGGCGTTGATGAAACTATCTGTCGATGAAGTCCTGCTGCCATGGTGCGCCACCTTTACGACATCCACCGAAAGGCCGGAGTTTCCGGACAACACAGCAGCCTCCGCCAACCTCTCGATGTCACCGGTAAGGAGAATTGAGCGTTCACCAAATTGTAATCGCAGCACAATTGAATCGTTGTTTGGGGATCGTGTCTGAGTTGTGGCACTTGCGCGGGGCCACAGCACGGTGGCGGTAGTGCCGGTAAATCGCAGTACATCTCCCATTCCAACAATCGTTATAGGGATTCCTCTTGCAGCCGCGGTGTCAGAAAACTTCGCGAATTCGGGATCTTTGCCTGGAGTTCCCGCCACGAGTGCGCCGCGCGCCGCAAAATTCCGCGCTACGTCGTTCAAACCATCAATGTGATCCGCGTCGGGGTGAGTTGCGACTATGTAATCGATCCGATTCAAACCCCGCCACCACAAGTACTCGGAAACCACTGCTTCGCCGACGCTGCGGGTGTCGCGGGCAAACTCTTCTTTGTCCTCCTCACCAAGCGTACGGTTTCTGCTGAAGAAGTTCGGCCTCCCGCCACCATCGACAAGGACGGTGGTTCCATCTGGCATCGTAATCAATGCTGAATCTCCCTGACCGACGTCCAGAAAGTCCACCCGCAGTCTTCCGTTCGTGTCGCCGGCGCTGAGCGGGTGTCCGATGACAACGGCCAGCAGAATCAACTGGGCTATTAGTGAACCCTGGACCACCTGCGACGTTCGCCTTCTATTCCTCAACGCCGGTGGGCCTAATGGATGCCAGCGGGAGAGTACAACTGCCAGGGAAACCAGAGGCATACAGTAAACGACATATATCAAGGTCGACCAACCTGAGTACTCCGGTATCCGAGCCGAGGCGATTCCCAATCGCATAAGAGGATCGACACTGTGGATCATTAACCAGTTGAGTCCATTAGCAAGCCCGAAGAATGGTGCGGCGACCGTATAGCTGATCTGCGCGACGACTAATCCGGCTACGGCCACCAGGGCCAGCATTGCCATCAGGACACTCACGACAATGTTTAAGAGGAGCGAGGATACAGAAACTCGGTGAAAGTAAACGATGAGCAGTGACAACATTGTGATCTGAACACTGAAGGACACAACAATGGCTCCCAACGCGTAACGCAAGGATTGCTGAAGGCGATAACGCTCTAAAGTGCCTGCGATGGGCGTCTTGAAAAGTTTATAGCTGTAGTTTAGGCCCGCCATCTCTCTCTGCCAGTTTCGATCGCTCCAAAAGAGCGACTCAGAGAGGCCGCGCAGCCAGGAAGGGCTAGCCGGCGGGTAAGGGGTCTCACGTGTGGGGCGCCATGATCCGATTTCCGACATTCGCTGCAACAGTGGCCAGCCGAAAACTACTATTGCCAGCACCGACAGGAAGGTCAATTGAAATGAGGGATCGAACAAATCACCCGGGCGCCACACGAGCAAGACCAACGCGGCGGCGCCCAGCGAATTCAACGAAGCGCCCTTGCGAGAAACGATCGGCGCGAACGCAATTAACGTGAACATCAAAGCGGCCCGCACCACAGACGCCTCAGCTCCCACGGCTATGGCGTAAGACCAGAGGACCGTGGTCGCCAAAAGAAACTGCCAGTTCCTGTTTTTGGTAATTCGATGGGCCAGGAGATATACCACCCCGCCAATGAAACTTATGTGAAGTCCGCTGATCACCAGAACATGAAACGTTCCGCCTTCGCGAAAACGTTCAGCCGTTGCATGGGAAAGATAGTAGCGGTTGCCCAGCAGTGCAGCGAGGAGCACGCCTGCCGTTTCAGGTGAAAATCTCGAAACGATCTGAGTCTCGAGCCGTTGGCGCCATTGATAAAGCCAGGCGAGAGGCAGAAACACCGGTTCGTCATCCAGGCGTTCAATGAGCAGCGGACTCTTCACAAAACCAGCGGCGTCGTAGCCTCGGCGCTCCAGATAATCAGTGAACCTGGAGACTCCGGGATTTCGGAAGTTGTCGGCGCGGTTGAGAACGGTCATCACGCGCACGCGCGCCCCGTAACGCAGCTCGAGTCTCTGGTAGTCGTCTGCCGAAGACTTTTCAAAAACCGGCAGCAGAAACGTGACTACTCCTGACACTATCTTCTCTCCATCCCTGGTTCGTAGTTGCTCAGCACGCAGCGTTAGATAGAAACCTCCAGGAGCGGATTCCGGATAGCGCTCCAGCACGCCGGTTATCTCAACTGGCTTAGCGGCAGGGATCGTTCCGTGATCAATAAGCGCCTTTAACCTGTGAGAGCTGACATTTTGCTTCTCTATCGAAGCCAGACAGACGCCGGTTAGCAGGAAAGCGATCGTGAGGAAAGCGGTGGCGACGCCTCGTTTCCGCTTGAATAGACAGGTCAACGCAAGCAACGACGCTAACAAACAAACTATAAGTAGCAGAACAATAGGCGGTGACCAAAAGTGTGCGGCCGGAACGCCTAACGCAAACGCGGCGGCAAGCAGGGCCAGAGGATGGGCTACAAACGATTGCGGGTGAGGAGCAGTTTGCATCGCGAGATTTTCGATTTTAAATTTTAGATTTAAGGTTTAGAGATCCAGAGATTGCAATCGGATCTGAGATCTCAGACTCAATCTAAAATCAAGAATCTAAATTCTAAAATCCCGCCGTGAGGCGCACGACGGTTTCGACGTGATGAGTCTGGGGGAACATATCAAATGCCGCGACAGAGTCAAGAGAATATCCAGCTGCGAGGAGCTTCTTGAGATCGCGGGCCAGTGTGGCCGGATCGCATGACACGTACGAAACCTGTCGTGGGTTCTTAGCGAGGATTCCTCTGATAACGCTGTTTTCGGCCCCGGCACGCGGTGGATCAAGCAGCAGGAAATCGACGGCTTCGGATTCAAATGACTGGCCATTCAACCACTCGCCCACCCGCGCAGTGATGATCTTCGCGGTTCTAAGCTGCGCCTTCTGCAGATTCATTTGGGCAAAGCGCGAAGCAATTGGATTCGATTCCACGCCAAGTATGCGTTCAAAACAACGCGCGAGAGGCACCGTGAATAACCCCACGCCGCAATAAAGATCTATCGCCAGCGCACCTCGCGCATTCCTAATCGCTTCCTCGACTAATAGCTCTACCAGTTGCCGATTGACTTGAAAAAAGGCGCTGGCATTAAAGTGGTAAGTCTCATTGCCAATTCTGCGACTGACATTCTTAGTCGCGAGATCGGCCCAGGCGGGCGAGACTGAAACTCCTTCGTCACCCGCTACAGCTTCAACGTGCTTCACCGCTGCCGGGAACGAGTCATTCCGGATCTGTTCGCGCAGCTCTTCCAGAGCATTCTGTAGGTCGGGAACCAGGACTGCACACGCCTCCACATCACACACACGATGCGAACCAGCCTCGAAGTATCCCAAGTATCTTGTTTGCGGATCGATTTGCCAGATCGCTCGAGCGCGGTATTGCCACGGTGTTGGTGACGGGTGGATCGCAATCTCTGGGAGGTCTGGCATGTTGGCGATGCGGTGGAAGCAATCGCGAATAATGTCCACTTTCGCTTGTAGCTGCGCCTCATAATTCAACTGTTGGAAATCGCAGCCCCCACAGCGACCGAAGTAAGGACAGGGAGGCTCAACGCGAACCGGCGAGGGTTTGATTACTTCGAGTACCGAAGCAAAGGCCACCTTGCCCTGCAGCCGATCGATTTGAACGCGTAGGATGTCACCAGGAGCGGCGAGTGATACGAACAGTGTCAGTCCTTCGGCATGCGCCAAGCCCACGCCGCCTGGAAGAAGGCGTTCAATTTCCACCTCAAGAGTTGGTAAAGGTTGCTCTAGCCCGACAGCTGAATTCATGGTTTGCAATTGTGGTAACGAAAGGCGGTTTTACGCAAAGACGAAGAAAACCGGGTTTCAAACGGCTCATCGCGGCGCGATCTCTTCCCTTTGCGTTTTTGCCTCCCTTGCGCCTTTGCGCCTTTGCGTGAAACCCGCGTTTGCGAGCTCGATCACAGATAGAACAAACTAAGCCGCGGGACTGCAAACTTCTCTCGCAGACCCTTTAGCAGCAAGTTATCGAAAGTCTGTTGATAGACTGCAGCGTCCATATGTTTGCGATAAGGCCGCAACTGTTCCTTGACTGCTTTGGTGATTGCTTCAAGTTGGTCCGCGGGAACTACCGAACGAATTGCATCGCTCAACATCCGCTCCAGGCCGGTGAGCGAGATTTCGAGTTTCTGGGCATCGGCATTTGCTGTGTGATCGAAGTCGCGTTCGAGCTCTTCCAGAAGACTGGCAGCGCGCATTAGTGCCTCAGTGAAATCATCTTCGTGCGATTGTTTTCGTTTTTCAAACGCCTGCAGCAGAGCTGACCTTCCTCGCCGCAAGTGCTCCAGAATCGTTTGCCGGGGAAACGGCAAACTTTCATCCTTGTTTCCCGCCGCAGCAATCTCACCGTCACCACCCGTTTCGGCTCCGACGCGAGACTCCAACCACTCGGCGTACTGTGCTTCAACCTCTTCCTGGCAATAAAGAAGAGACTTGACGCTTCGCTTCCTGGGCTTTGCCTCCCATGAGTCGAACGCCTTTTCGATCCCTCGCAATGCGACATGCAGCGGGACCTTCATAGCCTTCCAACTCTCGATTAAGGCCCAATCCATTGGGCTGAGTAGCAGGTGCTTGCCGCGACGACGAATGAAGACGTCTTCGATTTCGGTGAAGTAATTGAAGTAATTCAATGTACAAGGTTTAATGTGGATCTGACATGATTTGAGTTCTGAGTTCCGAGTTCCGAGTTCGTTCCGAGTTCCGAGTTCCGAGTTCCGAGTTCCGAGATCTGAGTTCCGAGATCCGAGATCTGAGATCTCAGATTTCAAATCTTAAATCCTGTTGTTTCCCTCGACTTTGGACTCTGTCTTAGCATGGCGTTGGTACACCAGTCTCAGCCCCTCCAACGTCAGGGTCTCATCCACCAGCTCAATAAACTCGGAACCTGTGGCAATCAGCTGCGCCAGACCTCCGGTAGCAATCACCCGGGGCTTACCACCGATTTCCTCGAGCATTTTGCGCAACACGCCATCGACCAGCCCAACGTAGCCATGATAAAGCCCTGACTGCATCGCGCTTATTGTTGACGACCCGATAACTTTCTGCGGTCGTTTGATGTCCACGCGCGGCAGTTTCGCAGTACGATCAAATAACGCATCAGAGGAAATCATAATTCCCGGAGTAATAACGCCGCCGAGGTATTCGCCCTGCGCGTTGATCGCATTGAAGGTGGTGGCGGTGCCAAAGTCGACGACGATACATGGTGCGCCATACTTATGAATGGCAGCCACGGCATCAACAATTCTGTCGGCTCCTACATCCGCAGCGGGCTCGTAAAGAATTCTGATTCCCGTGTCCACTGTGTTGTCCACAAAGAATGGCGTTAAATGAAAGTAGGTCTCGGCCATCATCTTCAATGTGTAATTGAGCGGCGGCACTACTGAGGCAATTGCGATAGCGTCAATGGCTTTGAAGTCGAGGCTGGCTAGCTCGAACAGGTTGCGTGCGTGGACACCATACTCGTCAACGGTGCGCGCGCGATTTGTGGTAAGACGCCAATGGGCCACCAACTCGGGACCACGGTAGACGCCCAAAGAGGTGTTGGTATTTCCGACGTCAATTACGAGAAGCATAGACGAGATCTTCGTTTGTGGTTTCTTTTTTCTGAAAGTTGCTAAGGAATTCCTCTATTAGGTCAGAGGCTGTCGCCGCTCCATTTTCACTGCGCAGACGCACAGCAACCTCCCTGGCTTTCAACGCATACTGAGGTTTGTTCAGCAAGTTGTCGAGTTCTCCCGCCACTCGTGCAGCTTTGTAGGATCGCCGGTAAAGTGTGCGGCTGGTTCCCAGCCGGGCCGCTTGCCTGGCGTTGTCAGACTGATCGAAAGCGAAGGGTACGATCAATGTGGGGACACCGGAACGAAGTCCCTGGGAGGTAGTACCAACTCCGCCATGATGGACAATCACGCACCCACGCTCAAGCAACGGTTCAAACGGAGCATAATCAACCGCAATGATATCCGGGGACAAAGGCTCGTGCGGAAGGTTGCGCTCGTCGCCGATCAACATGACCGCGCGCCGTTCCAGCATTTTTGCTGCGTCAATACTCTCTCGGAAAAAATCGCGCGCGACCCAGACAGCCGAAGAACCCAGCGTGAACACGATAGGCGCCGCGCCTGCGTTTAGAAACTCCAACAACTCCGGCGGCATTGCCGTTTCGTGTCGCCCATCGTAGAAAGCAAAACCCGTGGTCCGAGTTTGCAGCGGCCAGTCAGGTTGGGGGGCGGCAAAGTGTTTTGAAAAGAGGGCAAGTACGAGCGATGGCGAGTGTTGCCCGTCAAAAGCCGGGCTTCCATAATCGGGAATACCCAGTTCCAGCCGAAGTTCATCAACTGCCTTCGCTCGATAATTCCGCTTCACTAAATCCATAAATACCGTCATCAGCCGGGGACCGATCAGTCGGACTTGGTTCATCCATGGCCAGAAAGGCGGCATGGGCGGATCGTAAGCCGAAAAGAACGAAACGGGAGAAAGCACAGTGGAGATCCAGGGCACTCCTGTCGTTCGGGCCACGAGCGGTCCGGCAAAAGTGATTGGATGAGTCACCAGCAGGTCAGCCCCCTCGGTAGCTTGCATCAGGTCCGCATAAGCCTCGCGCACAAATGGAAAGATGAGTTCTTCCATCAGATACTTCGGACCCGTTCTAGGCTCCATGACCCTGTCCATCATCTCCTGATCCTGTTGCCGCGGAGGAGGCAGGTCTGGACGAATCGCTGCGAACCTCAATCCCGCGCCCTCAATCTTTTCCCGATACAGGGCGCTGGTAGCGATCACCGGATTATGCCCACGCGCCTGGAGCTCCAGCGCAATCGCCATGTATGGATGGATATCACCGAAGGACCCGAAGGTTGTTAGCACAATGCGTTTGCCGAAGTTCATTGCTTCTCTGGTGAATTCCCTTTGGCGATATGCAACTACAGAACAGGAAGCGGTAGCGACCTGGCCGCTGCGACAGACTTAAATTGTGTTAGTGGGACCGAGACGGCCAGGTCGCTACCGCTTCCGGTTCTGTAGTTGACGGATACTCTCATTGGTTGTGTAGACAGTCGCTCTCGGTACCCGCGTCTCAGACTTAACGGTCTCAATATAGTTCTTACAGTTTCAAAAGCCACGGTGTGAATGAGAAGTTTTTTCTCCCTCAGACTCTGACGTGCCCCATAGACACATCGAGCTCCTACAGAGCTGGTGAATGTCTTCAAGACCCGTTTCTATAAACATTCGGTCCCTATGGGACTAGTCCGGTGACACATCGGTCGTGCGCAGTTCCGTAACATCTCCAGCTCGAATGATTCTGATCTGACTCTCATCAGTTTCCACACGCAGCGCTCCATCGCTCTCAAGGCCCCGCGTCATCCCTTCCAGGACTTCCTGCCCGTTGGCAACTCGAACTCGTTTTCCTCTCGCATAGGAGGATCGGAGCGACCAATCGCGACGGATCTCTTCTCCACCATCTGCCGACTGTAACATCACATAGCGCCGCTCGAGCTCAATTATCAGGTTTCGCAAGATAATCTCCAGATCCGGTACCTTGCCTGTCTCTACTTGCACGGAGGTGGCAATCTCCTGCACCTCAGCTGGGAAGGCTGAGCTTGTTAGATTAATGCCGATGCCCAGCACCACCGCGCGCCCAATTGTAGTGTCCACCGTCTCGGCGAGTATGCCGCAAAGTTTGCGATTGTTTGACAGGATATCATTGGGCCACTTCACGTCTGTCTTCAGAGAATACGCTTCGAGCAGAGCATCATGCACCGCGATCGCAGCGGCAAGAGTAATCAAGGGCCAACTGCTCTGATGAATCCGGGGCCGCAGGACAACACTGAAATACAAACCGGCGTCCTTCGGGGAGATCCATTGTCGTTCCAGTCGTCCGCGGCCCGCAGTCTGTTCACTCGCCACCACGCAAAGACCTTCTGCAGCGCCTGCAATCGCTCGCCGCGCAGCCTCGAGGTTGGTCGAAGGCAGCGAATCGAAGCGCAGGATTTGTGGGACAAGCTTTGACATAGGTCTAGATTCGTCGAGCAAGTGCCGGGACGGTGATGATTGTAGCTGTGAGACTGCTCGTTAACCAGACCAGAGCATTTTCCATTTCTCATTTGTCAGTTTTCATTTTTCATTCGCAGATTGTTTCGTGTTCGTTCGTGTTACTTCGTGGATCGTTCTTAATCCTATGGCGAACAAACAATCACGAAATAACACGAACACCACGAACGAGATAATGACGAGTCAAATGATATTTGAGAACTTTTGAGAAAATAGAAGATGGTCCGCTTGCTAACCTGCGAGTGCTGAACCTCGACCCTCCTTTTGGGATCGTGTGTGAGCATGCGCTAACATGCCTGCGCACCAATTAAAAACCTGTCACTTAAGGAGGATGCGCGATGAAGGCTCTCACGTTTATGCTTTCATTCGTACTGTTCACTGGCGCTGCTTTCGGTCAAAGACGCAGCGCTGCTTTTCCGGGAGGCGTAGTTGTCGATCTCTCGTATCCATTCGGTTCTGAGACAGTTTATTGGCCCACTGCCGAACCGTTCCATCTCGAGAAGGATTTTGAGGGTGTAACTGAGAAGGGGTTCTATTATTCCGCATACAAGTATTCCGCTGCCGAACATGGCGGGACTCACCTCGACGCCCCGGTACATTTTTCTCAAGGCCGCCACACGGTTGATGAGATACCGCTCGACCAGTTGATGGGATCCGGCATCCTCGTCGACGTCACAATGCAGTGTGAAAACAATTCTGACTATCAGATCACCACTGGAGACTTCCTCGCATGGGAGAAGAAGCATGGGAGAATACCAACGCGCGCTATTCTTCTGCTGCGCACCGGCTTCGGAAGGTTCTACCCGGACCGCAAGAAATACCTGGGCACGGAGGAGCGTGGTCCAGCAGCCGTCGCCAAGCTTCACTTTCCGGGACTTCATCCGGAGGCGGCTCGTTGGCTAACCGCGAACCGCTCTATAAAAGCCATTGGATTGGATACCGCCAGTATTGATTATGGACAATCGACTCTCTTTGAAAGCCATCGCATTCTTTTTGACGAAAATATTCCCGCATTCGAAAACGTCGCGAACCTCGACAGGCTGCCGAATAAGGGATTCTCAGTCATCGCCCTACCGATGAAGATCAAAGGGGGGAGCGGCGGACCCCTGCGCATTGTGGCCATCTTGAACTAGCGTCGCGAATGTCTGACAGCTCATTTGCATTTGTCATTGGACATTTTCATTCGATCACTTCTCGGTTGGTCAATTCTTGTTCGTGTCCGTTCGTGTGATTTCGTGGATCGTTCGTCATCCCGCGGCCAAGCAAACGATCCACGAAATCACACGAAGCATCACGAAATGACAGCAGAAAACATAGCCAATGAAAATCTATGAAAATGCCAAATAATCAGTTCCATGCACCTTTAGAACTCAAATCATAGCAATGATTGATTGGTTCCCTATCCGATTGTCATTCGCAGTAGCAGGTGCCGCAACTCTGATTGCCCTCATCGCTGGGTCGGCCCTCGCCTGGCTGCTGGCGCGCAAACGTTTTCCGGGGCGAAACCTGGTTGACGCCCTGATTACTCTACCGCTGGTACTCCCTCCGACAGTGCTCGGATATTACCTTCTGGTTCTGCTCGGCACTCGATCTTCATTAGGTGGCTTTCTATACAATCGCTTTGGTATCCGGCTGACATTTACAGTAACTGCCGCGATCATCGCCGCCACAATTCACGCTTTGCCCCTCGTGACCAAGAGTCTTCGAGCCGCATTTGAAGGTGTAAACCTAGAGCTTGAAGCTGCCGCTCGAACCCTGGGGATGAACAACCGCCGGATCTTCTTTCGTGTCACCTTGCCGCTTGCCTCTCGAGGTGTCCTGGCAGCAACAGCCCTGGCCTTCGCGCGGGCGCTTGGCGACTTCGGTGTAACGATCATGATCGCCGGCAACATCCCTGGCAGAACTCAAACAGCTTCCGTGGCGATTTACGATGCGGTTCAGGCAGGTCGGGACAACGAGGCATTTACGCTCGCGGTCATCGTGTCACTCATTGCCGTGGTGATGCTGTATTTCATAAACCGATTCGGCCGATTGAGATGGTAGGCTGCAACAAATCCTTTTCAGCGAGTCTCACGCCGCGGCTCATGAGCTCAGTACCACCAGGCGGTAGCGCGTGGGTAGGTGAAAACTGACGACAGAGTGCCCCCGAAATTCATTACCTGTGAATATGCGCTCAACTACAGAACAGGAAGCGGTAGCGACCTGGCCCATTGCGGTAGCACTAACACAATTTGAGTCTATCGCAACGGCCAGGTCGCTACCGCTTCCTGTTCTGTAGTTGAGCCTTATCCGAGGTCAAAAATCAATTAGTCGCGTCGAGTTTTAAGCAATTTCACAGGAGTGCCTGACGCTAACGCTCGGCGGCGACCATCCTGTCCGCGGCGGTGCGCATTACTTCGCGCACCTGCCGGTCCCAGTACGGCCAGAGGTGATTTCCGGGAAGCTGGCGGTATTCGTGAACTATCTTGCGTTCTAAAAGAACACTCGAGAAGTCGCGATTGGATACCAGCCAGGGGTCATCTGTGCCACAGTCCAGATAAAAATACGGCAACAGCGCCTGACGATCCGACGGGAACCCGCGCGCCAATTGAGATAGGTCGTTACTTTTGCGAGCCGGACTCTCGGGCTCGCCGAATGTTTGCATTAATCGAGGCGTCGTCAGTACGCGCGGTGGCGTCAAGAGCGCCACTCATCGAGGCCGCGAACGAAAATTTCTCGGGATGTTTGAAGCCAAACTTCAGCGCGCCATAGCCTCCCATCGACGCACCTGCGATGCTGCGGCCCCGGCGGTCGGCGATGGTTCGAAAGCGACTATCAACATCCGCGATCAGCTCACGCACAACGTAAGTCTCGTACTGGTCCGAAGAGACCCTGGCGCTGTCCGTGTACCATCCATTGCCGCCTTCGGGCGTCACAATAATCATCTGATATTCCGCGGCATGCTGCAGCAACGCTGTTTGCCTGGTCCACGAATTGTAATCGCCGCTCCACCCATGCAGAAGGTACAGAACCGGATAACGGATCCCGCGCGACGGGATGAAACCGTAACGTGGTGGCAGAACTACGCCATAAGGCAGAACTTTACCGACCAGATTGCTCTTGAGCTGCACAACTTCGAATCGAACTGCGTTTTGGACGTGATAGTAGTAAGCCGCGATTGCGACGAGCAGCAGTAGGATGAGCAGCAGCGAGCGGAGGCGAGGCTTCCAGCTCTTGTTTTGAGTGGTGTTCAAGGAGTCGTTTATCGCTCGTGATTTCAAATGACAGAAAAAAGGACAGCCAGTAGCAATTTATTTGACCTTCGCAGGGTTGGAAGGTCAAGAGAATTCGAGTAACTGGTCTCGTTTGGCAAGATCCCGCGGAAAGCAGCAATGCCATCACCGTTACGGCTTGGCCGCCGGATGTGAGGATGTGGCTATGCCCTTCCGTCAAAGTCGCACTTTATCTGTGGGCTTCGCCCCGTGGGGCACAGCCCCAAAAGTCAAAGTCAGCTGGCGGCGGGGCATAGCTACCGCCTCACATCAGGCGGCATAGCCGTGCCTATGACTGTACGCTGTTTCCAAACGTGCTCTCGATGGCTGCACCAGGAA
The DNA here is from genome assembly GCA_046261995.1 of Pyrinomonadaceae bacterium. Lineage (GTDB taxonomy): Bacteria > Acidobacteriota > Blastocatellia > Pyrinomonadales > Pyrinomonadaceae > PSRF01. Next base: position 22,474 of record JBHENP010000043.1, read on the forward strand.
CCGAATTAAACACGTCGGGCTGCGACACGACAAAAAGCGCCGCGGCGAACAACTAAGCCGCGGCGCAACCCTCAATGTGATTCCTGCTAGCTCAAGAAGTTTAGGAATTTCGACTCGCTGGAATTGTAGCCCGGGAAAACGGCTTGCACGTTGGGAGTACCCAGGTGCCTCTTGGCAACTTCACCGAAAACGTCGCGGAAGTCGGTCGTCAGCGCGAGGTCGCGTCCTTCATACAATTGCTCGCTCTTCAGTCCGGGCCAGCGCCCGTAGATTTTGCCGCCCCGCACATTGTTTCCCATGACAAACATCGTATTTGCGTGACCATGGTCCGTTCCGCGGTTACCATTTTCACGTACGGTGCGCCCGAATTCTGACATCGTTAGGATCACGACATCATCCATGAGATCACCCAGATCCGTGGCCAGAGCGCCGATGCCACTACTGAAATCCTGCAATCGATTTGCCAACTGACCGCGCGAGTTTCCCTGGTTCACGTGAGTGTCCCAGCCGCCAACATCCGTGAATGCTACTTCCAAGCCCACGCGGGCCTTAATGAGCTGGGCAATCTGAAATAGCGAGTTGCCAAAAGGTGAGCGTGGATACTGCGCACCATTTTCCGGCTGATACTGCCTGAGATTGGCGTTCTTCAAGAAGTTTACCGCTTCAAAAGTTTCCCTTCCGGTTCCCCTCAAGACGTCGCTAACGCTTTGATCGTAGATGGCTTCGAAACCACCCTGAACACTTGCGGACGAGCGACCTGCGCGAATCGCGAAATCCGCCAGGTTGGAAATCGTCAAAGTGGAAGCTCCGCCCTGCATTATCCTCGGCATTGTCTGGGTCAATGAAACGGCGCGAAAAAGCGATCGAGTTGGATCAGTTTTGCTTTGCAGGTAACGGTTGAGCCATCCGTCTGGAGTTCCCTTTCGACCCGGTGTGGCCGATTCCATATAGTCCTGTGCGTCGAAATGAGACCGCGTGTTGTCCGGCGAACCGACCGCGTTCACGATGGCGAGCCGCCTGGAATCCCACAACGACTTGAATGGCGTAAGCACTGGGTGCAAACCAAAGAAGCCGTCGAGATCGATCGCTGCTTCTGCGTTACCGGTTTGTGGCTTGGGGATCGCAATCGCCGGGCGCGAATCGTAATACGCTCGCTCGCCGTGCGGCACCACCATATTGAGACCATCCACAGCGCCCCGTTGGAAAATCGCGATTAGAGTTTTGCGGCGTCCACCCGTCAGTCGATCCCGCGTTTGCGCAATTAAAGCGCGTTCGAGAAACGATGGCGCGGAAAGTGAGACGCCGATGCTGGCGAGTGCAATACCACCCGACCTCAAAAAGAATCTACGATTCATAACCTTTACCTCTGGGTGTCAGGTTTCAGGTGCCAGGTGCCGGTTTCTTTTCTTACCGACACCCGCCATCGGACACCTGGCACCCTCTTCTTACTGTCTCTGAAACTCCGGCGATCCCAATATCAGACCCACAATTCTGGTCACCGGGTCTGCAACGTTGGCGTCAGCCTGAGTCAGTTGTTGTCGACGTTGACGCGGCTGAATCTTGTTTCCGTCGTTACTCACCCGATTGTCTGCGGGGCTTGCCGGGTCAACCGTAACTGACTGCATGGGACCATCGGTCTCCTGGTCCAGCTGCTTCAAGAGCGTCTCTCTGGTCCGCGGAGAAATCTCATCTGTGACAATCAGTCTAAGGAAACGGTCCATGCTGGTGACGTTGTCGACAGCCTGCCCAGTTGCACCAGCGCCAGCGAAGCGCTTAAGGTCGACTCGCGTACCGGGAATGCGATTGCTGGCCAGGGTCAACCCGAAATTCAACCGCTCAAGAAGTCCGCCGGTATTGACCCAGCTCTCCGCCATATCTGAATAACCATTTGGCGTTTGGTAGAGATAGAGCGGTTCGCCCATCCTGGCAATCCATTGATGCAGCTGCGGGCCTCCGTTGGTTTCAGCTCCCAACGTCCGGATCGCGCTGATTGCCAGCTCGAAGGGCCGTTTAACTTTTGCGCGGTATGCTTCCGGTGCGTTGAACTCCGGCGAAAAGAAGATGGCCTTCAGAGTTTCACGAATATCGCCGTCACTCCTTGTAAACTGGGCGGCAACGCGATCGACGAGCGCCGCGGGAGGGTTATCCTGCACAAAGTATCGGGTTAGTTTCGTCGCGATGAATTTCGCTGTCGATGGGTGGCGGGCAAGAATATCAAGCACTTGGAGGCCGTCCTTAATTCCTCCACCAGCCGGAATCTTCTGACCAAGTACCGTCTTTTCTCCTTCGTCGTGCATGCGAGCGTTGAAATAGAACTTGCCCGTATTCTCGCGTGCTCCGCCGCCCATGAGGGCGTCCAATGCCGCGCCGCCGCCGCGTGGTGCAAAGATCGTCCAACCTGTGAAGCAACGTGCGACTTCTTGAACGTCCTTTTGAGTGTAACCACCGTCGACGCCAAGCGTGTGAAGTTCCATCAGCTCGCGCGCGTAGTTCTCATTGATCCCCCGCCGCTGCCGAGCCGGCATATTCGCGTTTGGCTGTGCCGGTCTCAATTCCTGTAGCCGACCTCCCAGCAACTTATCAACTGAATCGCCCTGAGCACGCCTGCGGTTTGGTCCGTTGGCCCTTACCCGTGCGTTGGGACTGACACTCTGAAAGTTGTCGAGGTAGAAAAGCATCGCCGGACTCTGCGCGGTCGCAAGCAGCAGATCATGAAACTTGCCCATCGTATTCGGACGAATCGTGTCGCGATCATAAGACGTCAGGAGCCAGCGATCGGCGCCCTTGCCGGCAAACACGTTGAAGTGATTGGTCCAGAAGTCCACCATGACCTCCTGCAACTGGCGCTCGCTGTAAACGGCTCGCAAGATGCGCGACGCCTGCAGCTCAGCCGTAATCCGTTGCGGCTGTAGCAGTCCGTTCTGTAAGTAGTAGTTGCGAATAATGCGCCGATACGCTTCATTGTTTTCCCCCGAAGCGTTTGGTCCGCCCTCAGCGTCATTACTTTTATTGGTCATAGCTCCATCGGGTGCGGGCTGCCCGGGAGTCTGTGGTGCGGATCCCTTGCCCTTGTTTTGTCGTGCGGCGGCCAGGTCGTCGGGCAGATGGCCACTCCTTTGAAGCTGGCGGATAAGCTGACCGGGCTGAGGATATTTCTCATACAGCTGGGCCGTGCTCATTGAGAGCGTAGGAAGATTTTTTACTTTTGTTTCTGCGAGCGCGTCGGATATTTTTCCCGGATTGAGTTGCTGAACAATGTAGCGGTCAATCCCCATTGCTTTAACGCGCTCCACGTCTCCCGGGCGCGCGCCGAACCCCAACCGGTTTAGCACATGCAGGATGCGTTGCTCATCGCTGAGGCGAGTCGCTTGAGTCTTCCTTTTCTGAGCGTCAACATCAACGGATAGCGTGGTCGCAAGCACCGCCGCTATCGATATCAAGGCCAAGCCTTGTCGAACGATATGGAAGGTGGAAGTGAAGTTTTGTCTGGAGATTCTCATATGACACCCGTTAATCATTGCTGATGAGCATTTTTCATCCAAAGATGAATTTCTTGGCAAAAGGTTAGACGCGTGTGTAGGGCGGACGGCTGAACAAACTCGCAAATGGGCCGTGAAAAAACAAGCACGATCCACGAAATCACACGAAACCGCACGAAAATGTATGCCTTATTCGAGTAACTTCGTGTTATTTCGTAGATCGTCTTGCGGCCTCTATCCGCTCAGAACGTTTAAGCACTCTGGCACAACACTTTGAGGTTTAATAGGGCAGGGCTGTGCAAGCCCCTCATGGGCGGCTAGCGGGAGCGGGAGAGGATCTCCCAAGAGGACGGGGAAAACTTACCGGGCTTCGGTTACCTTGCTTGTCAATCGAACGCACGCCGAAGAAGACATTGTCTTTGGACAATCCTTTCATCGTGTAGCTGGTCACACTGCCTACCCAGAGTGAGTTTGTCCAGACGGGCGCAGTAGTTTCACGCCAGACGATTTCGTAACCCGCGAGATCCAATTCCTCGTTTGCATCCCATTTCAAGTCCGTATCGTTGGACAAACGGGCCGTCAGGATAACGACGTTTCTCGGTCTCGCCGGGGCGAGCGCCAGCATTGCCAGGTTGGCAGCATTGACGCGCGCCACGTTGGCTACGTAGGGATAGTCGACAAACTCAGGGAGGTCGCCATACTTGATCCCATTCTCGGTGCGTACGTTTTGATGTTGATGACGGAAGTCTTCATTGGGTTCCGTAAAGCGGACGGCGGCAAAGCCTCGTTCGAGAAAAGGAATGTGATCGCCGCCGCGCCCGTAACGGTCGCGGCGGTATACCATCGTCACTTTCATGTGAGGAACGTAGCGTTCGCCAATCTCCTTAATGAATCGAGCTAACTGCCGCGAAGATGAATCGTTCTCTCCTCCGACACTACGGCGAACACTGGCTTCTTCCGGAGTCTCACTGGACGGCACGCCTTCCGAAAAGACACGGACCGTGCGACGGTCGCGCACGCCATTTCCTCCCAACGTGTTTCCAACGATGTCGTTAGTGAACATTGCTTCGACGTTGGCACCCTTCTGCTTTGCTTGTTCCGCAAAGTATGTCGAACCCAGAAGACTCTGTTCTTCTCCAGCAACTGCCATGAAAACGATAGTCGCATCAAACTTGTACTTGGCCATTACCCGCGCCATCTCTAAGACTGCTGCTGTGCCGGAGGCGTCGTCATTAGCTCCGGGAGCATCGCATTCTCCATCTGTCGGACTACCGCACATCGAATCGTAATGGCCGCTAACAACATAAATCCGATTCTGAGATTCCGACTGGGTACCTCTTAACGTCGCGACTACATTTGTGATCACTGTCGGAGTGGGAATTCGTGCACTTTTCTGTTGCTCGTACGCCTGCTTCTCCACGGTCATACGCCCACTGGAGTCTTCCGCTGCTTTCAAGAACTCGCTATAAAGCCAATCCCGAGCGGCGCCGATTCCGCGGTTAGGATCGTCCTGTGTTGAGAGCGTGTTGCGCGTGCCAAATGAAACCAGTCTGCGAATCATACGCTCGATGTTACGTGCGTCGATCTCTTGAACGATCCCCGCAACGTCTTGATTCCGCACAACTCGCCGATTCAACTCGAAAGGGGCTCCAGGTCTAGCCTTCCTTGACTCCTGTGCGGCCAACTGGAACCCAGGCAAGAACGAGGTCAGTGCCAAACAAAACAAAATTGTTCGCCTCTGCGAACAATATGAACCAGTTACGTTCATCGCTCAGATGTCCTCACATGGAGAATTCTTTACTGGGGTCCGCCTTCGGACGGTTCACGATAAGCGGCAGAGAAAGTGCGAGTTGTATGTTCGGTAACACTCGGAACGTCAAACCGTGGTGGTAATTGCTGCGGCGTAACTTTCTCAAAAGTGGGTCTAATGTTCTGCTGGGGCGCCGGGGCTTGACGTTGCACGCCTACCATTTTCGACCAGAAACGGATCAACATGGCTGAACAGCCAAACAGAGTCGCCATGCCGAAGAGGAGCATCCAGGTGAGTGCGGCCGGGTGAACGTGCATCTCAGCCAGTCGGGCTATTGAGCTAAAGATGATTCCGAGGCCGCAGGTGATAGTCAAACCGATGACTACTGTCGGAGCTGTAAGGCTGACTTGCACGGCCGCCTTAGCTGGCAGGGTACTCTGCGGCAACGATAAGTGGGCGCCGCACCGATTGCAATACTTCAGCTCGACGGTGATTTCGTTGCCACAGGTAGGACAATACATCAATGCCTCCGATCAAACCGCAGCGCCTTCGAAAAGGAGTTAGCCGGTGGTTCAAAACGTACCACTAATGTACCACCGTGAAATCAGGATAGGAATACGTCGGCTGGGATTGATGTCAGCGAATTCGGTAGGCTCGGCCTTTCCAGACTACAACCACCTCGCCAGGTAGCTGTGCCGCGATGGCGCGAATACCGGGCTCGTCAGCAACGAGCGCACGAAATTGTTCCGAGCCCCGCGATACGACAGTTGTCGCCGTAGATGATTGGTAAGCAACGTCGATCCAAACGTGTCCTTGACGGCGAAACCGCCGGCCGGAAACACTGCGAGTGTCCGCCTCATCATCGGTTGTCTTCGGCTCGGAGCGTTTTGCAGGTCTCGACTCAAGCTTCTGAAGCCTATCTCTGCTCTGAGCAGCCAGGGAACCTGTTCCCGACGCTGGACGAGCAACCTGATTCTGGTTGTCATCTGTTCGGGAGCGAGCGACTTCTTGCTCCTGCGCCCCTTCGTCTTTCTTCTTGTCAGCTTCTTCCTTTCGACGGGCGGCAACTTCAGTTCGTTCCTCGGCATGGGTTATCTGGGGTTTTGGAGCGGCAGCTGGCGGTGGCTCCGGAGCATATGAGGGTTGAGCTACAGCCCCGGCAGCTTTTCCAGCGGAGGCGTCACCAGAAGTGATAGTCACAGTATCCGTGGCCGTTGCAATGTTTGAAGTCTCTTTTTTTTCACCGGCCTTCGCCTGGTTGTCTCTAGCCTTACCAGCGTTAGCTTCGGATTCAGCGACGCGACGGTCTTTAACAGGCTCGACAACGTTTGCGGGTAACGTCGCCGCCTCTGACGCTTGCTTTGTTTCGATTGCGCCATCGCGTGAGCCTACCGGCTGATTCTGGGCCACGAATTCAGGCTGGCGCTGTTGTCTAAGTAAGACCAGACCAACCGCAATAAATGCAAAGAGCGCGAGTACGGGCGCCGCATAACGCCAGAGACTGGGAGAAAACAGAGCACCGAGCTTTTGCCGGAGGCCTGCTGAAGTCTTTTTCGCGACCGAATGTTCGCCGACGTTGGCACCAGTTGCTGAGGTTAACTCTGAAACAATCTTCCGGCAGGTCGCACACTCGGCCAAATGCGATGTGTAACGTGCGCGCGCCGCAGCAGGCAAGGCTTGTTCGGCATATGAGTTCAACTCATCCGCATCCAGGTGCATTGTAGAAAGGTCTTCTGGAACGGAGCCATCGCTTCGTGCGAGACCGCGCAATAGAAGATCGATTTCGTTGTTTTCTGCCTGCTTCATTTGATGCTCTTATTAATGGCCACCTCTAGAACGCAATCTGGTCGCGTTGCTTGCAGCCCAACTTTTCGTGAAATCCTGATTAAAGTCACTTCGTGGCCTTTACTTTAGTCTCGCTAACCACTCCGCCTCCAGCCAGTAGCGGCTCAAGGTCGGCCTCCAGATGTAAAGCTACGTGAGCAAAGGCGCCTGCTGTTTCCGCCTTAGTCCAGCCTAGATCAGTGATCAAAATGCTTTCCACGCGCTCTCGCAACTCCCCGTGAATTCTAGTGAGTCGCCGGCTGGCTGTTGCTTCATGCACACCGAGGACGCTCCCCGCTTCTCGCAAACGAAGGCCGTCGAAGTAGTAAAGCTTCACTAATAGTCGATCTTCGTCGCTGAGTTCTTTTACAGAACGCGCGAGTGCCCTTTGCATCTCGGCGCCTGCTAACTTATCGGAAATCGCCTCCTCTGGATTGAGCGTGGCGGCTGCAAGGTACAATTCCTTGCCATCATCCCCCCCGCGCGCAAGGCGGTCGAAGTCCGCGTCGTCCTCGGTTTGCACCGTGCGTGACTGCTTCCGATGCTGATCAATGGCAAGCTGACCCACCACGGCCCGCAGCCATCCTGCCAACGAGCCACGCCCGGAATAGTAGGCAAGTTTGCTGGCGGGCTTGCCATCGGCCCGCACGCGCAGGCCATAGAGCTCGGCCCAGATCGACTGTGCCAAATCCTGGGCGCCGTCTTCATTAGAGCTCGCTGAGCGGGCCGCCGAGCGTACTGTTGGTGTGAAACGCTCGACGAGGTCGCTCCAGGCGTTTTCGTCACCGCGTTCGCAAGCGACTATCAGACACAAGTCGTCAGCTTGGAGCTCATCGATGAACCCGGCGATAGCTTGGTCCGAAGCGTTCTCGTCGTCCTTCAACAGGTACTTATCGACTGACGATTTGATACGCGGCACCAAAGCTCTGGAATCCAGCGAGTGAGATTCGGTAGCCCGCGCGAGCAGCCGTTTTGCGCCCGCTACTATGTGATTCTCGATTTGCTCGCTTCTCTTGCTCACGGGGGTAACCTAACCAGAGCTTCCAAACGCGACTTTATGCTAACACGTGAGGAAGCAGCTGCGGTTCCATCGGATTCTTTGATGATTTATTGGTCATGACGTTGCCGACAGGGGCCTCCAATGCAGCATTGCTTTGACACGTAAAGGCGCCTACGTTAGATTCGATTGTACCGTCACGAAACCATATTTTAAAACCACGCGCGAAAGCCGCGGTAGAGTACAGTTCAAGGCTTACGCTCCCCAATGCTTCGAGTAACCGAGATTTTTCACTCCATCCAGGGTGAGTCTACTCACGCCGGCAGGCCTTGCTCATTTGTGCGCCTTACCGGGTGTCCGATGCGATGCAAATGGTGTGACAGCGAGTACACATTCACGGGCGGGGACCATCTTTCGATTGACGAAGTCTTAGCGCAAGTGCGAGCCATGGGATGCAACCTGGTCGAGGTAACTGGAGGTGAGCCGCTAGCTCAGCCACAGGCGTTTACGTTGATAGATAAGCTGTGTGAAGAAGGGTACGAGGTCCTGGTTGAAACCGGAGGCTACGTTTCGACCGAGCCTGTCGATCCGCGGGCCATACTGATTCTCGATGTGAAGTGTCCGGGTTCAGGTGAAGACGCTCGCAATCACTGGCCCAACCTCGAGGTGTTGCGCCCTGACAAAGATGAAGTCAAATTTGTGATAGCCAATCGCACTGACTGGGATTTTGCGCGCGAGATCATCGAACGCTTTGATTTGGAAAAGCGCGCCAAAGCGGTCTTGATATCTCCTATCTGGAACGACGTGGATTTGCAAGAGGTTGCGGGTTGGATAACCGGCAGCGGACTCAACGTGCGCTTGCAATTACAAATGCACAAGTACATCTGGGGGCCTGAGGTACGAGGTGTTTGATGGGTGGTCATGACGACGAGTGGTATGAACCCCCTGAATCCGAGTTAACCGATAATTCGGACTCCGGCGTAGCTGTTTGCCTCGTCTCTGGAGGTATGGATTCATGTGTTACGGCCGCGATTGCTCGTGAGGAGAACGATGACCTTGCGATGCTGCATGTTTCCTATGGCCAGCGCACGGAGCAGCGGGAGCGTCGGGCTTTCGAAGAGATCGCTGATTACTATCAGACAAAACTTCGCCTGGCAGTTTCGATTGAACATTTGAAGAGTATTGGCGGGTCGTCGTTGACCGATTACCGGATTCCGGTAACCAGTGCAAACCTCGGATCCACAGCAATACCCTCGAGCTACGTTCCTTTTCGGAATGCCCACTTCCTGTCAATTGCTGCAAGCTGGGCTGAAGTGATTCAGGCTCGGCGCATTTATATTGGCGCGGTCGCCGAGGATTCTTCGGGCTATCCGGATTGCCGCCCGGAGTTTTACGCAGCCTTTCAACGGGTGATCGACCTCGGGACAAGACCTCAAACCTCGATCGAGATTAGGACTCCGATCATCGCCATGAAGAAGCGCGAAATCGTGCTGCAAGGCCAGTCGTTGGGAGCACCTCTAGAGCTTACCTGGTCGTGTTATCAGGATTCAGAACAAGCGTGTGGGACGTGCGATTCCTGTGCCCTTCGGTTACGGGCTTTTCACCAGGCAGGTGTCAGCGATCCGATTCTCTACACGCTTGACAGCAAGCGGTTTGCTTATTAACGTAAGGGCTTCTCAGTCCTTTAACTACAACTGATCCCAGCGTCCATGCATCTTACGGGTCTCTCCCGTAATAGAACCAAATCATAAGACGCTGCGTTTTGGAGGAATCTCATGCTTCGCAAATTGTTCTATGCAATCGTCGCTGTTTCAGCGCTGCTCTCAACGGCGTTCATCGCCTCGGCCCAGACAGGAGAACTTCGCGGAAAAGTGACTATGAATCAGGCAGATGGCACCGTGGCGCCCGCGAGTGACGTGGCCATTGATGTTTACCGCACCGACCTCTCGGGCAAATACAATACAAAAACTAACAAGAAGGGTGAGTTCGTATTCGCCGGACTGCCGTACATTGGCACCTACACCATTGCCGCCAGCCATCCTTCAGCGCGACCGACCTACCTGCCTAACGTCAGAGCCGGCCAGGGCAAAGACTACGAACTCAAATTATCCGCAGGTGATGGCAAGCGTCTTACGCTTGACGAAATCAAAGCGGCGGAGAAAATGAACGTCGGCACCGGCGCTTCGTCGGGCGCTCCGAAAAATGAAAGTACAGCCGATAAGGCCGCGAGGGAAGAGCTAATCCGTAAGAACGCTGAAATTGAAGCGAAGAATAAAAAGATTGAGGCATCAAACCAGGTTGTCGCCCGGACCTTTACTGCCGGGAACACCGCCCTTGAAGCAAAGAATTATGACGAGGCAATCAAGCAGTACGATGAAGGTATAGCGGCTGATCCTGACCAGCCTGCATTGTTAACGCAAAAATCTGCCGCTCTGAAGGCACGCGGAGTGGATCGTTACAACGCCGCCATAACCTCGAAGGATGAAGCGACGAAGGGACCGGGGATTGAGGCAGCAAAGAGCGACTTTCGCGCCTCCGCGGAGGCTATCAAGCAAGCCCTCGACGCCCTAAACGCGCAAACAGTCCCTACGGATCCGCAAGAACAGACTCGATTCAACTCTAATAAAATCGCCGCGCTTAGCACCAGGGCTGAAGCCATGCGTTTGTTCGTAACCAAGGTTGATCAGTCCCAGGTTGACGCCGGGCAGAAAGCTTATGAAGACTACCTCGCGGTTGAGACAGACGCGGCCAGAAAAGCAACGGCCCAAAGAGGCCTGGCCCAAATGCTCTTCGATGCAAACTCCTTCGACAAAGCCCTGGCCGAATATCAGAAGATTCTGGCCACTAGCCCAGACGATACCGATGCGTTGGTCAAATCCGGAATGCTTCTGTTCAACATCGGTGCGATGAATAATGACAAGGCAAAGTATCAGGAGGCTGCCAATTTTCTCCAGCAATTTGTCGATAAGGCCCCTGACACGGACAAGCTTAAGGCAGACGCAAAGGCCATCTTGGAGGAGCTCAAGAATCAGCAAAACGTGAAAGCTGAGAAAACCACGACCACGCCGGCACGTCGCCGCCGACCCTAACAGGTTGCTGAAAAACCCCTTCAGGATATGAAAACAGCGAATTTGGAGTGCGGCGGCAAAGCTTTGCGCGCCGCACTCCAAAGCGGTTTTTTCCAGCAGCCTGACTAAAGACATCACGCCATTTGACGACCCGCACCCGGCCCCAAACCCGCCGACTCTTAAAGTAACGCACCTTCATTTCGACTGGGGCGGACCGCCCCAAGCCATTCCCGGCTTTTGCTTCAGTTTTAGCCCATTTCCAAACAGAATGAAGTATTGACAGGGCGCTCGTTGAACATGTACTATGCTCACGCAACGGTGTTGAGCACTCCGCTTACGCCTGTTTTAGCGCCACGAAACCATCTCAGTAATCCCACCCACCGCAGTGGATCGTCACTTAGCCGTCTTAACGTCAGGAATAAATGTCAGCCAAATTAGGTGAAATTCTCGTCCGTGAGAACCTTATTAGTGCTCAACACTTACGTGAAGCACTAGACTATCAGCGCGAACACGGCGGTCGCCTTGGTTACAACCTGGTCAAGCTGGGTTTGGTAACTGACGATATGATAACGGCCGTGCTCTCCCGGCAGTATGGTATCCCATCCGTTAACCTAGACCTGTTCCAGATAGATGAATCCGTTCTTCGCCTCATTCCCCAGGAAGTAGCCCAGAAATACTCTGTGATCCCCTTGTCCCGGGTTGGGGCCACGCTCACCCTGGCGATGGTCGATCCGACCAATGTCTTCGCGATGGACGACATAAAGTTCATGACGGGCCTGAACGTTGAGCCAGTTGTCGTTGCCGAGGTAAGCATTCAACATGCCATTGCCAAGTATTACGGTACTTCCAGAGAGATCGAGCTGGCCGCAATTTCCGCGGATGACCCGGCCTACGAACGAAGCAACGGCAAGAGCTCAAACGGGGCGGGGGCGATTACTCACGCCGACCTGGTGTCGCTAGACAGCATCGACTTCGATCACGGGCGCGCCGAAGACGTCGAGGTCGTCGAGGACAACGAAGAGATCGACCTGTCCACGCTCTCACGAATGAGCGAGGACGCACCTGTAGTTCGACTGGTCAACGTACTGCTGGTCGATGCGCTCAGACGTGGCGCCTCAGATATTCACATTGAGCCTTATGAAAAGGAACTTCGCATTCGCTTCCGTATCGATGGCGTGCTCTATGACGTGATGCATCCTCCCCTGAAATTGCGCGATGCCCTCATCTCGCGCGTCAAGATCATGTCAAAGCTCGACATTTCGGAAAAGAGGCTGCCGCAGGATGGACGCATCAAGATAAAGGTTAAGGTTGACGCGCGATCGCGTGAGCTCGACTTTCGTGTTTCCACACTACCTACGCTGTTCGGCGAGAAAGTTGTGCTCCGCTTGCTGGACAAGGAAAACCTGATGCTCGACATGACCAAGCTCGGGTTCGAGCCTGAGTCGCTCGTGAAGTTCCAGCGAAACATCACTAAGCCGTATGGAATGGTTCTGGTAACCGGCCCCACAGGAAGTGGTAAAACCAACACTCTCTATTCTGCGCTGCAATCGTTGAATACGGTCCAAACAAACATCATGACCGCCGAGGATCCGGTTGAGTTCAACCTCATGGGAATCAATCAGGTCCAGATGAAGGAGCAGATTGGTTTAAACTTCGCGGCAGCATTAAGAGCCTTCCTTCGCCAGGATCCCAATATTGTCCTGGTAGGTGAAATCCGCGATTTCGAAACGGCGGAAATTGCCATCAAGGCCGCTTTAACCGGTCACTTAGTTCTCTCCACGCTTCACACCAACGATGCTCCCTCAACCATCTCCCGCCTGATGAACATGGGTATCGAACCCTTTCTCGTTGCCACGAGCGTCAATTTGATTCAGGCCCAGCGCCTGATTCGACGAGTGTGCAAGGACTGCAAGAGCGAGCACAACATGCCTCCCGAAGCACTCATGGAAGTCGGCTTTACTGCGGACGACGCAAAGAAGTTCAAAACATATAAGGGCAAGGGTTGCGCGACGTGCAACAACACCGGGTACAAAGGAAGAATAGGACTTTACGAAGTAATGGAAGTCAACGATGAGATCCGCGAACTGATCTTAATCGGAGCATCGGCTCTCGAGTTGAGAAAAAAGGCTATCGAGGACGGGATGATTACCCTGCGTGAATCCGGACTGCAAAAGATTCGCGATGGATTGACCACCCTCGAAGAAGTCGTTCGCGAAACGGTAGCTTAGCAAAGGATTAAATACGATGTTGCGTACAATTACACTCTCGCTGTTAATGCTGATTACGGTGCTGTCAATGCTTCCGTTTGACCGATCGACAGCACACGGGATTCGACAAAGTTCCGTTTCACAGAGCAAGCAGAAGAAACACTATCGGCGCCATTCTCGCGCCTGGTGGCGTCGCTATCGCGCTCGCTTGAGAAGAAGGCGTGCCGCAGCCATGGCTCACCGCCGGGCTTTTCTTGCGCCAAAGATCCCGCAGCCTATTGCTGCCGGCGCCCCGTCCACAACATTGAGGACTAACCTGCCAATTGGTTGGACCGGCGAACCCTCAGCAAACAATACGGAGATGAAATTCCGTAGCGGCACCTTGAGCGGAAGTGTTCCTGGCGAGGCTGCCCTAACCGTGGTGGCGCAAGCCAGATCGAATCCCGGCTACCTGACCCAGCGTGAAGAACGAAGAATGCTTGCGGGAACTGCCGTCACAGACCTCCGGCGCATCGTGATCGACAAAATGATTACTGCCGGGGGATGGGTAGTCAACGATTACCAGCGCGACATGGGTGGATACCGCGTGTTCGTGGTGATCGCTCAGACTCCTGGCGATGCTCGCTCGCCCGAGAAATCTTGGAATTTCTACTTTACCGAGCTCAATGGGCGGATCTACAGCCTTACCACCAACACGCAGCGTCAGTATTCGGATCGCATGGCCGCCGACGCGGAGAAGTTTATCGGGACTCTCCACAACAGCTCGAATTCAGGCTCAGAATCGTCCCAGCGATAGTCCGACGACCATTCTGAAGTAACACCGTTACAACCCTATTACTCCGAGGAGATCACTCGATGCCACTGAATGAGAGCGCTCCACAAATCTCTCTATCCGAATTGCTGAGGAAGCTGTCAGAGCTTCGCGGCTCTGACCTTCACATCACGACAGGGTCCGCCCCTCAGATTCGTGTCGACGGCCATCTGAGTCCGCTCGACGGGTACCGAGCGCTGACCTCCGCGGACACTAAACAACTAGCTTACTCAGTCCTGACTGACGCTCAGAAGCACCGGTTTGAAGAGAACCTCGAACTGGACTTTTCTTTTGGCGTCAAGGGCCTCTGTCGCTTTCGTGCCAACCTCTTTAACCAGCGAGGCGCCGTCGGAGCTGTATTCCGTGCGATCCCATACGAGATTAAGGCCTTTGAAGAACTGGGTCTGCCCGCGGTTGTCAAACAGATGTGCGATAAGCCGCGCGGATTGATTCTGGTTACGGGACCCACAGGCTCCGGCAAATCGACCACGCTGGCCTCGATGGTTGACAAGATAAATAGAGACCGCCGCGAACATATCCTTACGATCGAAGACCCCATCGAGTTCTTACACAATCACAAGAGCTGCGTTGTCAATCAAAGAGAAGTCAACGCTGATACTCACGGGTTTGCAGAAGCGTTGCGAACTGCGCTGCGCCAGGATCCTGACGTAGTACTAGTCGGCGAAATGCGCGACCTCGAGACAATTGAATCAGCGTTGCGCATCGCCGAAACAGGCCATCTCACTTTCGCGACTTTGCACACTAACTCGGCAGCCTCAACCATCAACCGTATCATCGACGTGTTTCCCTCGGGCCAGCAGGCCCAGATTCGAGCCCAACTCTCCCTGGTACTCGAGGGAATTATGTGTCAAGCACTGCTTCCGCGGGCTGAAGGTAAAGGCCGCGTGATGGCTCTGGAGGTCCTGGTCCCCAATGCCGCAATTAGAAACCTAATCCGCGAAGACAAGGTCCACCAAATTTATTCGATGATGCAGACGGGTCAAGACAAGTACGGGATGCAGACCTTTAATCAAGCTTTGGCCACTCTCTATCATAAGAGACAGATCAGCTCCGAAACGGCATTGCAGCGCTCATCCAATGTTGATGAGTTGAAGGAACTGATGGAGCGCGGCTCAGGGTTGAATACCGGCGGCCCACCCAACGGTAATCACCCAAGTCCCTATGCTCAGGGTCGACCGGTCGGCGCACGCCCCACTATCACCAACAGGTAGGGTTAGACTTCACAGCACGGAGCTTTAAACATGCCCACTTACGTTTTCAAAGGCCGCAACAAACTCAACGAAACAGTTGTTGGGGAGCGCGTTGCCGACAATCGCGACGCCTTGCGACAGGTTCTTCGCAAGGAACAGGTCACGTTAACCTCCGTTAAGGAAAAGGGACGCGAGATTGGCATCCCCAAACTGGGCGGCCGTAAGAAGGTCAAGTCTAAGTCACTGTCGATCTTCACTCGTCAGTTCTCGGTTATGATCGATGCTGGCCTACCTCTGGTCCAATGCCTGGAGATCCTGGGCCAACAGCAGGAAAACAAATACTTTCAAACGGTCCTGCTGCAAGTTCGTCAGGACGTTGAGGAAGGCTCAACTCTTGCGGGCGCGATGGCCCGGCATCCGAAAGTTTTCGACCAACTCTATTCGAACATGGTGGAAGCCGGTGAAGCAGGCGGTATCCTCGATTTGATCCTGCAACGGCTTTCAACCTTCATTGAAAAGCTCGTCAAACTGAAGCGCGATGTGATGTCCGCAATGATCTATCCGGCTGCGGTCGTCGGAATGGCAATCGCCGCGATCGCCGTGATCATGGTTGTCGTGATCCCGCAGTTTCAACAGATATTCCTTGGCCTGCTTGGTCCCGGCGAGCAGTTGCCACTACCCACGCGAATCGTGGTCGGTATAAGCGACTTCCTGGCAGGATGGGGCGGGCTGGTGATCCTGGTTACGATCATCGGTATCGTTGTGGCGATCAAGTTCTACCGTAAGACTCCAGGCGGCAGAAAAACGATTGACCGGATAATGCTAAAGGTTCCGATCATCGGAGACATACTGCGCAAGGTAGCAGTCGCCAGATTCTCGCGCACCCTGTCCACGCTGCTCTCATCGGGTGTGCCAATTCTGCAGTCGTTAGAGATCACCGCAAAAACCTCGGGCAATATGATCATCGAAGAAGCGATCCTGAAAGTGCGTGCCGGTGTCGAGCGCGGCGAAAGCTTCGTTGAGCCGCTGAAAGCAACCGCTGTTTTTCCACACATGGTGGCGCAGATGATTGGTATCGGCGAACAGACCGGCGCACTCGACGCAATGCTCGGGAAGATTGCCGATTTTTACGAGCAGGAAGTTGATGCGGCAATTGCCAACCTGCTGACACTGATGGAACCACTCCTGATCGGATTCCTGGGTGTGACCATTGGTTCAATCGTCATCGCAATGTACATGCCTCTGTTCACACTGATTGGCAAACTCTCGCAGGGACACTAATCCCCAAACGAACCTGCAATCGCGGTTCGAGAACCTGATTGGTTAATCGGGAATTTGCCTTCGACTACGTATTTCCCCAACGCCTGTGAGCTGATTCATATCGGCTAACAGGCGTTTTGGCGTTAGCGAGTGTGCTAAGGGATGGTTCTTCTATTCCTTAGGCGGCAACATGGAATTTTCGGATCGGTGCTTCACTCCGTAGGAGTGAGATGTTCATAGACTGAAACAGCCATCTTTCATCAACTCCGTTCGGAGGAGCGGAACGCATCTAGACATGTACTCTTCAAGCTACACTCCGCTCCTCGGAACAGAGCGGCGGTGGGTGGGTTCAGTGCTATAAACATCTCACCCCTACCGGGGTGAATTAGAGCAATTAAAAGGAGTGATGACCTAATGACTTCGCCTGTGGCCATGCGGATCGTAACGGCAACCGAGCGCGACGTACCCTTGATTCTTGAGTTCATTCGCGAGCTGGCCGCTTACGAAAGACACCTCGACCGGTTTGAAGCAACTGAGGCACGTCTTCGTGAGACGCTTTTCGGCGCCGAGCCAGCCGCATCAGTCATCTTCGCGTTCAATGGGGATGAGCCAGTGGGCTTTGCGGTTTTCTACTTTACCTATTCCACGTTTGCCGGTTTGCCCGGTCTCTACCTTGAAGATCTATTTGTTAAGCCAGAGGCGCGGGGACTGGGCGTAGGCCGGCAACTACTGCGATACCTTGCCAGGTTGGCTAAAGAAAAAGGCTGCTGGCGAATAGAGTGGGCCGTGCTGCATTGGAACGAGACCGCAATTGGGTTCTATCGGAAGCTCGGAGCGGTTCCCATGGAAGAGTGGGCCATCTACCGACTGTATGGGACTTCGCTCGATCAACTGGCAGCCGAAGGCTAGTGGACATGTGATAGGCTGAATTCGTATGCCCACGTCGAAAGAGAGACTCGAAAAAGGGTCCCAGCTTGGGCGGAAGCTCTGGGGACTCATTCTTGGCAGACTCGGAGTCCTGTTGGTCTTGCTGCTTGTCAGCACGATCTGGACTCGAAGCAGCACTGAGCCCGGATCCTCGAGCCAGACACTATCGGTGCTCGTGTTTGTTCTCTTCCTCACTCTCGTCTATTCGCTGGCCCACCGGTTTACCAGTACGCAGTTGTTTCAGACTCAACTGCAGTTTGCAGTCGACATCTTACTGGTTACCTGGCTCGTCTGGACTTCAGATGTTATTAACTCGCCATACACCGCACTCTATATCGTCATCATCGCCACTTCCAGTTTGTTTCTGGGCCCACGAGGCGCGGTTATCACGTCGGTCGGCTGTGCCGTCGCTTTTACCGGCTGCGCGCTGGCAGTCTTGACCGGCGTAGGAAATCGACCAGCGCAGTACCTGCTCGAAGGCTCACTGTCGCGAACCATCCAATCCGTAGGCCTTTTCAATATAGCGTTCTTCGTGGTCGGCTTGCTCTCGGCGCGGCTGGCGGAACAACAATCGGGCTCCGATGTGCGCTTGAGGGCGGCCACCCAATCTCTCGCGAATCTTCGCGCTCTTCATGAAAGAATCGTCGAGTCCATCAGGTCGGGCGTAGTCACCACGGACCTCGAAGGTCGCATTTTCACATTCAATGCCGCGGCCGAGGAAATCACAGGTTACGATGAAAAAGATGTTCGCGGGCACGGGGCATCGGTCTTCTTTGGCGAGCTGGGTGCCCACATTAGTAATTCAATTCAAGCCCCCGACAAGCGTGCTACCAGTCCCCGCTTTGAAGCTGATTGCCTGACGGCCGAAGGAATGCGGTTGCGACTCGGTTTCAGTCTTTCACCCCTGTCTTCGGAGTCAGGCGAGACAACCGGGATGGTGATTACCTTTCAGGATCTCACTCATATTCGCGCCCTCGAGGAAACATCGAGGCGGCAGGATCAACTGGCTGCGATCGGACGCATGGCCGCGTCCATCGCTCACGAAATCAGAAACCCGCTGGCGGCCATGCGCGGATCTATCCAAATGCTGCGCCACGAGATCCAGGGTGAATCCGCGCAGGCGGAATTGATGGAAATCATTCTTCGTGAATCGGATCGATTGAATAGAATAATTACTGACTTTCTAAACTATGCTCGGCCGCGTTCAGCCAGTCATGCCAAGGTAGATATTGGCGAGCTCATACGTCAAACCTTCACTCTGCTTCGCTATAGCCCGGAGATAAACGAAAGCCAGTCTGTGGAAGAGGAAGTGATTGATGGTCCGTTGATGGCTGATGCCGATGCAGAGCAACTGCAGCAGGTCTTCTGGAATCTCGCTCGTAATGCGCTGCAGTCAATGCCCGACGGCGGGACCTTTCGTGCGCAAGTGTCGCGCAATTCCAAGAACAGGCTAAGCCTCACGTTTTCCGATACCGGTCGGGGAATGTCACCGGCGCAGGTCGAGCATCTATTTGAGCCCTTCTCTTCCACCACCGGCGGGACGGGTTTAGGACTCTCCATTGTTTATCAAATCATTCGCGAGCATGGTGGTACAATTAATGTGCGCAGCCGCGAGGGTCAGGGAACGAAGATTACTATTGAGTTGCCAATCGAAAGGGGCGAGGGCAAGACTCCGGAGCCAGAAGCCAGAAGTCAGGAGATAGGAGTCAGGAGCCAGAAGTCAGAAGCCAGGAGCGCGGAAACAAACCTCACAAATTAGCTCTGAAGGAGGGCCTCACAATGAAAAGATTTCCAGCACGCAGCTTTCGGGACTTGATCGTTTGGCGGAAAGCACCCAGTTCGTACTAGCAGTTTATCGGTATACAAGACGATTCCCTAAGGAGGAGATCTACAGCTTAACCTCGCAGTTCAGGCGCGCTGCGGTTTCAACTCCGGCAAATATCGCCGAGGGATTCAAGAGAAAGACAAGAAGCGATAAGGCTCGTTTTATGAATATCGCACAAGGCTCTCTGGAGGAATGCCGGTATTATCTAATCCTCGCAGAGGATCTTGGGTACGGCAGCAATGGTACGTTGATGTCACAACTCGAAGAAGTCAGCAAGCTGCTCGAAAGTTATAGTTGAGCGATCGTGGCCAGCGCCGATAATTACTGACGCAACAAGTCGAAGCTCAAGCTTCTGACTTCTGACTCC
>JBHENP010000044.1:0-20268 GCA_046261995.1 Pyrinomonadaceae bacterium
GGGTTGAAAAGTTTCCTGCTCTCGAGTCGGTTCATTGATGGAGGAGTGACGGGCATATCAATGCTGCTTTCGAATGTGCTTGGCTTTCCCCTCGCAATTTTGATCCTGGTTATCAATCTTCCCTTCATCGCTCTCGGCTACCGACAGATCGGCAGGAGTTTTGCCATCAAGAGCGCGCTCGCAATTGGTGGCCTGTCACTGTGTCTCACCTTCGTCAATTACCCTGATGTCACGCCCGACAAACTGCTAACTGCCGTTTTCGGCGGCTTCTTTATTGGCGCTGGTATAGGTCTCGCCATTCGCGGGGGCGCGGTTTTAGATGGTACCGAAGTCGCGGCCCTGCTCATTAGCAAGAGCAGCAATCTCTTAAAAGTTGGGGATGTGATCCTCCTGGTCAATGTTCTCATCTTTTCTGCTGCGGCCTTTTTCCTCGGCATTGAGTCCGCGCTGTACTCAATGCTTACCTACTTTGCGGCCTCGAAGACAGTTGATTTCTTAATACACGGCATTGAGGAATACACTGCAGTGATTATCATTTCCGACAAAAGCGAGCAGATCAGACAGGAGATCATCCGATACCTCGAGCGTGGCGTAACTGTCTACCAGGGTCGAGGGGGTCTCAGTAATGCTGAACAGGATATTCTTTTTTGTGTGGTGACCCGTCTGGAAATTGGCAGAATCAAGACGGTCGCCAGAGACTTGGATGAAGCCGCGTTCATTGTCGTACACTCTTTGTCCGATGCCGAGGGTGGCGTGATCAAGCGGCTCGCGTTGCATTCGTGATTGTCAGAACGGCGAGCGGTAGCGACCGGATCATTTTCCATTTGTCATTCGCGAATTGTTGACCACTTGTTCGTGTAACGTTCGTGTGAATTCGTGGATCGTTTCTCTTTTTCTCGGCTGGGCAAAGGATCCACGAAATAACACGAACCACCGCGAAATGGGATCCGCAAAATGACCGAATGAAAAAATGTCGAATGACAAGTGGAAAATGATCCGGCCGCTACCGCTTGCGTTGTGACAATACGATAGCAGAATGAGCCAACCACTCTTCGCAGCCCTCTTTGACGAGACCAAGCGCGGACCGATGACCGTATCGGAGCTGACCGGCGCCGTCCGGAAAGCGCTTGAGGCGCGTTTTTCGTCCGTCTGGGTGGAAGGTGAGATCTCAAACTTCAAGCAGCATTCATCCGGCCATTGGTATTTCACCCTCAAGGACGAAGGCGCACAGCTGCGCGCGAAATGTTTTCGTTCCGCGAACTCTCGCATACGCTTTCGTCCCGCCGACGGCCTGCACGTCAGGGCGCGGGGCCGGTTAAGTGTTTATGAAGCACGCGGGGACTACGAACTAATTGTAGAAGCTCTCGATCCCGTGGGGGCAGGAGCACTACGAATTGCATTCGAGCAGCTTCGCGATCGCTTGCAAGCGGAAGGGCTGTTTGCGAAAGAGTTGAAGCGACCTTTGCCGGTCTTTCCGCGGCGGGTGGGCATTGTCACTTCACCTACCGGGGCAGCTATACGCGACATCCTCAACGTCATTTCACGTCGTACCCGCACGGTTCATGTGCTCTTTTCGCCCGCGCGCGTACAGGGTGATGGGGCCGGCAGCGACATAGCGCGAGCTATCAGAATGATTAACGACTACCACAAACGAGCTGAGCGCGCCGGCCGTAACGAAGACCTGATCGATGTACTCATTGTTGGACGCGGTGGCGGATCAACCGAAGACCTGTGGGCCTTTAATCAAGAGGAAGTCGCACGCGCCATCCGGGCATCGACAATTCCGGTAATTTCGGCAGTGGGCCACGAAACCGATTTCACGATCGCCGATTTTGCCGCAGACTTGCGCGCGGCAACGCCGTCTGCCGCTGCCGAACTGGTTGCCGCGAAGGAAGATCAAATCTGCTCGACCCTGGCCGAACTGGAACGCAGTCTTTCCCGGCTGATGCGTTTCAAGATTGTTAACGCTCGCACCAGGGTGCAGGAGCGAGCTTTGTCTCAGGTCTTTGACGAGGTTCGCTCGCGAATGCGGAATGCGCGAATGGAAACCGATTCGGCGACTCACCGAATGCACCTCCAAATGAATCGGACGGTACGAGACGCGCGCGGACGCGCGGATGCTGTTTCCTTCCAGCTCTCGCCTGCGCGATTGCAAACGCGTCTGGCCAACGCCAGGACGCGTTTCAATACCGCCTACAATAGTTGCAGCGGGTTGATGGGTGCACATCTCGAGGGAGCCCGGACTCGTCTCGGCCTGGCAGCAAATTCGCTCGACGCGCTTTCGCCTCTGGCCGTGCTCCAACGCGGTTATGCCATCGCGCAAGACCAGTCCGGAAATCTCCTCCGAGACGCGCAATCTGCTTCCGTGGGCGATTCCATCCGTGTGCGCCTGGCTAAAGGCCGGCTCGAGGCACGGGTCGAAGGCATTGAGGAGAGCTAACAAGTTGCTGAACAACTGTAACGCAGCAAATGGAAACACGGAACGATGCACGAAATCACACGAAACATCACGCAGTAGTGCATCCGTTTCGTGAGATTTCGTGTCTGTTTCAGGATCGTATTTGTTTTTCAGCAGCTTGCTAAGTCTTCTCTGCGCCTGTTCATTATGACAAAGCTATGACTCCTGAGCAGAAAGCCGCTGGGCCGCAAAACCGGAAGCGTCTCATAATCAGTTTCGAGCAACCGCGGTCCACGAAGGCTGCGACCATACGCCGCCGCAGACTTTGGCCAAAGATTGTGGCTGCTTTGGGAATCCTGGTTGTCCTGGGTGCGGTCTTAACTGCGGCAGGTGGCTATATGTGGTGGCGGCATTACCGGACGACACCGGCATACTCCCTCGCATTACTCGTCGATGCGGTCCAACGGGATGACATGACGATGGTTAACGAAATCGTCGATATTGACAAGGTAGTTGATGGTCTGGCTGGAGAGGTTACTCAAAAATCGGTTGCCCGCTATGGCGGTACCCTAAGCGCTCAACAGCGCCGACGCGTTGAAGCGCTGGTGCCAAGTCTGCTGCCCAGTGTGAAGCAAAACGTTCGAGATTCCCTGGTGAAACGACTGCAGGAGATTTCGGATGAATCGCAACCGAAGCCTTTCGTCATCCTGGCAATCGGGCTGCCTTATCTGGTTAAGATTACGACCGATGGCGATACCGCCAGGGCAGTAGCGCCGGTGCAAGACCGTGAGATTGAGCTTACTCTGCACCGCAACGGCGAGCGGTGGAAAGTAGCGGCCATGAAAGATGACACGGTAGTACCACGCATCGTGGACGATATAGTTAAAGATTTTCCGGCAATTGGACCGCTTAGATAAGATGATCTAATGACAAATAACGATCAGCCCGCCAGAACCTTCGAAGCTTCGCTTGAAGCGCTGGAACAAATTGTCCGTGACCTCGAAGAGGGCGATTTGCCGCTGGAAAAGAGTCTGGAGCTATTCGAGCAAGGCATTCGCCTTTCGCGAGAGTGCCAGGAGCGACTCAGTCAAGCCGAGCGTCGAATCGAGGTACTGCTGCGCGATAACCAGGGACGCCCTGTGATTGCCCCTTTTGAAGGTTCCAACGCCACATCGCCGGAAAGCGCTGACGGAGAATGAAAACGTCTTCTGAGCTTTCATCGATGCTTGCCTTTGATCTCGAAGGTTACTTTAACGAACGGCGAGCGCTAATCGACAGTGCACTCGACCGGCTTCTTCCCGGGGAATCTGTAGAACCGGTTTCGGTGCACCAGGCGATTCGCTGGAGCGTCTTCGCCGGCGGCAAGAGATTCCGGCCTATCCTGCTACTTACCACAGGCGAAGTCTTCGGTGCTCGCCCCGACGGTCTCCTGGCCACCGCTTGTGCTCTGGAAATGATTCACACCTATTCGCTGATCCACGATGACCTGCCGTCGATGGATGACGACGAATTGCGGCGTGGTCGGCCAACTTGTCACATACGATTTGACGAAGCTACTGCGATTCTCGCGGGCGATGCGTTGCAAACTCTTGCGTTCCAGACCATCGCCGAAGAATCGTTACTCGTAGCCGAGAAACGAGTTGTTTTGGTTAGCGAGTTGGGTCGTGCTGCCGGTACACCCGGAGGAATGGTGGCAGGTCAAGCGCGCGATCTCGAAGCCGAATCGCGCGCAGTGACGGGTGGGGAGTTGGAGCAGATTCACCGTCTGAAGACTGCGGCCCTGATAATCGCCGCCGCCCGATGCGGCGCCATCATTGCGGGGGCAACCGGCCCGGAACTTGAAGCTGTTGGTCGATACGCGGCGCAGCTGGGTCTTCTTTTTCAGATCACCGACGATCTTCTCGACATCACCGCAACAGTGGAGGCTCTGGGCAAGACTCCAGGCAAAGACGCACGCGCTCAAAAAGCTACCTACCCATCGCTTTATGGGATCGAGGCTGCTCATCACCGAGCGGATCTGGTTCACCATGAGGCGTGTGTTGTGCTGGATGAGATCGACAGACCCACGGACCGTCTGCGCGCGATTGCCGACTTTATTTTGAAGCGACAGGCATAAAACTCTCTCGCGGGCCGTGTCATGAGGTCAGTACCACAACGCGGTGGCGTGTGGCTATGATAGGAACTCGAAACTTAGACCGTGAGCACGAGCCACACGCTACCGCGTTTCTGGTACTGACATCATGATGCGAGGCACTGGTTTCGATGACTCCTAGATTAATAGACCTTAGTCACACCATTGAGCACGGCATGATCACCTACAAGGGGCTGCCGCCGCCAGTCATCTCCGATTATCTGACCCGCGAAGCATCCCGAGCGTTGTACGCCCCCGGAACCGAGTTTCACATCGGCAACATTGAAATGGTCGCCAATACGGGAACGTATCTCGATAGTCCCTTTCATCGCTACGAGGAAGGGACCGATCTTGCAGGCCTGCCGTTGGAGTCGCTCGCGTATCTCGAAGGCGTCGTCGTGCGTCATGTTGGTGACGCGGAACGTGAGCTTGAGCGAGAGAACTTCCCAAACATGGCGAGCGGTGCGGAGAATCGATCGGGCGCAGAGGATCGGGCAATCACCGCAGCCGCTTTGGGACACCTGGACGTAAAAGCTAAAGCCGTACTGTTCCACACCGCCTGGGACATGCGCTGGAGAACTGAAGACTATTCAAACGGCAGGCATCCCTTTCTCAGTGCGGACGCTGCGGCGTTTCTGGCAGACAAGGGAGCTGCGCTTGTGGGAATTGACGCTTACAACATTGACGATACAGCTGATGGTCGCCGGCCGGCCCATTCGATTCTCCTGGCCGCGGGCATTCCCATAGTTGAGCATCTGTGCGGTTTGCGCGAACTCCCGATTACCGGCTTCCGGTTTTTTGCAGTTCCGGCAAAAGTGAAAAGCTTTGGGACTTTTCCCGTCCGCGCATTCGCGATGCTGGGCTGACCGTATCACCTTGCTTAACGCCGTGGAACGAGGAACTAACGCGCTGGCCGATTGCGACGCCGAACCCCAAAATGAATCGTTGCCTTTTCCTGCACATGCTTAACCCGCGCTACGAACTCGGCAGCGGTTCACCAACTACTTGTTCGCGGTCCTCTGGCTTACGCCTTCTCAATATCGCCGCAGAAATCAGACTAATAATCAATCCGACCGGGAACGGTTCCAGAAACGCGATGGCCCCGTTGAACAGAGGGTTGTCAAGCAGCACTTTCACGCTTTTCATCTCCTGCATCTTTGCGTCAATGACTTGTTGGCTGGCGCCCGAGGCTCTCACCTGCTCCACCATGTAATTTGTATACTTTTCAGCAAAATCTGGCATCAGCTTGAAGTAGATGATCTCCCAGGTGACTACGTAAAACGCACACGAAACGAGCGTGATTAGAAGGCCAACGCTTAGCGCCCTCCCAAAAGTGATCTGGCCTCCACCCACGTTTTCGCGGTAGGAGCGAATCCCGAAGAACACCAGCAGAAAGGACAGAACGATCGCGGTGTAACCCACGATCACTCCCCTGTCAAAACCGATCCTGTCTATGAAAGGCACCGTGGACAACATCAGCACGGACGACACAACGCCGGAAATCAACCCGAAGGTCAAAACAGTTTTCTTCATTGGAAAGTCTCCTCAACTAACAGGATTTGGCTAACGGGTGTGAAACTACCTTGCTGGGGGCGCGTTTGTCGTCATACTTTCGCATGATTTCCTGCGTTTACGCGAAAATACTACTTTGGTGTGAGGTCAATTCGCGCTTTTTGATCATTTCGACTCCTTCATGATCGTGCCCCATCAGTGCCGCTGTTTCTACGAATCCGTAACCATGTCTCTGGTAAAAACTCACCGCCCCTGGTGCGGAGTGCACTCGCAGAGAATCAAGCCCCGCGTCCCAGCCGATGCCCTCCAATCGCTTAAGGATCTCCGACCCATACCCAACCATCCGGTGTTGCGGGAGAACGTACAACCACTTCAATTGTTCCGCGGCGTGTGCATCTATGCCGCCGAAGCCGATAATTCGACCTTCAGCCTGCGCGATGACCAAGCCGCCATGTTGTATTAACCGATCCCAACGCGTTTCATCCCGATCAGCGTGAAGTCCAACGACCGCGTGGTAAATTTGGTGGATGGTTTCTTTGTCTTCAGGCTGGGCATTACGAATCTCCAACCTGATAGACTTTTTGCGCGGCGAGCACATAGGTTTCCCCCGTCTTCCTGCCTCCTGCCTACTGTCTTAAGGGATCAGGCCGAGTTCCTTGCCAATCTGTACCGCCTGCGTTCTTCGTTTGGCGCTCAATTTGTCAAACAAGCGGCTGGAGTGAGTCTTGACTGTGTTTTCACTAACAAAAAGCTTTTCGGCAATCTCCCGATTGCTCATGCCCTGCGCGATCAACTCAAGTATTTCAAGCTCGCGTTTAGTAATAGAAAGCTCGCGCAACCTCTCTTCGTTTAGCGCAAATGGCTGCGTGGTCAGGACCGCAACTTCCTTTACGACAACGACTTCTTCCTTCCTGGTGAGTTTGAAACCCAGCCAGATGCCTAAGGTCGCAAACACCACTGCGATCAAGCCACCGTAGATCTCCAGTGAGTGCTGCACCACCAGAAATCGATACTCGATGAGTTTGAGCAGGATAATCAGCAGCCCGCCGCAGAGGCCATAAACGAGACCATATACAATTAGCTTCTTCATATGCGGAATCCGACCGCTGTCAGGCACGAAGAGGATCATATCGATTGTATGATCAGCGTCCTTACACCGAAGGTGTGGGCAAATGGCAGCCGTTTCCCCCCCGGATTAGTGCAGTCAACAATCTTAACTCTGAAGAGTTCGCCGGGGTTGTTGTGCCATTCGCCAACGCCTTCGGCGTTTTATGGTCTCATGAAACTTGTGAACCCAGGGCAGGAAACCCTGGGCTGCAATCTCGCGAACACCTTCGGCGTTGACTTGTGTCGTGAGTTGACTAGGGGCTATTCGAGGATGGCTTCGCGAACCTGCTTCTCCTGATCTTCACGAAATTGACTCAGTTTTTCACGCAGTTCTGGTCGACTATTGGCCAATATCGCTACTGCGAAGAGAGCGGCATTTGTGGCGCCGGGCTTACCAATCGCAAGAGTTCCAACCGGAACTCCAGCCGGCATCTGAACCGTGGAAAGCAGGGAATCCATGCCGTTTAATGCGTCACTCTTCATCGGCACACCCAGCACCGGCAGGGTTGTGTGCGCGGCGATGACGCCGGCCAGGTGAGCTGCTCCGCCGGCTGCGGCGATGATCACTTCGGTGCCGCGAGCCTCGGCGTTTGAGGCAAAAGCTGAGGCTAACTCGGGGGTCCGATGCGCCGATATTACGCGACACTCGTGCGAGACACCGAAACGCGTCAACATCTCATCTGTATGACGCATCGTTTCCCAATCGGACTTGCTGCCCATAATGACCGCTACCAGAGATTTCGAATTTCGAATTTCGGATTTCGAATTTCGCCTTTTTGCCATCGCCGCATCCTTTCCCAAATAAATATTTCAAGTTAAGTGAATGCCCAATTCGAAAACCCGAAATCCGCATTCGAAATTCAGGCGCCTTGGTCCAGCGAATAGCCACTTTCGCCATCGAAGGTGTAAAGATTTTCGGTCTTAATAAAGTCGTAACCCGCACGTGCGACTCGTTCCAGGAGGGAAACAATCTGCCGGTGCGTGACCGTGCCACCCTGGTTTTCCGAGAGGAAGCGGCAGCGCCAATGATCGGAGCAGAAAGTTTCTGAGTGGCCACCAGGCCACACCTTAACGCCGCGATTGCTCATCATCTCGAGCTTAAGACCGTTTCCGTTGACACCGATAAGCGCAGTGCCCAAAGCGTTGGCCGAAGCCACGGACCAGTCCAGAAACACATCGACACCTACCAATTCCTTTTTGGCGGGCACGTGAGCGGCCCGGGCTGGCTTGCTTTCCGTTGCTTCGGCGCCGGCCGGCTTGTATTTAACTGCTTTGAGAGTTTGGGGCGTCAGCCCAACCCGCTGCACGACTGCGTCTGCAAACTCCTTCGTGCCCACTTTCTCGCGACTCACTCCTTCTTTGTAGATATCGTAGGTGTGAATTCCATCTTCGAGTGTTCGCAGCCAGGCATTGTGCGCCCTCTCCGCCACTGCCGTTTCTCCGAGGTGGACCAGCATCATCACCGCGCCCATCAACAAGCCCGACGGATTAGCTAGATTCTGTCCGGCGCGCCGCGGCGCGGACCCGTGAATCGCTTCAAACATCGCCACGTGCTCGCCAATATTCGCGGAACCTGCGAGGCCGACCGAGCCGGCAATTTGAGCCGCCACATCCGAGAGCACATCGCCATAGAGATTCGGCATTACCAAAACGTCGAAAGCTTCAGGCGTATCGGCAAGTTTGGCGGCACCGATGTCTACTATCCAGTGTTCGTTTTGGAGATCCGCATACTCCGCGGCGATTTCCGTAAACACTTTATGAAAAAGGCCGTCCGTGAGCTTCATGATGTTGTCTTTGGTGAAGCAGGTGACCTTTTGACGATTATTTCTCCGCGCATATTCGAATGCATAGCGGACGATTTTCTCCGAGCCCGGGCGTGAAATTAGTTTCAAACACTGGACCACCTGGTCGGTTTGCCGGTGCTCGATACCAGCATAGAGATCCTCTTCATTCTCACGAACTATAACCACATCCATTTGCGGATGCTTAGTCTCGACAAAGGGGTGATAGGAAACGCAGGGACGCACATTCGCATAGAGCCCGAGAGTCTTGCGCACCGTCACGTTCAAGCTCTTGTAGCCGCCGCCCTGAGGAGTAGTGATCGGGGCTTTGAGAAAGACCTTCGTACGTCGCAACGATTCCCAGGCACTGGGCTCAATGCCGGAACTGTTGCCCGCGAGATAAACTTTCTCGCCGATGTCTATTGTTTCAATATCAAGTTCGGCCCCAGCGCCTTCCAAGATGTGAAGCGTGGCGGCCATGATCTCGGGCCCGATGCCGTCGCCATGTGCGACAGTGATAGCACGTTTAGGCATATAGCAGCTTTAGCCTTTCGCTCGGCGAGGTCGGATTTAAATAAAAGAGAAGTAAGCAATATAAGCTAAACCGCAGAGGCAGGCAATCACCAGACTTGCAAGTTATCGAAGGCTTTAGCGGTCCTTTTGGTCGCTGCTATTTTATCTTGCGCTTACAACCTCTTCTCATATATTTTGGGCTTTAGTTTCCTACTCTCGCGCAGCGACGGTGACTGCGCCTGTCCGCGACCGTAGAGCGACGACGTTCGGCTGAAGAGAGAGTGAGGCAGTTGTCAACCTGTCGGAAGCCGCTCTCTGTAGTTTAGAGCATCGGGTCCGTCGCGTTTCGCCTAAGGGTCAACTCCCCGCCTGACTTTGCGATTCCACTTTACCCGCGCTTCGCCCTATCTTAAGGATAAGAATTAGTCATGGCTACAAAACTCTATGTTGGAAATCTCTCGTTCCGTACGACGAGCGAGGAACTTAAAGAGGCTTTCTCAGCAGCAGGCACAGTGGAGTCAGCTTCGGTAATTGAAGACCGCGAAACAGGACGTTCACGCGGTTTCGGCTTTGTCGAAATGGCCACCCCTGAAGAAGCGGCCGCGGCGATAGAGCAGTTTAACGGCAGGGACTTTGGCGGTCGTAATTTGACAGTCAATGAAGCTAAGCCGAGGTCGGATCGCGGTGGCGACCGTGGAAGTTATCGCGGTGGCGGCGGTGACGGCGGCGGAGATCGCTACGAACGCGAGCCGCGTTGGTAAAACTTTAAACAGAGGGGAAATGGGTAATGGGGGAAAAGGGGAATAGGGAATTGGGAATAGGGAGAGCCTAAGCCGTGGGCCATGTCTTTCCTGTTCCCCCCTTTACCCTTTTGCCCCTTTCCCCTTTTATTTCCTGGCTGACGGAGTGAGCTTCAATTTCAAGCGCTCGCTACCGCGCATGACTTCCACTTCATACTCCTGACCGGCTTTCATTTCGCCTAACGCGGAGGTGTAATCATAGACATTCCGCACGTCTCGCCCCGCCATCTTCACTATCCTGTCGCCGGCTTTCAGACCCGCCTGAGCCGCGGGGGAATCATCACGCACCCCGTCTAACAGTAAACCGTCGTTCGAGTCAGCGTAGTTAGGAATAGTGCCGAGATAAACGCGGAAACCGGTCGAACGCCCGGCGGCTGGGCTTTTGGCGACCTGGTATGTAGGTCGTTTGTCGCTCGCGTCGACCTCGCGAACGATGCGGGCCACCATTGCGAGGATTCGGGCCTCGTCGTCGTAGTTGATCTTTTCCGCAGTATCAGACGGTTTGTGGTAGTCGACGTGTGTGCCGGTCCAGAAAAAGAGGACGGGAATCTGCTTGGCGTAGAACGAAGAGTGATCACTTGGCCCAAACCCATCTTCATTCAAGGTGAGCACAAACTGTTTGCTTACATCGTTGCTGACAACCGTGCCGCCGTTGGCACCAACCACCATTGGAAGGCTGCTGGAAGAATGGGCCGTGGAACTCGCATTAACGGTCAAGCCTTGTAAGAGATTCGCCCGTCCAATTATCGTCGGCCATTCCGGCGCAGTGCCCACGCCGCCGATCACGAGTTTCCGGTCCTTCATCCGGCCAATCATGTCCATATTTATCATGGCGACAGTGTTAGCGAGTGGGACGACAGGATGATTGACGTAGTAATTTGAGCCGAGCAGTCCTTCTTCCTCTCCGCTGAAAGCTGCGAAGACGATCGTTCGACGCGGTTTGGGCCGCTGGGTTGAAAAAATTCGTGCCAGCTCGATCATGCCTGCCGTTCCGGAGGCATTGTCATCGGCGCCGTGATGCACCTCGCCTTCTCGTTGGGCCAGGCTGCCCGCGCCGCCACGACCCAGATGATCGTAATGTGCGCCAATCACGATCGCTTCTTTCTTCAAGCTCGGATCTGAGCCCTCGAGTATGCCTATGACATTTGCCGCAGCGACTTCGCGGCGAATGATATCTGTTTGAAGAGTTACCCTCACTGAATCAAGCTGCCTGGCATCGAGGGTCTTGTCCCACTCACCGGTCCGACCCAACTTCGTCGCAGTAGCAATCATTTCGCGGATTGCAGTTTCAAGTTCGGCAATGGAATTTACCAGGCCGCCGGCCTGTAGTATGCGCTCGGCGCTCTGTCTCGAGACGGCAACAACCGGCAGGCCTGCCTCGCTGCTGTTGTGGTCGAAACGAAGTCGCGATAGAGGGTCGTCTTTGAACTTCATCTCGCGCCCTATGAGGATTAATCCTTTCGCGCCCGCGTTGCGCGCCGCGATCGCTTTGTAGCGCAAGTCTTCGTAGCGCCCAAAAGTGCCATGCGGATTATCTCCATCGGGTGTGCCTGCGAATGCTACTGCAATATATCCGGCCACTCGGGAACCGGCGTAATCGTCATGGTTCAGTTCCGGAGCAGTAATACCGTAGTTCACGAAAGCAAGCGGTGCATCAACAACACGAGCATTTGATGAGAAGCCTAATGGCACAAAGTCGTCGCCGGCATGGAAGTTGAGAACTGCTGTGGCCGGTCCGGAGCCTCCGGCTCGCTGGATTGACGTTTGCGGAGTCAACTGCATCATGTTGTTCTTGCCGAGTTCGATACCCGCGATATAAGGAAAACGTTGCAGGAATTTGGACTGCGCTTCGCCTCGGCTGCGCGGCGCGCTGTCTTCAGATGGAGAACCAGGCTTCAGACCGAGACGGACAAACTCGCCGGCTATGAACTGAGCCGCGCCGTCAGCGCCCGGCGTTCCCGTGCGCCGGCCTTCGAGTGCATCGGAGGCCAGATACGTGACGTGCGAACGAAGGCGCTCCGCGCTGGGTGCAATTTGGGACGCTGGTTGCTGTGCCAACGCCGCGACGGAAAGTGCGACGCTGAGAATTGAGGATAAAAAGTTACGACGGAATAGTCTGGTCTTCATTTCAAGATCTCCCAACGTCTGTCGCCCCGATAGTAGAAAGCTGCTAACTTTGAGTTCATCTTTCCTTGTACCCTGTTTGCTCTGAAGCAAACTGCCTGGTGTTGTGTTGTCTTGTCGTCTGACAATTTCGACAGACAGCAAAACAATCCACGAAATTACACGACACGACACGAAATCTTTTTTAATGTAATTTCGTGTGATTTCGTGGATCGTCCCTAATGGTTAAGTAAAAAGATCTGCCGCCAAAACCGAACAACCTGGCCCAATGACTTACTCAACCCAATCTGCAATGAACACATTCGTCTCGCCGCGCGTCTTTGCGTTGCGATTTGAAGCAAAGACGATTTGCTTTCCGTTGGGCGAGAACATTGGAAAACCATCGAAGGTGTCGTTGAATGTGATGCGCTCCAACCCTGTCCCGTCGATGTTGATTTTGTAGAGGTCAAAATCCCGTCCTTTGGGATCATTCAAGTTTGACGAAAAGATGACTCGTTTGCCGTCCGGAAAAAAATAGGGCGCGAAGTTAG
Organism: Pyrinomonadaceae bacterium; assembly: GCA_046261995.1. Lineage (GTDB taxonomy): Bacteria > Acidobacteriota > Blastocatellia > Pyrinomonadales > Pyrinomonadaceae > PSRF01. The sequence continues at coordinate 12,897 of JBHENP010000044.1, forward strand.
CTTTGCCGTTACGAGTTATTTGCCGTTTGTTAGAACCGTCGGCATTCATGACCCAGAGCTCAAGGGTGCTGGGACGGATGAGGTCGTCTTTGAGCAGACTCTGATAATCACTCTTGTCCTTTTCGGTTTGCGGGTGGTGCGCGCGATAGACGATCTGATTGCCGTCTGCCGAAAAGAACGGGCCACCATCGTAACCAAGTTCATTGGTCAACCGACGCACAATTCGGCCGTTCGCATCCATCGTGTAAATGTCGAGATCCCCATCTCGCATTGAAGTGAAAACTATCTTCTTACCGTTCGTCGAGATCGTCGCCTCGGCATCATATCCGGGCGCCCTGGTCAGCTGTTGGAGTTGTGAGCCATTTGGGCGGGCAATGAAAATGTCGTAGCTGGGATAGATTGCCCACACATATCCCTTGGAAAAATCCGGACGCGGCGGGCAGGCGATTCCGCCCAGATGCGTCGAGGAGTAGAGCACGCGGCCCAGGTTCGGGAAGAAATAGGAGCAGGTCGCTCGGCCGGTGCCGTTCGAAATCATCTTTATGTCCGAGCCGTCTGCATTCATCGTAAAAATCTGGTCACACTCGTGGCCGTCGCGCGTGGACTGGAAGATTAGCTTTCGACCATCCGCTGAAAAATAGGCTTCGGCGTTTTCACCACCAAACGTCAACTGCTTGATGTTACGCAAGTGTTCTTCGGTTTGAGGAACAGCTGACGGTTGCGCCGCAGGTGAGTGGTCAGGTGTCACCAGGGTTACCGATAAGATTCCGATCGCAAACAAGCAGGCTAATAGTTTCACTGGTAAGGGTCCTGTTCTAGAGAATTAATAGGAGTCACTTGATTCATGAAGCTGCGGGAAGACAGAAATCTATTAGTGTCCTAAATCTGTAGGGGCGTCCCTCCGTGGGCGCCCCACCGTCGCATTGGTGTTGGTAACACTATAATGCTATGCCACGATGGGGCGCCCACGGAGGGACGCCCCTACAGATTATGCGTGCGCCGCATTGGATGCAACCCGGGTGCTGGCGATTGTGCTCGCCTTACGCCAGCGAATGACAAGCAGTACTAGCGCTGTGACACCGATGAGAATGCTGATCAACTGTGATGTAGAGAGGCCAGTCAAAGAGGTCAAACCTAAAAGGTCGCTGCGCTTGTTGTCGCGAACGAACTCAATCATAAAACGAATGACCGAGTAGATTAAGGCGTAAAGGAGTATTACCTGTCCGCTAAAACGTTTGTGCTTATGCAGCCACAGCAGAAAGAAGAACACTATTAGCATCGAAAAGGACTCGTAAAGCTGCGTCGGATGAAGATGTAGGTCAATTGGAACACCAGTAATCTGATGTCCCAACTCCGTGAACTTCACTCCCCAGGGCAAAGAAGTGGGCGTACCCCAACAGCACCCGGCGGCAAAACATCCCTGACGGCCGAAGAGATTTCCGAGGGCAATACCGGGTGCGCAGGCATCCGCGGTTTTCCACCAGGGGAGATTGTAACGACGCATCAAAAAGTAGCCGGCGAGTATGGCGCCAATCAGCCCACCATAGAAGACTCCGCCCGAACGCAGGAAGTCGAGCGAGAGCAACTGCATCGGGTTCTCCCGATACTCGGGCTCCACAAAGAGCATCAGGATCTTTGAGCCGATAAGTGACGCCAGAAGCATCCAGAGACATAAGTCGTAAATCTTTTCGCGTGGCAATCCATCACGCGCGGCGAGTTTGACCGTGATCAAGATCGCGCAGAGAAAAGCGAGCGCGAGAAACACGCCATACGTGTTGATGGGAAAGTTGCCGATGCGAAATAGTTCGGGATACATAAATCTTTGGTCAGTGGTCCGTAGTCAGTAGTCAGTTGTTCTTAGTTCTTGGTGCTTTGTGTTTTGTATGTCTCGTCGCATCCTGAGAGCTACAAAGAACGAAGTACAGAGAACAACGAACCACGGACAACTGACTACTGACTCTTTACCAGTGCCCTTTTCTCTCTTCTTCCTTCAAGAATCAGGTCGTAGGCGAGCAAGCCTGCGCCGACGCAGATGCTTGCGTCGGCGATGTTGAACGTGGGCCAATGATACGAGCCGGCGTGGACCGAGATAAAATCGACAACATAGCCGAGCCGCACGCGGTCGGTTAGATTTCCGGTAATGCCCGCCAGCAGCAATGCGCACGCACCCAGGATACGATCGTCATTGCGCGGCGTCCGCATGAAGTAGTAAAGTACGGCCACGGCCGCGGCGGACGCGAGAATAACAAAGAACCAGCGCCCAAAGGACCCACCTTCCTGTAACTGCCCAAAGGCAATACCTCTATTCTCCGTGTAAACAAGATCAAGGAAACCGTTGATTATGGTTCGATCATCACCGAACCGAAGCGCGCGAACCGCCCAGGCTTTGCTTGCCTGGTCAGCCATGTAGATGCCAAACGCGGCCAGCAGGTAGCCCCCGCGCCAACCAAGGCGGGTAGCGGCATTTTCTGTGATTCGAGGTTCGTTCATTTTACTGAGCTCAAATACTTAGATGAGCACTAGTGAGCTGTCTCTGAAGTCCGTGGCAGAACTCAACTAGGCTTCACCCTGTTAGGTGTGACATGTTTATAGATTAGAGTAGGCATTACGACTCGGACGCCGTGCGAAGGGGCGGAACGAAACTTGAACAGTACCACTCAACTTGACTTCCGCCCTTCGCACGGCGCCGGGGGACTGGTCTCTGCGCAATCTATAAACATGTCGCCCCTAACGGGGGTGAACCAAATCGACTTCTTTAACGAACTTAGAGACAGGCTCCCCCCGCGAGGGGCGAACTAAACAGCCTCCCGTTCAATCTCCTCAAGGGCCGCCACGCAGCGCTCACAAACAGTGGGGTAGCGGGACGACTCTCCCACGCGAGTGGAATAATTCCAGCAGCGGTCGCACTTCTCACCGGCAGCGGGATGGATCTTGATTACTACGCCGCTCGCGCCTTCTTCCGACGGCAGCACGTCTACCTGAGAAACAATGAAGATATAGCGCAGCTGATCTTTGTAACGCTCAAGAAGTTCGTAGGCGCTACCCGCTGCCGCGATTTCGGCGCGCGCCTCCAACGAACTGCCAATCAACTTGGCGGTTCTTGATTCTTCGAGCGCCCGGAGAACGTCCTCGCGGATCTCAAAGAGACGTTCCCACTCTGAGAGCACGCTGATACCGGTTTGTTGAGTAGCCTTGGGAAACGTGCCGAGATGCACCGACGCCGCCCGTTGCCGGGTCTCCTCTGCCGGCAGGTTCTCCCAGATTTCGTCCGCCGTAAAAGCAAGTATCGGGGCCAACATGAGCGCAAGCGAGTCAGCAATTCGGTAGAGGGCAGTCTGCGCAGAGCGGCGTGCCGAACTACGTGGCGCGAACGTATAGAGACGATCCTTGATAATGTCGAAGTAGCGTGCTGAAAGTGTAACCGTGGAAAAGTTGTACAGCGTATGATAGACCGTGTGAAACTCGTAAGCTTTATACGCGGCGCGCACTTTTTCAATCAGAGCGTCAAGTTCCGCCAGGGCCCAGCGGTCAATCTCAAGAAGCTCGTCCTCCGCCACGCTGTCGCGAGCAGGATCAAAACCGTGTAGATTGCCCAGCGCAAAGCGAGCGGTATTGCGCAGCTTGCGATAACCGTCGGTGACGCGTTGCAGTATTTCCGCCGAGCAACGCATGTCGTCGAAATAATTCGAGGACGCACACCAGAGCCGCAGGATCTCCGCTCCGGAGTCCTTGATAACTTCTTCTGGCGGGACGGCATTCCCCGTCGATTTGTGCATTGCTTTGCCCTGCGCATCCACCGTCCAACCATGCGTCAGCACGGTCTTGAACGGAGCGCGGCCGTGCACGGCTAGTCCCACCATTAGGGATGAATTGAACCAGCCGCGAAATTGATCGCCGCCTTCTATGTATACGTCGGCCGGCCAGCGCAACTCCGGACGATTCTCCAGAACGGCAATTGACGAGGTGCCACTATCGAACCAAACGTCAAGAATATCGGTCTCTTTAATCCATTCGTCGGCACCGCACCCTTTGCACTGGTAGCCTTCCGGCAAAAGCTCGCGCGCCTCGCGCGTGTACCAGGCGTCGGCTGACTCGCGTTCAAAAACGTCGGCAACGTTGTTGATGATTTGGGGATCCGCGACGGCCTCATTGCATTTAGCGCAATAGAACACTGGAATGGAAACGCCCCAGACGCGTTGTCGCGAGACGCACCAATCCGGCCGGCTCTTGAACATATTGCGCATCCGCTCCTCGCCCCAGGAGGGAAGCCACTCGACCAGTTCGATCTCTCGCAAGGCAGCTTCCCTGAGCGAGGCGGGCGATGCCGAAGTTGCGTCGGAAAAGTTTTCGGTGTAGTTGGTGCGATCACGACCATCTTCGTCGCGTTCCACTACCGGACCACCCGCCCGGTCCATGGAAATGAACCACTGCGGTGTGGCTCTGAAGATCACCGGATTCTTGCAACGCCAGCAGTGCGGGTAGCGGTGCTCGTAGCTCTCGGTGAATAGCAGTACACCGCGGTCGCGCACAAATTCTACGATCCTGGGGTTGGCTTCGAAGACACTCTGCCCGGCAAAGTGCTCGACTTCGGGCGTGAAGTGGCCTGCGTTATCAACCGGACAGTAGATCTCAAGACCGTAGCGCTTACCGATGACAAAGTCGTCGTGCCCGTGGCCGGGCGCGGTGTGTACACATCCTGTGCCTGCCTTGCCGGTGACCTTTTTCTCCCGAGCCTCCCTGACATCCAGCTCGACTTCAGCGTCAGCCTCGCCGCCCAGGGTTACGTGTTCTCCCACCATCAAGAGCGACGCGCGATCAATCCACGCATGGCGGCATTCGAGCCGATCGAGCTTGATGCCGGGGAAGCGTGCGAGCGCTCTGGGCGCCACGCGATCCCCACTCGCATCGCGTTCATCCAATTCGCATTTAGCAGCGACAGACTCCAGCAATTCACCGGCAACGATATAAACCTCACTGCCATATTCGAACGCCACGTACTCAAAGTCCGGATGCACAGCAATACCGAGATTGGCGGGAAGCGTCCAGGGCGTGGTGGTCCAGATCAGCACGAACACCTCGCGACCTGCCAGCGCCGGATCGATCAAGGCCGGATCGCTGCTCAAAGGAAACTTGACGTAAACCGAAGGACTTGTGTGCTGGTGATACTCAACTTCGGCTTCGGCAAGCGCTGTTTGATCGTGAATGCACCAGTAAACAGGCCGTGCACCTTTGTACACGTAACCACGCTCCACGAAGCGGGCGAAGAGGCGCGCCGTCTCCGCTTCATAGTGGTTTGACATCGTGAGATACGGATTGTTCCATTCCCCCAGGATGCCGAGTCGCTGGAAATCTCTCGTCTGCCGTTTCAAGGCATCTGCCGCGTGCTCCCGGCAGGCGCGGCGGATCGACACTGCCGGCATATTGGCTTTCTTCGCCCCTAATTTGCGGTCTACGTAGAGCTCGATCGGCAGACCGTGGCAGTCGTAACCGGGGACGTAGGGCGCGTCGTAACCCATCATCGTGCGTGATTTAACGATGAAGTCTTTCAGTATTTTGTTCATCGCCGTGCCGAGATGAATGTCCGCATTTGCGTAAGGAGGTCCATCATGCAGGATGAATTTTTCAGCGCCGGAACGATCCTGTCGGATCATTTCGTAAAGACGAAGTTCGGACCACCTTTTGAGACGCGCCAGTTCGCTCTGCGCGAGATTGGCCTTCTGCGAGAAAGCCGTCTTCGGCAGGTTGATGGTCTTTTTCAGATCGAGCGGGGTTTCAGTGGACATAATTACCGTTAGTTATGAATCAACAATACTAACAGGAGAACTGCGTGCGCGCCAAAATGGCCCCGGAAAATTTGGAGTGCGGTGGCAAGCGCAGCGCGACACCGCTTTGGATCTGTCGAGCGGATGCCAAATCCAAAGCGCCGTCGCCGCTTCGCTTTGCCGGCGCACTCCACAGATACTAAAAACCCGAACCACGCTCCTGGATGAGATGGTTCGGGTTTTGCGAACTGCTAAGGCGTTTTATTAGCCGATGAACATCTCATCTTCTCCGTAAATCTGATTAACGGGCTTCGGCGCGGGTGCCACGAGAACCTCGAGGCCACGGCGGAAGCCCGCCATAATCGCCGCGAGCTCACGGGCGGGCTCGATGACCCTGTTCTGGATGAAGTCGGTTGTTGAAGCAATCTGTCTGTGGGTATTGTCGATAGTGCGGCTGACGAGGTCCACTTTGTCGCGCGCCTGGATGGCGCTCACGCTAACCACTTGCTTCAACTCGCCCACCTCTCCCTTGATTATGGCCAGCGATTCGGAAAAGTGCATGGTGGCCGTCGAAAGATGGTTGGACATGACATTGAACTGTTCAGCAATTTGCTTTCCCTGCACCGCAATCTGCCTTCCCTGTTCGCTCATTACGGTGACTCTTTCGACCAGGGGCTCAAGCTTTTCTTCCAGCCGGTTAACCGACTTGACGGCGCGACTCACAAAAACTGCGATTGAAATCATCGCCAAAGCGATCACGACGAAAGACAAGGCGACAACCACCATCATCCAAAACATCGGATCACTCGTATTGACCTGCAGAGCGAGAATCATAGGGTTGCCGATTGCCGATTGCCGATTTGTGATTGCTGATCAGTGTGGCTACTTCGATCGGCAATCGGCAATCGAAAATCAAAAATGTCTTAGTTGGTGGTTTCGTCGTATTTCGGGGCGGCGTCCATTCTGCCCGACAATTCAGTCTTCCGTTTTTCTTCCTGATAGGCTTTCTTGCCGGCGTCGATCGCCGCTGCCACAGTCCCAGTCTGACGAGAGGCCGTCTCTCGGGCCGTGCGGGCCACCTCACCAACCTTGTCAGAGGCTGTTGAGTAGAGTTCAGCAGCACGTTCGCGCGTTGTTTCGTAATATTCCCCGGCGCGGTCGCCCAGTTGCTGAGCAGCTTCGCGCGAACGGTCAATGCCTTTGCGGGTCGCCTCGGCAATATCGCCGCGCAGTTCGTGACCAGACTTCGGTGCAAACAGGAGCGCCAGAACTGCTCCGATTCCGCCGCCGATCAAGAGGTAAGTTAAACGGGCCGAGATATTGTCTCCACTATCTCGCCGAAAATCATCGCTTCCCATAAGGGATTCCTTTCTTCAGAAAGCGAAGCCCTATAGCCTCGCAGGTTAAGTTTGATTCTTGGAAATTCTGGTTTTGGACTATAACAAATAGCGCTGGACGGGCGCAACAAGGTGGATGATGACGAGGATCGCTACTGCCGCGGCGGCGGCGCTCATTGCAGAGCTGCAGGCGGTAGAGGCTGGGTGAGGAACTTAAAAGGCCCTCCGATTAAATTGCAGTCAGGAAGGCGGACCCTGTCCCCGCTCTTACGG
>JBHENP010000044.1:20278-41695 GCA_046261995.1 Pyrinomonadaceae bacterium
TTACGGTGAGTTGATTTCAAGCTTGAGGCGGGGACAGGGTCCGCCTTCCTGACTGTAATTTATCGCAGCTCGAGCTGTATTGCGAAATTGACTTAGTCCCTAATCAGAATTGCTCTGATCTTTATTGCCGTTATATTGCTCCAGCTTACGGTAGAGGGTCTTGCGGCCTATACCCAAGGCGCGAGCGGCATGCGATTTATCACCTTTGGTGTAGTCTAGAGTTGCTTCGATGGCCTGGCGCTCTATTTCCTCCATCGAAGACGGCACGGTCACCTCAATCGTGGTCGTGCGTCCTTCACTAGCTGCACTTGCGCGTTCAACCTTGATTCGATCGCGTTCCTCCAGCACGGTCTTCCCAATTGCCTCCGGAAGATCCTCTAGCTCAATCTGCCGGCCTGAGGCGATGATTACAGCGCGCTCGATCGCGTTCTCGAGTTCACGAACATTGCCGGGCCATTGATAAGTCATTAAGGCCTGTAACGCATCCTTGGAGATGCCGGAAATAAAGCGCCCGGTCTTCTGCTTGTAGTGTTCGAGGAAGTGGATCACCAGCGGGTGAATGTCCTCAGGGCGCTCGCGCAGGGGCGGTACAACGATGGGAAAGACCGAGAGCCGGTAGTAAAGGTCACGACGAAACGTTCCCAGCTCAGTTGCCCGCTCCAGATCTACGTTCGATGCGGCAATCACGCGCACGTCAGCCTTCAGCACTTCGTTTCCACCGACGCGCGTAAATTCACCATCCTGTAATACGCGTAGGAGTCGAACCTGCGCCGACAAACTCATCTCGCCCACTTCGTCCAGAAAAAGCGTGCCTCCGTTAGCTTCTTCAAATCTTCCTCGGCGCCTGGCGCTGGCATCGGTAAACGCACCTTTCTCGTGTCCGAACAACTCCGATTCGAGCAGTGTTTCGGGAATCGCGCCGCAGTTTAGTTTTACGTAAGGATGGTTTTCGCGCCCGGAATTGTAATGGATCAAATTCGCGAGCAGTTCCTTGCCGGTGCCCGATTCCCCCTGAATCAGAACGGTGGTTTGAGTGTCCGCCACACTTAAGGCCAATTCCATTGCGCGCCGGATGGCCGAAGTTTGACCGATGATGCGGTCCTCGCCGTAACGTTCATGTAAGGCACTGCGCAAGTGCATCACTTCGGCGGAAAGCTGATCTCGCTCGAGCGCCGTGCCGATTTGATCGGCGATGCCTTCGACCAGTGCCACCTCGTGATCCTGGAACCCGTCGCGCGCCTCACTCCACACCAGGCCCAGGAGGCCGAACACCTGTCCGCCGACGCGGACCGGAGCCACAAGAGCAGCACGTCCGCCCAGGGTGGCGTTAAAAATTAAACGAAACGGGAAAGGCAGATGTGTGTCGAGTAAACGAAATGTTTTTCCCTGGGCCAGCACTTCCATCGCTGCGGGAAACTCAGTCACGTCGAGCGATTGTCCATGCGCATCAATCAACCCTTGAACGGAATCGGTGGTCGCGTGAGGCGCGGCTTTAAAGGCGGCCAGACTGATGCGCCCGCCCTTCGGATCGAGGACGCCGAGAGCGGAATAGTCGGCGCCGACAAGCGCGATGGCCCGTTCCAGAACCAGGGATGAGACTTCGCGAAAGTCAGAGTGGGCGTTAAGGGCGTTGGCGATTTCCAACAGGGCGCGTTTCGTTTCGGCCTCGCGCTCTTTATCGGTGTAGAGCCTCGTGTACTGATATCCGACCGCGATCTGTCGCGCGACAGACTCGAGAAAAGAAACTTCGTCATCCAGCCAGGCGCGCGGGGTCCGGGTGGTGTGCATCCCTACCAGTCCCAGCACATCGTCACCGAGAACAACAGGCACGACGAGCAGAGAGCGCGTTCCCAAACTCGCTGCCAGAAAGCGTACCTTCTGATCCAGACCCGGTCTCGAGGTATCGTCAAGACGAATGGGCTTCGTTATGTCTACGTGCTCCGACAGTTGCTTGAGGTCGAGAGGGATTACGGTCCCCAGACTGGAAGCCACGTCTTTTGAAGCTCGCCATTCATGGCTGATTCTGAGTTCACTTTGCGAGGTCAATTGAATGACATCGCACCGATCCACGTTCATCATCCGTCCCAGCTCAGAAACAATTACGTTCAAAAACCTGTCGAGATTAATTGTGGTCGGAAACGCCAGCGCCAGGCGAGTGATAATCGACTCACGCGCCTCATGCATCTTTATCTTGCGTTCGAGCGAAAGGGACTGTGCGCTTTCTGACATCGTAGACATTCGTACAGCTGGCGACCCGACTGAGGGACCACTCCTGAGTGAGGATCATAACGAACGGGGGATGAAGTTGCAAAGCACGCATGCTTGACGCCCTACATATTTGCAGGTTGAGGGAGGGGTTTCATTCGCCATATATCATTTGACATTTCTCAGTTGTCATTGCAAGAGCTCCTCTATTTCGCGGCTGCGGCTAGTTTATTCGGCTAGTTTATTAGGAGCGACTTCAGTTGTAGGGCCGTCGCCACTCTTCTGAATCTCGGTTGTTGGGCTTCGAGAGCATTTTGGATGAGTTCTTGCTTCGAGGAGTTCTTGCGATGACAAATGAGAAATGTCAAATGATATATGGAAAATGCCCCCCTTCACCTGCCATTACCTGGGACCTAACGGAACCTCACGTTGCAAGCCCGTTGTACGGCCCGTATAATTCACTGGGCGATCCATTCACCCGACGGAGTATCAGAGACGTATGCCCATATATGAGTTCGAGTGCCAAAAATGTAAAGCACATACCGAAGTCTTTCAGAAGATGAGCGATAAAGCGCCCACCAAGTGTGGCAAGTGTGGCGGACGCTTAGAGAAACAGGTTTCCGCCTCGGCGATACAGTTCAAGGGCTCAGGGTGGTATGTGACCGATTATGCCGGCAACGGCAAGAAGGCGGCAGAGAAGGCCGAATCTGAAGCAGCCGGCGCCAGCGATAAGGGCGACAGCGATAAGAAAGACTCAAAAAAGTCCGACAAGAAATCAAAAGATGACTCCCCTTCAAAGAAAACTTCCGAAAAAGCTTCATCAACAAAAGTCTCCACTGGTGATTGAGGCGTCATTAAACTTGAACTGATGTACCAATCACTTCGTGGCGTAAACGCAACAACTCGACCCGGGAAAGGCCGAAAGGTTTTAAAACCTCATAACTTACTGGCAGTTCTGCTGCTCCTGGCGGCGCTCTGTGGTCTGGTTCTTGGGCAGGCAGGTCGAAGGCCCCAAAGTTCGAATACTCAGAGTGGCGTGCTGGTGAGCGTGGTGGTTAAGCGCGACGATAAGTCGTCGCCGAACGTAACCAGCAAGCAAGTCTCCGTCTATGACAATGGTATAGAACAGACCATCAAGAACCTCACTCCGGATCCCTCGCCCGCTCGCATAGTTTTGTTAGTGGACAACTCTCTTACCCTGCGGGCGGACATCGATAAGCTCGAAAGGGCCACGCGCGAATTTGCGTACGAGATTTACGAAGGGGATCAACTACTAATCGTTGGCTACGATGAGGCAGCCGAGATCGTTGCCGACTGGACGGATAACGCAAAGTCCATCGAGACGGCGCTAAAAGGTTTCCGAAAGAAAGGCCAGCCGCACCTTTTTGACGCATTAACCGCGGTTCTCGAGCAGGCATTGAGTCCGCTGGCCGGGCAGAAGCGCGCAATCGTAGTCATAAGCGATGGTCTCGACCGCGGTAGCAAGACCACGTTTGAGAAGGTACTTTCCGACCTGCAGGCGAATGACATTACGGTCTACACGGTACAGATCGCCGACCGGACCCGGGGTGCCATTCGGCGCGACGTGCCGAAGCCAAAGCAGGTAGTTGAAAAACTGGTCGAAGGAACCGGAGGGTTGGTCTTTCCTATCGAAGAGGCAGTGGAAGCAGCCAAGATTGTTTGCGATGAACTAAGAAAGAACCGCTATATGCTTTCCTACGTGCCTTCAAGTGTGCCGTATGGAGAAGCCCGTCGCTTGTTGGTGGTGGGCGACCAGGGAATCACGATCCGATCCAAGTCAATGCAGCCGCCTAATTAGCGACACGGAGACGCGGAGACTGGGCGACGCGGAGAAAGAGCTTAATTAGACCGAGAGACGAGAGAAACGGAGAGAGGGTGACCGGGTGACACGAGAAAACTTCTATTAGAATTTCGCGTATGGTCGTGCTTAAACAATACATTCTCGGGCGTCGCCGCGTGTGCCCTCTCTGTTTCTCCCCGTCCCCCCGTGTCTCACTTATCCCTTATTACGCGAGTACAGGTAGAACAGGGCGCCAATGATAATCAGCACCAGGCTTTCCATGAAGACGAAAAAACGCGGAACAAATGTACCATCATCGTCGTGAGCATCCTGGTAGGCGATCAGTGTGCCGAGAGTTAGACCCCCCGCCAACCAGATCAATTGTCTTTTAGTATCCCAGGCCATAGTACAGTTCATTTGGTGTCCGGAAGTTTAGAGTCCAAGCTTTAGTTTTGCGGCTTAGCGGTGCGCACAAGCTAAAGCTTGAACTCTAAACTGCCGAATCTTAGCAGTTTCGTTAGCACCAAGGAGTGCGCCCACCGCTCTGGAGAGCTTATGTATTGCCCACGATGTAGCCACGAACAAGGCTTGGAAGAGATGCGTTTCTGCTCGCGTTGTGGTTTCCCTTTAGCTGGGGTCGCAATGCTGCTGGAAAACTCGGGCATCATTCCCCAACTCGCGAGCGATCCGGCTCAGCAACCTAAGCGTCGCAGAATAATCAAGGAGAGCGTGTACCTTACCCTGCTGGCCTGGGCAATAGCACTCGCCGCTGTTCTTCTGTGGGACGTTGGCCGTCCATTTGAAACCGTCGCCAAGGTTGCGACACTCGTGTTCTTGCTTGTAGGTTTGGTAGGACTATTACGATTCCTCTACGCCTTTCTGTTTGTAAGAGACACCGTTCCGTCTCCAACGGAGGCAACACTCCCCGGTGCATCCTACTCCCGCACTATGACGGAAGGCTCAACGCCCGCCGTTTTGCCTTCCCCGCGAAGAGTGCCCCTTGGTGACTACTCCCCTGACGATTACTCGCCTCGTGGCAAAACCAGAGAACTTGTGGCTCAGCCCAGCGTCACCGAGAACACTACCCGGCTACTGGAAGATCCAGACAACTAATAGGCCCATGTTACGCGGATAGAAACAGCAGCTTAACAGCGACCAGTTGCTCGTTAATTATTGCTGGTTATTGTCTGCGGAATCTGCGGAAAGCCTTATAGCAGACCAGATAGCCAGTGCATGATGTTAAGTGCTAGTTGGCGATTGTCGCTGCCGGGCACATTCATGCCCATGGGTCCTCTCTCAGCACCTGCCAACTGAGCTGATAGCATCGCTGCCTCTCCGAGTACTACAACTCGCCCTTTACCAAACTTGAAAGCAATGCCCTGGGCACGTCCAGCCGCCGAAACGGATGTTTGCGATTCGCGATCGGACTTATCCCTGGCGGTTTGTGATAGTAGTAAGAGAACCGAGCTGCCTTCGGGACCTTTTAGGGACTGTCCCGTAAAGGTGATGACCCGATTGATTCTTTCGCCTACGTTGCGTCCGTTTGTAATTGGATGGTCCAACAAACGTTTGTTTTCGCGTGAGAAGAGCAGCGTCGAGGGGCGCGACACTGCAAAGTCATTCTCAGGATCGAAGGTGTAACCCTTGCTCATCTCAACGCCAAACCGCTTACCCAAACCTTCAGCAGCGCCACCAAATGGAGCATGGTCGGCTATCAAAAGCAGAGAACCTCCACCTTTCACCCAATCGCGCACCACGTCACATTCTTCTTCGGTGAAAGCAGAACGATCGGCGCCATCCTCATCCATATCTTCCGCGCCCAGTGCGTTGGCGATTACGAGAATCTTGAATGTGCTCAAGGAAGGCTTAGCGAAGAATTTCCGGCCAGGCACCACGTTGTAACCGTCGCTGCTTATGAGATCTACGAAGGGTTTGTAGCGACCGGTGGTCGTATGAAAGTTGTTGTGAGCTTCATCAAAAACGACCCGAGGGTAGCTCTTTTTGTAAGCCGGCTGAGCAACCGTCGTGTTGAATTCGGGATCGGGGATCTGTTGGCCGGCTGCGAGTTGTGATTGGAGCGCCATCGCAAGAGCCAGCGCCAGGAGTCGACCGAAACGTGTTTTCATAGAAACGCTTTTCCCGTCAGATTCGCGATTCGAGTTTTTCAAGTCTCTCCTCGGCAAGCAATAATGTTTCATCCCTTTTACAGAAATCTAACCTGTTGTGCTCCACGTTCGGGAGCACTATAAAAACTCGATCCCGGCACACAGGCGACGCCCACCTCGCGAATAAGGTGGCGTGTAAACTCGACGTCATTGGCAAAACCAAACCCGGAGATGTCAGTCATGATGTAGTAAGCGCCGTCGGGACTGAAAGTCTTGAACCCGGCATTATCCAGCACCGGCAGCAGCAAATCTCGACGCCGCTGATACTCCACCTGCAAACGGTCGTAGTACTCAGGCGGAAGTGACAGCGCGTAAGCGCCGGCCGCCTGTAAAGGAGCCGCGGCGCCGACGGTAAGAAAATCGTGCACCTTGCGAATGGCACTGGTGATCGGCGGCGGCGCGATGCAATAGCCAACGCGCCAGCCAGTAACCGAATACGTTTTGGACATCGAGTTGACGATCACAGTGCGTTCGCGCATGCCGGGGATCTGGGCCATTGAAACGTGTTGGATTTCTGCGCCTTCGCGGGGATAGATAATGTGCTCGTAGATTTCATCTGTGAAGCAGAGCGCGTCAAACTCCTGGCAGAGGCCCGCAATAAACTCCATCTCTTCGTGCCCGAAGACTTTGCCGGTCGGATTATTCGGATTACAAATGATGATCGCTTTCGTCTTTGAGTTAAACGCGGCGCGCAACTCGTTTCTGTCAAAGCTCCAGTCAGGCGCACGCAACGGCACATAACGCGGACGAGCGTCGGACAGAATCGCGTCGGGCGCATAGTTCTCGTAGTAGGGCTCAAAAAGCACAACTTCTTCACCCGGATCGACGGTAGCCATCATCGCGGCGATCATTCCTTCGGTTGAGCCACAAGTGACAGTTAACTCCGTTTCGGGATCGACGTCCAAGCCCAGATACCACTTCGTCTTCTTAGCTATCGACTCGCGAAAGTCGCGCGCCCCCCAGGTGATAGCATATTGATTGAGATCGTCTGCGATGGCCTGCATCGCTACTCGCTTGATGTCCTCGGGCGCTGCAAAGTCGGGAAAACCTTGCGAGAGATTTACCGCCCCGTGTTTGATCGCTTCACGAGTCATCTCGCGAATAACCGATTCAGTAAAGAGACTCGCCTTGTGGGAGACGTGGCGGTGCGTTGAGGGTGCAGTTGTGGTCATGCTTTTAAATGAACTCAAAAGAGGAGATCTGATGTGAACTAATCAGGATGCTCTCATAGATAAACGATCATATCAAGAACGTGTTCATTTTCGTGCTGCTTCGTGTCACTTCGTGGATCGTTCCCTTGGCTGCCAAACAGGAACGATCCACGAAATGACACGAACGGACCACGAACAAGAAGGAGTCAAGGGAGACAAATTAGAGAGAAATTGAGAACAGACAAATGGAAAAGATCCACTTTCCCAACCAGCGACTCTAGTGGAGTTAGCTACGGAATGATCTCTACGCCGGCGTCGTCGCGCTTGAGTTGCTCAATGATAGAGCGCACGGCGGGCGCAAGGCTGCCGTTTGGCGCCAGGGTCAAATACTTCTCATAGGCAGCGATGGCTTCCTTGTACTTCTGCTGACGCTCGTAAGCTGCGCCCACCAGTTGATAGATGACGGGCTCGGAATCCATGAGCTGGTTAAGCGCTTTCTGATACTCGGCAATGGCTTCGTGGTATTGACCCTTCTCTTCCAGTAGCCGCGCCAGACCTACGTGAGCTTCGGGCTGAAATCCACGCGCCTCTCGAATCGAGCGGCGAAATGATTTGATCGCTTCTTCGTCAAAGGCAGCTTCGCGATTGATGCGACCCTCGACCGCTGATGCTTCGGGATAAACTGGGCGCGAGCGACGGGCGGCCTCGATCTGCGCCAGCGCCTCTTTGTATTCGTTGAGATCGAGAAGTACGCGTGCCAGACCAACACGAGCAGCGGGAAATGAGGGCCGAAGTTTTAAGGCCCGGCGGTAACTCTCGGCGGCTTTCTGCCGCGCCTCGTCGTCTTTAGCTTGTTCACGAGCGGTTTCTGCTTCCTGAAACGCCAGCTCGGCAGCGTCAGTGGTACGGACAAGCTTTACTGTCGCACTTCTCTTCCCGGGAAGGATGGAACTGGTCGATTCTTTATATCCGTTAGCTCGTACGCGCAAGCTGTGCCGTGCCGGTGAAACGTTCTTCACCATAAGTTTACCGGACTCGTCGGTAACGCCTCGGCGAATCTCATCAATCCAAACGACAGCTTTTGGTTCAGTGGTTATCGTGAAAGTCCGTGAGGCCGAAGTAGCCGTGCTTTGAGCGAAACCCGTATTTGCAACTAAAAGTAGTGCAACTAACACTGGCGCAAACGCCAAAAACATTCCCATGGGAAATCCAGACCACTTGAGGCCAACTTCGCAAGTCAGGCGAAATTTGCAGGTTGGGAAGGGTGGTTTACCCCCGCCTGACTGGCGATGAAACTCAGCGGGGGTAAACCACCCTTCCCAACCTGCGAGACATTCCAACTTGTGACACAACATTGCAGGTACTTTCTTACTCACCACTCACGACTCACGATTTACGATTCACGCCGACGTTTACTCCTCTTCCTCTCCGCCAACAACGCGGCGTCTGCGCACAGTCGAACCGGCGGGCTCAACTGTTGGACTTGGGGTCGGAGTGGAAAATCCTTGTTTAGTCACCGCACGCGTCCCAACCTCGGGACGAAACTTCCCATTTGCATCGTATAGCCTCTCATACTGCATTCGGTTCCGCACGATGCCTTGAATGTACCCGCGCGTTTCCTTGAAAGGAACCGCTTCCGCCCATTCGTCCATCTCTGCAGGCAGGGAGTCGCGCCATTGCACGGCTCGCATTGGACCCGCGTTGTAAGCCGCGGCGACATACTCGATACGACCAAACCTATCGATCTGGTCGCGCAGGTAAGCCGTGCCCAGTTGAATGTTCAGCCGCGGTTCAAAGAGCGACTCGGCCGTGATGGATCGGTCAACTCCATACCTTCTGGCTGTCAGTTGTCCGGTCGGAACCAGCAGTTGCATCAACCCATATGCCCGGGCTGAAGAGCGCGCCTTGGTGATAAATACCGTCTCCTGCCTTATCAAACCCGCCACCTGGTAGGGATCGAGCTTTTTTGTTCGCGACTCCTGGACGATGATGTCCCAATAAGCGAGGGGATAAAAAACATCCCACTCTTCTGGGGTCATTTCTTCGGGTTTCATCTGCGAGTAGTCAGGGAAACTCTTTCTCAGCGTATTGAGCGCGCGTACGTTGTCCTCTTGAGAGCGATAGACTTGAGCAATTGCCAGATTAACTTTGGGGCTGTTTGGCGCCGACTCCGAAGCCCGCGCCAGTTCTTCGAGCGCCCAGTCGTCGACACCGATGTTAGTTAGTTGGTCCGCCTTCGTGATAAGACTCTCTTCAGCAGAAGTCGCCGTCTCTTCGGCCACAGTTACGGTCTGCAAATTAGCAACCGCGCGCGCCACTACCGAATCGGAAGCAAATGCTTTTGACTGAGCGTTGCCGGCGCGAGATATGGCTTCCAGCCGCTGCTTGGAGAGATACCCGTACCAGTTTGCGTCGTAACGCCCGAGCATTGCCTGATAAAGCGCGCGAGCTTCGGGAAGTTTTCCGGCTCGCTCAGAATCACGCGCCGCCCAATATCCGGCTCGCCCGCGGTTGTCATTGTTCTTGTCAACGTAGTGGGCCAGGTGCTCCGTTAACAACCGAGAAGATTCCGCATAGTTCTTTGCCTCGTGCGCGAGCCACGCAAGATCAAATTGCGCCTGAGCTACCTCCGCCGAACCTGGGGATGAGCTCACTGCTGTTCGCAAAAAATACGAAGCGTCGGTGAGATTCTTCGCGTCTTCAGCCGTTTGTCCAACACTGACTAGAGCTCGCGGTGTAAAAGGACTATTCGGAAAACTGCGACGCAACTCTTCCACAGTTGTGCGCGCCTGATCCCACTGACGCGTACGCGCGTAATTCTGGGCCAGGTAGTAAAGAGCTTCGGCGCGCAAATCTCCAGCAGAGGAGGGAACTCGGTTCAGGGACGCGACTGCCTCCGCCGTCTTCCTGGCGTTGGTAGCGGAAATCCCCCGACGCAGCTCGTTCTGTGGCGAACTTAGAACGGGAAACTTCGCGAATGCTTCGGTGTAAGCCTGAACCGCATCGCCATGCTTATTCACCTCGTATAGTTTTTCCGCGCGTGTGAGAGCCTCTTCGGCCGTCGCCGGAGACAGCGTCGAATTGAGTTGCGAGATCAGCGCCGCGGCGGTTGCGCTTTCCGGAGCTCCGGGCGCAAAGAAATATATGCGACGGTAGGCGGCCAGGGCCCGGGTGCTATCTGATCCTCTGTACGTGTCGCCGACTAACATCAGAGCTGCCGGGTCGTCCTGGGCGGTCAAATGACTTAGCACAGCTGGCACACTCGAGGTTTCGCCAGACTTAATTGCAAGACTCGCAAGGCGCAGCTTCGCATCCCGAGCGCGAGGCGAAGATTGGTAGTTTCTTGCTAATTGTTCATAGGTGATTCGCGCTTCGGCCAGACGACCGGTTTGCTCGAGCGCATTCCCTCGCATGAATAACGCGTAGTCGCCGAGCGACGTGTAATCACGAATGACATTTGTATCAAGCAACGCCGCGGCCGCCGCGTAGTCGTTCGCTCGAATTCTGATCCTTGCCCGTACCATTCTCGCCAGCCCCGCTGCTTTGGTGTTGGGAAAATCTGACTCTATCCGCGCCACTACATCGTCGGCCGGCAGGGTGCCACCGCGTGTCTGTGTGCGCAGATTGTCGAGAACTCTGACTTCGGCGGGGGTTTGCTGTCTGGTCAGACAGCTTGCGGTCATGAACGTCGGGAGCGAGGCCCCCACAATAACAACGAGACCAATTAGAATGAGGATGAGTCGATGCTTACCAAATTTTCTTACCAAGTTCTGTGCTCCTCCCAAGAGTAACCGGTTGCAAGTTTGTAGCTTGGGGGAGGAGTCAACGATTCAATTAAGCTGGAAAGTTAGTGACGCTTCACGCGGAAACAGTTGCCCCCGGGTAAGCATCTCCTAATTTGGCAGGGTCACCCACAGCCAACGTGGTAACCAGTTCGTGGTGGAAGTAGTCGAACTTCTGCGCCACTTCCGGCTTCACGCGTTTATCGTACATCTCGCGGGAACGATCAATATATTCACGCAAACGCGAGTAGAGATCATTTTGTTCGCGACCGTCCGTAACTTTCTGCTCGTTATAGAGCTTGATCTCGGAAACCAGTAGTCGGGCAAAACGCTGCGCATCGATGTGCAAACGTTTTTCTTCGTCACTCGCAACCTCCACCGGCAGTTCCACATCGGTTCTGGACCGTCGCCGAGGGGCAGCTGGTTCGGCGACTGCCGCCGGTGGCGGCGGTAGTGGCCCGCTCGTAACCTGATCAAATTGCGCGTGCGTCTCGTGTTGCGCCGGCGGCGGTTCGAATTGTGGAACCTCGTATTGCGGCGTAGGTGTCTCGAAGTACGCGGGCGGTTCTTCCCTGGCCTGCGGTGTTTCGGAGACATAAGGCGGCGCGGCCTCCTCGTATGGCGGCGGCGAAGTCTCTTCGAATGTCGCTGCAGGCGCCGGTTCCCAATATTCTCGCTCGGGCACGTAAGCGGGCGCGGGTGTTTCCGGAGCGGGTGCTTCCACGGCGGGTTCGGGCTCATGCGCCGGTTGCTTTGCTGGAGCCTGGCCGGCCAGCAGTTCCACGGCCATTCCCGAAACTTTCGTCAGCGTCTCGAGAGCTTCGAGATTGATGGCTTCAGAATCTAATCCGGCGGAGTCGGCATAAAGCACTGCCACCGTTCGCTTGCGCACGGTTAGCGGGATGGCGACTATTCTTTGCGGGGGTTCCTCGCCGAGTCTGTTGAGAATTAGATGATCCTCTGAATGCGAATCTGGACCACCACTCCAGGTTGTTCGCGATCTGGCCACATCGCCGATGATGCTGTCGGCGGAGACCGGGAGGGAAATCTGTTGAATAGTGTTATCGCCAACCGTGCCTTGAAATCCACGTCCACGCCACCCAATGGCGCGCTCACCTTTGATTGCAAAGAAAGCGACACGCGGCGCGAACGACGCTGCGCGGTTAACCAGCGTCTTGAGTACGTCCGCCTGCTCCGATTGCTCACCAATCTCGGAAACGGCGGCTTTGACGATGGCAATGTCGCTCGATGCTTTGGCCCGGGAGGATTCCGAGGCAGCGAGATCTATTCCCTCTTCGTGCGCAGCCCTGAGATGCTCGAGAAGAGAAGCAGCGACTGCTCCATCGAGTTGAACTTCTCCCTGGCGATCGAGCAGGCGGGTGAGAGATTCATTTAGTTGGCTCTGGAGTTCAGATATCTCCTGCCTGACTCCGCTCAGGCGCCCCTCGATATAACTCTCAATCTCATGGCGCAAGCTTTCTTCCAGTTGTGCGCTGACCACAGTTTCTGTTCCTCCGTTGGTTCTCGTTTGGATGAACCCAGGTTCTTGCGTAACGCCCTTAGTTATCTCTAGTCCCCGAGAGACTCGCAGGGCGGAAGGTCTCTTAAGTAATTATGGACGTTGAAGATTCAGCGAGTCAAGAAAGGGTTTGCCTGAGAAGGGTCACAGAGTGGCACATTACCTTCCAGTAAGGGACCATTTGACTCCCCTCGAGGCGTAAGTTATAAGTCGCTCCAGACATATTCCGGTCCAACTCGGAAATTGACCCTAATGGTAGCTACCATTCTTATTGCTGACGACTACGAGGACAACCTGGAACTCCTGCGTCTCTTGCTGGTTGCGGCCCATTATCGGGTGATTGAAGCAAGAAATGGAGCAGAGTGTTTGAAACTGGCCAAGCAGCTCCGACCGGAACTGGTTATGGTCGATCTATCGATGCCAGTCGTCGATGGCTGGGACATGTTACGGGCGTTGAGAGCTGATACACATACGGCCTCTATACCTTGCATCGCCGTTACCGCTCATGGCGACGCCGACCGCGATCGCGCTCTTCGGGCCGGATTCAATGCCTACGTATCAAAGCCCTTCCGCGGGACCGAGTTAGTGCAAACTGTCGCCAGGCTGTTATCTCCCCAGCCTGCAGCGACTTATACCGCCGAGAGTTCACTCAATCGAGACACAATCATCAAGCCCGTTCTGGAATCATAGCCAGCCAACTAAGATTCTACTGGGCTTTCCCGCCAGTCACTAGGTTCTTTAGACTAACAAGTTACTGACTCTCTTATCGGCGTCAAGAATCGCCTCAAGAATCACTCAAGTATTTCTCAACCGGCTTCCACTAATCTTCCCAGGTCGACTAATCGAGTGGGTGTTTCAGAGAACCTTGTGGAGCGGATGGGCTCCCCTCTGCAAGAGTTCCAAGCTTTATGGAGGTGGTGGGCTCCCCTCCTGAGGCGTTCTTAAGCACTCAGCTCATGAGGAAGCCGTCGAACATCGCGGGATTGTTCGACGGCTGCTTTTACCTGTTTCTATCTATCATGACTTGTACGAGATTACCGCCTGCTGAATTGAGGGTGGAAGCTGATGAATCTCGCTGCGATTGAAACCGGCGGCACTACACATCCGTTCCAGTTCCGGAAATGTATAAGCGTCGCCCGCAGGGGTGCTGCCAAGCATCACGATGCTGAAGCCAGCGGTTTCGGGTGGTGAGATGCGGTCCTCGTTGGGCACGAACTCGAGTATCACCGCACGTCCATCATCCGCCAGGGCCGAGTAAACCTTCCGCAAGAGGGTTTCGCAAGTTGGCGGATCGAAATGGTGTAGAAAGTTAGTTAACAGCACGAGGTCAAAGCCCGTACCGTAATCAACGTCAAATGCGCTGCCTGCGATTGTTTGGTAACGGTCGGCGATACCTGCCTTGCCGGCGTTCTCCCTTGCCACCTCAAGCACATTTGGCCAGTCGACCGCTACGACTTCGGTCTCCGCATTCCGATTGGCGAACGCAATGCCATAAAGGCCATGACCCGCGGCAATATCCAGCACCCTCAACTTTCGATTGGCCTTCTCATCCACGAGATTGGCCATCAACTGCGCCGGCATAGCCATCATGCCCGTCATAGCGCGAGCGAACTTTACCCAGATCGGATGCTCGGGCGCGATTGTCCCTTCCTCCGATGCAACGGTGCCACCCTTTCGTACGGCCCCCGTAAGATTCTTGAATCCTTCGGTGAGCATCGGTGAGAGCAAAAACTCAAGACTGGCGCCGAGGTAGGCCGGCGAACGCATGTCCAGAAAGAGGGCGGACTCCGGGGTGAGTTGGTAGCTTCTAGCGTCCTTAGTTAGAAAACCCATGACACAAAGAAAATCGCAAAGAATTCGAATACCGCGTTCAGAGGCGCGGCTTCGCTCGGCAATCTCGAGAGCGGTTGTTTTGCCTTCGCCGATCGCGCTAAAGACTTCCAAGTCGATCGCGGCCTTCAAAGCCTCCGTCCGTTGATACGCATTTGCTGTTTGAAAGAATAGTTGTGGTGTTGGCTGTTGCAGGCCAGGACTGGTCATGTTGAGTTCTCCGTTTTAACGTTCGAGTTCAATATCGTATCCGAGGTACATCTTTGCGACACCGAAGAGCAAGATCTCTGGTGGTTGGGCCATAGGCGATTGCCGTAACCATACCATCCTGAACCTGATACTCCGTGCCGCTGCGCTTGTCGTGATAGTAGGTTGCGCCCGAATCTCCGGTGTACCACTTGTACTTCTCGATGTTTCTTATTTTTAGATTTGCAACCGGGATCTCTTCGCGCAAAGTGATGCTGATATTTACGACCGTACCAGGCGCGACCTTCCAATTGCCCCAGTCGGCAGGTAATCCCTGCTCGCAGGGCTTGCGCGCGTACGTCACCTGTATGCGTCCCTCCTGTTCCTCGTAGAGTTCAATCGCACCCGCGTCTCCAATAATTGGCTTACCAAGTGCTCTTCGCACATGGGGACGCTTCGAACGCAGCGGCACAATACCTCGCCATGGCTTGGCCACGGCTGCATCAGCCGTTCCGAACAGCAGGGAACAGCAAATGAAAAACGTACACGTCTTCCGAACGCCAATCATCGATTACAAAAGCACCGGCGCGGCTGTAGCCGGGTTCACTAGGTTGTTGCCTTTCTACGCCCTGAAAGTCGTTCTGAACCCCATTACGAGCATCAGCTATGCTTAGATGGTCGTGGTATTAACCCCGGCAACCAAATGAGAATATCACTAACTACAGAACAGGAAGCGGTAGCGACCTGGCCGTTTCGGTACCACACAGTTTGAGTCTGTGGTAACGGCCAGGTCGCTATCGCTTCCTGTTCTGTAGTTGAGTGCATATCTCAGAGGTAATGATTTTCGCGGCCACAATATGTTTTTTTTGGCCCATCCGCTACCGCTCCTCGGTCTGACATTACGGGGTGAAGGTGCGATAAAAATCGATACCCGAGAAATTTAGGTGCATAGCCTTGCCATTTACTAACGTGTCAAAGGTTATGCGCTCGGCCGCATTGATCTCTCCTTGTGGCCGAAAGACGCCGGGCTCCAGCGGAATTAGAAACTGCTGGTCGTCGAGTATTAGTCGCCCTTTACGAACAAACAAGCGCGTACTTCCATACCATGGACTATCGGATCGGTAGCGTCCGGTTAGACTGTCCCACTCTTTTGGATACTCGAAAACTTTTGGTCCCGAGTAGCGTTCGTTTGTCCACCAATTCGGACCGTGGAATGCTTCGACGATCACGTCCTTATCGCGCCCGAATCCCAGAGTAAACAGTTCGTATTCGGGGTGCTTGACGATAAAACGATCCCGGCCCGCCTGTTCCAGCACGATACGTTGACTTCCGTGCTGCAGTATCAGCTTATCGGCTTGATCAATCAGCACGATCTTTTTCCCGTCGGGTGCGGTGAAGGTGCCGGCATAGTCGGCAGCGTTCCTGATACTGCTAGGGTTGGGTTGTGGTGCGGGAAGGGCGGGCAACTCCTGATTGCGGGAAGCTCCGTGCAACAGGTCGAGAGCGTACTGGGTGACTGCCACGGGTCGATAGCCGCGCAAATTAACATTCACCGACGCGAAGGCTGCGAACCCGTCAGTCAGGTCGGCATACATTGCCGAACTGAACGCGACCATCCCGCCTGTATGGCGTACGAGCGTGCGGTTGTTGCCATCGCTGGTCCAGAGACCATAACCATAGCTCGCAGCTTCCCCGCGAAATGGTGCTGAGATAATGGGCTTGACCAATAACTGAAAACTCTTTTCCGAGATCACTCGCCCTCGAGGACCCACGCCCCGATTCAGTAGCATTTGCAGATACGCCACCATATCTCCAGCTGTTGCCGCTACGCTGCCCGCGGCTTCGGGGACTTCCAGCCAGGGCGCCTCAGCCAGCGTGCCTCTGCGCGGGAAAGGTCGATCTTCATGGAGAGGACGATACCCAATTGCCAGTCTCTCCTTGATCGCGTTAGTTATCACCGGGGCACTGGCAGTCATTCCCAACGGTTCGAGAACGCGCTTGGACAACACTTCCGGGAAGGGGCGTTTGTCGATGGCTTCCAGTAAAAAACCGAGCAGCACGTAACCTATGTTCGAATAGAGAAAGCGTGATCCTGGCTCCGAGCCCGTTATCAGGGCAGTTGGAGCAACCCGCATCAACAGCGGCACGGCGGAAAGGCCTGCTGTGTGAGTCAGCAGATGATGTGTGGTAAACGGCGTGTACTTGGATTCGATCTTTAGCCAAGGCAGGTACTCGATGACGGGTTTATGCAAATCGATCTTTCCCTCATCTGCCAGGCTCAGGATTGCCAGTGCCACGAACGATTTGGAGATCGATCCAATCTCAAACAACGTCTGCGGGCCAACTTTTACTCCCGCTTTCAAATCTGCAAAACCGTACTGCGACGTGCGTAGGAGTCCACTGCGATCTGCTAGCGCGAGTGTCATTCCGGGTGCGCCAGTGTCCTGCATGTGTTGGGCTATAAATGCGTCGAGTCGTTTGAAGGCTGATTGAAACCGCTCGGCCTTATCTTGAGAATTCGCGAATGCAGACAATCCTATGCCGGGCATTTGACTGAAAACAACCAACCCTACTCCAGCCTTGAATCCGTTTCTTAGCAGTGCGCGCCTCGAAATCGTTTGCGACAACTTGGTGTCTCCTTTGGATTCGACCCAGCCGGGAATAGCGTGGCGAAAATTCACCCAGGGAATCAAAGCGCCGCCCTCAAGTTGGAGAGCGGCGCGTCGTTAACTAAAATTAGACAGCCTTTACTGGGCAACCTCCTGGTTACCTGCTCCTTGGCTCGAGGACAATCTCACGAGCCAAACGCTCGCCCATCACCTCGCGAATCTCCAGGCGCTCTCTGTAACCTTGACGCTGCTTCTCATCATCGCCCACAACCTTTTGAGAAAGGGCATCTGCCTTGTCCTCATTAGCCTCCATCGTTGCCAGGTTCTTGTATTCTGTCATGAGCATAACGTTCCACTCGCCAGGTGTGTGGCCCTCGACTGTGAGGACTTTGTAGGAAAGAATTATTCCTTCCTTCTTCAAGGCCTCCTGATTAGCCTTCCACGATCCTGCGAGGTAATTCAGATAAGCCGTTTCCATTCCGGGTTTCATTCTAATAAACGCAACGTTCCAGGCAGAACCGTTGCGGTACGGACGATTAACTTGAGCGAACACCGAAATGCCCACAATCAAAACAAGCAGTCCTAACGAACCAATTAGCGCACGTCGAAGTTTCATGGGGAGCTCTCCTTTCCGTACCGGAGGTTAGAGTCGGGCGGGCTGTACGGGGCGCGCCATCCCAACCATGTTTGCGGCAAACGAAGTTACCGTCGGAATTTTGAATGAAATACTGGGCTGGGTGCGGACTCTATGAGAAAACTGACGGGGTGTCAATGTGACTGCTCTAGGCCGGCAAACCTTTGCGCGCAATCGTTTCCATCACGTTGCAGAACCGATCCAACTCGCCCAGCGTCGTATACACGTTGGGCGTGATACGGATGCCTCTAAATTCGTCATGGATGATAGGCGTGGTGAAGATTCGATGTTTGTCGAATAGATAACTCCCGATGGCCGAAGGGTTCGTGCCTTCTATGTGAATATTGGCTATGGCGCACGACTGGTTGTCGTCGAATGAAGTGTTGAAGCTCACCTTCGGTATATCTTTGAGACGATTCATCCAGTAGCGGGACAGATAACGCAGGCGGGCTTCTTTGCGCTTTCCTCCCAACCCATTGTGAAAAAGCAGGGCTTCGCCAATCGCCAGCCGGGGTGCAGCCGAATGCGTGCCAATCTCCTCAAACTTGCGGATGTCCGAGGCTTGAGTCGAGTCAGCTGCCATCAAAGGCCAGATCTTTGGAATCTTGTCGCGTTTAACGTAAAGCAGACCAGAACCCTTGGGCGCGTAAAGCCACTTGTGCAGGCTGGTGCCGAAGTAATCGCAGCCAATGTCCTTTTGCTTGAAATCAAATTGCGCAAAGGAATGAGCGCCGTCGACAATCGTTTCGATTCCCTTGGCGCGCGCCATTTCACAGACAGCTTTCACGGGCGTGATCTGGCCGGTGATGTTAACCATGTGCGACATCAGGATTAGACGCGTGCGGCCGGTAATCCCCGCTGCAAAAGCTGCGGTGATCTCGTCAAGATTCCTGGGTGGGATCGGTATCTTGACCAACTTCAGAACCAAACCTTCACGCTTTTCGCGCTGGCGCAAAGTAGTTACCATGCGACCGTAATCCTGCGTCGTAGTGAGAATCTCGTCGCCCGGCTTGAAGTCCCTGCCCATCAAAAGGATTTCCAGGGACTCGGAAGCGTTTCGGGTGATGGCGATTTCTTCGCGGTCGCACCCGAATAACTCCGCCAGCCCGGTCCGAATCGTTTCCGATTGTGGCTCGAGTATCTGCCACATGGTGTAAGCCGTCGCATCCTCCTGTTGCCAGATGTAACGCACCAGCGCTTCAGTAACGATACGAGGGCTGGGCGAGACACCGCCGTTGTTCAAGTTGATGATCCCGCGGGTCACGGAAAAAGATCTTTGAATAACGGACCAATAGTCTTCATCCATCGCCACCTGCTGCGGCGATAGATGCTCAAGGTTTTTTGTTGCCGCTCGGACTTCACTTAGAAGAGACGCAACAGTCGATGAAGAAAGGGCGGCAAGACCGACGCTTTTGCCGGCGAGGGAGAGAAATCGGCGGCGCGAACCTTTATGAGCAAGTGAGAGATTATTCATTGTCGATCGTACTCCTTTTTGAAAACTCAACGTTTACGCTCTCGAAAGTCGGGTTCACGCAAAGACGCAAAGGGGGCAAAGGCGCAAAGAAACGCAGACGGGTTCATCGGTCCAACATTTCGTATCTTTGCGTCTTTGCCCCCTTTGCGTCTTTGCGTGAAACTGCCTTGGTGAGCGTTGCCTAGAGGGTTTTCACTTATTCTACGGCTTCGCTTCGAAAACAATCTCCCCGCCAATCACGGTCATCATATTTCGCGTCTTCAAAATCTCCGCTTCAGGAATTTTCATGATGTCGGCTGAGAGGATTGTCAAGTCGGCAAGCTTTCCCACTTCGATTGAGCCGCGAATTTTTTCTTCAAAGGCAGCGAAGGCGGGCCAAATCGTGAACATCTTCAGCGCCTGTTCGCGAGTGGCAGCCTCCTCAGGATGCCAACCCTCGCCGGAAAAGCCCTTCTGGTCCTTGCGCGCCACCGCTGCGTAGAATTCAATCATCGGCTCACCACGCTCCACCGGCGCGTCCGAGCCTCCTGCAACTGCTACACCCGATTTGATAAACGTCTGCCACACGTAAGCCCCGACCAGACGTGGGATTCCCACTCTACTTGGCGCAAAGTGCAAGTCCCCGATTGCGTGCGAGGGTTGCATTGAAGGAATCACACCCAGTTGAGCAAAGCGTGGCATGTCTGCGGGGTCGACTATCTGCGCGTGCTCAATGCGCCAGCGGGGTTCCGCGATCTTGCGTTGTTCGCGCGGCACGGCCTTAAATGCTTTCTCATATTCGTCGAGCGTGAAGCGATTGGCGAGATCGCCAATGGCGTGTGTCTCTACCTGGATACCTAGTTTCAGCGCCGTCTGCAGCATTGGGCGCAACTCTTCCTGTTTGACGGTTAGAAACCCCGAGGTATCGGGGGCGTCTGAATAGGGTGCTAGTAGCGCCGCGCCTCGCGAACCGAGCGCGCCATCAGAAACGACTTTGATCGTCCGCAGCGTAAACCGGTTATCGAACTCGCCGATCGCAGGCCCTTCCGTCAGCAGCCGCGCGGCACTTGGGCCCGGTCCATGAACGGCCTTGTAGATGCGCAACTTGATCTTGCCTTCGCCGTAGAGCTTTTTGTACGTTTCGATTTCCTGGTAGCCGCCCCCAGCATCCTGAATCTGTGTCCAGCCAAGCTCGAGATTACGCTTGACGCCCAGCTCTATTGCGCGTTCAGCGTCACCGGGACTAGTGGCAGGAATATGACGCCTGATCAATCCTTGCGCGGCGTCCAATAACATGCCGGTTAACTCTCCCGTCTCTTTGTTTTTTGAGATTTCCCCACCGAACGGACTCGGTGTGTTCTTATCGACACCAGCGGTCCTCAGGGCAGCGCTGTTGACAACCGAAGCATGACCATCGGCACGCGTAAGAATTAGGGGGTTGTTTGGGGCAACTTTGTCGAGGTCCGCGCGAGTCGGAAAGACCGGCGGTTTCCAGAAGGTTTCAATCCAGCCTCGACCAGTTACCCATGCGCCCGGTTTTGCCTGGTCAACGCGCGCTTTCACTTTTTGCAAAAAGTCTTCAAGGCTGATAACGCCTTCGAGATTTAAAGTCATTTCACGGAAACCAACGCCGGGGAGGTGCTGATGAGCATCCGTCATTCCCGGCACCACAGTTTTCCCCAGCAGGTCTACGATGCGGGTGCTTTTGCCCACGTACCTCTGCGCTTGGTCATTTGATCCGACATACACAATGCGGTCACCTTTCACCGCAACGGCTTCAGCTTTTGGCCTGCCGGAGTTGACGGTATAGATATTCCCGTTCTTAAAAACTACCTCGGCGACCGTTTGCGCCTCCGGATTGACTGCAAGCAAACCAAGCGCAGCCACGGCAATCATTACAAATGCCTGAGTAATCAGTTTCATATGCCTTCCTTGGGAAACGATTGATTGGACGCGAGCAGAATATCTCTTGAGCGGCAATTTTATACTATTCTAGCAAGGCGTTTCATACAACATCATGAGCCAACCCGCAACGGGTACTGGTGCGGTTTTGACCGTCGAAATTCCACTCGAGTACAGAAC
>JBHENP010000045.1:0-573 GCA_046261995.1 Pyrinomonadaceae bacterium
TTGCGAGCGTGGCTCAGGACGTTCAGACCAACGGCCGTCGCGGGCTGCCGTGGATTGGCGGGATTCCGATTCTTGGTCGTCTATTTACATCTCCAACTCGCGACAATCGGCGGATAGATATTGTCATTGCCGTCACGCCGCGCGTGTTGCGCGCACCTGCTGTGACTCCACGTGACGAAGAGATGCGGCCGAGCGGAACTTTGCAGTCGCCAACAACCGGCTCTCTCGAGGCTATGATTGTCGAGTCAGATCGTGAAGACCAGATTGCCGCCGCCCGCCGGCTGCCAAGGAACGCGGTGGTCCAGCTGCGTGATGTTGAACCTGCGCCGTTTGGCCGGCCCGCAACCTCGACCGAGCTGGCGCGGAATTTACAGCTGGCGCCTGCCGGAGCATCACCCGCCAACACCCAGCCGGTTTCTCCTGAGGCGAGGGCCCTAAACGCTGCTGCGCCTTCAAGCGTAGCGCAAACCGCTAGCGCAAAGCCACCAGCGGCTGAAGAATTGCCGGCGTTCGTGCCCGCGCCAAAGTCCCTGATAAGCAACCAATCAGCGACGGAGCTGGCGGTTATTAATT
>JBHENP010000045.1:583-38255 GCA_046261995.1 Pyrinomonadaceae bacterium
GGTACGCAGAACGCGGCTCTCAGCAGCTTGCCAACGCCGATTGATGCGACCGCCAGCACAACTCGAAACGGTTTGCGAACTGCGCAACTCAGCTTGATGCCGGCCAATGAAGTGCTGAAGATCGGTGACAAGAGACGTTTCGCGATCGAGCTCAACTCTAATGTCGCGCTAAGTCTCGCGGTCGTAGCGCTGAGATTTGATCCTAAAGTAGTAAAGGTGACTGCAGTTTCATACGGCCTTCTTTTTCCGAATGGAAAAGCGCCGATGTTGACACAGTCCGTAGATCCCTCGGGAATGTGCCTGATTTCCATCTCTGCGAACGGTGCTGCATTGATGCAGGGTTCGGGATCTCTGGCGTTTATTCAACTGGAAGCGATTGGACCTGGAGACACCGGAATAATTTTTGATAAAGGAAACATGCATCTTGTGGCGGCAGACGGACGCGAGGTCGCACTCAAGTTGGTAGAAGGGCCTACAACAGTAAAGCAGTAGATGGAGCGTTACCGGAAACAAAGAAACGCGGACACGCTGCCACGCGGCGACACGGTGAAGGCAATTGGGGTTACTGGTCGCCGCGTCACTCTGTTACCAGTGCGCTCGGGTTTAAGGCCCATGTCTGGACAATCCGGCTTCTCGCTGATTGAGTTGGTCATGACGATAACGATCATGACGATACTAACACTCGGAGTGATGCCGTTGGTCAAGGTTTCCGTCAAACGTCAGCGGGAGCAGCAACTGCGCGATACCCTGCGCCAGATGCGCATCGCAATCGATGAGTTTCACCGTGACACCGTGGGAATGGTTTGCACTGGAGGTGTGACGCCGCCCCAAACCGGGCAGGGGCCACCTCCTCAGATCGACCCTCGCAGCAGGGTAGCGGTCTCTGACTGCACCATTTTCGGAGTGGATAATCCGGATCGATATCCGCCGGATCTTGAAACACTCGTTAGCGGAGTGAATGTGATTCCGCGTGGCGGTGCCGGACAACTTGGAGGGCAAGGGTTGCGTGGAACCCCGGGTTTTCTGGAGTCGCAGGATAAGTCAACCAAGAAAAAGGTCTATTTGCGTGCGATCCCGGTTGATCCGATGACCGGCAAAGCTGAGTGGGATCTGCGCTCGTGTTACGACACGTCCGATGCCGGCTCATGGGGCGGTGAAAATGTCTTCGATGTACGCTCGAAATCGAATGAGACTGCGCTCAATGGAGAGAAGTACAGTGACTGGTAACCTGGGACAGAGACACGGAGAAAGGGAGACACGGAGAGGGGGAGATAGGACCTTTTTCCTTCCATCTCCGTGTCTCCGTGTCTCCGTGTCTCCCCGTCTCTCGAACGGCTTTACCCTGCTGGAATTGATGATCGTAATTTCGATCATCATTATTCTCGCGGCGATCGCTCTGCCCCAATATCGCAGAACTATTATGGCCGCACGGGAGGCAGTGTTGCGCGACGATCTTTACAAGATGCGCTCTTTGCTTGATCAGTATGCGGCAGATAAAGGCAAGCTACCTCAGTCATTGGAAGATCTCGTTACCGAGAATTACATGCGCGAGCTGCCGGTTGATCCCTTTACCAGCCAGAAAGACTGGACGGTAGAGACGGGAGAAGATCCAAATTCGACCTCCGGCGAACAAGGGGTAATTAACGTGCGCAGCGCTTCACCCGACGTCTCATCCGAAGGCACGCCGTACTCCGAGTGGTAGAAGAGTATTTTGGATTTTTGATTTGTGATTTTTGATTTGTTCCTAAAGTCTCCGCCGACGCCTTTGAGTCGGGCCCCGTCGAGCTACAAATACTGGATCGAAACCAAAAATCAAAAATCAGAAATCGAAAGTTATCGTGCCTAACGTATTCTCAAAACTAACCAGGCCATGGTACCCATCGACTGCGCTGGGTCTTGAAAAGGGCATAGCTTCCATTGTTGAAGTCGATCGCGCTCGTGGCAAGGGATATAGCCTGCGGCGCGCTGCGACTATCAACCTGGGCGAGTCGCTGATACAACCAAACTTCGATAACCCCAACATTCCCGATAGATCCGAATTAGCAACTGCCCTCTCTGAATTAGCCGCCAGTGCTGGTTTGATCCGGCAAAAAAGGTGGTCAGTCACGTTGCCGGGAGCCGCTACTCGCGCTCTGATCCTTACGCTTGAGACCCGTCCAGGCTCTCAGCGAGAGCTGGAAGAAGTTCTGGCATGGAAGATGGATCGTGGCTTCGGTGTCCCGCTGAATGAGCTTTCGGTGTCGAGGCAAGCCCTTCCTAAAGATCCGCAGGGGAGAGATCGCTACCTAGTTGTCGCCACCAGAGTGACCGTGCTCGCAGAGTATGAGGATGTCTTCGGCACCCTTGGGTGGCGCGCCGGGCTGATCCTCCCGCGCCATCTCGGTGAAGCTCAGTGGCTTACGGGCAATGGATTTAAGGGCGACACGCTGCTGGTCAGCTCTTCAGAAGAGGGATTCACTGCCATGGTGTTTCGGGACAAGCAGCCAATAATCCTGCGCAGTATCTTGTGTGCGGAAGAGGAACGCGAAGACGAGTTTTATCGGGTGTTGCTTTTCTACCGTGATCGCCGTGCCTCGGGCACTGCCGAGAGCGGCCAAATGTTGTCTGGTCTGCTGGTCACGGGCAATGGTTTTAGCAAGGCTCGGGCGAGTGAAATCGTTAACGAAACGTTGGGAGGCAGCCTGCGCGCACTTGAGGCGGAAGACCTCGGACTGAATCTCCCCACGAGAGAGTTAAGCTTTGACGCCATTGCCGCGCCCGCAGGACTGGCCGCGCTCTCGTTGTAGAGGAAAGCCTAGCTGAAACATTCCTGGTTCTGCAAACGTAACACCCAGGCATCATGAGCATGACTGCATCCTCCATCCTTTGGAAAAACCTTACCGACCGTGATTTAGTGGCCACAGCCACGACCGGTGCTGAAGGCAGTTTCGAAGAGCTTGTTAGGCGTTACCAGCGCCCGATTTCGGCCTATGTCTGCCGGATGGTCGGCGATTACGAAGCCGCACTCGACTTAACTCAGGAGATTTTCATTAAGGTTTACGGTTCACTCGCACGTTACCGGTCTGAGTTTAAGTTCTCGACGTGGATTTACAAGATTGCACACAACGCGGCAGTAGATCACCTGCGGCGAAACGCTGGACGCGAACGATCACTGAGCTGCGGAATAGAGGGCGATCAATACGAACTACCGATCGAGAGTGGTAGCCCGAGCCCTGAGCAGCAAAGTGAACGAAGGGAACGACGCCTTGAGATCGAAGCCGTCGTCCGCTCGCTTCCAAACGCGTATCGTGAATTGATTGTTTTGCGTCATTCCCAAGATCTTACGTACGAGGAAATCGTTGAAGTCACAGGGTTGCCGCTGGGAACAGTTAAGAACCGATTGTTCAGAGCGCGCGAAATGATGCGGCAGCAATTTATCGGCCGCGGCATTACCAGCATGTGATCCGGTTATGACGATGGATAATGGAAACCATCTAGGTCAGGGGGAAATCGCCGCTTATCTTGAGGGCGAGCTCGAAGCGTCTGCGGGCGCGCTCTTCGAACAGCACTTGTTGGAATGCCAAGTATGCAATGGCGAGCTGACCGCACAGCGACTTTTCTTGTGTGAGCTAGACGCTACCCTCACCCTGGCTCCTGATCTTCCGGTGCCCAGCAACTTCGCTCAGATTGTAGCGGCCCGGGCCGAGAGCGATATGAGCGGTGTCCGAGATCGCCGCGAACATAAGCGCGCTTTTCGGTTCTGCCTGATTCTAGCGCTCGCCTCATTTGCCCTGCTTGGTGCGGCTGCAAGCAAAGCGGTGTTTTTCAGTGGGCGGACCGTAGCCAGTCAGCTGTTCGGGATCTTTGGGTTGCTTTGGACGACGCTGTACGATGCCGCAGTAGGTTTGACGGTAATTTCGCGAGTTATCAGCGGAGGGCTTGTTCCAGAATCGCCGTTCGCTGGCCTGGCTTTACTTTTGCTAGCGCTTGGCGTCGTGTTGCTCTCACTCCTGATCTCCAGCTATCACAGACATCACGAGATGCGTCTTTACGAGTAGTGAGCCTTTTGCATGGGGATAACTTCAGCACTAATGAATGAAACGGTGCTACATAACCGCTACGACCAATTCCACCACCCCAGGTGGGATGCCCGATTGGGAACCGCCCTCTTAATTCAGCTAGTGTACCGGGCCAGCCGCCTATTGCTTTTGGTCTTCTCCCTGTTCATCGCCATTCAAGCGCAAGTAGCCACAAGCACGCCCGCTGCCGACCCTTATCTGGTTGAAGGTGTGAGCGAGACCATGGCTTATGGCTTGGGCCGCTCAATAAAGATCACCGGAACCGTCAAGAATGGGGCGATTGCATTGGGAGGCGACGTAATCGTTCAGGGCACAGTGGAGGGCGATGTGGCTGCGATTGGTGGCTCAGTCATCCAGCTCGAGGGATCACGAATTGGCGGTGACGTCATTGTTGTTGGCGGAGCTTATAAACATGGTGGCCAGGCGCCAAATCGAAATGCTTCAAGTACGACAATAATGTTTGCAGGTTACGAGCAGGAGCTGCGCCACATGATGCGCAATCCAACGGACATGGTTGCGCCGCAATGGTCGGCAAGTTATGTAGGCTTTCGTATCCTGGCGGTGCTTTTCTGGTTCGTGGTGTCGCTCGCCTTCACGGCTGCAATGCCGGAAACTATAAGCCAGGGGATAACACGCCTGCAGTTAACTAACGTACGCGTAGCGATAATCGGTTTTGTTGGCGCCGCGATGATTGGCGCCGGCGTGTCGTTCAGCTTGCATTACCTTCCGACACCCCTCAGTGCTTTGGTGGGTTTGGTCGCTTTCTTCTTTATACTTCTCGTCTGGGTTTTTGGGCGAGTTGTCATCTCCGCCGCTACTGGCCGCTGGTTGCAACGCAAGTTCCTGCCGATTGGCAGGAATTCCGAATCGGTTGCACTGCTATTGGGAACCTCGTTTTGGATAGCCCTTTCGTCACTGCCTTATATTTGGCCCCTCGTGGTTGCGGTCACGATTGTCACCAGCCTCGGTCTGGCCCTCACCGCGCGATATCGTATTGGTTGGGGCCGATCCCGACCCAGTTTGGCCAGTTCTCGACCCTAAAAAACTTAAACAATTCCGGCTCTGGGTGCATCCAAAACCCTTCTGGTTTGTACCAGGAGGGGAGGTTTGTGCAACTTTCCGGAATTGGAGAAGGGAGTTACTCCGGGAAAGACGCACAAGTTTGCCTGACCAAACCACTTATTCAGAACATTCGCCGCAGTACTTGCGTAAAAAATGATGGCCTTTTGCTCATAACTTTGGGTGCTAAGGCTTTCGTGCTTGTCATAATCTACCGGTTCGCGGTGTCTTTTTAAAAGAAGAGAGGAAATATGAGAGCGCACTTTATTGTGATCGTGCTCGCTTTGCTCGCCGGAACTGCCGGCGTTTCTGCGCAAACGCCTCAGGCGGTCCCTGCCTCCAGGCAGGCAGACAATGGGATAACACCCAATTCCGCAATCGGTGAGGTCAAGGCGATTGATCCGACCTCCAGTCGACTTATCGTCAAGACGGACGCTGGGTCTCTAGTTACCGTCACCGTAAGCGACAAGACAGTGTACATGCGACTGGCGCCCGGTGAGACAACGCTGAAAAACGCCAACAAGATCGCGTTTACAGAGGTGGCGGAGGGCGACCGCGTTTGGGCTCGCGGCAAAGTTTCAGAGGATTTGAAGTCTTTACCGGCTGCTGCTTTGATCGTGATGAACAAAGCAGACATCGCTAAGAAGCAGGAGGCGGATCGAGCAGAGTGGCGCAGACGTGGGATCCTGGGAGTGGTTTCAGCAGTTAATCCCGAAACAAAAGAGATTACCATCTCTAGTCGCTCGTTGGCCGGGACCCAGTCGATAATTATTCCGGTTGCTGAGAAAGTGGATGTGCGACGGTACGCACCCGATTCCATTAAATTTAGCGAAGCGAAACCCGGCACAATAGGCGAGGTTAAGGTAGGTGACCAGCTTCGCGCACTCGGAGAACGCAGCCCGGATGGCTTGCGGTTCACCGCGGAGAAGGTCGTGACCGGATCGTTTCGTACTGTAGCCGGTACGGTAAGCACCGTGGACGCCGCTACCGGGGAGATTAAAGTCAGCGATCTGCAAACGAAGCAGCCGCTGACCGTAGTGATCAAACAAGACGCAGTTCTACGCAAGTTTCCGGCAGCCGGAGAAATGGCGATGTTTGGCCGCGGACCCGGTTCGGGACAAGGCGTCCCTCCAACGGGACAGGCCGGAGCACCAACCCAAGGTCCGGGCAGCGGTCGGCCGCAACCAGCGGGCGGTGGGACGCCTGGTCCAGGTGGCGCCGGTGGTCGGCCCGGCGGGGGTGGGGGTAACATCCAGGAAATGTTGGAACGACTGCCGACAATTGCGTTAGCTGATGTGAAGGTAGGCGACACGATTATTGTTTCAAGCACCAAAGGGGCCGATCCTGCACGGCTGACAGCGATCTCGCTGGTAACCGGCGCGGACACACTCCTCAATATGATGGCCGCGAGACAACAGCAACAGCCCGGTGGACAATCAGCGCCCAATCCTGCTGCGGGTTTAGGGTCAGGAATTCAATTCGGAATTGGTTTGCCCTGAGCGAGTCGCCCTAAGCCAACTACCAAACAACGGTTCGAACAGTTCAAGCTTTCCCCAGAGTCAATCATGAAACATTTGAGAAGTTTTCTACGCCAGGGTTTAGTTGTCAGTCTTGTCGTTTTATTTTCGGCGATGGCCGTCTTTGCTCAGCAGTCTAGAGGGACGTTGCGCGGCGTGGTCAAAGACGAGTTAGGGGCCTCGATTGTTGGCGCCACTATTACGGTCATCGATGCGAGCGGCACGACAAAAACTACAGTAACGAATAGTGAGGGTCTCTACACATTAGGTGGACTGGCTCCGGGCAAATATTTCGTCTTGGCAGCCGCGCCGGGATTTGCGCCATCTGAACAGACGGAGGTCGATCTTGCAGCTGGCCAACGTCGTTCTTTGGATCTCACACTGAACGTCACGATTGAAGAGCAGAAGGTGACGGTGGCCGCTGAAACCCCAATCAGCACTGATGCCACCAACAACGCCAACCAGACACTCATCACCGGAAAGGACCTGGATGCCCTGCCCGACGACCCGGACGAGTTAGCCGCTGCTTTGCAAGCTCTCGCTGGACCATCAGTTGGTCCGAATGGAGGCCAGATCTTCATTGACGGATTCTCGGGCGGACGGATGCCACCGAAAGAATCGATCCGCGAAATCCGTATCAACCAGAATCCCTTTTCAGCCGAGAACGAACAGGCTTCGGGTCGTATCGAGATTCTCACCCGGCCGGGCACGGACAAACTCCGCGGCAGTTCGTTCTTCAATTTCGAGGACGAGAGCCTGAATTCACGTAACCCATTTTCCAGTAGTCGCACTCCCTATCAAATCCGGAGCTTTGCAGGCAATCTGGGTGGGCCGATAGTCAAAAAGAAAGCATCGTTCTTTGTCGACTTCGATCGACGCGAGATTGACGATAATGAGTTGGTGAATGTCAGGACGCTGGATCCGAATCTCAATCCCATTGATCAAGGCTTCGGCGTTGTCGTGCCGCGGCGCAACCAGAGTTTCAACCCCCGCATTGATTACCAACTCAATACCAATAACACCCTCGTGTTCCGTTACAACTACAATCGCTCGAGGACGGAAAACTTTGGCGTATCCGGTTTTTCTCTGCCGGAACGGGGTTACGACATATTCTCTACCTCGCAGAGCTTTACCGTTACCGAGACAGCGATACTCAACGCTTCAATGGTCAATGAGACGCGTTTTCAGTATTCACGCAACCGTAACGAGAGCTTGGGCGACAACACTATTCCAGTGCTCAATGTGAGTGGGGCCTTTATCAGCGGCGGTTCACAAGTGGGTCACGCGTTTAGCAGTAGTAGCCGGTGGGAGCTGCAGAATTTCCTGGCATGGCAGAAAGGTAGCCATGCCCTAAAATTTGGTGGCCGCGTGCGCGGGTTGCGAATAACAGACAGCAACCCTAGTAACTTCGGCGGCACTTATGTTTTCACCGGTGGCTTTGTTCCCACGTTGGATGCTAATAACAATCCCATTATTACCCAGCCGGAATTCGTAGATAGTCTTGAGCGATATCGTCGCACTCTGCTGGGGCAGCAACTCGGCCTGACGCCAACGCAGATCCGCGCAATTGGCGGCGGCGCTTCGCAGTTTAGTATCGCAAGCGGCAATCCAGACGCCAGTGTGAGTCAGTTTGATACCGGGCTTTACGTCCAGGATGATTGGCGCGTCCGTCCCAATCTTACTCTTGGCATTGGGCTGCGTTACGAAAACCAAACCAATATTCACAGTCCGACGAACTTTGCCCCGCGAGTGTTTATGGCATGGTCGCCAGGCGCAGCCGATTCCGCACGTCCACCAAGCATGGTGATCCGGTTGGGCGCTGGTGTTTTCTACAATCGTTTTAGCGAAAGCAATACACTCAACGCGAATAGGTTCAATGGGGTCACTCAACAGCAGTTCTTTGTGACTGAGCGGCCGGTGTATGAAACTGTGAACGGTGTCGTCACATTTATTCCTCCGTTACCAAGTGCGCTGGATGGATTTCCGAACCTGCCGTCGACCGCAATCTTAGATCTAGCTCCCCGCCAGATCACCTGGCGTGTGGCTGAGGATCTCCAGGCACCGACGGTCTACGTAGCCGGAGCCCAAGTCGAGCGCCAACTGCCCCATCGGACCACTCTGTTCGCGGGTTTCTACACCGTTCATGTGAACCATGTCATCCGCGCGCGGGATATTAACGCTCCACTGCCGGGTTCTATTACACCACTCAACCCAAATGGTACGCGTCCCTTTGGCAACATCGGCGATATCTATCAATACGAGTCGAGTGGCCGCTTTGACCAGAACCAGGTGTTCATCGGTTTCAACAACCGATTCAATAGGACCATCTCATTCTCTGCAAACTACTCGCTCAGCAAGACGGAGAACGATACCGACGGCCAGGGCGGCGGTATCTTTCCAGTCAATTCGTATGATCTCACTGGCGAATATGGTCGGGCAGGGTTCGATGTTCGTCACCGGTTCAATTTCTTTGGGACGATAAACTTGCCGTGGCAGGTTAGCTTCAACCCGCTGATCACCGCTTCATCGGGTCGACCTTTCAATATCACTACCGGCCAGGATACTAATCTCGATCGATTGTTTACCGAGCGTCCGTCCTTTGCTGCTGACAACATTGATTGCAACAACCTGCCTGCCAATATTGTTTGCACGCGCTTCGGGAATTTCAACCTGCGTCCCAACCCGGGCGAGGCTTTGATACCTCGCAACTTGGGGGAAGGTCCAGGCTACTTCGCAGTCAACCTGCGTATCAGCAAGATTTGGAGTTTCGGTAACATGCCGTCCAGTAACGCGGCAAATCAACGCCAGGGTGCGCAAGGTCGACAAGCCGCTGATGCGGCCGGGGCAAGTCGGGGAGGTCCCGGTGGCGGGGGTGGTGGTGTGCCGCGTGTTCCAAGCGGCGCCGGAGGCGGTCCAGGCGGCGGAGGTGGTGGTGGCGGTCGAGGAGGAGGCGGCGGCGGTGGCGCCTTCCAGGTGGGTGCGCCAGGAGCTGCTGAGGCGAAGCGCTATAGCATCCAATTTTCCGTCAACTTCTCGAACCTGTTTAATAAGGTCAACCTCTCGAACCCGGTTGGCCAGTTGTCTTCGCCATCATTTGGCGAGAGCTTGTCGCTTGGCAGCCAGTTTGGCGGCTTTGGTGGCGGCGGTGGTTTTGGGGGAGGAGGCTCAGGCGCCGGCAACCGGCGAGTGTCAGCCCAGATTCGTTTCAACTTCTAGGCAATCACAGAACCTGGCACCGGTGAGCTTCGGTGACAGATTCCGAGTTAATTTTCACATTGCGCTGTTCTAGAAAGGAAGTTTTATGAACATCAAGACCTTCGGTGCAGTTGTCCTGACTGCCGCCATATCATTCGCCCGTGTTGGCACGTACGCGCAGGTGGCGGCTGATAAAACACAAACGCCGGCTGCCGGGAACGGATCTACAACCCGCGCGGCCATCACGGCGACGACTATGCCTCTGGATCTGGCACGTGCGGCGGTTGCCGCGCAGGGTGGCGAAAAGTTTAGGAACCTGAAGAGCGTGGTGCTGAGAGGTTCAGTGGATCTGTATGCCCCAAACTCGACTCAGTCTATTCCCGGGGGGTTCTCTATTGTGATTGCCGGAGATAAGACTCGCATCGAAGTTGATGCGCGGCCGGCCGTGAGCTTTAAGATGATTTACGACGGCCAGCAGTCCTACAGTTCGTTGCCGAACGTTGATATGCCGCCGCTAAGCAAGTTTGGAATGGGTATGCTGGTGAAGTTCGATCAAACCGGGTTTGCAGTCTCCGCGATCCCTGACAAGAAGAAACATCGTGGCTTTCGCATCACTGATCCAGACGGCAACGTCACTGACTTCTACGTCGATCCTGCAACGGGCAGGGTCATGAGCTTTCTGATTCCGTACGGGGGTTACACTTTCGGAACTGAAAACAAGAAAATGAAAGAGTTGGATGGAGTGCTCATCGCCACGAACTTCACCCAGCGGCTGGAAATGCCCCAAGGAGCGTTTTTCGCCGACTACAATGTAAAGGACATTAAGCTCAATCAACCTATCGGCGACGATGTGTTCGCGATTCCGTAAACGTTCACCACCGGCAGGTGACTTAGAGAGGGCCGCTCTTCATGAGGTGGTCTTTCTCGCGTGCCCAGCAGGTGGTTACTTTTTCTTTGAGCTGCTATAAGACCCTTTTGTTCGAATGCGCGTTTTGAACGGCACGTAATAACCTCGAGAGACGATAGAGAAGGTGCTGGCAAAAACCCCTGAGGCCACATCAAACTTGATCTCTATTTGCTCTCCCTGTTTCATCTTCAAATAGTCGCCGTCCTGAAAACGCAAGGTTTTGTTGCTCGGGTAGAGCAGCTTCTCAGTACCATCAAGTGACTTCGCCTTAAATTACAAAATCAATGAACGACACCTCGGGATCTTCCTCTTTAATCAACACTCTCCCATCAAACCCTCTTTAGTTGTTTCTCATCTGTCGATTCTTTGAGGAAACCGTTTCTGCCGTCTAAAATGTGTCCTTCGCTTTCCCACCTCCCGCGCTCGGAGTAGGTATAAACGAACGGGCAACTACCTATCTCATTGCCACCGCTGCTTATCATCAGCTTGCTCGTATCAAACTGTCTGAACGGATAACTAACACCATCTACCATAACGCTCTCTATGCTCACGGAGGGTTCGAAGACATATTCCTTCTTAATTCCTTCTCTCGCATCTGATTCCGTTGTGGCTTATTCAACAGTTCGAGCAGCCGCCCACTCTCGAGAGCGAAAATCTCCCCAGACTCTCCAGCCGGAACCGTAACGACCGCCCCTGATGCCAGTTTGCGGCGCAGGGTACTCAGCGTGTTGCTGTTGGGAGAAGGCTCATAATTGTCCTTCGGATATACCATCGGCATATCCAGCGGCAACACTAACCTTTCGCGAGGACCAAGTGTTTCCAAGGGAAATAACGAGTGCTGTTCAGCGTTCAGCGCCTTCAGAGAGGTTTCTTCTTCCTCGCGCGACCGTAGAGTTTCGTCCGTGAACTTACGGACGAGAAAATTTCCAATTCGAATTGGTTGTGACGAAACGTTTTCCAGCACGGCAACCCGAAGCTTCAGTATTCGTGGTTCTAATGATATGAATCCGTCTTCTGCACAGGAGCTTATTAGTGGATCGTAAAACGTAAGTTGAAAAACCGATGGTACTGCGAGGTGGCCGAATGATAGGGGATATCTAATCTCGACGTCAACATTGCCGTCGTGAGTCTCAGTTAGAAGATCACAGATAATCGGAACTGACGCTCTCAACCTACACGCTAGTGATCTCGTGTTCTTTTGATTTTGTAAGATCGTCGATCTTGCCGATGTAACTGTTGGTGAGTTTCTGCACTTCCTCTAAACCGTCCCGCTCGTTATCTTCGGAAATCTGTTTATCCTTAAGCATCTTTTTGAGGCGCTCGTTGGCGTCGCGTCGAATGTTACGCGTCGCCGTGCGATGGTCCTCGGCGATCTCGTGCACCTGCTTCGCTAATTGCTTACGGCGTTCTTCAGTCAAGGGGGGAATGGGAATGCGCACCAGTTTCCCGTCGTTTGACGGGTTCAACCCAAGGTCCGAGCTTCGGATAGCTTTCTCAACCGCAATCAGTTGGGTCTGGTCCCAGGGCTGTACCGTCAGCATCTGCGGTTCGGGGGAGTGTACGGAAGCCATTTGATTGAGCGGCGTCATGGTGCCGTAGTAATCGACCATTACGTTGTCGAGCAAGCTCACGGCAGCGCGACCCGTGCGCACGGTGGCCAGCTTACGACGGAAATCATCAATGACTGTTTCCATCCGAGGCTTCGTTTCTTTGATTACGTCCTTCTCACTCATCGGTATACTCCGCCGGTTTCAGTTTCGAGTTTCGGGTTTTGAGTTTCAGGTTTCGAGTTAGACAGAGAGTTTACGTTTCAGTATGGGCAAACTCGGAACTCGAAACTCGAAACTATTTTTCGAGGCAAACCTTTGTGCCAACTTCCTCGCCCGCCACCACCCGCCGGATGTTTCCTGTCTGACGCATATTGAAGACGATGATGGGCAGGTTATTGTCCATGCACAGCGAGATTGCCGAGGCGTCCATCACTTTCAGTTGGCGCTCCAGGACCTCCTGGTAAGTGATGCAATCAAACCGGGTCGCCGTGGAATCTAGCATTGGATCGGCCGAATACACGCCATCGACTTTGGTAGCCTTGAGAATAATGTCTGCCTTAATTTCGAGGGCACGCAGGGCGGCAGCCGAGTCAGTTGTGAAGTAAGGGTTACCGGTACCGGCGGCAAAGATCACTACGCGGTCTTTTTCAAGGTGTCGCACAGCGCGCCTTCGGATAAAGGGCTCGGCGAGCTGTGGGATGTCCATGGCTGACATCACGCGGGTTTGCACATCAAGCTTTTCTAACGCATCTTGCAGGACCACGGCGTTCATTACCGTGGCCAGCATTCCGATGTAGTCGGCAGAAGAACGGTCCATGTTTCCAGCGCTCTTCGAGACGCCCCGGAAAATATTGCCACCGCCGACCACCACCGCGACCTGCACGCCCAAAGCGTGCACGGCTTTTAATTCTTCAGCCACTGTCCGAGCGACATCCACATCGATACCATAGTTCTGCTCGCCCATCAGGGCTTCTCCCGAAATTTTCAACAGAACACGCCGATATGCCAGCGCAGCTACATTCGTTTTCGGTTTTTCGGCAACCATTGGTTTCTTTGACGAAGGAAGGCGTCAGTCAAACGTGCAGTGCGCAA
Organism: Pyrinomonadaceae bacterium; assembly: GCA_046261995.1. Classification (GTDB taxonomy): domain Bacteria; phylum Acidobacteriota; class Blastocatellia; order Pyrinomonadales; family Pyrinomonadaceae; genus PSRF01. The sequence goes on from JBHENP010000045.1 coordinate 13,962, forward strand.
CGAAACTAACCGATGAGTGATGCGACTTCCCCACCGAAGTCTTCATCCCGTCGTTCGAGCCCTTCGCCCATCTTGTAACGTGTGAACCGACGAATGGTAATCTTCTCACCGGTTTTTGCTACCTTTTCGGTAACCAGTTCGCTAATCGTCTTCGCCGGATCTTTAACGAATGGCTGGTCCATCAGTACATTTTCTTCGTAAAACTTGTGCAGCCGGCCCTCGACAATCTTGTCAATAACCTGATCCGGCTTGCTGACGTTCTTCGGATCGTTTCTGGCCTGCGCGCGGGCAATCTCCCGCTCTTTTTCCAGGGCTTCACCGGGAACGTCTTGCTGCGAAACATAGCGTGGCTCAGCGGCGGCGATATGCATGGCGACGTCCTTGACGAGCTGTTGAAACTCGTCACCGCGCGCCACAAAATCGGTCTCGCAGTTCACCTCAACCAGTACGCCCACCTTGCCGCCCATATGTATATAAGAACCGACAATTCCCTCGGCAGCGATGCGGCCCTCGCGCTTTCTTGCGGAGGCCAACCCACGCTTTCTTAAGATATCTATTGCTTTCTCTTCATTTCCTTCTGCTTCAACCAGCGCGTTTTTGCACTCCATCATCCCCGCGCCGGTCTTCTCGCGAAGTTGCTTGACGGCGGCTGCAGTTACTTCTGCCATGATCGCAAATTTCTCCGATTATTAAGTGGCATAGACGTTAGTCGGTGATGTCTACCTTGCGTGACAGACTGAAGTCTATGCTGCGTGTTAACGAAAAGCGCAGCCCGGCGGAACTCCCGCTTAAAGGCTGCGCTCGCCGATGAATAAGAAATCTAAACTATCTGCTAGCTCGCCGCCACCACAGATTCGGCACTTTCATCCGCAGCGCCCGCTTCGATAGCTTGCGCCTCGGGAATAGGTGTTTGATCGCCCGGAGTCCCATTGTTAGACTCCGCTCCAGGCGCAGTGGGCGCTTCTCCGGTCGCCTCACCAGCCTCCGAACTCTCACCTGCCTCGCCTGTTTCGGTGGGGGCTATCGCCACTCCACCTTCCGTCGCTATTTGCTGACCCTCAAGGATCGAGTCGGCAATGCGAGAAGCAAAAAGTCGCACCGCGCGCAAAGCGTCGTCGTTCCCGGGAATTACATAATCAATTCCTTCAGGAGAGCAATTCGTGTCCACGACGGCCACAATCGGGATGCCCAGCCGGTTCGCTTCGGCGACTGCGATCTCTTCCTTGCGGACATCGATGATGAAAATCGCATCCGGGAGCCGGCCCATCGTCTTGATACCGGAAAGGTTCTTGTTCAAGCTTTCCCGTTCGCGGTCGAGTTTGATGCGCTCCTTCTTGGTCAGCTTTTCGTAGCGACCATCAGTTTGCATCGCTTCCAGATCCCGGAGGCGTTTAATTGACTTTTGGACGGTTTGAAAATTGGTCAGCAGACCGCCCAGCCAGCGCTGATTCACGTAATACTGGCCACAGCGTTCCGATTCTTCCCGGATGGCGTCTTGAGCCTGACGCTTGGTACCTACGAAGAGAACTGTCTTCCCACGATCTTCAGCGATCAGGTTGGTGACGAAGCTGATCGCTTCCCTAAACATGCGCTGGGTCTTCTGCAGGTCAATAATGTAAATGCCATTGCGCTCACCAAAGATGTATTCCTTCATCTTCGGGTTCCAACGCCGTACCTGGTGGCCGAAGTGTACGCCAGCCTCCAGAAGTTCTTTCATCGTAACCGAAACCAAACTTATTCTCCTTTGTGAACTGGTTTAATGTACTCACCGAGACTCCACCGCCCTCTCGCTGGAGAGCAACCAATCCGAGCCCCGACAATGGTTTTAAGAATTGCGGATTTCGAATTGCGGATTTCGAATTTCCCAACTCGCAAAACCGCAATGAAAAATCAAACAACCGACGGCGACGATTTCAAATCCGAAATCCGAAACCGAAATCCCAGATTCTGCTATCGTTTTGAGAACTGGAAGCGCTTGCGCGCGCCCTTCTGGCCATACTTCTTGCGCTCTTTGATACGCGGATCGCGCGTCACCAGTCCCGCCTGCTTTAACATCGGACGAAGATCAGCATTGAACTCCATCAGCGCGCGGGTAATGCCATGGCGAATCGCACCTGCCTGACCTGACGGCCCACCGCCGCTAACATTAATCAACAGGTCAAACTTAGTAGTCGTTTCAGTCAATTGAAGCGGCTGACGGATGATCATGCGCAATGTCTCGTTGGGGAAGTACGTATCGAAGGGCTTGCGATTGACCAGAACTTCACCGGCGCCCGGCCGCAGATAGACTCGCGCGGTCGAGGTTTTTCGTCGTCCTGTTCCGTAGTATTGAATTTCAGCCACAGTTATATCGTCCTCTTATCTACTCGACTTTGTTATTGTTGATTTGAACGTGAAGTGAATTCGTGGGGTTGCGGGCGTTGGGCCGTGTGTGGGTGGTCCGCATCGGGATAAATCTTAAGCTTCTTCCCCATGGCCTTGCCAAGCTTATTCTTTGGCAACATACCCTTAATCGCCAACTCCAGCACTCGCTCCGGACGCTTGGCGAACATATTCCGCGCCGAGACTTCTCGCAGGCCACCGGGATAGTGAGTGTGATGCCGGTAGATCTTTTGATCAATCTTTGCACCCTTGAGCACCGCCCGCCGGGCGTTAATTACGATTACGTTGTCGCCCATGTCCATGAAAGGGGTCCAGCGGGGGTTTCGTTTACCAGTTAATATTGATGCGACCTCTGATGCCAAATGGCCGACTGTTAGGCCGGCTGCATCAACCACGAGCCACTTTCGTTTGAGCGCAAGATCTTTACCGCTAGGGAAGTATGTCGACATAGTTAACTATCTCTGTTTTAAGCCATTAAAACGCGAACGGCTAGAATACAAAACGCTGGAGAATATTGTCAAGGCGACCATTATCGCTGGTACGGAAGTAGATTAGCGCCGGTTCACAAATAGCACTCAATTTTAGAAGCGAGGCGCGGTAGGGCTCGGGTGCGATACTCAAACGTTCAAGCTACGATAAGATCTGCTTTCATGCGGATCGGAGATGGAACCCCACCGGGGCCTATCTAAGATAGAAAAGGCTCCCCGGCTTTTGCCCAGGGAGCCCCTCATTTAGCCGATTCCCTTCGGCTTAAGGCTGTGTAGGGATGGTGCCGTCATTCCGCTTGAGCTTGGGAGCCTCCTGCTTCTCAGCGGGTTTCTGCTCAGCATCCGGCGTAGCGGTGGGCTCATCCGGTGTCGGCTGGCGACGTTTAAGTGTGGGTCGCCCCGGAGCTCCTTCTTCAGCCCCTGGAAGTGCACCGGCCGTCGACGCGCGCGCGTTGGACAGTCTTAACAGCCGACCTTTGACCCTCTGAAACTCCGAGCTGCTTATTACATACTCCTCCCGCTCAGGGAATCGTGCCGCGAGAGCGAGAGATGCTGCTCGCCGTTCCGGAGGAGCCGGGTGGGTGGCGAAAAGCTTAGATATGAAACCGGGCTTCTTCTTGTTTTTAGCCTCCAGTTTTTCAAACATCGTGGCCATTGCGGTTGGATCGTAACCGGCGGCGTACATGTACTGGACACCCAGCTTGTCAGCCTCTTCTTCCGCGCCCCGACTAAATCTCATAAACCCGAGGAGCGCGGCAAAGCCGCCGCCCTGGTAAATCAGCTGACCAAGACCTCCGCCAAAAATTATGGCCGGGATCAGAATTGCATACTGGGTAAGTTCGGCCTTCCTCTGGTTTTCGACGGCGTGACGAGCAGCCACATGCGCAATTTCATGGGCCATTACGCCTGCGAGCTCTGCTTCATTGTCAGCAGCCAGCACCAGACCCTTATTCACGTAGAAGAAACCGCCCGGCAAGGCGAAAGCGTTTACCTCATCTGAGTCGATGACCTTGATCGTAAATGGTACCTTTGCGTCGGAGTTCAGGACGATGTTTTGCCCGACGCGATTAACGTATTCCGTTATCACTGCGTCATCTACAAACTTGGCCTGACGGTCAACCTCGGCTGCCAGCTCCCGGCCCAAGCGAACCTCTTTTTCTGTGGAGCCGCTCATCCCGGCGATGATGCCCTTATTAATATTCCGTTTCCCGATCATGTTCGGGTTTTCATTCGTGGACAGGGTCTTGCCAGGAGTAGTCGAAGTGGAAGTCGCTTTCTCCTGAGCCTTCTTGCTATCTTCTTTTTTTGCCGGGGCCTGACTCTTGGCCGGTTCCTGCGTCTGGGTCGATTGGGCCACAACCCGGACTGAACTCGCGAACAGGGACGAGGCCAGCAACAGGGCAGTTGCGACGCGGGAGAAATTGTTCATTTCGGAAACCTCCAAATACTTCGAAACCGGCCAAAAAAAGAGAAGTCGCGCGAGACTATCATCAAAGGCCGCAAATTGTTGTCTAAGTGCGCGGCGAAACTTCAATTCCAGGAAGCAGTAGCGATGAACTATTAGAAGCTGTTTTCGCTATTTTCGGACGCGCAGTCTATGATGCGAGTGGCCAGCAGCAAGGTTGCGCGTTCGATATCGCTTACCTATTCTAAAACTTCTAATACGAGATAGTTACCTGGGGGCCGTTGTCTGAGACTGGATTATAGTCCACCGGGTTTGAAAAACCTAAGAATCGACCCGGCCTCAAAGGGACAAACCTCCCGCCCTTTTGTAAGTTGCTAGAATAGCCCCAGTCGATGCCAAAAGCAGCCCACTCAGCGAAATTAAAACCCTCCGTCTCGATAATTGGGTCCGGCCGCCTGGGAACTGCCCTGGCGTTAGCGTTGTCTTCTTCTGGTTATTCGATTCAGGCGGTCGTGGCGCGACGCGCTACGTCGGCAAGGAAAGCCGCCCGGCTGCTTGGTCGACCGACGGTGGCATTGAAAGCGAGTGAGTTAAACCTTTTACCGGCTTCAACGATAATGTTGCTCGCCACACCGGATGATGCAATTGCCCATGTCGCCCAAAGGCTCGCTAGCTCCCAGCGCAATATGCTTAAAGGGAGCATAGTTCTCCACACAAGTGGGGCGCTGTCTTCCAACTTCCTCAAACCCTTAATCGGCGCCGGATATCACATTGGGTCACTACATCCCCTCGTTTCCGTAAGCGATCCGCAAGCCGGCCAAAAGAGTCTGCGGGGCGCGTTTTATTGTATCGAAGGCGACGCTGCCGCAACTCGAACAGCGCGAGCAATGGTCCGAGATCTTGGCGGGCATAGCTTTACGATTTCCTCCGATAACAAGCCGCTCTATCATGCCGCTGCCGTTATGGCCTCCGGGCACGTGCTGGCCCTATACGATCTCGCTACCGAGTTGTTGGTCCAGTGTGGTCTGAAGCAGGGCAAGGCCCTCCAGGTCTTGTTACCGCTATTACAAAGCACGGTCAGAAATCTCCTGCGCTCCGATCCGGCGCGTGCCCTGACCGGCACTTTTTCCCGTGGGGACGTCGCAACGGTTCGCAGGCACTTGCAAGCACTTTCCAGGAAGGAGCTTCGGGAGGCGTTCGAGGTTTTCAAATTACTGGGTGCCCACTCACTTGAATTAGCAGCTCGTAATGGGTTGGAACCAAAATTGGCGCAGCAGATAAACCGGGCCCTGACCGCAGCCAAAAAGAACTGAGTGTCAGGTGCTTGCCTATGCACTGTGGCCAGGGTTAGAGTTTCAGTCAACGAACAAATAAATCCGGCCGGAAAAGGGATCAAATCCGCTAAATGCAAAGTACTCCCAGCGCCAGCTACAGTTTGACCCTGCGCGTAAAACTTTCGAGTCGAGCGGGCACGCTCGGCCAGTTGGCGACCGCGATAGGCCGTGCAGGTGGAGACATCGGGGCGATTGATATCGTCAGTGTGACCAACCATTACATAATCCGCGACGTTACCGTCAACGCAGCATCCAGCGAACACGGAGAGAAAATTGTCGAGGCCGTCAACCTCGTTGAAGGCATCGAGGTGATTCACGTCTCGGACCTCACCTTCCTAATGCACATCGGCGGCAAAATCGAGGTGGTCTCCAAACAGCCTCTGAAGACTCGCGCTGATCTGTCGATGGCCTACACTCCCGGTGTCGCGCGTGTCTGCGAAGCCATCCAGCGCGATCCGGAAAAGGCATTTACTCTGACCATTAAAAAGAACTGTGTCGCGGTTGTGACTGACGGAACAGCGGTGCTTGGGCTCGGAGACATCGGCCCCGCTGCAGCTATGCCCGTCATGGAAGGAAAGGCGATGTTGTTCAAGGAATTTGCCAGCGTCGATGCGTTTCCCATCTGTTTGAATACCAAAGACCCAGACGAGATCATCCGCACGGTCAAAGCCATTTCAACTGCTTTTGGTGGAATCAACCTGGAAGATATCTCATCGCCTCGTTGTTTCGAGATTGAGGAGCGGCTCAAAGAAGAGCTCGACATACCCGTTTTTCACGACGATCAGCACGGTACTGCCGTCGTCGTCCTGGCTGCCCTGATCAACGCACTAAAGATTGTTCGCAAGAACATCAGTGACATCAGAGTGATAGTTAACGGCGTAGGGGCGGCAGGCGTGGCCTGCACCAAGATCATCATAGCCGCCGGTGTGAGAAACGTTATCGGTTGCGATCAGGCGGGAGCCCTCTACCCTGGAAGACACGAGCATATGAATCCGGTAAAGGAGTGGTATGCGGAGAATACCAATCCAGCCCAGGAGCGGGGCACGGTTCACGACGTAATCAAAGGAGCTGATGTTTTCCTGGGGCTGTCAGTCCCGAGCGTGATCGATCAAAGGGATTTGCAGCAGATGGCGGCGCAGCCAATAGTCTTTGCCATGGCCAACCCGACGCCGGAGATTATGCCCGAGGAAGCAGCGCCATACGTTGCTGTCATGGCCACTGGCCGCTCAGACTATCCCAATCAGATCAACAACGTGCTGTGCTTTCCTGGAATCTTTCGCGGAGCACTCGCGTGCCGAGCCTCACGGATTAACGAAGAGATGAAACTCGCCGCCGCCAACGCCATCGCCGGCATCATCAGCGATAACGAACTGCACCCTGAATACATAGTTCCATCAGTTTTCGACAAACGTGTGGCGGAGGCCGTGGCTAAAGAAGTTGAGGACGCTGCGTATCGCACGGAAGTAGCACGACGGGAACGCAGCCATCTGGACGGAGCGGCTTTTTAGGCGATAAACGTAGGCTTGGCCCACAAATGCCTCCGATAGTGAACACCCGACGCCCTCGATGTGAATATTTGTAGACTCTGAGTGCCTATGTTGAGAGATTTGCTTGATACCGCCGTTAATTTGGCTTGGTATGTCCCTTGCTGTCTTACTACGCAGTCGGACGAGTTCCAGGCCGGTGTTCCTCGCATAAAGCTTCTGGCCTGAACTCGCTCGCCGGGTGTGCGACCCGGTAGAAAAATTTTAGACGTTTAGAGCGCGAGACGTATCGCTGAGCCAGTCAAAAACGAGACTCATTAAGGTGATGGAAGTTCCGCTGGAAAGCATTGATGAATGGCCGCCCGAGTTGGTCGACAACCTAAAGCAATTGTGGATCACCTCTGCTGCACAAGTTGTTGCCGCAGGGGCGACGCCGAGCGGCATATCAGCTTTAGCAGAGCACCTGAACATCTCTGAAGACCGCATGTCTAGCCTGATCGCCGCAGCCCGCTCGCGGCTACCGCCAGATGTCGCGGCCGAGATGGAAACTCCCGTTGACACCTCTCAATACGGCACTGGCGCCCTCAATCCCCCCGAGGGGCCGCGCAAGCCGGACAAATAAAACTACTTCAACGACACTTCAGCTCGCGAAGTCGCACTCTGACATTCAGTCACCAATATTCCAGACGCTGCCAGGTAAGCAGCTCGAAAGGGTCTGAAGGAGGACCCCCACAATGGCAAAAAAGAAATACGCCGGAGAGTTTGAAGCACACCATTCCGCTTTTAAGAGACACGACTTGGGCCAAATCGAAGACATCCCCATCGCTATAAAAAGGAAGCTAATGGACCTGGGAATCCAGGACGCGGAGCAACTCGTCGCCGTCGCTTCCGTTAATGGTACCGACCGGGCGCTCGCGGAGGCCCTGGAGGTTTCGGCCGCCGAGTTTCAGAAGGTTCTTGCCCGGGCGCAAAAGGTTCTTCCCCGGCAACTGGCCGCGCAAGTAGTGGAGGCCCAGGAGCCCAACCTCAATATGGGAGCTCTCGAGCCGACACCGGAAATTATGGCGGAGATGGAAGGCACAATGATTACGATGCCGCTGGAACTAGCGGAAGTCGTCAGTTTGCCGGCTTCCGTAAATCACGCTAAGAAAATGTCCGCGATCCGGCACCAGGGAGCACGAGGCACCTGCGTTGCCCAAACTTTGACGGCAGTTCATGAGTTTTACAGGAGCGAATCGGGGACCCCACAGGATTATTCCGAACAGTTTCTGTATCACGAAATTAAGCTGATGGACGGCGCGGCCAGCGCCTGTGGCACCTGGCAGGTGAAGGGCGCGCAGGTGTTATCCGGAATCGGCCAATGCAGGGAAAGCGTGTGGTCGTATAACCTAAACCTGCCGCTCAATAACAATGGAACAAGGCCGGGCAACGCGGCCACTGACGCTGCCAGTCATAGACTGCAATGCATCATCCTGAACCCAAAGGATGTCAACGCCATTAAATCGGCCCTGGCAAGGGGCTCCGCAGTCGGTTTTTCCATTCCTGTTTGGAATAGTTGGTACTCGTCGGCGGAAACCCGTCGCAGCGGCCGCATCACCATGCGCATTGGTAACGAGAATAATGCCGGCGGCCACGCCATGTGCTTAATTGGTTACCAGGACGATGCAAACTCACCTGGAGGAGGATTCTTTATCCTGCGGAATAGCTGGGGAACCAGTTGGGGCTCGGAGCGTCCATACGGCGCCGGCAACGGAACGATCCCGTACAAGTACGTCAGTGATGATAACTGGGAAGCCGTCACGACGGGACCTCCGCCAAAGCCCAAACCGAAACCCAAACCAGAACCAACAGACTGGTGGCGGAGGTGGAGGTGGCCATGGTTAAGTTCGGAAGGTGAAGGAACAGGCGAGGAGACTAGCCAGGAGAGACGCACAATAATCATCGACACAGGCGGCAAGTACGACATCATCATCCGCTAGTTGATCTTGAACGTTAAAACCACTTGGAGGCCTCCGGGGTTTCACGCCCGGAGGCCTCATCTGCAACATCAGCTCGCCCGTGGATGTACTGCCACCTCAGTCAATTGAGTGTGCTAGATCGCGTTTGTATTTCCGGGAATCATTGGTCCACTGGGCTACCGGGTCGTCGCTTTTAAGCTCTGCGCGATCAAAGGCACAATCCGGCGCGGCACATCGATCGCTGCTTTGATATGGCGCGCGTGCGTAAAATGGCCCGCGACATAAACACCCGGAACGTTGGTTTCAAACGTGTCAGGATCGTAGACGGGAACTTCAGTTAGTTTGCCGGGCTCAGTGATCATTCCCAGCTTCTTCAACAAGCGGAGATCGCCGTCACTGCCAATCAGTACGAAGACTACGTTATTTGCAATCGTCAAAGTCTCATCGTCGTCGTTAACCAGAGTAACTTCTCCCTCCGTGATCTTGACCATCTGTTTGAAGAGGATAACGTGCAGCCGCCCGGCGGCAATTTCGTGTTCAAGTGGAGCTCGCACCCAATGTTTCATCGCCCCGGCTTTTGGGTCGCGGTTCTCCCAGTCCTCGCGCCAAATTGCCAGCGTGGTCCGTGCTCCTTCCTCGGAAAGAAAAAGCGCAGCCTCCGCGGCGCTGTTACCGCCGCCGACAACCAGCGCGTCCCTGCGGACATAAGCATAGGGTTCAACAAAGGTGTGGTGGACTTTGGGAAGATCTTCGCCCGGAATGTTAAGCCGGCGCGGGTGGGCCATAGCTCCTATCGCAAACAACACGCGAGCTGTTTGGTATTCACCACGGCTTGTGCTGATGAGAAAACCTCCTGCCTTGAGTGGGGCGATGTCTGTCACCTCCTCGTCAGTGTTAATTCGAAGGTCCTGCTCCAGCACGAAATGAATGTAATGAGAGAGAAGCTCTTCGCGCGTAGGCTTTTCACGCACTGGCTTCAAAGTCCCCGCGCGCATCTCCAGTTCATTAACCGTTGAGAAAAGAGTTCTACCAACCGGGTAGCTTCGAATCGTGTCGGCAATCGTCCCTTTCTCGAGCACCAGGTAATTTAATCCTTCGCGCGCGGCAGCATCCGCAGCCGAAAGTCCTGCGGGGCCTGCACCGATGATAAGAAGGTCCAAATCCTCGTTCATTTGATAAGATTGTCCAAAATCCAATATCCAATATTAGTCAATCAGCTGAAGCTGAGGCCGGTAGTTCAGAGTTCAAGCTTTAGCTTGTTCTTTTCCCCGACATCAGCAAGCTAAAGCTTGAACTCTAAACTTCTTGAATTCAAAATTTCTTGAATTTCACTTTCATTGGACCGAGGACTCTTTTAAATCGACAGTTCGCCTTGAATGACCAAAACCGAAGACCCGCCCACACGAACCTCATCAACCGCGCCAGACGTTCCTTTCACCTCAAGGTTCATCCGGCTGGGTCGATTGATGAAGTCTCCTTGTTCGATCACGAACTTGAAGACACCATCAACTGGTGCAACTCGACAGGCGCCGTAGTGGACCAGGTATGCTCCCAACGCGCCGGCGGCGCTGCCCGTGGCCGGGTCTTCTGGAATGTTGTCACCGGGAGCGAACATGCGAAGGTGCGCGCGAGCCGTACCCACCTCGATGGTTTCGCGGGTGAACGGGGCGCAACCCGTTGCACCCAGGTTGGTGTAAATCTCTGTTAGCAACGACGAGTTGACTCGACAATTCCTCAGGTCAGCCAAAGCGCGAATGGGAACCGCCAGGAATGGCAAGCCGGTTGAGATCACCTGTATCGGTAGACTCTCATCAAGATCCTCCCGGGCCAGACCTAAGGCTCGCGCGATGTCTGCTTGTTCGTGTGAGTCGTCGATTATGGCTCCCAGAGCGGGTTTACCTTGCGTCATCACCACCTGAACTGGCTGTCTCTCTTTGAACTCTATGTCTACTGGAAGAACTCCGATCCCAATCTCATGCAGGATTCGAGTCCAACCTGTTCCCGTTTCCGGCAAGGGCACCACACCTTCGCGGGCCAGCGCGTTCCATGTGCCAACTATCGGGTGGCCGGCGAACGGAATCTCACGGGTGGGAGTAAAGATTCTCAACCGGCGCAGCACATTTTGCGATTCGCTTTGAGCTGGATTGTTATTGGTGGACGATTTCTTCGGGCTGGCTTTTGCCGCAGCGGCACTTTCGCTATCAGCTTTTGCCACTTCCGGCTTCAGCACGAAGACAGTTTCTGAAAGATTCATCTCCCGCGCGATCTTTAGCATGTAGTCCGTGCTTAAACCTTCCGCTTCGGGAAACACAGCCAGGGAGTTGCCACCGAACGCTTGATTTGTGAAGACATCCAATTGCAGAAAGCGATAAATTGTCATTGTTAACGACCTTGCTTCGGAATAGCGATTAGTTCATTCCATCATCGCGGCGACAGGTGAATCAGGTCAAGTCACCTGCCTGGGTTGGAGCGCAATGGAGCCCGACGTCAACTAGCAAACAAGATCCAACCCGCCGGTTAACCGCAACCGACAGCCGATCAGTCTCCGTATCCTGCATGAGTCTTCCTACTGAGTCTGTATCGGCATGATGAGTTGTATGGAACAAGAATCGACGGAACAAGAATCGATTGACAATTGCCAAGGCCCAGTATTATAAGCAGCACGTTTTCAATGTACTTAGCGCGCTTCACCAAAGCGCTATTCCTGAACTAGACCAACGGCCTGATTTCATTTTTGTTGTTTCTGCAATTACTCACCTGGTTCGGCCGTGGGAGGCCTCGTGATAAATCTCGACACCCTGGACACTGTGATTGCCATCGTTATCGTCGTGCTTATCTTGAGCCTTATTGTTCAGGCGATTCAATCGTTCATAAAGAAGCTGTTCAAGATTAAGTCAGGCACGATCCTTACCTCACTCGAAGACCTATTCAAATATGTCGACATCTCCTCGACGGGTAAATCGCCGAAGGTTCTAGTCAATGAGGTTACCGCCGAGCTCAAGAAGCTCGGTCGCGTTTCGTTTCGCGGCAACCTGATGATTGACTCCATCGCCAGGGACGACCTGCTTAAGATCCTGGAGAAGCTGGGATATGTAAGTCTACTAGTTGAGGTGCGAACGTGGTTTGACACCGTGATGCAAAGTTTTGAGGAGCGGTACACGCGTCACATGAAGTCAGTCGCGGTCTGCATCAGTGTCGTCGTAGTTATTTATCTCAATGCGAACTTTTTTCGCTCTACCGCGACTTTTCCAGGGCAAGTATCGAACAGAAGGCAAGGATAGCAAGCGCCGGCGAGGATTTGCTGACTAAGGTGAAAGAGCAACGCGCGCAAAGAGGCGCCGTGTCGCCGACCGCGACTTTGGGAAGCGTCCCGCTAAGTTCCGCATCGCCATCGCCCCAACCTCCCCCAGCCGGAGACGCTCAGGAGTCGGCGACGCCTGCTCCAGGAGCGATGAAACATGAACTCGACGCCGAACGACGCGCCCTTGTAGGCTATATCGAAGATTACAAATCCCTTGGGCTGTCTCCGCTCACGTTGGAACAGACATGGAACTGGTTCCACAGCGTTTGGGGAAAGACGCTGCTCCGAAATTCGGATGGTCTACCAGTTAACAAATCAAACCTGCCGGTCTCAGACGACTGTGTGCAGGTCGATATGGAGGGCAAGCCGCTTCTGGATAGCAACGGGCAGTCTCGGGACTGTGAAAGAGTTTTGCGGCCCATGACCTGGCAGGAGTGGCGGGCCAGTCGCCGGCAGGATGCGAGCGGGCTGCTCGGTTGGGGAGTGATGGCCCTGTTGCTAAGTGTCGGTGCGCCTTTTTGGCAAGACGCGCTTGAGTCGCTCTTCGGAATTAAGAATCTCCTGCGCAAACAATCAAATACCAAGAACGTCGAGGAAGAGAAAGGCGGTCAGCCTAGACCGTAACCGTGATCGAATCAGCTACGAGAAAAGGAGAAGAGTAAATGAACACGGCGTCGCAGAACAGGTTGAACAAAGTTCACCCGGAGTTGGCGAAAAGAATAACGTTTCTTATCCAGGCACTTGCTAATGAAGGGTACACGATCGAGGTCGTGCAGGGCCTTCGCACTTTCGCGGAGCAGGATGCACTCTTCCAGCAGGGCCGGTCCAAACCGGGGCAGATTGTCACCCGGGCCAGGGGTGGCCAGTCAAATCACAATTACGGTTTGGCTGTGGACCTGTGTCCGTTTGTGAACGGCAAACCGCAATGGAACGATAACCAGGGCTTCTTTAGGATCGGGGTTGAGGCGGCGAGACTAGGATTGGAGTGGGGGGGCGGTTGGAAAAAATTTATCGACAAGCCGCACGTGCAAATGCCCAGGTTCACTATCGCGCAATGTACCGCATGCTACAAAAAGGGCGGGCTTCCCAACGTTTGGGCCAATGTGCCACCCATTGTTTGAGTTGAGGTAAGCAAAAGTGGTCGGTAAGCAAGCTAAGAAAAAGAAGGTCTCGGGAACGAAAAAAAGTCGAGCCCTACTTCAAAAACAGTTGGCCATGCCTGCCGGATTTTATTCCGATGATTCAAGTGTCGCGACTTTGCGAGACGTGGTTGATCCATCTGTCCCGACGAAACAACTGTCAGAACTGACGCTGGAACAGCGGGCCGAACTCGTGGCCGAACGTCTAGCGCTGCAGCCGAGTCTCAATCTCGCCATGATCGGAGCGGGGGTGATCGATAAGCAGCGCGCGATCACCGAGGTGAAGGGCAAGACTAGAGTGGGAAAGCTATTGATCGAGATTGAGCATCAGATGATTAGAAATTTGCTTGAGCAGGCCCAAAAGAAGGCTGTGCCGAAAGCGGTTCGACGCGGAGCAAAACGCGGCGTCCGGAAAGATTAAGAAAAGTTAAGAGGCCGTTGTTTTCTTGAGTGGTTAGGTAGCGCGTAAGACGATCCACGAAATCACACGACCAAACACGAAAGAGTTTTGTGGCACTTGGTGTGTTACGTGGCTGGTGAATTCGGCCCCAAGGTGCACACGAAAAACACGAAGTTGAAATAAGCTTGGACACTCACGGAAACTGAAATGGTCACCAAAGCTTCAAGCAAGCGCACCCGCCAAAAGCCAGTTAAGAAGCCACGCAAGAAGTCAGGCAAGAAACCAGCAAAGAAACCAGGCGGGAAACCCGCAAAGAAGCCAGGTAAGAAGCCAGGTAAGAAGTCAGGCAAAAGACCTGGCAAGAAACCGCCGCCAAAGACTGTGAGCGTCATTATGGACGCCGTCGTGCTGGCGATCGATGCCAGCTTCGATCCAGTTACCAAAGCACCATTTGAGTATCGTGAAAAGAACGTCTATCCCTACTTTGAAAAAAGGGGCTTTACGGTGATTCGGCGGCAAGGTTCCTCCGCTCGCCGCTCGGAAGTAGCCCCCCAGGCGCGCAAACCGAACGTTGTTTATCTAACCGGCGTAGGCCACGGTTTTCCCGATAGCTACACTGGAGATAACCTCGATCCGATCTTCAGCAAAGGCCACTTTCGGCGCGAGGAGTCGGAGGGCAAGATTGTGCACTTCCTATCCTGTGAGACGGCAGCAGGTCTGGGACCGCACTTTGTTACCAATGGTTGCCGGGCGTACTTCGGCTATAGTGACGAATTCACGTACCCTCCTATCCTGGCTGAAGTTTTCTTTGAGTGTGATTCCGAGATCGACAGAGGCTTTGCAGATGGATTAACTGCCGACCAGGTTTTTAAGAAAGTGCTGGCTCGTTTTCAGAAACACATCGATAGACTGAAGTCGACCGGTGATGGGGGAGATCTGTTCAATGCGTCGGTGCTGGAAGTCGACTTGCGTCTGCTGCGGGCGCCTTCAACTGGAACGGAGTTTGGCGACCGGAATGCCAAACTCTAGGATGGTTAATCTCTCATGCTTAAATCTCTCAGGATGCTTAAACACTCGCAGGGTCGGAAGGGCGAACGATCCACGAAATAGCACTAAATTTATTCGTGTTAGTTCGTGTGACTTCGTGGATCGTTCGCCCTTCCTACCCGGAAATTCACGCGACCCAAAGTCGAAGGAGGCCTCGATGATGTCCAAACACAAACACACTACACGAAGTGTTCTCATGTTGCTTCTTGTGAGCGGCCTTCTGATCACACTCTACCTCCCCAACCGCACGGCAGAAACACGCCTCTTCCAGGATCCGGACCAGGTTGAAGTAATCCCGGCCTCGAGGATCGCGACCTCAACTGAACCGCTTAGCGGAATGCCGCCACCGCCAGTTAGTCTGGGAACCGTACGATCAAAGAAACCCATTCGTCTCAATCCGAATATCCTCGTCAGTCTCGGACCCGCGCGCAGGGATCCGGTGTTGCAGTCGTCAGTCAGTAGACGTCGCCCGGCGTCGAGAGCACCACTCGCTAGAGCTCAGACTCCGATCCGCGGCAAAAATCTGGAAGGCATCGGGGCAGGCTTTCGTGGCCCACAAGGTGAATTCTCGGTGCAGACCGCACCGCCCGACACCAGCGGCGCCGTAGGGACCACTCAATACGTGCAATTTGTTAACGGAGCCTTTGCGGTCTTCAATAAAGCGACCGGCGCTGTAGAGCTGGGCCCGGTCCCGGGAAACCTGCTTTGGAGATCGTTGGGAGGCAACTGCGCTATCAACAACGATGGTGATCCCGTGGTTCAATTTGACAAGATAGCCGGCCGTTGGGTGCTTTCGCAGTTCTCAGTAAACAACGGGTTCTCTCAATGCGTTGCGGTCTCAACCAACGCGAACGCGACCGGCACGTATCATCTCTACGAATTCACTTACCCGGCCTTTAACGATTATCCGAAAATGGGTGTTTGGCCTGACGCATATTACGTCTCTTTCAACGTGTTCAATGCTCAGGATCGCTTCATTGGCTCGCGCGTGTGCGCGTACGATCGTAAAAAGATGTTGCAGGGCTTGCCGGCTACCCAGCAGTGCTTTCAATTAAGCTCAACCTACTTCGGTCTCTTGCCCGCTGATCTCGACGGAGCAACCTCCGCGCTGGCCGGCACCCAGGGAAATGGAAATGGACCAGCAGGACCTCTTGCCGGTGCGCCTAACTACTTCTTAGCCCTAGGGCGTGATCTAAAATCGCTGGATCTATGGAAGTTTCATGTGGATTGGACCACACCGGCAAACTCGACCTTTGGAGTCGGAGCCACGCGCCAGCCTAATGCGACAATTCCGGTAGCCCGATTCACGCATGCGTGTAACGGTAGTGGGCAGGATTGTGTTCCACAACCGGGAGCTCGAGATCCGGAAAAGTTGGACACGCTCGGCGAGCGGCTCATGTTCCGGCTTGCCTACCGTCGTTTCCCGACTCACGAATCGTTGCTGGTTAGTCACTCTGTAGATAGTGGTCCACCCAATCCGCGGACCGCTGTCAGATGGTACGAACTCCGAAATCCGAATGCCGCCACTCCTACGGTTTTTCAACAGAGCACTTATGCTCCTGACACCAAACACCGTTGGATGTCGGGCATAGCAATGGACAAGGCTGAGAATCTCGCGGTTGGTTACAGCACCGCCAACGCGGCAACCTTCCCGGGCATTCGCTACGCGAGCCGCAGCCCCGGTGATCCGGTAAGTACACTCGGTCCCGAAACCCTTCTCCGAGCTGGCCGAGGCACTCAGCGATGCAGACTCGCGAACGGACGCTGCGTATGCCCGCTGCGCGATGAATCAGGGAGCCCCGTCGTAGACTCGACAGGTAGGGTTAGATGCGACACAGTCAGTCGCTGGGGTGATTACAGCTCGATGACCGTTGATCCGACTGACGATTGCACGTTCTGGTATTCAACCGAGTATCAAAGACAAACTGGTGCATTCAACTGGCACACGAGAATCGGATCATTCAAACTACCCAGTTGCCGCTGAAGCGTTATCAGCAGCACTCAACACAGCGTGAGCCGCTCTAAGTACAGAACCATTTGCAGTAGAGACTGTGTTAAAACTCAACCTCTCATTCTCCCCAACATTTATGTTGGGGATCAGCGGCATCACGGATGAAATCGCAACCATTTCAATGGTTTCCTTCCCCGCGACATTACAAGCCATTCTGTCTGCTTTTTATCAATGGCATGGTTCGCGGTAGGGTTTCCTTGAAAACCATTAAAATGGTTCGGCGCAGTATAACGATGCGACCCGAACCCCAACATAAATGTTGGGGAGAATGAGGTTGAGTTTTTGACACAGTCTCTGCCGCAAATGGTTGTGTGCGTTGAGTCTGTTGCTTGCACGCTCGCGAGGCCGTTATACTCCCCCTGTTGAATCAACCCGATGAAATAAAATCCGCCGCGGCTTCCCCAACCACGCGTTCAAAGAACAGTTTGCGCGGCATCTTGCTTCCGTTTACAACTCCTTTCAATCCGACTGAAGAAATTGATAAGGAAGGCCTTCGTAGAAATATCCAGCAATGGAATGCGACGGGAATCTTAGGATACGTTGTCCTGGGTTCGACGGGTGAACGGGTCAACCTCGATCCACGTGAGTGCGCCCAAGTGATCGAGATCGCGCGGGACGAGATTCCGCAGAATCTTGAATTCATCATCGGTGTAGGTCAGCAGGCCACCCGTGCCACGATTGCTGAGACTAAACAGGCCTCAGCTGCCGGTGCCGATGCTGTTCTGGTAATAACTCCATCCTTCTACCGGCCCGCCATCACTCAGGCGGCGCTGGTTACTCACTTTGCGGCCGTCGCCGATGCCTCACCTGTTCCGGTGATTCTCTATAGCATGCCTGACTTAACTGGAATCAAGATCGAGCCGGAAACGGTAGCCCAACTTTGTGAACACCCGAACATTGTTGGAATCAAAGACAGTTCTGCCGACATGGCCGGATTCCAGAAGACCGTGACTTTGGTTCCCGAGGATTTCGCAGTGTTGAGCGGCAATGGGACCGTTCTTGCCACCGCGATCGAGAATGGAGCGCGGGGCGCAATTTTGGCTGTAGGCTGCGTGGCCACAGCACTGTGCCTTGAGATCTTTCGCTTAGTTGATGTTGGAGAAGGTGACGAAGCCGCAGCTTTGCAGCAGAAACTGACTCCGCTTGCGCTGGCCGTGACGAAGCGCTACGGTATCGGCGGGCTGAAAGCAGCGATGGACATGATTGGTTTCGCCGGGGGAGTGGTGCGCGCTCCTCTGCAAACAGTGGGCGCAGAAGCTCAAGCGGAGATCGGAGCCCTGCTTGAGGAGTTGAGAAACGAATCGGCTTCGAAAACTGAAGCCAGCGGCGCACAGGACGAGTTTGTAGGAGTAGTAAAACCGTGAGCGCCACAGAATCCGCTTGTTACAGCACCCCGGAAGAGTCAGGTTTGCGAATCGAGACGCTTTCGTTCGAACGCGTTCCTCATCAATCACGCCTCTTCCTCGATTATCTTGCCGATCCACTCGCCTTGCGCCGGTTCTATCCCTCAGCGATCCGGTTTCATCACGAGTTGCCACAGCGAGCGCCGGAAGTGCTGGCGGCGCATAAGACTGACCGCAACGTCCTCTGTGACACACTCTCCGATATGAACATGGCCTGGGGTGCCGGTGCGGAGACGATAGCTAACATTGAGTTACTGCGGGAAGCCGACTGTCTGGCTGTTGTCTCCGGGCAGCAAGCGGGTCTGTTTACTGGTCCACTGTACACGATATACAAAGCGCTCTCGGCGGTGAAGCTGGCGAGTTGCCTGAGGCAACGCCACACCAAGGCCGTTCCTCTGTTCTGGATTGCCACGGAGGATCATGATTTTGCTGAAGTCGCAAAAGCTGAATTCATTGGCAAGGATTGCCGGCTGGGAAGCGTAACCGTGCCATTGGAGTTGCACCGGGACGGACGACCTGTAGGACATGTGGTGCTGGACGATTCCATTAACCCGGTCGTTGATCGGCTGATTGAATTGCTGCCGGTCTCTGAATTCACCCCTGACCTCGAGGCGCTATTGCGCGATGCCTGGAAGCCCGGTCGTGGGTATGGCGAAGCTTTCGCGCGCATGATGACCTCGCTCATAGGTCAACATGGTTTGATCTTTCTGGATCCAATGGATGTCAGAGTGAAACGACTGGCGGCCCCTCTTTACGCCAGCGCGGCCAGTCGGGCGCAGGACATTGCCGATGCGCTTGAAGCCCGGAGCCGTGAGCTGGAGGACGCGGGCTATCACGCGCAAGTACTGGCATCGGCAACCTCTTTTCCGCTTTTCATTCACGATACGGAAGGAGCACGCCACGCTTTGACGCGCACCGATGATGGTAAGTACAAAGTGAAAGATTCGGACTCGGCCTTCACGGCCCACGAACTTGCCGACCTGGCCGCCAGCGAACCCGAGCGGTTCAGTCCGAACGTAACGCTCCGCGCCGTAGTACAGGACTACCTTCTGCCAACGATTGCATACCTGGGTGGCTCAGCCGAGATCGCCTACTTCGCGCAAACTGCCGAAGTCTATCGCGTGCTTGAGCGGCCCGTTACACCTATCCTGCCGCGGTCGAGTTTGACGATGGTCGAACGCCACACAAGTCGGATGCTCGAGCGTTATGGACTGAGCTTAGCTGATCTGTTTGGGGGACCGGAGAGCGTTCTATCGCGAGTCGTTGAAGAGCATTTGGGAGCGGATACGGCGAAGAGTTTTACTGAAACCGAACAAGGTGTGAATCGGGACCTCGATAAATTGAGAGAGAAACTGCGGGCAATTGATCCGACCCTGGCGGAAGCGCTGGAGACTGGCCGGCGCAAGATCAACTATCAACTCGAAGGCCTGCGTTCACGCTTTCATCGCGCCCAGATGGCCCGCGACGAGACGGCCCACCGTCGATTGCAGCGAGCTTTCGATCTGCTGTATCCGGAAAAGGATTTGCAGGAGCGTCACATTAATATCAGCTCTCTGCTGGCGCGTCACGGCCGGTACGTCACCGATTGGATTTATAACGCAATTAATCTAGGATCCTCTGAGCACCAGATTGTGTATTTGTGAACATTGTACTTTGTGCTTTGTTCTTTGCACTTTTCGGCTCCGTTGCGCATCACTTTTAAAAGGTCTCCTCACCAAGGAAATACAAAGAACAAAGTACAAAGTACAAAGCACCAATCCAAAAAATGTCTAAGATCCGTCTCCTTCCAGATCACGTGTCCAACCAGATTGCCGCAGGCGAGGTTGTCGAGCGGCCCGCGTCAGTTGCCAAGGAACTGGTTGAAAATGCCATCGACGCTGGAGCAACGCGTATCGTCATAGATGTGGAGAGCGGCGGGCGACGGCTATTGAAGGTCTCCGACGATGGTGAGGGCATGGTGCGCGATGATGCACTGTTGGCATTTGAACGGCATGCCACCTCCAAGATAAGCACGACTGAAGACCTCAATTCCATTGCCACCTTAGGGTTTCGCGGCGAGGCATTAGCTTCAATCGCTTCCGTAGCCCGAGTTGAGCTGATTAGTAGAATCGAAGATGCTGCCGCGGCAACTCGAGTAGTGATTGAAGGCGGGCGTATTCGTGACGTCAAAGACGCAGCGCATCCTCGGGGCACGACCCTGTCAGTGCGCGACCTTTTCTTCAATGTTCCCGCGCGCCGAAAATTCCTACGGTCGGAAGCAACAGAAACTTTTCACCTGACGAATCTCGTTACTCACTACGCGCTGGCCCATCCGGAAATAGCCTTTAGCCTTACGAATAATGGTCGTGAAGTGCTGCGCGTGGCTGCCGCAAAGGACTTGAGAGAGCGCGCATATCAGATTTTTGGCTCGGAGTTTTTGGACAACCTGCTTGAAGTCAGCGGTGGTCACAAGCATGTTGCCCTGGTCAGCGGCTATGTTTCCGCTCCTCGCGATCGACGGACCTCGCGCGATGCTCAGTACTTGTTTGTCAATGGTCGGTTCGTCCGGGATCAACTGATTGGCCGTGCTCTTTCCGAAGGCTACCGTTCCGTTCTTCCCCATGGAGTCTATCCGGCCGCACTTCTGTTTATCGAAACGCCGCTTGAGGAAGTGGACGTGAACGTTCATCCGGCCAAGACGGAAGTTCGGTTTCGACGTGTAGCAGCCGTTGCGGATGCGGTGCGCGAAGCCGTTCGCTCCGCCCTCGCCAGCGCCGGCTATGTGCGACTTGAGGCAACTGAGGCGTCAATTTCTCCACACGACGAACGCGAGACAGATGAGGCAGCTGCGGCCGTGTCAGCGGGCGCTACTGACCGTCCGAACGTTAGGGCGACCTCAGGTAATGTCGCGGCGGTTGCCGAGTATAGAGCACCGATCGAACCGGCCAGGCAGTCGCGAATCGAGTTTGCATCTTCGCCAATCGAGGATGAGGAACTCCGTACGGAAGTGCTTCGAGAACCCGATCGTGTAGCGTTGAAATCGGATACTGCTCGCGATCTTGACGCGATCATGCGGCGGGCCTTCGCCGCGGAACGCAGTTCCATGGAATCGCCAGGCGAGGTGAGTGATGGTGTGAGTAAAGCGAAGTCATTAATAGTGGAGGCGAGATCAGCGACCCACGGGATTAGCAAGCCGGTTTCACTACCGCCGCTCGCGTCCGCGGATAAGTATGCGCGCGAAGTCACAGTGGAAGAGTTAGCTTCGAACATCCGTCCGCTGGGCCAGCTCGATGAAAGTTTCATAATCGCTACCGACGACGAAGGCTTGTTGTTAATTGACCAGCACGTCGCTCACGAGCGCATTCTGTTTGATAAATACCGCGCGTTCGAATCTTCACGTCTGGCGGAGTCGCAGAGTCTTCTGATTCCGGAAACGTTCGATCTGACCCCGGCGCAGGCGGCGGCTTTCGATTTTGTTGCGCCGGAACTTGAAAGCTATGGATTTGAGCTGATGCGCCTGTCTGGGCGGACCGTGGCAATCAAAGCTACTCCCGCGGATCTCCCGGCGAGTGAGGCGCGTAACATGCTCGCCGAGATACTGGAAACTGTTGACGCGGATAAGAAAGGCTCTGCGCGTGAGGCGTTGAGAGATGACATCGCCGCCTCACTGGCCTGTCATGCGGCGATCAAAGTAAACATGTCTCTGTCACCGGAGAAGATGCGTTGGCTCATCGATCGGCTGTTACAAACCTCCTCACCGACAACTTGTCCCCATGGCCGCCCCGTGATTCTGCGGCTGGCGACGCGAGACATTTTGAAAGGCTTCCATCGAATCTGATCGGAGCATGCGGCTTTGACGCTCACACCGCACAAATGGAACTCAATGGTTGCGGTTCTGCTCCTTATTCTGCTCGTCGTGCCTTCTTTGCAAGGACAGCAAACGCCTGCACGGCTGAATGCTGCAAATGACAAAAGTCCCTACCTCGGACTTCGCCACGCCGGCAACAAGCTGCCGCGCGGGCACAAATGGATCGGCGGCGCGTTGATCACGGATCCGTATAGCGCCGAGAAACAGTATGGCGTGACTGAGGTGTCAAAAGGCAGAATGAAGATGATATGGCTCGATCGTCTCACCCATCACGACGCAGCTGGAAATGCCCACTGGGAAATTAGAGACGTGCTCTTTTTGCCGACCATGCGCAGGAATCAGCTGCTTTTCTATGTTAACTGCTCCTGGTAAATAAATCTGATTCGGAGCTAATCGTGATCGCGGATGCGGTGGTCAGCGGAGGCTACTACGGACGCGTACGCCACGCCTGGCGTGCGAACCGTCAAAGTGAGAAGTTCGAGCAGATACCAGTAGCAGGGATAAAGTGCGAAGGTCAGGGCGACTGATCTCCGGATGAAATCTTGTACGGGCGAACGCCGGATGAAATTGCGTGCGAACTCGGGCGTTGACACTGACCAGACTTGAACGGGGGTAAACCGTCGATAGTTGGATCTTTCTTTCCCGAATTGAGAGCCTCCAAATTAGAACAAGACCACTCAAGACTGAGAATCTCAAAGGTTGGGAAGGGCGGTTTACCCCCGCTCGACTTTCTCTGGTTTCAAGATTCGAGTAGTCGCTTTCCTAACGCAACTTCTTGCCACAAAAATAGCGCGCCGGTGTTTTCTTCATAGAAGGATGATGATGAGCCATGGGTAGTAACAAGATACTCGTACGGTTATTCATTTTTTTTGCCGGTGCAGCTGTATTCGTCGTTCCGGCCATGAACCGGCCAGTCTTCGGCCAGTCTTTGTCTGAACAAAGCCTCCGGAGTTCGACGCGTTTGGACACACAAGTTGACACTTACATAAAGCAGCAAATACGAAAGTACAAGATTCCAGGTCTTTCAGTGGCGGTAGTAAGAAAAGGTCGCGTGGTGAAGCTCAAGGGCTACGGCGTTGCCAATGTCGAATTCGATGTGCCTTCAGATACGAACACCGTCTACCAGCTCTTTTCCGTCTCCAAGATATTTGCCGGTGTGGCCGTGATGAAGTTAGTTGAAGAAGGGAAGCTGTCTCTCGACACGCCGGTGGCTGATATCGTCCCGAACCTTCCGCGCGAGTGGAGAGCGATTAACATCCGCCACTTGTTGACACACACATCGGGGCTGCCGGAGATGTCCGCTAATCCCCGGTTTGCATGTCTGCCTGAAGATAAAAAGAAGAGAGTTACTCCGGAAGAGGAGATCACTTTCCTGGCAGAGCTGCCGCTGAAATTTCAGCCGGGCTCGAAGTGGTCCTATCACTTGTCGGGTTATCACTTGCTCGGATTTATTGTCCAGAAGCTGACGAAAAAGTCTTACGCGGCATTTCTAGATGAGCGCGTGTTTGCACCGCTGGGGATGGATTCGACGAGATTCGGAGGCACCGAAGCCGGAGTGATCAAAAGGCGCTCCTCCACTTCCTACAACCGCGAAACGGGGCAGCTCGCCGGTTGGGTTTACCCATTTAACACCAGGGATTACCCCGCCGCAGGGCTCAATGCTTCCGTTGCGGACCTGGCGAAGTTCCTCATAGCCCTCGACACCGACAAGGTCTTGAGTCGAGAGAATCGTAAAGAGATGTGGACTCCTGTCGAGCTCAGTAACGGCACCGAAAAGCCGTACGGGTTGGGCTGGACCGTCGATGAACACAAAGAACGGAAGGTTGTTGGTCATGAAGGAGGTGGGGCCATTTGGGTAGCACACTTCCCCAATGAACAGCTTTCTGTCGTGGTCCTGTGCAACCTCAATGGCGCCCGAGCAGACGAGATTCAATACGGCATTGCTGATTTTTACCTGGGCTCTTAAGCGATCTTCACTTTTCTACTGACGGCCCTTTCCTTTAGCCGCGGGCAAGTTGTAGGGGCGTCCCTCCGTGGGCGCCCCATCGTGCTGTCAACGCCTCTCGGTGCCGACAACGATGGGGCGCCCACGGAG
>JBHENP010000046.1:0-36904 GCA_046261995.1 Pyrinomonadaceae bacterium
CTGTCAGAACCGCGAGCGACCGGTTGTATGATTCCCAGTTGAGACCAGGTCGCTACCGCTCCCCGTTCTGACAGGCACCGCGCGGTCGGGAAGCGAGCGAAATCTTCCGGAGCGGCAGTCTTATACCATTGAAGCGGGCGTTTCATACAGCATTGGGCGCCAAAGCCGAGTCGCGAAGTATTTTTTCTGCCTGCGTCTAACATATAATCTTTAGTCTCACAGCAACTTTCTAATCTGCCAGATATCGAAGGGGCTATTCAAAAATGAACACTGAAACACTGAACCTGAACACTTCCAGAGGCGCAACCACCGCCGTCGTCGCGCGCCCGTCCGGGGGCACCACAGCCGCCATAATACTGATCCATGAATGGTGGGGTATTAACGATCACATTCGCGACATTGCCGGCCGCTACGCCAAAGAAGGCTGTATTTGCGTGGCGCCGGATCTGTTTCGCGGCAAAGTGGCTAAGGATTCAGAAGAAGCTGCCCGGCTGATGCATGACCTGGACACCGTTGACGGGCTGGAAACAATCACCCAGACAATTGTGAAGACACGGAGCACCTTTGGTGCACAAAAGATCGGAATAACCGGATACTGTATGGGCGGTACCTTCGCATTGCGTGCGGCGTGTGAGATAAGCGAACTGGCGGCCGCCGCGCCTTTTTACGGAGACATCCCCGAGCAAAAGGTGCTCAGTGAGCTGAAAGTGCCGACTCTCTTCATTGCGGGTACTCGCGACAATTGGATCACTCCTGAAAAAGTTGAGGTCTTGAAGAATGCGGCGCGCGACTATAGCCTACCGCTCGAAGTGGTCAGCTACGATGCCGACCACGCGTTTTTCAATGACACCAGACCTGAAGTTTACGATGCGAATGCTGCCGGGGACTCGTGGCAGCGCGTACTGGCTCACTTCCGAAAGTACATGGGTGAAGCTGCTCGACCCACAGGCGCATGATCCTGGACTAGAGTGGTTTTCTAAGCGGTGACTGGTCGTTTCATTTTCCATTTATCATTTTCCATATCCCATTTGTCATCGGCCGGGTGCTACAGGTCTTTTTTTGCAATGGTGGATTCGACTTGAAGTGCAACAAAGCAGCGCGACCCTTATACAGAACCGGGAGCGATAGCGACCGCACTCAACCACGAGGAAAGAGGCGACTAGAAAACCAATCTCCATTCGGTTGAGTGACGTATCCGAGGCTCATATGTAGCTTGTTCTTGAAAGATCCTGATACTTGAGTGCGGTCGCTATCGCTCCCGGTTCTGATTTGCTCAGTGCGCTGCGTCTGTTGCACTTCCAAGTTGAATCTGCGAATGAGAAATGAGAAATGAGAAATAGAAAGTGGTCAGATCCTTTTCGCGGCGATTAGGAACTCCTCCAGCTCGGCGCTTGTCGGAAGCGCTGTCCGCCCACCGAGGGCGCGACACTTCAACGAAGCCGTCGCGTTGGCGAGTTTCAAACTCATTTCCATATCCTCGCCCCGCAACAATCCATAAAGAAGGCCCCCGTGGAATGCATCTCCAGCGCCCGTAGTGTCACGACAAACACCCGGCACCCCGTAGGCGGGCGATTCCAGGAACTGGCCATCGCAATAGACCAATGCACCTTTCTTGCCCATGGTCATTCCCACCACCGCGCAGCCGTAGCGCGCTTTCAGCTCCACCAGCGAGGCGCGCTCGTCGTTGATGCCAGTTAGCCGGTGTGGAAATTCTCTGGAAGTAACCAGGACATCAATCAAGGGCAGGAGCTCGGGCAATCCTTCATAGATGTTGTCTATATCAGCGGTCACGATGGTCCCGGTCTCCCGCGCTGCTTGGGCCAGCCGGGCACACGCAGGTGGATCATGTGCATCGATGTGCAAAAGGCGTCCCAACGACGCGATTCTAATAGGCGCATCATCAACACTGTATGCCAGGCGCTCATCGCGGTCCCAGACTATGGTGCGCTCTCCAGAGTGCGCGTCGATGATGATGAAAGCGATCTGGTTGCGCGCACCGGGCACGACTTCCACATGTTCAACGTCAACGCCTTCATCCTTGAGCGATCTGAGTCCAAACTGGCCTTCCGAGTCAGAGCCAAACCGGCCTGCGTAAGCGGATCGAAAGCCCAACCGTTTCAAAGCAACCATTGCAGTAGCGGTTTGACCGCCCGGAGACTGCTGATGCTCTCTGAATCGTACTTTAGTGTCGAACGCCGGATACTCGGAAACGACGATCAGATGGTCGACGGCATTCAGGCCAAAACCGACGGCGTCGAATTGTCTTTGAGACGGCAGTGTTAAGGGAAATTTCACTATGAGGTTCTCTTTTTCTGACTAGATGCGGAAATGATAACTGAACAGCGTCAAGCCTCGCTAAATCGCAAGTCAGGAAGGTGGACCCTGTCCCCGCTCTTACGCTGAGTGGCTTTCAAGCTTAAGGCGGGGACAGGGTCCACCTTTCTGACTGCTATTAGCATGGCTTGAGCCGCCAAAACACTCGCCGAAATGCATTCATTATCCTTCTAAGCTAAAATGAATCGAAATCCCCCGGTAATTCTAAGCAGTTGTCGAAGCAGTGACCTTAGACGAAAAGCTAAAAGAAATCCCACGTTCTGCCGGCGTCTATCTGTATAAAGACAGCGCGGGAAAGACCATCTACATCGGCAAGGCGAAAAACCTGCGCAGCCGAGTTCGTTCTTACTTTCAAGCACGGCCGTTCGACCGTAAGACTGATGCCCTTTTGCGGCAGATCGCTGATGTCGAGTTCATTGTCACCGACAACGAAGTCGAAGCTCTGATTCTTGAAGCAACGCTAACTAAAAAACATAAGCCCCGTTACAACGTCAATCTGAAAGATGACAAGTCGTATCCGCACCTTAAACTTACGATCAATGAGCCATTTCCCAAGGCGGTAATCACCAGGCGAATACAAAATGATGGGGCGCTTTATTTCGGCCCTTTCTTACCGGCTAGTCTTGCTCGCAAGACCATCGATGTAATCAATCGCACGTTCCAACTGCGAACTTGTGACATCGAAATTGACGGTAAGGCTCCTCGACCCTGTCTTGAGTACCACATCAAACGCTGCCTTGGTCCATGCGTCAAGGGACTGTGCACTTCGCAAGAGTATCAGGAAGCGGTTAAAGACGTGCGCCTGCTGTTGGAAGGACGGAATACGGAACTCGCCGATACGCTCGCAGAACGCATGACGCAAGCTTCGAAGGATCTTCGTTACGAAATGGCCGCTAAGTACCGCGATCTCCGGAAGACTGTCATCAAACTTTCTGAACAACAGAAGATGGCTACTTCGCCCGAAAGGGATGTGGATATCTTCGCTTACTATCGCGAGGGCCGGCGCCTGGCGTTGCAGTTATTCACGATGCGTGAAGGCCACATCGTCGGACGCCGCGAGTTCTTCTGGGAGGATCTGGCGGAAGGCGATTTCGATCCGGCTTCATTCCTGAGTGATGTTCTGGCCCAGTACTACACAACCGATTATGTCCCCAAAGAAATTCATGTGCCGGTAGACTTCGAAGATCGCGAACTGCTGGAACGGGCCTTGAGCGAGCGAAAGGGTCGCCGCGTCAAGATTCTGCATACCCAACGAGGCGAGAAGCGCGACCTGATTGATCTGGGAGAGAAGAATGCAAAGCTGGCTTTTGAGCAGCGGTTTCGCGTGCTTAAGCCAGACATGAAACTAGTGCTCGAGGAGTTGCAGGAGACCCTGGAGTTGCCCCGTTTTCCAACTCGCATTGAGTCGTTCGACATCTCAAACATTCAAGGCGCGGAGAATGTAGCCGGTATGGTAGTCGCGGAAAACGGGAAAATGAATCGCTCGGAGTACCGGAAGTTCAAAATCAGAACGGTCGAAGGGTCAAACGATGTGGCGTCTATGCGCGAAGCAGTTTTTCGACGGTATCGCCGAGTGCTGGATGAAGGAAAGCCTTTGCCGGACCTGATCATGATTGATGGAGGCAAGGGTCAACTCAGGGCGGCTGCGGATGCGATGCGCGAACTCGATCTGGACGCTGTCCCAATGGTCGGAGTCGTCAAACCACCATTCCGACACAATGATGTGTCGCATCTGCTGGTAAAAGGGCGAGAGGATGAACCAGTCTATCTCGACTCTCATTCACTAATTCTTCGCTTGCTGCAGATGATTCGCGACGAAACACACCGTTACGCTGTCACTTACCATCGCAAACGCCGGGAGTTGCGCGACTTCACTTCCGAACTGACTGCGATACCCGGGGTGGGTGATAAGCGCAAGACCCGTCTCCTGAGGCAGTTCGGTTCGATCCAACGAGTCGCGCTTGCCAGCGTTTCAGAACTCTCGCCTTTTGTGGGATTGAGAACGGCGAACGAGATAGTGGAGCACTTCGGGCGCCAACGAACTCTTGCCGAAGGGGAGACGGCAATGCCGCAAGACACTGAAATGTCTGAGACCTCTACGCATCTGGGAATACTGCCAACGTAAAGTGAATGGGGAACAGGCTTATGAGATGGCTATTCATTGCTACCGTTTTCGCATCGGTGATGCTGTCCGCGGGCAATGCGCTCGCCTGCAGTTGCCTTGAGAGCGCTCCTTGTCAGGCGTACGGGGAAGCGTCCGCGGTTTTCGTCGGCACTGTTATCGACAGCCGAGTCATCACTACTAAGCGCGATAAATATGAAAGGAGTAAGCGCGCCGTGCGTCTCTCGGTAGATACTCCTTTTCGCGGCGTAACAGGTTCAGAGGTTGAGTTGACCACAGGAATGGGTGGCGGTGATTGTGGATTTGGATTTGTTCTGAATAAGCAGTATCTCGTCTACGCTTATGAGAATAAGGGAAAACTCTCAACTGGCATTTGCTCGAGGACCAGATCCATCTCCAGTGCTGCAGAAGACCTGAGCTACATTCATGGGTTGGCCAAAGCCAAACCAGGGGCGACGATCAGCGGTAAAGTAGTCAGAAACCGCCGAAGTAAGAATGGTGGTGACGAGAATTTACCCCTAGCGGGCACCAAGGTAACGATCGA
The DNA here is from genome assembly GCA_046261995.1 of Pyrinomonadaceae bacterium. GTDB lineage: Bacteria > Acidobacteriota > Blastocatellia > Pyrinomonadales > Pyrinomonadaceae > PSRF01. The sequence goes on from JBHENP010000046.1 coordinate 5,001, forward strand.
GGGGCAGGCGAAGAAAAACATCAAAACAGATATGAAAGGGCAATTCCGAATTGAAGGTTTACCGGCGGGATCATATGTGGTCAAAGTGTCCGTGCCGGAGGGGTTGCATATGTCAGGAGCGCATGAACAAAAGGTAGAGGTCACTGATCACGGTTGTGCCGTCGTTGATTTCTGGTTAGAACCGATCCGAAAACCCACTAGCTTAAACTTCAGACCATGGACCGAGCCTCAAATCTAAAGCTTGGGTACTGGTGCAGTTTGCCTTATCGTCGAAAATTCACTCGACTACAGAACCGCGAGCCGTAGGACCGGATCCAACACTCAATCGTCAGTAAACCGCATTTAGTTGACTTGAACTCAGCATCCGGTCGCTACGGCTCGCGGTTCTATAAGCGAGTGATACTGTAGGCGCTTCATGGGACAATGTTCAGCCCGCACCAGTACCAAAACCTTGACCTGGCCATCCTTTCAGGAATACTGTGCACTCAAATTCCAGTTATAACTTTGAAGGAGCTACTCATGGCGAGCAAAGCAAGTTTAGGAGGTCATCCGATTCACCCGATGATCATTCCCTTTCCTCTCGCTCTATGGACAACTTCATTCATCGCCGATGTGATCTTCTATTTCTGGCGCAACTCCACTCTGGGTCTGATATCAAAGTTTTTGCTCGCCGCAGGCTGCCTGGGCGCAGTTGCGGCGGCAATACCGGGCATTGTTGATTGGACTGCAATCAGGAATAGCAAGGTGAAACGAATAGCTAACTGGCACGCGTGTTTGAATGTTATTGCGCTGATAATATTTGCGGCCAGTCTTTACTTGCGAATGAGGGCTGGGGCGCCGTGGGTAGATTACAGCCTCAAGATTCCCTTTCTATTATCGCTGATCGGCGTGATTCTGATTTCCATCTCGGGGTGGCTCGGTGGCGCCTTATCTTTTGAACACGGCGTGGGAGTAGCGCCTCAACACGATACGCCGGAAGAAGAAGTAGCGAAGGTCAGGTTTCCTGCTTAACACAACACCGCCCGACTTCTTTTGAAATCCGGGCGGTCGTTGTTCGTCCAAAGTTTGATTAGCTCTGCGGTTGTTGGCCTCGCGTCCCACTGAATTCGTACAAGATGTGCATTTTTAGCGAGCCATCTAAAATCTCCGCTCGCACGTCTTTTACCCGGGCTTTAACCTCTCCGTTGCTCGCTCTTACCGGAATCATGAGTTGCAATTGTGCGGCTTTGATCAACTCAAGAGGATTCACGCGCTGGTCAATCGCGTTACGCACGAACACGGTAACGAAGTTGTTTGCCATTGGGTTTACACCCTCCAGGTTGACGCCTTCAACGTTCACCTGTCCAAAGACGGTTTGGCTTCCCTCGTCGAAACGGAGCTGAATGCTTGTCTGGGCCCAACCTTTAAACTGCATACAGTTGCCCATCAGATTGTAGTTACCACTAAACGCGAGCGGAGCGGTGATCTGGCCGTTGGCAAATTGAACTTCGGTTTTGATGTTGCTGCCTTCCGGCGCCAGCGTGATTGTATTGGTACAACCCTGGAAAGCAATGCTCTCGATGCCATTGGAGTTTGCCCCCGGCCCCTGTTCAGCGAGTTGAAACGAAGGTGCGCCGAGGTCCTGGAAAATCGTAGCGAGAAACTTTTGCACGAAACCAACTGTGAGAGTGACAACGACGCCACCTCCCGGATCGCCACTCGCGTCGGGAACTTGCACCTGTGTCCCCGGCATAGACTTGGCACGCGGTGTGCCGAGCAAGAACACGGTCGCTCCTGCGCCCACGAGCAACCCGAGGATAAGAATGATCACGTATCTCATTAGTATTTCTTCTCCTAATCGCGCGGCGAGGGCGATGACGTCGCAACTGGTGAGGGGCTGGGCGTGGAACTAGCCGATGTCGTTGTCATATTACTGAGTAGCGCCTTAACCAGAGCAGCAGCCGCATTTGTCACGGCGTCTATCTGCTGCTTGACCTGCGCAGGCGGCACTTTACTGTAACCTGCAGGTACTTCAAACAGCGAATTGTCGACAGTCGTGCTTATGTCCTTCATCTCAGCCACCACCTTCGCGCCTTTTACTCCCTGGACCTCCCCGCTGGCCTCCGTGAAGAGTTCAGCTCGCAGAGGCAGACCGGTGTCCTTGTCTACAAAAACAAACGCTTCCGCACTGACCTGACCAGCTTGAGTTCCGGTGTTTCTCGTAGTCGCGTAGCGATACTTTTCGGCTACGCGCCCGGTGACAGTTTCTTCGCCAACGCGCTCTACGCCCTTTAGGTTTTCGAGACGCGAGGCCAGCTGACCAGGGGTCATAAGTTTGTGCAGCTGAAAACCGGTGGCTTCGGGAGTCAATTCGGCATACTGCTTGCGCGCAGGTGCGATTGCGAGATGCAAACCCCCCTTCTCGAGATAAATAAAATCCGAGCCATCCGGTAGTTTGAATGAAACGCGGCGGTCGGCGCCATTGCGCGCAATTTCTGCAGATAGAGTCGGAATACCAATAGTTTTTTCACCACCTTCAGTTTCAGCACTGAGGATCAGCGTCGCGCGATACTGCTCGGGTTCGCGGGTCACAATACCGGTGGTCGGAGCGGTGGAGACGTTGGCGTTTACAGTAGCGGGACTTGAGTTTGCATTAACTGTCACGTTTGCATTGATGTTTGTATTGGTAGCAGGCTGACAGGCGCTGCTCATTGCAATCAATGCGGCTGTTATGACAAGACAGATTAATACTGACGGCTTCACGGGTGTTGTCATGAGAGAGATCTCCGGATTTCAAGCGCGGTAGCGCTGTTTATTAAGTGGGGGGTGAAAGGGGAGCCGTAGGATACCATACTGGGCCAGTAGCAAACAGTTGCCAGAATGGATCACCTTTCGCTCAAGGCCTGAAGTTCAGAGTTCAAGCTTTAGCTTGTCCGCACCGCGGCCGCAACCTAAAGGGAGCTAGCTTTGCCTGAAAAGTCGTGCGGACGCTATTTGGACAGTACCGCAGCACAAGTTCGTAGGAATCAGTCAACTCACAGAACCGCTTGCGATAGCCAGCGGATGCTAAGTTCAAGACCAATGGTTCACGTCAATCAATTAAGCATTTGTATGCACAAAACATCTACGACGTGATTGAGCTTAGGATCCGCTGGCTACCCGCAAGCGGTTCTGTGAGTTGAGCTACTCCTCACATCTTGAACCTTGTCGTTGTGCGACATTCAATGACTTTTAGGGCAAAGCCGGTTGAACTCTCAACTTCCGGTCTCTAGCTCAGCTGACTTACGACTCGACTTCGAGTTGACTGAGGGCGGTAATTCCAACCCATCATTGACTTAGATCCCGTTTTCGACTAGAAGCTGACTGCTTTTCAATTCCTTTTGTGGGTACAAACAATGAAACATCTTTCAGTCTTGCTGGTTTTGGGGATCGGTTTATCACTGTGCGGCCTGACCGATAAACTAAAAAGTAATTCCGGCGACTCAAACAAATCCTCACCAACTGCGAGCGACAATGACGCCCCCGCCGAGCGGCCCGTACCCACAGCAGCTCAGGCTGCGGCAATTGCAGGCGGTCAGACTGTCAGTTGGAACCAACAGGCGATGTCCTGGACCGTGCCGGCGAATTGGAAGCAGACCTCGCAGGAATCCAGGGAGTTAGTGTGGCGCTCACCCGGTTCCTCCGATGCCGCTAACTTAATCGTGAGCATTTCAGCGATGGATGAAAGCTTTCCAACGGACGCCAGCATCAAAGCGTTCTATGATGGAGCGAACACTCGCGCTAAGAACGGAGAAGTGGATGAACTGAAATGGGTTGAGATTGACGGCCTGAAAGGCGTTCAGTTTCGCGAATCCAATCCGGAGAAGCCCGATGGTTTCAGAAGGCTACAATGGCTGGCCTACCGCAAATACGGTGGCCAGGTGCAGATGATTAATTTGATGCTCTCCAGCAGCGGCAAGGGCTTTCCACAGCACCAAGATGCAATGTATGGGATCCTCTATTCGACGAAGATCACGCACTAAGTGACATAGACCGGTTCATTTTCCATTTCTCATTTGACGTAATTTGACGTTTCTCATTGGTCATTGGAAAGACCTTCATTGGTCGTTCACGATGTGTTGACGATGCAGACCACATATCGACAGGGAGACCCCAAAAACCAGGCAGTCTTCAAATGACAAATGAGAAATGGAAAAGCGCGCTCGCCAATGGCGCCGCTGAGGGACTACCGCATTAACGACTTTCTTGAAACGCGCGGCGGAGAAATCTAGCTGGCGACGAACGTTGGCCTCGTTCGTTTCGATCCGAAGGCAGCGCCCACGAATCGGGTCGTCCTACCGCGAGCGAAGCAAAACCAAACGCGCCGACGATGTTCGCCTTGTTTATTACAGCGTACTAGCTGTGACTCTGTGGGGCAGGTACCAATATCTGGGTGACGAACTACCTTGACAACACCGTTACCAAATTAAAGGCCAGCGATGGCTCATTTGTGAATACTTTCGCCGTCGGCGCGGGGCCAAATGGATTGGCATTTGACGGCGCTACATCTGGGTGGGAAGTCAGGACAATAAGGTGACGAAGCTAAAGGCGCTAGACGGCTTAAAACTCGGAGAGTATTCCGCCGGCGATGGTCCAACAGGTCTCGCGTTCGACGGAAGCAGTATTTGGAATATCAAATTCTGGTAGTGCCAGTGTGACTAGGCTGCGCGCAAGCGATGGAATGCTGTTAGGTACATACGCCGTGGGAAACTATCCAATTGGTGTTGCTTTTGACGGCGCTAGTGTTTGGGTAGCGTCCTTTCAAAGCAATAACGTAACGAAGTTGCGAGCGAGCGATGGGGCACTGCTCGGATCTTTCGCTACCGGTAATAGCTCTGTGGGAGTCGCTTTCGATGGAATTACTATATGGGTCTCAAATTACGGTAGTAATACCATTTCGAAACGCTAGTCGCACAACCAGTAACGGATGATGCTACACCTGGTTCGTCGAAGTAGGGTTTCACCTGTGTGGGTGCTTTTCAAAACGTGTTTAGACCCCCTCCCAGGGCTCAACTATGTTTGAGTGTTCGAGAAATTGGTTTACGAATGAACTGTTGGCGTGTCGGTCTGGAGGACGAAGTCTTTACGGGAGCGGGGCTTCCTACATGCCCAGAGCGCAGACGGCGACGCGCGCTTCGGGTTCGAGATGCGTAGGGAGTAATTGGCTGGCTGGCCACATTTCATGCAGATGGCGTGAGTCTTTGTAATGTACTCGGCGATGGCGAGGAGTTGCGGCATCGGTTCCCAGGGTTTGCCAGGGTAGTACTGATCAAGTCCGGCGATTATTACTCGCACTCTCTGAGCAAGCTCGTTGCTATATCAACGAGTTCGTTGTCGAAAAATTGTCCCTCGTCAATGCCGACAACTTTCTGTATCGCCTCTCGGCAAAAACGGTAAAAACTCTAACGTTGAGCATTTCCATTCTGGTCTCTACTGATATACCGCTCGACTACCGTGATAAAGGTATTTAGTCTCTCATGAGTGCCAGTTTGTGCTTCAGCCAGAGCCGAGACTTTTATTTCTGATTTAATCTGGCATCAACCAGCGCCGAAGATTTCTCCTCCGAGTTAATCCGCGCATTAACCCAAAGCCGAAGATTTTTCCTCAAGATCTGAAACGCGCTTCACGCTGGCATTCGCGCTCGCGCGATGGCATCCCTTAACTTCACAATGTCGGAAGCCAATTGTGCTTGCTGATCCACAATAAACTCGATCTGCTATTTGAATCCTATCTCCGTTAGACATCTCTGAATCCTCTAATGCGCTTTCGAGTTAGACCATCCAAATCGAGTCTAGCTAAGAACATCAGGTGAAGACAAAGATCATCCACTCGGCTGCCACCACGGACGGGCAATTCCATCTCCCTGTCCTCCAATGGGGACAATTGGGGGGCTGCCTGCGGCCTGATCCGCAGAAACAACTGGCCGGGTGTTATAGTAAGAACGTCATGCATATCGACGAAGACTATTTCCTCAATCCTCCGCCCGGTTCGGCGGCGGCGCGCGCAGTTGAATTTGGAATAGATCTGACCCTGACCCTTGAGAACCTACGGCTCACACCGGAAGAAAGAATCCGCAAACTGGACCAGTTCATAATAGCTGTAACGAGGCTGAAAGCCTCGGCACGCAGATTGGACTCAAGGGATGCCGCCGATAATCAAAGTAATTGAAGAACCGCTCAAGCTGCTCGGCGAACACTCAGTTCAGTGCGTGATCATCGGTGGAGTGGCGGCAACTCTCTACGGCTCGACAATCCTAACTAATGACCTTGATGTCTGCTATGCGAGACATACAGAGAATCTGGAGAGGTTGGCGACCGCGTTACAGTCGGTTAGTGCCAAGCTACGTAACGCTCCGCCTGACCTACCATTTATCCTTGATGCCGAGACCTTGCGACGAGGTTTGAACTTCACGTTTACGACTGACGTCGGCAGCCTCGATTTACTGGGTGAAGTGCGTGGAGTCGGCTTCTATGAAGATACATTGTCCGGAGCAATCATGTACGAGTTGTTTGGATATTCATTTCCAGTTCTTGAAATCGAGAAACTAATTCTAGCCAAGCGAACCGCTGGCCGTGCTAAGGACATGGTGGCACTCCCCGAACTTGAGGCAATTCAGGAACGTCAACTACAGGATCTGCGCAAGGACGACAAGTAAGAAACCCAACGGAATCCATGATACACTCGCCGAAATTAATGTCTCCCCGGTCGTAACTTGAGCCTCGGTTAACGCTGGCGCAGACATCTCGCTCAGCAGACTTGGACGATTGGCCAATGTAATTTTTCGCCGGGAGGTGAACATGAAACGACTGGGCCTCCTTTCTTTATGCATCCTCGCGTTTACTCTTCTATCATCTGCCTTTGCGCAAACTGCGCCAACGAAGGATTCGAAAGAGGAACAAGAAAAACTTCAGAAAGCGCTCGAAGGCAAAGCGCTCAAGCTTCTTGACGCCACGCTTGCTGATGCGCAGATGCTCAAGCTCGTTGAGAATCGGGCTCTCTTTCAGTCTGTTGCTGCTGATCTGCTCTGGACGCGCGATGAGAAGCGCGCCCGCTCGCTCTTTCAGGATGCTGTCAACTCCCTCACCATGGCCCTGAACTCGAGTGAGCCAAACCAAGGTCGTGATAACACCTACTGGATGCTCGCGCAGGTACGATTCCAAACAATACAAACAATCGCCGGACGGGATCCCCAGTTCGCCCTCGATTTACTTCGTGCCTCCCGTCTGGTGGTTCCTGAGGGTTCCGATTGGAACGATGGCATGCCCGATCACGAGTTGATGATGGAACAGTCCATCGCTGCTCAGGCCGCTGAAAAGAATCCCAAACTCGCCTTAAAGATGGCTCAAGAAAGCCTCAAAAAGGGAATCTCTCATGATCTCCTTAGACTACTCGAGCGACTGCAACGGAAAGACAGTGAAGCAGCGACGCAGCTGGCCGTCGACATAGTCAAGAAGGTACGGACTGAAGACCTGACGGCTAACCAGGAAGCAGCATTTGCAGCTGCAGAACTTCTCCGCTCAATCTTACAGCCGCGAAATGGACCCGACGCACCAATCCCAGGTCAGGCAAGCGCTAAGGTGAAACCTTTGGTGCTGGATGATGAAACTATTCGTGATCTGGCCGAAACAGTCGTCAGTGCAGCAATGAGCGCGTCACGCCATAACCCACAAGGATTGATCGAAGTGCAATCGCTGCTACCTGATTTAGAGAAACGCCTTCCAGGGCGAACACAGCAATTGCGCCAACGGCTTGCTGAGGTTACCCAGACTGTTGACCCCAGAATGAAAGCCTGGATGCAGTATGAGCCACTGATGCGAAATGGTTCGACTGACGCGATTCTTACGGCCGCGGTGGACGCTCCGCCTCAGATGCGAAACAGTCTATACATGATGGCCATAGGGAAACTCATGCAAGCCGGCGACGTGGATCGTGCACGTCAGATCACGAAGGATAATCTAAGCGGGGCAGAGCGCGATCAGATGTTAGCCCGAATCGACCAGCTAGCTATTGCGAATGCCATCAAGCGAAACAAGATAGATGAGGCCAAAGAGATCATTTTGCGGCTCAGCTCCAGCGAGGCCCGGGCCGGCGCCCTTGCCGAGCTGGCTGCGGCTATCATATTGGCCCAGGGCGATCGCAAACTGGCTTTGGAACTCATGGATGAGGCCCGCAAATTAATCAACAGTCCACCGGCCAATCAAAAGCAGATCGACGCTCTCATGCAGGTGGCGGGTGCCTATGCGCTCGTTGAACCCGCGCGAGCCTTTGAATTAATTAACCCGCTGATAGTTCAGGCCAGCGAGATGATCGCTGCCGCCGCGCTGTTAGATAAATTCGGCTCGGGACAAGGACTCTTTAAGCGAGGCGAGATGCTCCTTCAGCACAGTTTCTCGGCGGCGCAGGGCCCTTACGTTCAACACTTGAGAAAACTGACATCGCTTGCCCGGGCGGACTTCGAGCGCACTAAAACGGCTGTGGACGGATTTCAGCGTGATGAGATACGACTCATGGGCCGGTTGCTAATCGCTCAAAGCGTGTTATCTGACCGCCTTGGAAAGGAAAAGAGTACGAATCATTCCTTCTTCAGCGTAGGCACCAGCATACTGATGAGCCAATGAAGGTTTAATTAGAATGGACTGTAGGCGCGTCAGCGTGAGGAACGAAGCAACGGCGGCAGCGGGCTTCGTACATACCAACTGCGCCGACGGCGACGCGTTCTTCGGATTCGAAAATGCGTTGTGAGTAATTTGCCGGCTGGCCACATTTCATGCAGATGGCGTGAGTTTTTGTAATGTACTCGGCAATGGCGAGGAGCTGAGGCATCGGTTCCCACGGTTTGCCGGTATAGTCTTGATCCAGTCCGGCGATTATGACGCGCACACCTCTTTTCGCTAACTGGTTTGCTACGTCAACAAGTTCGTTGTCGAAAAACTGACCCTCGTCAATTCCTACAACTTCAGTATCAGGCTCGATAGTGGCGAGCAGTTCCGCTGCGGTGCGGATTTTGGCAGACTCGTGCCGCATCTCGGAGTGGGAAACAATGTGGTCGGTTGAATAACGCGAATCGACTTCCGGTTTGAAGACCTGGACCTTTTGCCGCGCAATCTTCGCCCGCCGCAACCGGCGAATAAGCTCCTCCGACTTTCCGGAAAACATCGCGCCCGCAATCACTTCAACCCAGCCTGGCATTGTGCGAGGGTGTGGCAGTGGTTCGTCGTTACCTTGAACAATCAACTCGTCCATCATCTCCCTTTATCCGTCTTCTGGTATAACTCAGGATTGTAGAAAGGCGCAAAGGCAGCGATCAGAGCCAACTCAAAACTAAGCGAGCGAGTGATGAGGTCGCGAGAAAGAACCCCCCAGGCACCCTCGCGGCTGCGAGTGTCACGCTTGCCGGATATTTCGTCGATCACCAGGCCCAACTCCCGTCGGCCCTCGATTACTTTTTTCGCTAATGCGTCCGGCACCGTGATTGAAGGCGAGGATCCAAAAGTGCCGCTCTTGCCGTCAGTGGCGTAGGCCCACCCGCGCAGAAACGTGTACCACTCGCCCTCAATCGAAATCGAGTGAAACCCTCCCTCGAGTCCCACATAAATCTCGGCTTCCAGACGCTGACTGCGAAGTAAGTCACGCACTGCCAGAGCCCTCTCCCGCGCGCCCTGCATCAGCTCCCAGTCGGTCAAAGGCATCGCCGGCGCGTTGGTAGTTACGGGGCGCGCCACGACGTTGGCTTCGGCCCATGAGGAATCGATGGCCGCGACACGGGCCACACACGCGCGGACCGCCATGATCTTGGCTGCGCGGTCTGATCCTAGCGCAATCGTTTTGATTGGAGAATGGGATTGCGATCGGTTCAAAATTGGTTGTTACGACGAGAATTGCCTGTTGGCGAAACGCGTCAGAGGCTATACCACAGCGAAGCTTGCGTCAAAGTACGGGGACACGGAGATACGGGGACGCGGGGCCACGGAGAAGGGGAGAAGGGGGACGCGGAGACACGGAGATGGGGAGCACGGAGATGGGGAGACACGGAGATGGGAGAGGGACATCGCTGCGGCTTTGCCGCCTCCTTTGCTGAAAGGCTCTGCCTTCCGGAGACGTTACAAGACTTGAGGCTACGCCTCCGCGTCAGGCGTAGCCTCAAAGCTTTAAGATGATGCTCGCGGAAAGCCATAGGCATTCCGGAAGGGGTGCGGCAGAGCCGCGGTGAAACAACCGATTGGAGAAACAACCGACTGGTAAGATGCGCGACTCCCCATCCCCGCGAGCGGACTATCTTGACATTGACTGCTGCCATTGCTGTAATCAAATTCTCCCCGTAATTTTTTTCATGAGTTCTCGCTGGAGGTTTCATAGCGGTGCCTGTTAACGAACTAGTTTACGATTGGAACAATATTGACCCGGCTATTAAGGCACCTAACCGGCAAATTGGTTTTGACGACGAGACTCTGCGCGACGGTTTGCAATCACCGTCGGTCTGCGAACCCACGGTCGAGAAGAAGATTGAACTGCTCCATCTGATGAATGCGCTGGGCATCGATACCGCTGATATCGGCTTGCCGGGGGCGGGAGGGACTCATGCGGCTGGCGTGGAGTCTATGGCTCGCGAGATAGTCGATAAGAAACTCAAGATCCGGCCGAACTGCGCGGCGCGTACTCATCGCAGCGACATCATTCCCATTGTCGAAATCTCGCAACGGGCAGGAATTCCTATCGAAGCCTGCACGTTCATCGGCTCTTCATCGGTGCGCTTCTTTGCGGAAGACTGGACGCTGGAGAGACTCCTCGAAATGACCGAAGATGCGGTTAGTTTTGCGGTCAAGGAGGGCTTGCCTGTGATGTACGTCACGGAAGATACCACGCGCGCAGACCCGGAAACGCTGCGCGCGCTTTACGCGACGGCGATTCGATGCGGGGCAAAGGCGGTTTGTGTCTGCGATACGGTGGGCCACTCAACACCCGATGGCGCCCGCGCCGTCGTGCGGTTCGTTAAAAATATTATCGAGGAGCAGGGCGGAAATGTGAGACTCGATTGGCATGGACACCAGGACCGCGGACTCGGTGTGATCAATTCGATCGCCGCTATCGAGGGCGGTGCGGATCAGGTCCATGGGTCGGCCCTGGGAATGGGCGAGCGGGTCGGCAATACCCCGATGGATCAGTTGCTGGTCAACCTCAAACTTATGGGTTGGATCGACAACGACCTGGCGCGACTCGGCGAGTATTGCGAGGTGGCGTCATCGGCATGTGCCTGGACAATACCTTTCAACTATCCCGTCTTTGGGCGCGATGCCTTTCGCACGGCCACTGGCGTACACGCCGCCGCTGTGATCAAGAGTTACCGGAAGGGTGACAGAGAACTTGCCGACCTTGTTTATTCCGGCGTACCAGCCGGTCAATTCGGGCTGGAGCAGGTTATTGACATCGGTCCCATGAGCGGTAAGTCCAATGTGATTTATTGGCTTGAGAAACGAGGCATTGAGCCTAGTGAGGAGCGCGTCAATCGAATCTATGAACGCGCTAAGCTGTCCTCCGCAGTGCTAGCTACCGACGAGATTTTGCAACTCGTGTGAAGTGGCATAGACTTCAGTCTGTGACTTCTCCTAGCGTCTGAGATGGCATTAGACTTTAAAGTCTGTGTCTTCCTTGCATGACAGATCACAGACTATTAAGTCTGTGCCACATGTCCATGACACCCACCCTGAGCACCGCCGCCGCTAAAAGCATCGAAGAGTTGTTGGCGTCGCCTTTCGTGGAAGCTGCCTTTGGTTTTTTTGATTCTCACACCGAGGAAATCACCGAGGAACAGATCAGGATTTGCTCGATTCCCGCTTCTCCATTTGAGGAGAAGAGACGAGCTGCCTATCTCAGTGAGAGATTTAGCGAAATTGGTTTGAATGATGTTCGGATTGACGAGGAAGGCAACTGCCTGGCATTGCGGAGAGGACACTCGCTTTCTCCTCTATTGGTTGTCAGCGCCCATCTCGACACGGTTTTTCCACCTGGAACGGATTTCACTGTTCGGCGTATCGCAAACAGGCTGTTGGCGCCCGGCATCTCCGATGATGGCTGCGGACTGGTTGCCCTGCTCGCCGTCGCTCAGGCTCTCGAGTCCGCCAAAATTGTGACTGACGGCTCCATTCTGCTTGTGGGTACGGTGGGCGAGGAAGGTGCAGGCAATTTGCGGGGCGTTCGCTATCTCTTTGGGAGGGGCGATTGGGCCGGACGGATCGATGCATTTATCAGTTTGGATGGCGGTGGAATAGATCGCATCACCAACGGCGCGCTAGGTTCGCGACGCTACCGAGTGCGTTTGCGCGGAACCGGCGGTCACTCGTGGGCCGACTTTGGCGTCTCCAATCCCATACACGCCCTGGGGCGGGCCATCACCAGACTCGCATCTTATCCGGCACCGAAGCGCCCGCGGACTACTTTTAATGTAGGTCGCATCGAAGGGGGCTCAAGTGTCAACTCCATACCAGGGGAAGCGGTCATGGAAGTCGACCTTCGTTCAGCCAGTGAACACGAGTTACTTAGGCTTGATGCATTTTTTCGACGGGCCGTAAGAGAAGCAGCCGATGATGAGAATGCCACGCGACGGAAAGACGATCTGCCGTTGGAACTTAACCTTCAGCTGATAGGCGAACGTCCCAGCGGCGAAACTCGGGCCGATGTCCCCATAGTCGAGATGGCCCAGGAGGCGACGCGCGCCTTAGGTTTCACGCCGCGCCTGGACCAGGCGTCGACTGATTCGAACGTTCCTATTTCTTTGAACGTGCCAGCAATCACACTCGGCGGGGGAGGCACGTCAGGAAATTCCCACACCATAGATGAATGGTATGACCCTCGCGATCGCGAAGCTGGATTGAAACGGGCGCTGCTGGTAATACTTGGGATGGTAAAGGTTAAGACAGAGGAAAAAGGGTAAGAGGGTAAAGGGGAAACCGCGGCCTTCGTCCCCGTTCCTTTACCCTCTTACCCTTTTTCCTCTTTGTTTTATTTTAGTTGATTGGAATCGTGACGGTAGCCGAGCCGGCCTTACCCGCAGGAAAGCGCTTTTGACGCGCTATCCGAATTGCCGAGGCGTCCCCACCAGAAGCTTGTGTCACTCGACCAGACTCATCATAAAAGACGGTAACTGTAATCCGTTTCGGACCCGCATTGCCGGCGGCGGACCCGTTACCGGCCCTCGAAGACGCGGCACCGTTTGGCTGGTCGCCCGCCGGTCTGTCTTCACGAGTCCTGGCACGATCTCTTTCTCGTTGGCGTCTCGCTGCCACCGCTGCCGTATCGTCTGCCGGAGCACTGGTATCGGCAGCGTTTTCAGACTGCGAGGCGTCGGGAATGGAGGGTAGGGCAGGCTCTATAACTGGTTCTGACGCTGGGGTTGAAACCACCTGAGTCGCCACAGTTGATACTTTCGCACGGTTGTACCAACCGGCTGGCACGCCGACGGCTGCAACTGTGCCAAGCACTGCAACCACAACCGCTGCGGCAAACAAAGACTTTCGCGTCCCCATAGATTCATTGCCGATGTAGCTGAGAAACGCCGGTACGTGTATCTGTGACTTAATCTTCGAAATCTTGTCTACCTCAACGGCTTTCGGTTCATCCTGCGGAGGTTTATACCCTGCTGGAAAGGCCTCCGGAGGCGTGATGCCTTCGTCCAACCGGCGCAGTCCCTCGAGCACAACCTGTGTCCAGGGTTGATTGATGGTGCGCTCAGTCGTTTCTACTGAGCCACTGAATTCAAACCTGGCATTCGGCAACGTCAACGCATAGTAAACCGCCTCGATGCCGTGCAGTACGCCAATGTTGGCGTCTACCACGGAACCGGCCTGCAGGTAGAAATAACCAACGCCTTGGGGATAAAGAACCTCAATCCGTCCAGACTTACGCTGATTGCAAAAGAACTCAATGAGTTCTGAAAGTGAAAGGTCGCTGAGGTGTCCGGTCAATGCCATGAGAAAGCTCCTCTACGGGAAGAGAGATGTTGGCGGGTTGGTACAAATGAAACGCACTCGCCTGATGGTTACTATTGGATTTATTGGGTGAGAGCGAACTTGTAGTTGATCACGCCCGATACTTTTACGGGCTGACCCGAAAGCTTAGTTGGAGAGAACCGCGCTCTTCGGGCTGCTTGAACAGCCGCTTCCCGCAAGGTTACAGGCCCACCACTGGCTTCAGCAGAAATCACTTTGCCATCTTCATCTATCACAACGTTTACGATTACGGTTCCGGCGATCCTCATCCGTTTTGCGGTATCAGGATATACAGGAGACGGCAGCGTAAGTGCCATCCCATTAAGAACTCCGCCAGAGACCGACTTAAGAATGGGCCGCGGTCCGGGGCTTGGCGGAGGCTCTGATTCCAACTCCACCACAGGACTATTGGTGGACGGGTTCATGCTCACAGTCCTTAGCTCGGCCGAGTTTGTTAGCGGGCCCGACATACTCGACGCAGGTGGGAGTGACTGCGAAGATTTCTGACTTGTTTCGGGGTGTTTGCTCAGCAGGTTATCAGCTTCCACCTTGGGTTCGGGATTCACTTTGGCAACAGTTGTTGATGAAGTTGAAGGGGGAGCTGGTGTCACAGTTGGCCGGGGCGCAGGTTGAGCCATCTTCACCATGTTCTCGTCGAGGTAATACATGATGGCACGATAGGTAATCTCCGTTGGCTCGAAGGTGAGCTTGCCTCCATCGACCACCGCAACTGAGGCGGTCATCTTGTTCCAGTTCCCAGCAAAATCAAACTCATACTTGTAATTCTCTCTGCTTTGCAATGAACCATCGTCGTTGAGCAGAGTCATCTCACTAATGTTTCCTTTGTCGTCGTACTTGTAAACCTCTTTGCCGGTTATAGTGCCGCCGGCCACCGGAAAGTACTGGTTCTCGACTTTGTTACCCTTGATATCATAAGCAACGACTTCAAGCAGTGCACGTTTGCCTTCGACGAGTCTCCCATCCTGGCTGGCTATTTTTACGACTTCGGTGCGTACTCTGCGGACCGGTCCAATGAGTCCATCCTTAATTCGATCGCTTTCGACTAAAACGCTGGCTTGCTGGGACTGAAAACTTTTCGCCTTCGCGGACAAACCCGACTGCGCGAGGTTATTAGAGCTTACGGAAAATAATATAAGTGCGGCCATGACGGCTAACATAGTGGTGCTGATTCGTTTCAACATAGTTCTTCGCTCCTGCAAAGGCCGAGGATCGGGACAAGTTTGGATTTAAAACTGAGGTGGGGTGTCAGCAAACTGACTAGTTGCCAACAGCCGCGGACTTCGCGGCAATGTGATAATAACGGGTTAAACTGCGTTTGTCTAGCGAAAACGCTTGAGAAAGCAGTGAAAACTGGGGCCTTCAGCCCTTAATAGCAAGATCTGTGGCAAGAATTGACACGATTTCGTCGATCACCCGGGTAGAACTCGCTCGGGCCGTTTGGTCATTACACAGGATGGAGAAGGCGAGGGTCTCACCCCCTGCTACGGTCACATACCCCGATAACGAGGCTGTGTAGGTAAGTGACCCCGTCTTGGCCACAACCCGGTCACTGAGCTTTTCCAGGCGCCCGCCCAAGGTCCCATCTCGGCCCGAAATAGGCAGCGAGGCTCGAAAGACAGGGCCGGCACCAGTCTTGGAAAGGGAAATCAGGAGTTTAGAAATCGATTCCGGTGTGACCAGGTTGAGACGCGACAAGCCCGAGCCGTCGTGGAGGGCCATGCCCGCTGTCGAGATCCCTGACCGCGATAACCATAGACGAATCACTTCCAAACCGGCCTCGTCGTCCCCGCGTTCTCTTCCACCCGTTGTCGAAACGATGTTGCCGCGCTCTCTCCCTAGCGTACGTAGCAGTAACTCGGCATAAAGGTTAATGCTGGCTTTGTTCGTATCTTCGACGATTTCGCCCAGCGGCTTACTCGAAACGAAGGCCAACTCGGTAGCCGCTGAAGGATCGAAACGCTCATTTGGAGCCACACGGGAGTCACGCGTTTCTGCGCTGCCATGAACCTGTATCCCCCGGTCCCGAAGAGCCTTTTGAAAGAGTCTCGCAGTCCACAGCGAAGGGTTGTGGACAGAAAGCCGGGCACCGAACCCTCTGCTGCCGAGTGGAAACTCTCCCCAAACCCGAACCTTGTTATCGGAAAGACCGCGATCGATGCCAATCGTCATTCGCTCGCCGCGTTGTACGACGGTCAGTCTATTCTCGATAGACAGGTGGTCAACGGCGTCGTTCTCATTCACCTGTGGTGGGGCGTCAGTTTTTTGGGGAGGCAGGATACTAAGTTGAATCTCGTTATCGTTGACAGATAGAGCGCTTGCCTCAGCACCGAAATACCATTGGAGGTCGGTCCAGGGCCAGCCGTCCCCCACCGTCTCACCGCGAAAATAACTTTCATCCCCAATCACGTTTCCCCTGACCTGACGTAGACCGCGCTGGTAAAGAGCATCGGCGAGTTGCTCCAGAGAGCCATCGCGGCCATCTTTTTTTGCTTGCGCAACGAGATCAGGTGCTCCCCGCCCATAGAGTGTGAGATCACCGCTGATTGTGCCGGCCGAATCGGGTTGAGTTTTGGCGTATGCCGAGGTTCGCCAGCGATAGTCGGTTCCTAGTAGGTCCAGGGCGACTCCGGTCGTATAGATTTTCATATTGGAAGCGGGGATAAAAAGTTGGGCGGCGTTCCGTGCATAAACCACTTTTCCGCTCGTGACCGAAATAACGGAAACGCCCCAACGGGCCGAGGCTAGTTCACTCTGGTCAATGACGGAGTCAATAGCTTGTGACAGCGATGCTGGGGAGTCTGTTGAATCCGAGGTGGCTTGGGAAACCCCGGATGAGGTTGGTGAAGTGGACTGTCTATTCCCCGTCTCTGAAAACGCCCTGCCGGTGTGTTGGGGACGTAAGGTCACAAGTAAGACAAAGACGAGCAAAACACCTAAAGCGCAGCTGGCAAGAAGTTGGCGAGTTAATCTAGGAATGCCGTCCATCCTTAACTATCCTCAATCTCGGCGAAGCATAGCCCGAAAGTTTGTGTAACTCTTCGCAATAAAGAAACAATCCAATGATGAGCGATCAACTTGCGAAGAGCGTGGCGGATCGATTTCCGGCCAGGACAGTTCGCGCCGCGGTATAGACTTCTTCCACGGTCACCTCGTCGATAGCGCTGCTGTAAATGATCTGATGGCGGTCGCCTTGAGGCAGGTAGCTTTGAGGAGCGCGTTTATCAAGCAGCAGAACCACTGGGGTGCCAACGGCCGCAGCGATATGCATCGGCCCGGTATCATTTGAGACAAATACCGCAAGGCGTGCCTGCGCGGCCGCAACTTGAGGAATAGTAAGTCTATCGAGAACGAGGGTATTTGGTGGAAACCGTCGTCTTATGTCGTGGACAAAGGCATGTTCCTCGGGTCCCACGAAAACCAGAATTCTTAGTTGATCGTTCCGAGCCAGGAAATCTGCGAGGTCCGCGAATCGTTCGAGCGGCCAACGCCGGCTGGGATGACCCGCTCCCGGAAATAGGCCGACCAGGGGAGTGCCAACATTAGCCTTTGCTTGCTTCAAGATCTTTTCTATGGCTGCGTCGTCAGCCGCCCTGGTCTTGAGATGGGGTAAACGGTCCGCGTCTTTCACGCCCAATGGTATCAGGACGTCGAGATACCGATCGATTAAGTGCCGTCGACGGTGGTCTATCTCAACCGGCGGTCCCGGGTGGAAGTTAGCAAGGAAATCAAGCGACCGCGTAGGGCGTCGTGAATAGAGACGCTTTGGCGCGCCTGACAGAAATCCCAGAAGGTTTGTTTCCGACAAGCTATGAAGGTCAATTACAAAATCAAACCGAGACTGTCGTACGCCTTGAACGAGCTTGGCGATCCGCACCAGCGAAACCAACTTTGGTCCGTCTCGCAGCGCGACCCGATCAACCACGAGCGTGGAGTCGGCAGAGCCTGAAAGCTCAACCACCTCTGCACCCGGCTTACCGACGGCCACGGTAATGGTCGCTTTCGGAAACCGTTCACGAATGGCGTGCAGGGCTGGCAGACTTAACACGACATCGCCAAGTTGGCCAAAATCAATAACCAGGATGTTTCGCGGATCAAAGCTCAATTGCTATTACATTATAGGGGCGTCCCTCCGTGGGCGCCCCATGCCATCCACAGATTACGCAGATTACACCGATTAGGAGAAACGGACTGGCAACAAAGTGATTTTGCGTCGGCTTACTGCCAAACTGTTTCTGAGTAATCTGCGTAATCTGTGGATAGCGTTGGGGCGCCCACGGACGGACGCTTCTACAAATATTCTTTAGGAGTCCCGCAGGTCGCGCCCGGTCATTTCCGCCGGCTTGGAAATGTCGAGCAGCCCCAGAATCGTAGGCGCTACATCTTCAAGCGCACCGCCCTCGCGCAGCTTCAAACCGCGCGAAGCATTATCGATCAAATGCAAAGGCACTGGATTAGTTGTATGGGCGGTATGGGGCTGGCCGGTTTGCGGATTGATCATTTGCTCCGCGTTTCCGTGGTCAGCAGTAATCAGTGTCACGCCACCTGCCCGCCGCACAGCTTTGGTAATCCAGCCCAGACAAATATCCACGTACTCGCAAGCCTCTATGGTTTTGTCGAGTTTGCCCGTGTGGCCGACCATGTCCGGGTTTGCGAAGTTAATGACGAAAACATCTGTTTGTTCATCTTCGATGCCGCGTAGTACCTGTTCGGTGACCTTAAACGCCGACATCTTGGGTTGCAAATCATAAGTGGCGATCTTCGGCGAAGGCACAAGCAGACGACACTCCGAAGGGTATTCCTTTTCAACGCCACCGTTAAAAAAGTAGGTAACGTGGGCATACTTCTCAGTCTCAGCAAGCCGATAGTTGCGTACACTGGTGTTGGCCCAGACTTCTGCCAGCACACTTTGGTGTTCGTGAGGAGCAAACGCTATCGCGAGCGGAAAGGTTCGATCGTAAAGCGTGAAGCATACGAAGTGGATCTTGGGCCTGGTAGGTACTGGAAACTCGTGGAAACCCGCGACCGCAAGCGAGCGGGTGAGTTGTCGAGCGCGGTCGGGTCGGAAGTTGAAAAAGATGACCGCGTCTTCGTCTTTAATTGTGGCTACAGGTTCCCCACCGGCGTCCAGTATCACAAAGGGTTCGACAAATTCGTCCGTGAGGCCTCGCTCGTAAGCTCGCTTGATTGCGCTTACCGGATCAGCGTCCCGCTCGCCTTGGCTGTGAACCAACAGATCATAAGCACGTTTGGTTCTTTCCCAGCGTTTGTCACGATCCATTGCGTAGTAGCGACCCACCAGAGTGGCTATGCGGCCGACCTCAATTTCCGCAATCTTGTTTTGCAGCCTTGACACATACTCGACCGCAGACGACGGCGCTGTATCTCGGCCGTCAAGGAAACAATGAATATAAACGCGTTCGAGTCCATGGGCCTTGGCCATGCGCAGGAGTGCATAAAGATGTTCGAGTGATGAATGAACTTGGCCATCGGAAAGCAGCCCCATCAAATGCAGGGCCACGTTCCGTTTCTTAACCCCTTCCATCGCAGCGCCGAGGACTTCGTTATTGAAGAACCCGCCCGTGGCGATTTCATAATCAACCCGGGAGACATCCATTCGGACCACGCGGCCGGAACCTATGTTGAGGTGGCCCACCTCGGAGTTGCCCATCACTCCGGCAGGAAGACCGACTCGCATGCCGGACGCCTCGAGTAATGTATGCGGATAAGATTCAGTTAATTCGTCGTAGTAAGGTGTGGCGGCGAGGGCAATCGCGTTTCCTTCACGGATAGGCGAATAGCCCCAGCCATCGATGATTATGAGCGCGAGGGGTGTGTTGTTCTTCAAGTCTGCCTTAGAGGTGAACTAGACGTGATTTATTGAGCGGACTCCTGCCAGTAGTCTGGTGCTTCCTGCATTTTTGGATCGGGTCGCTCCATCCAGCGTTCCGGCCGCTTGAGCTCGATAAAGCCAAATTGTCGATAGATCTCATGCGCATCCTTGGTCGCTAACACCCAACGTCGGAATTTTTGAAGTTCCGGATGCGACAGGATGACCTCGACCAACCACTTGCCGAGGCCTCGCCCGCGATATGCATCAAGGACAAACACGTCCGCGAGCCACCCAAAAGTGGCGTAATCTGTTACGACGCGGGCGAAACCGATTTGCTGTTGGCCATTGTAGAGACCGAAGTTAAGCGAGTTCTCCATGGAACGCTTTACCGTCTCAACGGCTCGACCCTGCGCCCAATATGATTCTTTCGAGAGGAACTTATGAATTAAAAGTAAGTCGAGGCGATCTCGATCAGTGCTGATTGAAAACTCCCCTCGCTGCCACATGCGAATTATTTGCGCCACAGAACCTCGCGGAACCCTCCAAGCTTTGACTGACAGGCTGTCTTCAACGTCTCGCTGCGCGGGCTTTTTTCGGGCGCTGGTTCGATTGCGACGGAGGCGCGATCTGGTAAAAGGCCGCGCGGCCCGGGTAGCGTGCTGCTCCGCGCAAGTCTTCCTCGATTCGCAGGAGTTGGTTGTATTTTGCGATCCTATCTGTTCGCGATAAGGAGCCCGTTTTGATCTGGCCGGCGTTGGTCGCGACGGCCAGATCGGCAATGAAGGGATCCTCGGTTTCTCCGGAGCGGTGCGAGATGACCGCTGTTCGGTTCGATGTTTTGGCCAGCTCGATGCAATCGAGTGTCTCAGTAAGCGTGCCGATCTGGTTAACCTTGATTAGGATCGAGTTCGCCACCCCCAGCTCAATTCCCTTGCGCAGGAATGAGGTGTTCGTGACAAAGAGATCGTCCCCCACCAGCTGCACGCGCTTGCCAAGCTCATCCGTCAAAGTCTTCCAACCGTCCCAATCGTTCTCAGCCAATCCATCCTCGATCGAGATGATTGGGTATTGCTCGCACCAATTCTTCCAGTAAGCAACCATGCCATCACTCGACAGCTTTCGTTTGTCGCTCTTCTTAAACACGTAAGACTTACCGTCGAAAAACTCGCTGGCTGCCGGATCTAGCGCCAGCAGGCAATCCTTGCCGGTAGTGTATCCCGCCTGCGCTATGGCCTCGAGTATGGTTTCGATCGCCTCTTCGTTTGATCGCAAGTTAGGGGCGAATCCACCCTCGTCACCGACGCTGGTAGCATGGCCCTTCTTTTGTAGTACAGATTTAAGTGTATGAAAGATCTCCGCACCGATTCTTAGAGCCTCGTGAAAGGCAGCTGCACCAACCGGTACGATCATGAACTCCTGGAAATCCACATTGTTATCGGCATGCGCCCCGCCATTGATGATATTCATCATGGGGACGGGAAGAGTTCGCGCATTCGGTCCGCCCAGATACTTGTAAAGCGGCACCTCGAGATAGGTAGCGGCGGCTCGCGCAGTAGCAAGTGAAACCGCCAGGAGTGCATTCGCTCCGAGTTTCGATTTGGTCGGCGTGCCATCGAGATCAATCAAAGTCTGATCAATCTCGGTTTGATCGAGCGCGTCCATTCCATCAAGCTTGGGCGCGATAACGTCATTAACGTTGCGTACAGCCTTCAAAACACCTTTGCCGCCATATCGTCTTTTGTCACCATCGCGCAGCTCGACGGCTTCATGCTCTCCGGTTGATGCTCCCGAGGGTACAGCCGCTCGGCCCACTTCGCCGCCCACCAGCGTAACTTCTGCTTCCACTGTTGGATTGCCACGCGAATCCAGAATCTCTCGCGCTTGGACCTGATCAATCCAGCTCATTTAATTTGGTTCCTCCACGTTTGATCTTATCCAGCTACGCCAGCACCTGCTGCAGTGGTTGCAGATCCAGATACTTCGGTTTCCTCCGGTAATTCCAGACGGACACGCAGCACTCGACGACGCTCAACTCGCTCAACTCGAAACACCAGGCCGTTGTGTTTTACCACTTCCCCGGGTTTCAGCACGTGACCTGCGGCAGTCATTAAGAACCCCGCGATGGTCGTGTAAGCTTCAGATTCAGGCACTGACAATTTCAGCCGCCGATTCAAGTCCCGAACGGCAACCGCGCCATCCAGTAAGTATTGCCGTTCGCCCACCGGATTAATCTGTTCGTTAACTTCTTCGTCGTGTTCGTCAGATATGTCGCCGACGATCTCTTCTAATAGATCTTCAAGCGTAATAATCCCTTCGAGCCCGCCGTGTTCGTCCACCACGAATCCGAAGTGGGTCTTGCCTTTTTGCATCTGCCGCAAGACGTGTTCAAGCCTCGCGGTGTCCACCACAAACAAGGGAGGCTGCATAACATCTTCCAGACGAAAGGTTTGGGGATTGAGGAGATAGGGCATCACATCTTTGCTGTGCACGAACCCAATTACGTCGTCTATAGATTCGCGGTAAACCGGAAGACGTGAATAGCGATTCTGCTCAAAGGCCTTGGTAATGGCCTCCAGGGAAGAGTCGCCTGGAATAGCCGCAATCGCAGTGCGGGGCACCATGGCTTCTCGCACCAGCGTATCCGAAAATTCGAACACCCGGTGTATCAAGCGGCGCTCCTCCGCGCGCAAATGGCCGCTGTCCCGGGAGATGTCAATCAACTGCCGCAGTTCAGCTTCCGTATAGCTTGACGCATGTTCAGAAGTTGCTTGCAGGCCCACGAGGCGAACTGTCCGCGCACTGGCCCAGTCCAGCGCTCGGATGGGCCATTGAAATACTCGATAAAAAAGTTCCATCGGCAGGGAGACCGCCAAAGCGACCCTCTCTGCGCGCGCCAGACCAAGCAGTTTCGGTGCTTGCTCACCGAGCACAATATGCAGCGCAGTGATTATCGAGAAGGCTATTCCAAAAGCGAGGCCATGCCTAACAGGAACGGAAAGCCCGGAGAAGGGTCGTTCCAGCATCCGCGCGATTACCGGTTCACCAACCCAACCCAGGGCGAGCGAGGCCAGCGTAATACCCAGTTGAGACGCCGAAAGGTATGCATTCAAATTGTTGAGGAGTCGTAGTAGTCGGATGGCAGAAGCTTTTCCAGCCGCAGCCAGTGTCTCAATACGTGAGCGTCGGACGCCTACAAACGCAAATTCCGCAGCCACAAAAAAACCGTTCCCCGCAACGAGCAACAGCACGACTCCCACTTTCAGTGCGAGCATTCCCACACTGGTAGGAGCACTGGCCTCACCATCGGCGAACATCAGACTGAAAAGATAACTTGGCGGTTCGGACATTCTTCAAACTAGAGGGTGGGGTGCAGCTATCTCCAACTACTGTTCACGTGACGGATTATAGCATGCAGGACGTAGCCCAAGGCACGGGTTACGAGGGCAGAGATCTGATGCGGTCCTAAATTGCGTGAGGAATACCTGGATTCCAAGAGAATTCTTCAGTGACCGACTGCGGCCCCCGCGGCGTGAGCGCGAACTGGGCGCCGCTCATGCTTATTGCATGCCCGGGCCAGAGCTTGTTCGACCCGGGGCTCGATGTTGCATTCCGGTTGCCGACAAACTGCGGCTAACTCGGAAACGACGAGATATCGAGAACGCTCGAGCATGCGCTGCTCGCGGAATGAAAGGGGCTTGAGGTGACTCAGATAGGTCAAATGCTTAAGCACATCAGCGACTTCGAAGATATCGCCGGTTCGCATCTTCTCCGAGAAATCCTTGAACCGATCTTTCCAATCGTTTGCGGGGGCAGCGAAATCATCGGCTAAGGCCTTTAGTAACATTTCACATTCACCGGACGAGATCGGTGACCGGAGGCCAACTTCTGATGCATTAGAAACCGGCACCAAAACCAGGGAATTGTTTGCAGCAAGGCGCAGCGTATAGAAAGGAAGTGAGGCGGTGCCTATCTGTTTCTGTTCTATACGCTCGATGGTACCGATTCCGTGGTTTGGATAAACCACTTTCTGGCCGACTTTGAAGCCCACACCGCACCTCCATTTGAATGCAAAAATCAGACTGCGCCGCATGCGCGGGTCTGGGGAAACCCTGAAGCGACGCAGCACGCGTCGGGCTCCTCGTTAGGTAAGTGTTGGAAGTCTAGCAAGCGCTCTTGGAAACCGTCAAGCTTTTCACTAGCGGGCGGCGTCGAGAGATAGAACAAGGAGAACGCCGACATTAGCTTGACAAGTCACTTTATAGCGCGGTGGTTTACGGTGCCATCGTTTTTCGACCTCCGGCGTTGAGCATGCTTCGGCCCGGTCCGCACAGAGAGCATCGCCGCGATGCCCCACATTCAGCGCCTGGAACCGCTAATGGCACGAACGCTTCGTCACGTGTTGGCATGGTTTCATTCGACTTCTGTGCTCGGTTTGTCAGCGTGAGCCCATCCTGCTAGGATCGAAACGGAGCATCAATATTCTCAGGCATGATTCGTTGATGTTTCCTGAATTACATCTCTCGGAGTTGGTCCCGAAATTAACTCGTCATGGCACTTTTGAAGATCACCGATGCCAGCGGCCGTCAGTGGCAGTATAGCTTCTTGCCGGGAGCAGCTTGCACGATCGGTCGGGCCCCCGATAACGCGGTGGTAATTGACGACCCGCGCGCTTCGCGCTATCACGCGCACATCAAATCCGCAGACGAAGCCTCGTATACGATTGTGGACGGAGCCCTGATTAATGGACAGCTTCGTCGCAGCGCAAACAAAGTCTTTATCAATGGTGAGCCTCGTTACGAACATCAACTAAAGAATGGTGATCGAGTAACAATCGGCGCCAGCTCACTGCGCTTTGAACAAACGGTAGAAGAGCGCACCAGCGAAGTACGTTACGATGACAAACCTCTCGGGCACACGCAATTGCTGATCTCTGCCAACGATGTAATGACCACGGTGCTGCATTCCACTAGTGGCGACGTGCCCACTGCTTCTCCCTCACGGGACAAAGTGCTCGAGGCACTCCAGCGAAAAGCGAATATCCTTAGTGCTCTCTACGAAATGAGTAAGACACTGGGGTCGGTTTTCGACCTGGATGCAATCTTCGCAAAGGCCACGGACATTATTTTCAGATCGACGCCTGCCGATCGCGTGGTGGCCCTGCTCGCCGAGGGAACTGGCACCGGCAACCTCGAGGACGTGAAGCTGACCCCAATAGCCATGCGCGCCCGGGATCAGAAACTCGACGACCACGCGCGCAAACTGAGCATCGGGCGGACTATCACGAGGAAGGTGATGAAGGACCGAGTGGCCCTGCTTTCGCAGGATGCGGCTTCAGACGAAGAGTTTGCAGGAGTTGACTCGATCGTCTCGCAGGGCGTGCGTTCGACGATTTGCGCGCCTTTAGTGGCCGAATCACGCGTCCATGGCGCTCTCTACGCTGACCGGCTGGATCCTTTTGCTGCTTTCAAGCCGGATGATCTCGAGTTGATTAGTGCCGTGGCCGCGCAGACGGCGATTGCTGTAGAAAATGCTCGTGCGCACGAACGTCTGGCGCGCGAAGAGGTCGCCCGAGCGAACTATAGCCGCTTTCTTCCAGAGTATGTCGTCAAGCAGATGCTTGATAATCCAGAATCCTTCAAACTCGGCGGTGTTAACCAAACTATTACGGTGCTCTTTGCCGACATTCGCGGGTTCACGCGCCTCTCCGAGCACGCACCTCCGGAAAAGATTGTGGGTCTGCTTAATAGATACTTTTCCGCCATGACCGACATCATCTTCGCGCATGGGGGCACGCTCGATAAGTATCTCGGCGACGGGCTGATGGCCCTGTTTGGCGCGCCGACGACAACTCCTGAGGATGCGTCTAACGCCTTGAATGCAGCGGTGGCAATGCAGCGTAGAATCCTCGGCGTCAATCAGGAATTCCGCGCCGAAGGGCTGTCCGAAATCGGGGTGGGCATCGGGATGCACACCGGCGAGGTGACAGTTGGTTACATAGGATCGGAACGACGTTCTGAGTACACGGCCATTGGGGACGCGGTGAACACGGCGGCGCGGCTGGAGTCGAATGCGAAGGGTGGAGAGATTTTGATCAGCGAGGCCACCTCGAGGGCAGCAGGCAATCGTTATAAGCTCAAAGACCGCGAGCCTATCACCGTCAAAAACCGCGAGCAACCTGTGCATTTGTTTGAAGTTGACTGGCAGCGTGCCAGCGGTTCGCTCTAACATTTGAGTATCGTCCTGGGAACCGCCGACAGTAGGCGACCGGATCTATTAATTGCCGGGGAACAATTACCGGCCGCAGGACTCAAGGAGGCAGCATAAATGGTGCAGGCGTTCTGACGCTCTTCGGAAGTCGGTTCGCTTTCACCATTTTCTCTTTTGATCGTTATGTCGTTCATGAGCAAGACTAGCTCGTTCATCGGTCTAACGGCGCTCCGCAACCTGGTGTCTGATTCGATGGCGATCGACATGGGTTCTGCTAGGACGATCATTGCCGTGCGCGGGCGCGGTGTGGTCATAGACGAACCTTCAGTGGTGGCGGTCGACAGGCTTACCGGTGAAGTAATCGCGGTTGGGAATGAAGCTCAGAAGATGCAGGGACGCGAAGCCCGCGATGTGGCCGTGATTGCCCCGTTGATAGGTGGTGTGGTAGCCGACTTTGAACGAACCCGCGTCATGCTGGATCAGTTTGTGCAAGATGCTCGAAGCGGAACATCGCATTTCAGCCGGCGCGCCATCATGAGTGTGCTTTCGGGAGTCACCCAGGTCGAGCAGCGCGCGCTGCTGAGCGCTGCGGAAAAAGCCCGTATCGGACGGGTCTACATGGTTGAAGAAGGTCTGGCTGCCGCGATTGGAGCGGGTGTTCCCATCGACGACCTTCATGCATCGGCAGTGGTAGACATTGGAGCCGGCACAACTAACATAGCGGTGATCGTGAATGGAGCAATCATTGCTTCCCGAGCAGAACGGATCGGTAGCTCCGATATCGACGTAGCGATAATGGATCGATTGCGCCGGCACCGGGGACTCTCGATTGGAATACCAACGGCCGAGCGCCTGAAGCTGGAGTTGAGTTCTGCTGGTGAGCCGAAAGATCCAACGCGAAAGATGGAAGTACGCGGACGTGACGTGCAAACAGGAAGTCCTGGTGCCTTGAGTATCAGTGCGGCTGAGGTTAACGCGGTAACGTTGCCGATTGTTCGGCGCATAGCTGACGAGGTCCGCTCTACACTCACGGAGTTGCCCGCTGAAGTTGCCGGCGACATTTACGACCGTGGCCTAATCCTTACCGGCGGCGGAGCTCAATTGGAAGGACTCGCTCAATATCTCCAGAAGGAAGTAGGCCTTTCTGTCTCAATCGCTGAAGACCCTCGGTTTGCCATCGTCAGAGGGTTGTCACAAATGTTTGATGAACCGCTCTTGCTGCGTCGAGTAGCACAGACCGAAGCGCAACCGGTGTTCAATGATGAAACAACTGTCTTCGAGAGCTAGTTGCTTCCATCGCACGAGCCGACCACCCGGCATTTTGCAGACTGATGATCGAGAGTTATGAGCATCGCTGGGTTCTTTAATAAGAGCATCACGGTTGCCAGGGTGTACGGGATTCCTGTGCGCATCGATTATCGCTGGTTTGGAGTAGTGGCTCTTAGCGTATGGTTGATTTCCAGTAACCTCCAGGGCGACGTTCAACTCGGCAACGTGCGTTTGCCTCCCCTTGATACGCCCATCGCATGGTTACTCGGAGTCATCACCACTGCCGGACTTTTTCTCTCCGTTTTTGGGCACGAGTTATCTCATGCGCTCATGGCCCGCGCCGAAGGTATCGAGATCGACGAGATTGTGCTTCATCCCTTCGGCGGGTTGGCTCGAATGCGAAGCGCCCCCGAGAATCCACGAGCAGAGTTTCGCATCGCGGTTGCAGGTCCGGCGGCGAGCTTTCTTTTTGCCATACTCGCTTTTGGAGGCGCCAAGATCGCTGACTCGGGAGGTTACATCGCCACCGCAGTCGTGTTTTTTCTGATCGCTGCAGGGAACCTTCTGCTGGCGGTTTTTAATCTGTTTCCCGGTTACCCGCTTGATGGCGGACGCGTCTTGCGAGCAATTCTTTGGCGGCGAAGCGGCAACATGGCAGAGGCGACCCGGCTTTCAGGAATTTGCGGAATTCTAATTGGCGGCATGCTGATTCTGTTCGGGATTTACATTATGATCGCACCCAACTGGAGACCCTCCCAGCCTTACTTCATGGGAGTTTGGTCAATTCTGGTGGGGCTGTTCCTGCTCGATACCGCCGCGAAACTCGTGAAGAGCGCTCAAGCTACCAGAGTGGTTACAGTGGGAGACGCGATGTCGCCGGCCATAGCGATTGCTCCGGAACTCACCATCACCCAGTTGATCGATGATTTTCTTCCGCTTCATCGGCAGACAAGTTTTCCGGTAGCCCTGGACCACCAACTGCACGGAATTCTCACACTTGAAGATCTGAAGTCGCTCCCGCGGGAGCGCTGGCGCCTTACCCACGCCCGCGACGTCATGCGTCCCATTGCCCCGAGGTTTTTTGTAGAACCTTCGGCCTCGCTCGATTACGCCCGGGAGCTGATGAAGAGGAACGGAGTCGGCTCGCTCGCGGTCATCAATAACCACGGCAAGCTGGTGGGATTTCTGCAGAGCGGAACACTGCGCCCCCGCGCAACGAGGAAAAAAGGGAAGAATTCACGAGCGTTGTAATTTTTTGACCGTGTCTTTTCGCCAGTTTTGATGAATGGTTGGCTGCAACTTCAGACATTTACTTTCACTCACATCGTCATCTCATTGCCACAAGCCCGGTTTTTCGCGATAATCCGAGCGGAGCTTTCATTTCAAGTTGAAGGAATCTGTCGATGCTGGCAGTACTTGGCGCGCTCTTTGCCAACGGGATTATCACAGTCCTAAATTTTATCGCGGCTGTTATGGCCGGCTCATCCGGCATGATGGCAGAATCGCTGCACTCTTTGGCGGATACCACGAATCAGGTGTTTCTGCTTCTGGGCCTGACGTTTTATAAGCGTCCGGCTTCTGATAAACATCCGTTTGGTTACGGGAAGAGAGCTTCTTCTGGTCGTTCATCGCCGCGATATTCATTTTCGGAGTCGGCGCGACTTATGCGACTTACGAAGGAGTCGCAAAGCTCAGGCATCCGCATCTTCCGGAACCTGGAGTGGGCTTATTGGGTACTGGCCATTTCGTTTGTCCTGGAAGCCGGTTCAATCGGCCTGGCGGTCTATCAGGAAGTGAAAGAGGCTCACCACGAGGTCTGACGTTCTTTGCATATCTCCGCGAGTCGAAAGATCCGACCGCTAAGACAGTAATCTTCGAAGATTCGGCTGCCTTACTCGGAATCGTGATCCCCGGGATAGGAATCTATCTTACGGACCACCACACTGGTCCGGGTGATGGCGCATACTGGGATGGGCTTCGATTGTGATTGGCCTGGTTCTGGCTGTGGTGGCCTTTGTCCTGGCCCGATCGTCACGCGGGTTGTTGTTGGGTGAGGCCGCAAATGCCAAGAGTGTTACGGCTGTCAGGCAAGCGATTGAGAGTCACCCCAACGTTGTCAAGGTAGTTGAACTCCTGACGATGCACCTGGCGCCCAAACAGATCTTGATCAACGCACATGTCAATCTACGGGATGATCTGGTTACCGGCAACATTGTAAAGACGACTGAAGAGGTTGAGGATTTGATCAGGCGGGCAGAACCAAAGGTAGAGATGATTTTTCTGGAGGCTGCTCGGCAGAATGACAGTACCGAGCACGACGTCGTGCCGGAGCACATTGGCTAATCGGGACGTGGTTTTTCGATTACGGTTTGGTGAATCTAAATTGCCGCTTCTGAATCGCAAATCGCAAGTCCAGAGTTTGAAAACAAAAGATGTTGTTACTACTGCCATACACGGAGTACCTCGGAAGGCTCGGTGAGCCGCGCAACATCGCGGATATCATCGTCGTCTTCTTACTCGTGTTTGCAGTATTGAAACTGGTGCGTGGGACCCGGGCCGCCCCCATGGCTGCGGGAATCGGAGCTTTCGCCCTCCTTTACTGGCTCGCCGCAAAACAGGAATTAGCCACCCTTGAGTTCATCCTGCGGGGTGGTCTGCTCTACATCGGCGTAGCGATCATCGTCCTCTTCCAATCGGAAATCAGGCAGGCTCTGATCTCCTTTGGCAATCGGTTCCGCATGCCTTTCACTCGTCGTTACCAGGGTCAGTTTGGCGAAGGTGTGTATGACGAGATCGTTCTCGCCGCAACCACGCTTGCTTCAACAAAGACAGGGGCCTTAATTGTGATCGAGCGCAAGTTGGGATTGAGGAACGTGACCGAAGGGGGCGTGAAGCTGGATGCCGAACTGAGTTATGACTTGCTGGTCAGTATTTTTAATCCGGCCTCGCCTCTTCACGACGGCGCCGTAGTTGTGCGACGCCACCGCATCGCTGCGGCTTCCTGCTTTCTGCCACTAACTTTGAACCCGCGTCTCTCGAGAGATCTGGGCACCCGGCATCGCGCGGCGATCGGCGTTACTGAAGATACTGACGCCGTCGCCGTCGTGGTCTCGGAGGAAACTGGCCTGATCTCATTCATTCAGGGTGGTCAAATAAAGCGTGGACTCGACGCCACCAAACTCCGAGCTGCTATCTTCCAAGCCCTTGAAGTTGCCCCGAAGCGTGACAAGGAGAAAGAGCCGGAACAGATCGAATCGGAAACGAAGACCAAAGAAGTGGCCCCTATTTGATTTTAGATTTTTAATTTTAGATTTTTGATTGACTGTAGGTTTTCGCAATCCTTAAAAACAATCGGCTCGGTAATCTGGAAGTCGGACAACCGGCGCGCGTAGCAATCTAAAATCTAAAATCAAAAATCGGAAATATCCCTTATGCCTTTTCAGGATGTTGATGAGACAGAGATACACGAGGTCCCACGTGCCCCGACGGCGTTGGAGCGCGGAGCGCGCAAGATATTCGTGGAAGACTGGAGCCTTAAGCTGTTGGCTCTAGCGATCACACTGGTCCTTTGGTTTGCAGTTACCGGGCAGAATCAGCCTCTGACTATTCGAACCCCCGTCCAGCTGAATCTGATAAGACCGAGCGATCTGGATATCAGTAACGATCCTCCGAAGACCGTGGAAGTCGTCCTGAAGGGCAGCCGGCCGAATCTGCAAAGGCTCAGTCCTCTCGATCTGGTGGCCACGGTCGATGTCAGCGATCATACCGCCGGCGAGCGAGTAATCAGGCTCTCGCTCGATCGAGTTACCATGCAGCTTCCAGATGGTGTGAAGATTGAATCCTTCCAGCCAGGCACAATTCCCGTTCGCCTTGAGCCACGCGTTGAACGCCAGGTCCCGGTTGAGGTGAAGACTGAAGGCAGACCCGCAGACGGGTACGAGGTCTACGGAATCAATCCGGCGCAGCTGACCGTGAGAGTTCGTGGCCCGGCGAGCAGAATTGAAGCGCTACAGAATGCGTCGACTGAGACCATTTCTGTATCGGGCAGACAAGAGAGCTTTACAGCTCCTCGAGTTGCGATTGACATTGCCGATCAGAAGATTGAAATACTGGATCCTTTAGTGGATCTCACTATCGAGATGGGAGAAAAGCGGATCGAGAAGAGTTTCAGTGGGGTTGCAGCTCGATCCATCAGCGGCGTTGAAATCCGACCGGCAACCGCGGAGGTCACTTTGTCAGGGCCGTCGTCCGTGCTGGCCGAGTTGCGCCCTGAAGATGTGAAGGTGGTGGTCCATATGTCAATCACTGGTGGCAGCGTGGCGGGTTTGGAACTCCCGCCCGCTGTCAAAG
The DNA here is from genome assembly GCA_046261995.1 of Pyrinomonadaceae bacterium. Lineage (GTDB taxonomy): Bacteria > Acidobacteriota > Blastocatellia > Pyrinomonadales > Pyrinomonadaceae > PSRF01. The sequence continues at coordinate 36,678 of JBHENP010000046.1, forward strand.
ATCGGGTCAAGTTGTTGTCGGTCAGGCCTTCACAGTTCTCGCCGTTCAGGTAGTCCTATTCGAGATATTTAATGTCCACTCCGATAAAAAGACTCTTTGGTACTGATGGTGTGCGCGGTGAGGCGGGCCGGTTTCCGCTGGATGCTGAGACGCTGCGGACTGTGGGATCGTCCCTGACAGTCCATCTTCGGCAAAGACTCGGCCGCGACCCAATAATAGTAGTCGGC
>JBHENP010000047.1:0-35818 GCA_046261995.1 Pyrinomonadaceae bacterium
GCCATTGAGCTACTGCGGAATAAGCGCCCTCACATAGTGTCAAACTATGCGTAGGGCGCGAAGCGGTTTTTATAGCAGACCGGGTAGTGAGCGTCAAGCAGAGCTATCAATTGCAGAGCTAGCGTTCCACCGCAGAGCTACGTTCTCAATTCTCCGCGTCTCCGTGTGTCGCTTCCCGGTGTCTGCCTGTCGCTCTGCCGCGTCCCACCTCAGCTTGCGGTGTTTCATGAACTGCGAGAATATCTCCCACTGCCAAAACATAAGATACTGAAGCTCGGCCATCTTCTCCTTGAAGTGACTTCGGAAAGGTCTATATGGAACGCAGGACCACAGCCTGGTTTAGTCCCAACTTGAATATGGAAATGCCACTCGTGGCTTATGGACACGCAGGATACCCACTCTTAATGCTGCCCACGGCTGCGGCCGACTATCTTGAGTACGAACGCTTTAATCTGGTTGACGCCATAAGGCCACACATTGAAAGTGGACGGGTTCGAGCGTATTCAATCAACAGCGTGAATCGTTACAGCCTTCTTAATCAGCAGATGCCGCCGCATCTAAAGGCCGAACTCCTGACCCGTTACGACCGCTACATCATGGATGAAGTACTGCCGGCAATTCGAACGGATACTCGTCAGGCAGATGCGAGGCCACTCACGACGGGCGCTAGTCTCGGGGCCTTTCTGGCTGCCAATGCTTACTTTAAACATCCGGATCAGGTTCGCGGGGTGATTGCCATGAGTGGCAGCTACGATGTGAGGTCCTACCTCAAAGACTTCTATGACGACAATGTCTATTTCAACAATCCCGCTGACTATCTACCAAATTTGAACGATGACCATCATCTACCGCTATTGCAGAGAGCCGACGCTATCTTAATCATGTCCGGTCAGGGTGCGTACGAGGCCCCCGAGCGCAGTCGCCATCTCTCCGACATTTTAAGCTCGAAGGGAATTCCTCACACACTGGATCTTTGGGGTCAAGACGTTAACCACGACTGGCCATGGTGGCGACGGATGCTTCCCTACGCGTTGGATAAGTTGGTTTAGCAGGAAAGAGCCGTTATCTATTTAATCATTTGTCATTTGATACAGTTTTCATTTCTCATTGGAAAGACAAGAACGGACTCGACAACTACAGATGCGAGCCTCGACTTTGGTCTCTGTTGCTGCAATGACCAAATGAAAACTGTCAAATGATAGATGATAAATGAAAGCCCACTTCACCTCCGAAGTTCACAGACCCTAACGACAAAGGCGACGATGGTGACACGCGTCACCACCGCCGCCTTTCAACCCCTTAATCTACCCAGCTAACTAGGGTTCGTCCTCGCCCTTTTTCCCTTTCTTCTTCTGAGGGTCAACCTCTCGCGGGCGTGTAACAGGTGGCGGAGGTTCAGCTTTGGGCGCAGCGGGTTCAGTTTGTGGCGGCGTTACGGCCGGTTGATCCTCGGTCTTTGGTGGCGGAGGCAAGGTTACTTGCTCTAACTTCGGTTCGGTATCGGTCGTCGTTACCGCAGTCTCTTCTTCTCCTTCAGTTTGGGCATCCGCTGCGAGTTGGGATCGCTCAGCGGCTAGTTCACGCTGGCGCTGACGGAAGAGCTCTCGCATATCTTCAGGCATTGACGGTGCCTTATCGAAGTTCTCCTTGGGTTTGTCCTTCAGAAAAGGCTTCATGAAATCAATGAAGAAAGGTAGCGCGCCCACGCCTCCGGTCATACCGCTTCCGAGATCCTTTTTCTTGCCTGGATAACCCATCCAGACACCTGTCACATAGGTCGGTGTGTAGCCTATAAACCAGACGTCAGTATGATCGTTTACCGTGCCCGTCTTACCGGCAACGGGAACCCCTACCGAGCGAGCGGCGGTGGCCGTACCAGACTCCACTACTCCCCGCATCATCGAAACCATCGTCAACGCTACATACTCGTTCATCACTTTGTACGTAGTTTTTTCCCACTCCTCAAGGACAGCGCCATCACGATCCAACACCCGGCGGATCATGTGTGGCTCCACGCGGATACCCTTATTTGGAAAAGCCGAGTAGGCCGAGACCATCTGATCCAGGGGCACTTCAGTAGCCCCGAGCGCGGAAGGGAGATATGGGGCCATCGGAACTTTTATGCCGAAACGCCGCACCATCTGAGCTCCGGTTTGGATCCCGACGGTTTGCAGCAGATGCACTGCCGGGATGTTCATCGATTTCGCCAACGCGACCTTCAAGGGCAAGTCGCCGTTACCAAGCGAACCATCGTAGTTGTGTGGTTTCCACGAGCCAATGCTGATCGGTGCGCCGCTGACAGGCGTCTCCGGGGTCATGCCCCATTCGACTGCAGCCGTGTAGACGAATGGCTTAAAACACGACCCGGTCTGCCGATACGCTTGAGTCGCATTATTAAACTTGCTGGTGCTGTAAAAGTCGTACCCTCCGACCATTGTAACGATTTCGCCGGTCTTGGCGTTGAGGGTCATCATCGCGCCCTGGACTGCGGGAACCTGTGAGAGATCGACCTTTAGCCGACGCGTTTTCTTGTCCACCTCTTTAATCTCAAACTCAGCGAGGTACCCAATTTTAAATTCATCTCGTGGTTGCCGGCGTCCCCAGCCCATCTCCGTGGGTGTAACCGTGGTGGTGTAGTTGCCGAAGCGCACAGTTGCCTCGTTTTTCGCGCGATCCACCTTCATGACCAGTCCCATTAGAAAACGGCCTTCCTGGTAGTCGTTACCGTGCCAGTCGGGATGCTTGAAGTTATTCAGTTCTGATTGGGTGGGTGGACCAGTCCCGTTTTTTACCGAGGTCGGAATCATCGTGTAGCTCGAACGCCATCCTCTGCCACGATCGTAACGTCGAAGACCGGCTCGAACGACTTCATAAGCCTTCTTTTGAGCTTCGACGTTAATCGTGGTGTAGACCGATAACCCGCCCTGGGCCACCCGAGTCGTGTACCGGTCTTCCAGATCCTGCCTGACGTGCTCCACCGGATAATCGAACGCACTGGAACGGGGTTGAGATTGATAATAAGCCGTGTCGGCAAGCTGAATGGGATTCGCCTTTGCGGCATCGACTTCGGCTTGAGTGGCGAACCCGTTCTTGGCCATCAGATCCAAAACCAGATCTCTTCGCTCTTTCGCTTTCACCGCGTTCGCCGTCGGAGAATACTCGCTCGGTGCTTTGGGGATACCGGCTAGCAGGGCCGCCTCGCCGATAGTCAGGTCCTTCGCCTGTTTACCAAAGTAAGTCTCCGCGCCGGCCTCAATGCCGTAGGCGTTGGCGCCGAGGAAAGTGTGATTGGCGTACAACTCCATGATCTGATTCTTGGTGTAGTAGCGTTCGATCTGGAGCGCCAGTGCCCACTCATTCACTTTGCGCTTAAGAGTTTGTTCGCGTGAAAGAAAAAGATTCTTCGCCAGCTGTTGTGTCAGCGTGGATCCGCCTTCTACTTTGTCAGTCGTGAGGTTTTTCCAGCCAGCCCCAATTATTCGAATCGGATCGATGCCGACGTGATCATAAAATCGAGCATCTTCAACCGCCAGGATCGCATTTTTCACGAGCTGCGGGATTTGGTCGTACTTAAGCGGAATCCGCTTCTCGAGGGCAAACTCGCCGATCACCGTTTCACCATCATCGGCATAGACGCGAGTAACCACGCTGGGACGATAAGTCGCCAGGGCCGCAACTTCATTGGCCGCGCGGGAGTAATTTAATTCATAGGCAGCAATAATGCCGGTCAGGCCGCCCGCTGCCAGGGCCAGGAGCAATACCGCCGGCAACCAGAATCGGCGCAGAAAGTGCTGGCGCTCGGCGGGCGGAGCGTTCAATACCGCGCGTGCTGACTGTGGTCTGGGATGATTTGCCATTAGGAATTAACCTCTTTGGATACTATCGATAAGAAATGGCCCGGGCGGTAGGATTACTAGCCAAATAGGCAAGTTGCCTCGCTGGGGGGGATTATAACAAAAGCTCTGTTATAATCTCACCTTAGCAACGGGGGGGCGACAGGCTTCGACAGGAGTCCTGGACGATCGACCGGATGCCATGCCGGGCTTCTCTATGCAGCTCGTTAAAAAGCGTAGGGAAAAACAATTGCCAATAACAATGAATTGGCTCTCGCTGCCTAATTAGGCACCGAGCGTCTCACCGCAAGTTGCTCATGCGCGCGGACTGAGATGTCACTTAGTTGAGCTGGCCCGCTCCTTCGGTCCGTGGGAGTGGGCGAGAACAAAGTCGGACTAGCTCCTGCTGAGGTCTTGTCACTTCACTGACTCGGCAGCGAGCGAATTTTTGTCCGGCTTGCCGGACATGAAAGAGAAGTGACTAAGCATGTAGAGTCCTTCGACGTTGGCTCTTGGATCCGAGTTCAATTCTCGGCGCCTCCACCAATCTTTGAATTTCGGATTTCGGATTTCGAAATGCGAATTTATTCCGAGCCCTAACTCGAGACTTTGAACTCCGAAATTCGAAATCCGAAATTCGAAATCCGAAATTCACTTCCCATTGGCATCTTTGACAGCGGCGTTGGTGGGCTGACCGTCTATCGCGCCCTTCACGAACGCCTCCCGAACGAACATTTTGTTTACCTTGGTGACACGGCGCGAGTACCGTACGGCACCAAATCGCTGGCCACGGTTGAGAGATACGCTACCGAGAATGCAAGATTTCTGGAGTCGCACCGGATCAAGCTTCTGGTAGTCGCCTGCAATACAGCTTCCGCGCTAGCGCTACCGGCGATTCGACAGGCCGTAAGTGTTGACGTCGTTGGCGTGATCGATCCGGGTGCTCGGGCAGCTGTGGAAATGACCAACGGCAAACCAATTGGAGTAATAGGAACGGAAGCAACGATGCAGAGCGAAGCTTACCGCCGGTCGATCTCGCGCCTTGATCCTTCGGCGGAAGTAATCGAGCAGGCCTGTCCCCTTTTCGTGTCGCTTGCTGAAGAAGGTTGGGCTGAGACGGAGGTGGCCCGAACCGTCGCTGACCACTATTTAAGTGACCTGAGGAAAAGTGATTTGGGCGCCCTTGTTATGGGTTGCACTCACTACCCCATCTTGCGCAGTGTAATAAGCGAAGCAGTGGGCAGAGATATTCCCTTGATTGATTCTGGAGATGCCACCGCGGAAGAGGTACAGTCCCTGCTTGAAATTAAAGGACTCTCGCGTACGGGATCACCGAGCGAGGGCCGGGTAAGACAGTTCTGCGACGATTTGGACCACTTTTACGTAACAGACGCGGCCCAACGCTTTTCCAAGGTCGCGGAAAGGTTTCTAGGCGCTGCTCCAACCGTTTTGGAGGCGGTCGAGGTGTGGGGGCACGATGAGCTTCGTACGTACTGATGGACGCGCAGCCGATGAGCTGCGTGCCGTAAAGATAACCTCTGGATACCTGCCATACGCGGAAGGCTCTGTGCTGATCGAGATGGGGCAGACGCGCGTCATCTGTTCAGCTTCCATCGAGGATCGCGTGCCACCATTTCTGAGGAATTCTGGACAGGGATGGGTGACGGCCGAATATGCCATGCTGCCCCGGTCGACTCAGCAACGCGTCCAGCGCGAAACCGGTCGCGGTGGTCCATCTGGCCGTACCCACGAGATTCAACGGTTAATTGGGCGCAGTTTGAGGGCGGTTACTGACATGAAGATTCTAGGCGAACGGACCATTACGCTGGATTGCGATGTGCTGCAAGCCGACGGAGGAACTCGCACAGCTGCGATAACAGGGTCTTATGTCGCACTCGCCCTCGCCAGCAGACGCCTTTCGAAGGCTGGAAGGATTCCAAGGAGTCTTGTCGCCAACCAAGTCGCTGCGATCAGCGTTGGTATTGTTGACAACGCGGCGTTACTGGATTTGAAATACGACGAGGACTCCCGAGCAGAAGTCGATATGAACGTAATCTGCACGGGTGACGGCCGTTTTATCGAGGTGCAGGGCACAGCCGAACGGCAGCCGTACACCAGAGAGCAAATGGACAAACTCCTGGACTTGGCTACGAAGGGAATACAGCACCTAGTAGGAATTCAACGCGAAGTATTAGGTCTGGCGAACCACGCCTGAACTGATCGTGAGGACAACTAACCCAGCCGTGCGACGCATCTGAGGTTGTGATTCCGGTGGCATTTTGAATAACTCACGACTGACTTTTTGAATCCGCCGCCACCTATGGAGCTATTAATTACATGCCAATCTTAAGAATGATTCTAACGTCTGCCTTCATTGCACTGACCTGTTCGCTAGTCAGTGCACAGCAGGTGTTCACGAACGATAAGATCGACTACACAATTGAACTGCCGTCCACCACTTGGCGCGTAATCTCGGAACCGGATGCAGCGCATGAGCACGTGGAATTCGTTAATGGTGACCGCCTGGACGGGTACTTGCAGATCCGAAAAGAAGTTGTCGACGCAGGAACTACGGCATCTAATCTCGCCCGGCGCGATCGCGACCAAAAATTCAGATTTCATCCGGGCTTTGTAGAAGGAAAAGAAGAGACCTTCTCCGGCCGCTTGAATGGTGTAACTGTATCGTATGAGTTTATTAAAACCGGCAAAGCGATGGTTGGGCGGATCTACTATCTTCAAGCCGATAATCGCACGATTTACGCGCTTCGTTTCACAGGTCTGCGCGACAAGCTGGCGCGTATTCGCAACCAAACGGATCTAATCGCGCGGAGTTTCAAACTCAAATAGGTCGCCTGTCTCGGCGAAAGACTTTTGTGGCCGCCAGTTAACTACTGGTGGCCATTTCTTTTTCACCGCTTCCGAATTTCCAGGCGGATAGCAGTGCTAGAATAGGACTTGAAAGCGCGCTTAGTTGAAGACCGGGCCGGTCGCCCCGCACATACTTGGAACTTGGAGTTCTCAGTTAGTCAGGGCTCTTAACGATGAAGCTTAAGCTCCATGCTGGACTGGAAATCAAGACTTCCACAATTGAGGGTAAGGGGTGTTTCTCAAGCACGCACTTCCCCAGGGGTCGAAAGATAGCGGAGTACGCTGGTGAGAGAATAACCAATGCAGAAGCGAATCGCCGTGCCGGACGACGCCGACTTCGTATCTGCGCCATTAATGATCGCTGGAGCCTCGACGGCAGCAAGGGTGGCAACGGCACGCACTACATAAACCACTCCTGCGAACCAAACAGCTACATGAAAATACTTTATGGCCATGTTCTATTTATCGCCCTGCGCGATATCCAGCCGGGCGAGGAGATTACACTCGACTACGAGTCGACGCTCCATTCAAATGAAAAAAGGTGCACTTGTGGTGCACCTTCCTGCAGAGGAACGATAAACAAGTCAGAGGATTAAGCAATCATAATCGCGGCAAGGTGAAACTAAATTTAGAGCCTCTGCCGACCTCTGACTTCAAATCCACCGCGCCGCCGTGCTGTTCAACAACCTCGCGAACGAAGGAGAGACCCAGACCAGTAGACTCTTCGTCCTTCTCTTGCCCTTGACGCACCACTCGGTAAAACTTCTCCCACACGCGGTCCACTGCTTCAGGCGGAATACCAAAACCACGATCTTCAACCGAAACCCTCACCGCCTCGGCTTCCAAAACGGCCGATACGGTAACAGTTGTGCGCTCGGGACTGTATTTAATCGCGTTGCTTACCAGGTTGCTGACCGCCTGCGAGATAAGGCTCTTGTCCGCAGCCACCGGAGGCACTCTCTGACTGGCCAGCTCTACCAGACGAATTCGCTTCTTCTTGGCTATCGGCTGCAAATTCACAACGGTTTCGCGTACTAGATCATCAAGCCGCAGAGGGATCTTCAAAACTTCCTGTTTGTCCTTTCGCTCTAACTTGGTGACGGCGAGAAAACTATTGATCATTCGCGCCAGCCTTTGGGACTCATTGGCGATAATGGTGACAAACTCTTTAGCCTGCTCCGGAAGTTGATCGTCGGCAATGAGAAGTTCCGAGAAACCATTGATACTTGTAATTGGGGTTCTCAGTTCGTGAGACATTAACGAGATCATGTCACTCTTCAACTGTTCGTGCTCCTTGAGTCGCGTTATATCTCTAACGCTAACAGCAAGGCACAGCGGTTGGTCCGACTCCTGCTCACTATGGTCGAAGACCAGAGATATCCGAAGTCCGAAAGTTCCATTTCCGTCGGGGAATTGCAACTCTCGTTCATAAGCTTCCCCGGTCTGTAACACCCGTCGCACAGCAATCGCGGGCTCTTGGAATACACTAGTGCGCAAAGCATCCAGAAGATCAAAGAGGTTCAGATCGCGCGCTTGCTCCTCAGTTAGGTGAGCGAATTGAAGCAGGGCGGAATTAATATAAGGGATTGTGCCGTCAAGATAAGCTATTGCCATTCCCTCAGATATCTCGGACAACGCGCTCAATCCGAATCTTTGTTCGGACAGGAGGCCATTGAGCACATCGAGTAGCTCGAGTCTTCGGTCGCCTGCCCGTGCAGACAGAAACGCAATGCGACTATGACGCCCGGCTGACCTGCATGCCTCTTCTCGTTGGAGACTCCGTGCCAGCTGTGCACCGACCGCTGTGAGCAACGCTCGGTCGTCTTCATCGAATTCATTGTTTAGTCGAATCAGGAGTGCGCCTACAACACGGTTCTCGTGGTGTAGAGGCAGGGCAATGCTGGTGGAGAGTTCATTGTTCTCGCGTTCTTGGGTTGTTATCTGTCCAGCTTTTATTGCCCGCTCACAAAGGTTGATACCTTCGCGCCAAGTAGAGTTTCGACTCGTCTCCAAGGAGGTACTGGTAGACGCGCGAAGCCGAGCGGCGGAGACCAGGTTCCCATTGCTTTGGCGTTGGAAGAGAACGGCTTCCTTAAGCGAGAGCACTGTGTCCAAGAGCTTCAATCCGCTCTCGAGTCTGGACCTCGCCTCCTCGACACTGAAAGAACTCAGTTTGGTTGACGACTCTATTAACTTCTCTGTGAGTCGTAAATTCTCACTCCAGAGGCGGTGAGTTTGGACGGCCACGGCGGCCAGCAAACCTGCCACAAAGGCATATTGGACCCAGGTTGGAACGGTGGTCCGAGACAAGGCGAAAGCTGCAATGGCGGCTAGTAGCGCCAGACCTACGGCGACCAAGGCGGATTTATAGGAAGATATGTGTGGCAAAGTTGTGTAACAGAAACGACTGGTAGGTTAATCCACGACCGCTCCACGGGCGTAAAGCGTTGCGAGGATTATACAACGCCAGCATTGTTTTAAGCCACCGAAAAGAATCCTAAGGCGCGGAAGTAAAGGCTTGATCGGTTAAATGGCGGATAGCGTCAAGGAGTTCGGGCTCTTCCTCTGGGGCCACAGTGCGCAAATCGATAAGTACTTTTCCGTTGGAAATGCGGGCGATCACGGGAGGAGAGGATAACCGGAGGCGACGCTGAATTTCGTCCGCGGAAAGACTCAGGTGTTGAAGCGAAATGAGGGCGGTTGCCGGGTGAATGGCCGGACCAGAACCTCCTCCCACAGCAGACCATCCCTCCTCGATAGCGATCGTTAGCTTCGAGTCTGGAGGCCTTTGTGACAAGGTTTCGGTCAAGTGTTTCGCGCGCACCTCAATTTCCTCTGCACTGAGTGAAAGCATCTTGAGGGTCGGTATGTCCTGAAAAGGGGTTCCGCGGCGATGCGACTTGAGGGTAGCTTCCAGTGCCGCCAAGGTCAGTTTATCGACACGTAAGGCGCGGTAGAGCGAGTGTCGACGCAGCCGGCTGACGATTTCTTGGCGCCCAACGATCAGTCCCGCCTGCGTTGCACCCAACAATTTATCACCGCTAAACGAAACCACGTCTGCACCCTCCGAAATGCAATCCATGATTACCGGCTCATCGCCCAGGCCGTACGGTCCCAAGTCCGTCAGCACCCCTGATCCAGCATCCTCAAACAAAATAAGTCTCTTATCATGGGCGAGGTTAGCAAGGTCAGAAAGTGAAGGCGAAGTGGTAAACCCCACAATCCTATAGTTGGATTGATGAACTCGCATAATGAGACGAGTATTTTCGTTGATTACCCGGCGGTAGTCTTCAAGATGCGTTCGGTTGGTGGTACCCACTTCAATCATGCGAGTCCCCGAATTTAACATCACGTCAGGCACACGAAAATCACCACCGATCTCAACCAGTTCCCCACGGGAGACCAATGTTTCACCATCTCCGGCGAGCACGCTCAAAATAAGCAATGCGGCAGCGGCGCAGTTGTTTACGACGAGTGCGTCTTCTGCTCCGGTCAACTCAATTAGTAACTCCTCGACGCGCGCGCCGCGTCGCCCGCGCGATCCCGCCACGGCATCGTATTCGAGAGTGCAGTAACCGGCGGCCTCGTTTATAACCGCCGCGCAAGCGGCCCGTGAAAGCGGAGCGCGACCGAGATTGGTGTGCAGAATTACCCCCGTCACATTAATTACCCGGCGAATCCCAGACTTACCTTCCTCTTCTCCGAATTCCCTAAGTCGTTGTTCAGCTCGCAGAAGTAAGGTCTCGCGGGTTTCGCCATTCGGCATCTCGCTAGCCAGGATCTTTGCCCGCATCTCATCGGTCACTGCTCGTGCCAGGATGGTAAGCCGTGTCAAACCGACCAGATTGCGTAGGCTCCCCGCAGTTACGGTTCGCAGCAATTGATCTACGGAAGGCAGCAAGCGTAGAGCGTTTGTTTTAGCAGTGGCGGGCTCAGACATCATTATGTTCAGCCTCGGAGTTTGGATCGTAGGATATCGTCTCGATCATCCTCCGGGCAAAGATACAGCATAAGGGCCGTTTTAGGCCCACTTTGAATAATGAGTTGACACACAGCTTTTCAAACACCTAGACTCGGTGAAGTGTCAATCTCGACGCCCCGCCTATAGCCCTCAGTCAGGGAGAAAGCCATAAGTGAGAACCCGCGACAATAAGCTGCAGCGTGCTCAACTGAGAGCCCGGAGCAAGAACAAATTTGCAGTCTTCGAACACGTGACAACGGTCGATGAACAATTGACGCGTCTGGAGGAGGATATCCGGCGACTCAAAATTGAATTTGATGTCTACTTTAACGGGGCGGCGAAACGCCCACCTTATGACACTAAGGGGCGAGTTGAAACGCATATGAAGCGCTTGGGAGACGATCGGACGCTGTCCTTTGCTCAACGCTACCGCTTTAATTCTCTTACTTCCCGATATACCGCCTTCCGCGACCTCTGGAGACGCACAATGCAGGGACGCGAAGAGGGGCGCGACCCCGCATCTGCTGCCAGGGCAACTGCCAAGCAGGAAGCCGTCGAGGGGTTCACTCGAACCAGCCTTGTGTGTGCTGATGCAAATAAGGATGTCGAAACGGTAAAGCATCTATACAACGCTCTGGTGGAAGCAAAGACGAAATGTGGCGAACCGACAGAGGATTTTTCCTTTCCCCGATTTCACCGTTTAATTGCCTCGAAAGCCGAGAGCCTAAAGGAGAAACTTGGTTGCGAGCGAGTGTGCTTCTCAGTTGATGTGGAAGGCGGCCACGTGAGCTTCAAGGCTAGAGCTGAACGATAGTAAGAAAAGCGCGATCAAAAGAAAAAGGCGACCATCTGGTCGCCTTTTCTTGATGCGCTTGCCGGACTCGAGACCGGAAGCGGTCAGTGGCTTTGCTGGTGCAAGCCGGGGAGACGCTTACATCTTGGTTACTTTTTCAGCCTGAGGTCCTTTGGGCCCCTGGGTAACTTCGAACTCTACTTCCTGGCCCTCCTCGAGAGTCTTGAAGCCATCACCCTGAATGGCACTGTAGTGAACGAAGATGTCTGAAGAGCCAGGCTGCTCGATGAACCCATAACCCTTCGAATTGTTGAACCACTTGACCTTACCGGTTATTCTAGACATAACAACGAATCCTCCTAACGATTCGGTAAAACGGGGCGAAAAGTGCAGATCCAGTCTTGGTTGTTCTGGCCAAGGCTGAATTCCGCACTGGTCCGCACCAACCTGAGGTTAATGCTTGTGAGCCGGACACGCTTTTGAACAGGTGTTACGGATACACACAACCAACAAAAAAGCATGGTGGAAAGCGCGGGAGCGCAATTCCATCATGCATACACTTACGGGGGCAAACTGGAAAACTCATTACTGTAAAGCTGGCAGATCGGAAATGCTGGAATAAATCAAAGGAAAACCCTGCATTGAAACGTCGGCGCATACTAAGCGAAACTTTGCGGACGTGTCAAGCATAATTCAGGCTTAAAATACGAACCTGCTGAGGTTACAGGCTTGCCTGGTTATCGCGGTTTACTTCCCGATTTAACGGTTCCGACGTTAACGCGTGGTAGTGAGAAGGTATTGTACAGGATTCACCGGCTGGTCATTTATGCGTACCTCGTAATGGAGGTGAGGGCCGGTTGAGCGTCCGGTCGAACCAACCTTGCCAACGAATTCGCCCCGAGTAACAGTTGCTCCCAGAGAGACCGCAATGTGGGAAAGATGGCCGTAGCGAGTGGTTAAGCCACCGCCATGATCGATGACGACGAGTTGGCCGTAGCCATTCTGCCAGCCGACAAAACTTACTTTACCGGTAGCGCCTGCGATTACCGGTGCGCCCCATGGCGCATCAATATCCTGGCCAGTGTGAAATTCGTAAGAGCCGCCACCAAAAGGATTCCGGCGCCCGCCGAACGCACTCTCGAGTTTGCCCAAGACAGGCCAGACTGAAGGAGTGTAACCGCGGCCACGCATCACTGCTTCAAATGCGTGCAGGTACTTTTCGAGATGATTCATCTTTTCTTCCAGCGCCGGCAGGCTATTGTCCTCTAGGGGCATTGCCGGTCCTCCGGTGCCTGGTAAATTGGCACTTTCATGCACAACTCCAGATTTCTCGGCAAGTTTGCGCGATGTGTCTTCCACTGCCTCGACGCGATTACTTAGTTCATTCAATTCTTGTCTTTGTCTTTCGTTCTCAGCGCGAAGGCGTTGGTTTTCAACCTCTATGCGGAAATGCTGGGCTTGTTGTGCCAGTCCGTAGAAGCCGTAGATGCAACTGCAGAAGAGAATGGCCGCAACCAGTGCAAAGAGTTTGAGCCACTTCTTTTCAACGCAGATTCGTCTGATTCGAGCTCGGGAACGGGAAGTGTGGGGGATTATGAAAGCATAAAATCGGTCGTCTCGCACCATTTTTTCAATCTCCAAATGCATCAACGCAGAAATGGGGGAAGCTGCGGTGCAATACCAAATGCGCAGTCCTGTACACGTCAGACTGTGCGGCTTAAATTATTCTTTACGAGGGTCTTTACCTGCATGAAGATTTGCAGCGGGTGAATGAACCTCCCCGTGTGTTAAAGGCGCGTCCAACCGGCCGGTGCTGCGGTTCTGACGCTATCACACCGTTACGTGCTATTGCAAATGCGAACTGTTTTGCAAAAGCCTACACGAGACATACAACGAGGGTTCGAGAACGCAGGCGCGGGGCGGAAAACAGCGAGTTAATAATTCTCAGCTTCTCGTTTTCGGCGGGAACGATCGCGAAGAATGGCTAGAACTATTAATATGACCAGGGCGACGAAAATAACAACAATTGCAACCTTTATGGCGACCAGCAGAAACCCTACCAGAGTAATAAGCTGACTGAGCAAAGTGACAACCAGAAGTATGAGAGCGACAACCCCGCCCAGCCTCGCAAAAATCCCTAATAAGCTAGTCATGATTTAACCCTTACCTCTTCTACTTTAAGATCTGAACAAACGAACGCAATTACTATCTATCTGCGCGACAATTGGGTCGTCTCTCCAGTCCGAAAACGCGACTCAAGGGTGGCAGTCGAGACGACAACAGATGGAGGGGGAATCCGCGAATCGAAACGCACCACACGGTCCGAGGACTTTCGCCTGCGAATGTAATCAAACAGCATATAAGCTCCCAACGCCACTAAGGCTACGGGGAGCAGTTCGCGAATTGGCAATTGCACTCCTAACAGTGTGTGGAGGAGAAACACGGTTCCGATGACGATCAGCGTCAGACCCCATGCAAATGGGTTTCCGTAAAGTCGACGCGCTATGACATCTTCTTCAGTTTCGGGGGTCAATCCCGCTCGCATCAATTGAGCAGTTCGGCAAGCATCCACCGCCGCAAACAACCAGGTACCCAAAACCCCAAGGATGAAGAAAAGCACTCCCTGCGTAATGACTGCCATCTGGAAAAAGCTGGCGAAGATCGCAAAGTGCACAATCGCTTTCGATGTTTGGCCGTTATAGGCCGCTCCCAAGCCGGGAACAAAAGACAGTAGGGTAGCCACGAACGGCGAGCTTCGACGCCTAATCACTTGAGAAGCATCAGCCTGTGAGTGTTGGCGCAGGAATTCAACTCCCGCCACAATGCAGTCCTGGCAGAACGGGAAACCACGAATACGGTGATCGCAGGCGGCACATAACGGCCGCGTACAGCGATTGCACTGAACCACGGCCGGATTCTTCTGATGATAGGTGCAGTACATCATCCTAGTTCACTGATCCTTATCAGCCGTTCAACGTTTGTTCTCACTATCACCATTGCCTGAGGCGTCCTGTTTTGGCTGTGCCTTGGGCTCTGCAGGTTTTTGCTGCTGACCTGGCTTATTGTTATCCTGACCCTGCCCACCTACGAGGCCCTTAAGGCCGTTCGTCAACTCCTTGATGCCGCCTTCTGTTCCTCCGGAATAGCTTTGCGCTGCCAAAGCCAGACTCGCGCGATAAACGCCGCTAATTGATCCATCGGCTGAAACCGTTTGGGTCAGCACAAATACTGCGACCAGCAACATGGTGGCAACCCTTGCAAGTTGTGGGGAAACGATCGGGTCAAGCCACATCCGAAGTTGCGATGCCAATCGGGCAGACCACGGCGCGCGCACGTCTTCCGCCTTCAGCGTGCCGATTGTTGCCTGCAAAATTCTTTCATCAAGACCAGAGGGTACTGGCATCTCTTCGCTGATATAGGTGTAACAGGCCCCTATCGAACGAACTACTTCGCCGGGAAGCTCAGTGCAGCGATCGCAAAGAGCAGCATGACGCTCCCAACGATGGTAGAAGGGTGCAGGGAGAAATCCATCCAGGTAATCCGTCAATGATTCCTCAAACTCCTGACAAGTCATTGCCGCTTCCGGCATCGTCTTTTTCAGGATTCGCGCTTCGAGCTCTCGAGTAGGGGGCGGCACGGCCGCAATTCGGCACGCCTGCATGGTGGTTTTGACTTCACTTAAGGTCTGATGGCAGACGGGGCATCGTAGTGCGTGCTCTGAAAACGCCCGATGCGCAGGAGGATCGAGCAAGCCCTCCAGGTAATCACTCAGCCGATTCTCAAAATCTCCACAAAGCATTATTTTCTCTCTTCCGCCCCTCTTTCCTTTTTACTCAATGAACGTTTTCAGCGCCCCCCGCGCCGGCGCGTCCACTTTTGACTAGGCCTGGCTCATTGCCACAACCTTCATCCGTCTCAGTATCTTGGCCAACTCGATGCGGCCTCGGTTGATGCGGGACTTAACGGTTCCTTCGGGTATTCTTAAAAGATCGACAATCTCCTGGTAGCTCAACTCCTCAATGTCTCGAAGAATTACACACGTACGCAGGTCCGGTGAAAGCTTGTCAATACCTGCCTGAACCTGAGCGCCGAGTTCCCGGCGTTCGATTTCCTGTTGGACCGAGCGGTTCGTGGTATGGAGATGATAACTGTGGTCCGCAAGGTCATCCGCATGGTTGTCGTGTGGCGTCCTTTGTCGTTTTCTATAGTCATCAATGATGAGATTGCGAGCCAGCCTCATGAGCCAGTTTTGCAAGTCACCTTGCTTCGAATCGTATTGACCCAACGAGCGATAAACCCGAACAAAAACTTCTTGAGTTAGGTCTTCCGCGGCGTCAGCTCGGGAAGTAAAACGATACGCGAGATTGTAGATGCGTCGGGAATAACTCTGGACAATCTCTTCCCAAGCCGCACCATCTCCAGCGCGACACCTGCGTATTAATTCGGCTCCTTGGTTGGCAGCCAACGTTTTTGCAGCCCCCACCTGATGTCTTCTCCGGCTCCGACTGAAGCTTAATCTAACTTAGTCCGGCAAGGTGGAAAACTCCCTTGTCGAGAGCGGTTACGAACGCCATGAAGCGAAAGTTCCGGCAAAGGAGATGGGCCTTGACCGTTCCGGACGACGCTCTTTACCTTAGCGAAACAGTTACTCTTAACCGTTCGAAGGCATTCCTACCATTCTTGCCGCCTTACGGGTTACTGTAGTAGCCTCTTTGAGCGACCCCATATCTTGTGGTTTACTTTCTGGCTAAGTCAAGTTTCTTCTAACGCCTGCCAACCGAGCGGAGCTTTCGATTAAGTTGAAGTCATCAACGCGCAAATATGTTGAGTTTGGTGCACTGTGTGCTCTCGCCGTTGGCATTCTGTGGTGGTTTGGGCGGCAACTCAATTGGGGGGAAGTACGATTAGCGGTAAGTCATTCCAATCCCTACTTGCTTTCGTTGGCAGTGCTGATTATCTGTTTAGCCTATCTCCTCCGGTCCTACCGTTGGGGCGCACTCCTTGCTCCACTGGGCCCAACCAAACTTAGTCATTTGTTTGCCGCAACCACAGTTGGATTTGGCGCGGTGTTTCTAATAGGACGCATGGGTGAGGTGGTGCGGCCAGTTGTTTTGCCGATGCGTGATCCGGGAGTGCGCCCCAGTAGTTCCTTCGTGACCATCATGGTGGAACGGATTTACGACATGATGGCGGTAGTGGTGCTCTTCGCTTTGAATCTTTTGTGGTTCACGCCACCCACCAAGATGGAAGCCGAGTTCTCACGAGTCCGAATTGCGGGGATCGTTCTACTCATCATAACCATAGCCGCGGTTGCCGGCCTGACCTGGTTTAGAAGAAGATCGAAAAGTACGATTACCTGGTTAGAACGACGCATGGATCGCCTGGCGTTCATCCCGGTGCGCCTCAGACACGCCTTTATTAGCATTCTTGAGCAACTGGCAAAAGCACTGAGAGTGTTGGTTGATGCGCGTGAGCTTGCTGTCACGATAGCGTGGACAGCATTGTTGTGGGTTGGGATCACCCTCGCAAATTTACTGGTCTTGCGGGCGTTCGGGCTTCGCTTCGGAATCAGTGAGGCTATCTTCGTTCTGGGTTGGTCAGTGGTGGGATCGCTGGTTCCTACACCCGGGGGAGCTGCCGGGGCGTTCCACGCAGCCACGGCTGCGGGCCTGATGTTCCTGGGAGTGGCTCTCGAGACGGCGGCAGCAGTCTCCATCGTCATGCATGTAGTTGATTTCGGACCGGCCGTAGTCTTCGGCTTTTTCTACGTTGTGCGAGGGGATATTAATTTGACTCGGCTTCGATCCATGATGTCTCCTGAAGCTGTCGAACAAGCGGTGGAAGATGAAATGGTTGTTCCTGATGAATTGCTTATTAAGCACCAACTTGAGACTGACACCCCCAGCGAATGATCTTTAATCCTTAAAGCATCGGTAAGATTCTGCTCGTGTGAGGTTTGCGACTTATGAAGTGTCCGTTCTGCGGCTATCTGGAGGACAAAGTGGTTGATTCGCGCGAGTCTCGCGAAGGTGAGGCAATTCGACGCCGACGTGAATGCTTGCGGTGCGAACGCCGGTTTACGTCCTACGAGCGCATTGATGAGATACCTTACA
The DNA here is from genome assembly GCA_046261995.1 of Pyrinomonadaceae bacterium. Lineage (GTDB taxonomy): Bacteria > Acidobacteriota > Blastocatellia > Pyrinomonadales > Pyrinomonadaceae > PSRF01. Next base: position 17,569 of record JBHENP010000047.1, read on the forward strand.
TGGTTGTTAAGAAGGACGGACGGCGGGAGACATTCGATCGTAACAAAGTGATGGCAGGATTGTTACGGGCCTGCGAAAAACGTCCCGTTCCGTCGTCAAAACTCGACGCAATCGTTAATGCTATTGAGAAGTATGTCCAGGAATCTTCCGAGCGCGAGCGGCCCACAAGCAAGATAGGGGAAATGATCATGCGTCGCCTGAAAGAGCTCGACAAAGTTGCCTACGTTCGCTTTGCTTCAGTCTATCTGGAGTTTGAGGACGTTTCGGAATTCATGACCGAGCTGAAGCAATTGGTACGAACTCGCGCTGGTGGCCCCCCGGGCAAGAAAGGTTAAGACACCCGAGTGGTCTGGAGGACACTTTCCTACAGATGATTAACCCCATTCGCACGACCGGACTTGAACGGCTGGAGTTGCAACGTCTGCGCGATCGCGTCGGCCGGCTGTTTGCTGCTTTGCAGGAGGCGACTGTGGCGGAGGATCCACTGGCTTCAGGCGCTTGGGCTCCGCCAGTCGATCTCTGTGAAGCGAACGATGCCATTTACGTTCGTGCAGAACTTCCCGGCTTAAGAGCGGACCAGATTCATATTGGATTGACGAATACGCAATTGCGTATTTGGGGCGAGAAGAAAAAACGGACGCCACGCAACCGCGTGATTTCGCACCTTTGTTCGGAACGAAGTTACGGCAGATTCAGCCGCATCGTTCCGCTACGCTGGACGGTCAGCGTTCGAGGCGCAACGGCACAGGTTAAAAATGGCATACTGCTCATTCGTTTGCCCAAGATCGAAGATCGCCGCGGCGCTGAATTCAAACTTACGGTAAAGGAAGCAGCTGAGGAGTAGCGACAGTTTCGGCAATAATCGACTTCCGAGCGCGGATCAGGTAGGTTCACTTTATGGCAATTATTAAAGAAGCAGATGGGACTGAAGGCATCGAAACTCCGGACAGCGAACAACAGTTGCAGATACCAGGCGAACTGCCAGTCTTGCCGCTTCGCGATATCGTTATCTATCCCTTCATGATCGTGCCGCTATTCGTCTCGCGAGAAAAGTCTATTCGTGCGGTTGACGAGGCGCTGGGTGAGAATCGGATGATTCTGCTCGCCTCCCAGAGGGACCTCGACAAGGAGGAACCCTCGGCCGACGATCTTTATAAAGTGGGGACGGCGGCCGTCATTATGCGCATGCTCAAGTTGCCTGACGGACGCATTCGGATACTCGTACAGGGTCTCGCCCGGGCCGAAATAGAATCGGTTGAAACTAATAGCCCATATATCCGCTCCCGAGTTCATGTGATGCAGGAAGTGCTTCCTCCCGAGCGGTCTCTTGAAGTTGAAGCCCTGATTAGAAATGTCCGCGCGTCTATGGAAAAAGCGATCAATCTCGGGAAAAACATTTCACCTGAAGTTATGGCTATCATAGCCAATCTCGACGACGCCGGACGCCTGGCCGACCTTTCCGCTTCAAATCTGGAACTAAAAGTTGAAGACGCACAGTCCGTACTCGACATAGCCGACACAACTGCGCGACTGCGCCGCGTAAATGAGTTGCTCAACAAAGAAATCGAGGTTCTGACAGTTCAACAGGAGATCAATACTCAGGCACGGGCTGATATTGATCGCTCGCAGCGTGAGTTTTACCTGCGGCAGCAGATGAAGGCCATCCAAACCGAGTTAGGTGAGGGCAATGAGCTGGCAGAGGAGATCGCCCAGTTCAGGGAAAAGATCGAAGCGGCCGGTATGCCTAAGCCTGCCGAGGACGAGGCTTTGCGGCAGCTAAAGAAACTGGAACGAATGCACCCGGACGCTGCCGAAACCGCAACGCTGCGAAACTGGATGGAAATCATGACCGATCTTCCATGGTCAAAATCGTCCACGGATAATTTAGATCTGCGTAAGGCCGAGCAGATTCTGAACGAAGACCATTATGGCCTGGAGAAAGTCAAAGATAGGATTGTCGAAGCCCTCGCAGTGCGCAAGCTTAAGGAAAAGCCAAAAGGACCCATTCTTTGTTTGGTCGGCCCTCCGGGCGTCGGAAAGACTTCGCTCGGGCGTTCGGTTGCGCGCGCGCTGGAACGAAAGTTTGTTCGCCTCTCATTAGGGGGTGTTCACGACGAAGCTGAGATTCGGGGTCACCGCAGGACGTATGTCGGTGCTATGCCCGGGCGCGTGATTCAAGCGATTCAACAGGCTGGCACTAACAATCCACTCATCATGCTCGACGAGATCGACAAGGTCGGCGCGGACTTTCGTGGCGATCCCTCCTCAGCTTTACTGGAAGTACTCGATCCCGAGCAGAACAACACGTTTCGAGACAACTACCTCGGTGTAACTTTTGATTTGTCTAACGTGATTTTCATGACGACAGCAAACGTGTTGGACACAATTCAACCGCCCCTACGCGATCGCATGGAAGTTATTCGTCTTGCAGGTTATACGGAGGAAGAAAAGCTCGAGATCGCGTTACGACATTTGTTGCCGAAACAAATGGAAGAAAACGGTGTCACGTCGCGCGACTTGCATATCTCCAAGACTGCGCTTACCGCAATTGTCCAGCAATACACTCAGGAGGCTGGATTGCGGCAGTTGGAGCGAGAGATAGGGAGAATTTGTCGGAAGGTGGCGAGGCGTATCGCTGAGGGACATAAGGGAGCGGTCAGGGTTTCCCTCAAGAACCTCCATGAGTTTCTGGGCGCCCCGAAAGTCATTCCTGAAGAGGTACTCAAAAAGGACCAGATCGGTGTGGCGACCGGGTTGGCCTGGACGGCAGTGGGTGGCGATGTGCTTTTCATCGAAGCCCTCCGCGTGAAAGGGAAGGGTACCCTGGTACTAACTGGGCAGCTTGGAGAGGTGATGCGGGAATCAGCCCAGGCAGCCTTCTCGTATGCGAAATCACGCGCGAAGGAACTCGAGATTAACGACGAAGACTTTTCTAACTACGATCTTCATATTCACATTCCGGAAGGCGCCATTCCGAAGGACGGCCCTTCAGCTGGGATCACCCTGGCAACCGCAATGGTATCGGCGCTTTCTCTGCGACCAGTGCTTAAAACCGTCGCCATGACGGGCGAGATCACACTTCGAGGCAATGTCCTGCCTGTTGGAGGAGTTAAGGAGAAAGTGCTCGCTGCCAGACGCGCGCGCGTATCTACCATCATTCTTCCCCAACAGAACCGTCGAGACCTGGATGAAATTCCCAAGGAGCTATTCAAAGATATACGGTTTGTATTTGTAGAGAACATGCGTCAGGTTTTTCGCGAAGCCCTAAAGGAGAAGGTCGTACCGCCAGTCACCTCCGGCGGAAGGCCTCAACGCGTGCCTCAAGCGGCTTCGGCTCGCAGTACCTAACGAATTTTGGAAGCCCGGTGAAAACAAAAAGACCGCGCCTTCATTGCGCGGTCTTTTGTTTGGTGCGCGCCAGGTTGATCACTGGTAGACGTATGAGGAACTCTTTTTCTGCTCCCATTCAATACCCTCGACGTTCTTCGAGTCTAAGACGAGGATCTGCTCACTTAGCTCATCAGTGGTGACTGTGGGACTGATTTCCACCGAGTAACAGAGAATCCCGGGCTCATCTCCTTTGGGACCAGTGACTGACCGAAGCTCCGAATCAAAGCTATGCCCTGCGAGCACCCCCTTCAGAGCAACTCGAGTGCTCTCGACATCGCGGGTGGAGACCTTCAGGTTCATGGAGCGAAAAACCTGCTCGGGTTCTCGCTTCTCCAGCACCCAAAGTAATATCAGCGTGAAAATCGTAAGAACCACAGCAAGATCCCAACGGCCGACGCCCGTTCCCAAGCCGATCGCGAGACTGACGAGCAGGACCGTGATCTCTTTCGGATCACGTATATTGGTTCGAAACCTGACGAGTGATACGGCGGCGAAAATTCCAAATGCCCGGGCAGCGTTGTCTCCGACGATAATCATGAGGGCCGACGCAACAACGGCGAGCAGTATCTGAGTCTGCGAGACATAAGGATTGCGTTTGATCACGCGCCTGCGAGGTCGAAACGCCAACATTGCACCAAGTAGGGCTGCCAGAATAAGCCTAAGCGTCAGCGTTGCCAGCGCTTCACCCCAACTCGTCGCCCGAGCGGGCGTTCGGTTTTGAGTGTCAGTACCAAAGATTTGCCCGAGCAACGGGTCCTCTACTGACTCAGGCGACGGCCGACTTGTGATCGATTCAGTTCCGGGAGTAGGTTCACTCGTGCTCTGCGTCACCGGCGCTCGATTTGTTATGGACGGACTTGTCTTACTGGCCAAAAAATAAACAGCAAACGCGCTCACTAATAGGACGCCAACGAAAACCACCACTAGTGTCAAGGTTTCTCTTTTTACTTTGGGATTTGAATCGGGCATCAGCGGGTTACCATCCAGTTTTCCAACGAGAGTTATACTCGCGCATGATAACTTTCGAACAGTACTAGACTTTGGGCGGCACGTTCTGGAGGGGATCTGGGGCACGCCCTGATGTTAGACACTATCAGGTAAGCACCCGTGGCCAGCCTCGCTCATAAAAAAGGCTTGGCTGTTGAAATTCTCGTTTCGATCGCTCACTGGGAGGGGCTCGTAAGTGCCGTCGGGTCGGAGCGCCCGTGCTTTTACATTATCCCTAAGGTACGCATCAAGTACCACATCTTTAAGGTAGCTCTTTATCGCAGGATCATGAACCGGCGTAAGCACCTCGATACGATGCTTCAAATTTCGAGACATCAAATCGGCGCTGCCAATATAGAGTTCTTCATTTCCACCATTAGCGAAGGCAAAAACCCTACTATGCTCGAGAAAGCGACCCACAACGCTCTTGACTGTAATGGTTTCGGAAAGGCCTGGAACTCCGGGCCGCAGCATGCAAACACCTCGAATCACCAAGTCGACCCTCACGCCGGCCTTTGACGCCTCGTATAGTTTACCGATTATCTGTCTATCTGCCAGACGGTTAAACTTAGCGACGATTCGAGCAGGCCGGCCACCCCTCTGGTTTGCAATTTCACGATCGATTAGCGCGTTTACCTTTTCTCGCAGGTTAACGGGTGCTACCAGGAGCTGGTCGTAATCTGATTGTCGCGAACAACCCGTTAGGTAGTTAAAAAGTTCTGTCGCATCAGCGCCGATGTCGTCATTAGCGGTGAAGAGCCCGACGTCGGTATATGTGCATGAAGTCGTAGGATTATAGTTTCCTGAAGCGATGTGCATGTATCGCTTCAGGGAATCTCCCTCGCGACGCACTACAAGCGTCAGCTTGCCATGAGTCTTCAAGCCCATGATGCCATAGACAACATGAACGCCGGCTTCGTCGAGTTTTCTGGCCCACTGAATGTTGTGTTCTTCGTCAAATCGAGCTTTGAGTTCGATTAGCGCCGTCACTTGTTTCCCTTTTTCGCTGGCACGAATAAGTGCCGGCGGGATCGGTGAATCCGGACCGGTTCGGTACAGACACATCTTAATCGCTAAGACGCTCGGATCCTCCACCGCTTCGTTAATGAAGTTCGTGACGCAATCGTAGGACTCGTAGGGGTGATGTACTAACAAGTCGCGCTCCTTGATTACCTCGAACATCGACCTCCCGGCTAATAACCTTTTAGAGACTGTCGGCTGGAACGGCTCCTCCTTCAGATCCGGTCGATCCACTTCGTAAAGTGCCATGAGATCCTGGACTGCCAGCGGGCCCTTCACCCTGTAGACATCCTCGGGGAATAACCCGAGAGACTGTGTTAGGTAATGAACCAACACATCCGGCATATCTGCGGAGACTTCAAGCCGTACCGGTGAGCCAAAGCGGCGCATCCGTAGTTCGTGCTGAATTACCCGCAGCAGGTCCTCTGCTTCCTCTTCGCGAATCTCTATATCTGCATCGCGCGTCACGCGGAAAAGATGGCATTCTCCTGTATCCATACCCGGGAACAACAACTGGAGATTTGCCCGGATCAAGTCGTCGACGAGTACAAACTCGGACCGCGCGTTTCTGACAGGAACCAAACGAGGAACTACCGATGGAACCTTGATGCGAACAAAGCGCGGTTCGTTCTTGAACTTTGGCGGGTCAGCCGGTGAGGGCACGTCGGGAGCTTGGATCACTACGCCGAGATTTAAACTGAGCGGTGAGATGTAGGGGAACGGATGAGTCGAATCAACAGCAAGTGGAGTCAGGATCGGGAATACTTTTTCCCGGAAATAGCTATCTAGCTCCCGCTTCTCCCTGTACGTTAACGCTTCGTAAGCAGTCAGGTGAATACCAGCAGTTGCCAATTTCGGAAAAATGTCATCGCTCAGACATTTCATCTGCTGCTCGATTATTGGGAGCAGTCTAGTTCTAATCTCTGACAACTGTTCAGCAGGCGTCAGCCCATCGGGGGAGACTTCAGTGACGTTTTGCTCAACTTCCTCTTTCAGAGCAGATACCCGAATCATGAAAAACTCATCCAGGTTCGAAGCAAAAATTGCGAGGAACTTCAGACGCTCCAGCAGTGGATTAGTTTCATCGAATGCTTCTTCGAGCACTCGCCGATGGAACTCCAGAAGACTAAATTCGCGATTTATAAATGAGCCCTCCGCGGCATTGTTTTCCCGAGCGGGGGACGACAGTAACGCCGCGTCTCCAAATTGATTCCCTCGGCCTTCTTTCGTTATGGCAGTTGACATCGTGTTAATAAATATTGGTACCGTCAAACTCGCTGCGCGATCCAGTCCTTCGCTCTGAATCCGCCCATCATAAATGCGAAAATCCTCATATAGCCTTGTAATGTCGGGAACACGCGAAGCCCCAGAGAGAGTGGGGAATTAAAGGGAACTTTTGCAAGAACTGTTCCAGAGAAACCTAAGAGGCTGGGGTCTATTGAAGAGTTGCTCCAAAAAGCGACTATCCGCCCTCTGTCGCAGAAAAGCAACATTTTTTGCTGTACGGAATTAATCCTTTCCAAGTCGAAATCGACCGATTCTAATTGCAAGTTGGACAGACCGGAACTGCAAGTTGGACAGAATCGAGGGATCGAAGCCCCGCCGCGCTACTTTTGAACCTCGAGTCGTCAGCGTTGCACCATCCGCTGAGAAGCACCTATTCGTCGACATAAAGGAACTCGCCACTACCCTTCCCCGTTTAAGTTAAAGGTAGAGCTAAGAGGCTATCGATCATGTAACTTTTGTTGTCTCAGAACACAACCTGACATGGGGTCAATGCATCTGTAATAGCGGCATTCTGGTGGAAAAATTCACCGTTTGACCGTTTCTTTGAAGTAGCTAGAGTTTGACACTCCGGAAAACCGTGTGATAACCTCCGGTCGGATTTCGGCTCGGCTTTCGCCGAGCCTCCATGGTCTCAACACGCTCAAGGAGCCTTTAGTTACCTCGCAAAAATAACGAATCCCAGGTTCGACTACCCCGAAGTCGCTCGGAATTCGCACTTCCTGGTGAAGGAGAACGATTTGACCTTAATGAGATTCCCTCATTTGATTGCGCGCGTGACCTTGTTTACCGTGCTGGTCGCCCCCGCGACGTCTATTCTTGGACAGATACCAGACGGTTCCTCAGCTCGTACGATTCAAACAGAGGTTGAGAAGTCAGATCCACGTGTCTCCCAGATCATTTCAAAGGCGCAGGACCATTTCCGCAAAGGGCGTTTGAATCTCGAAGATAACAAGCGCGAGCAAGCTCGGGATGAATTCGACCGAGCAGTTGACGCTATTCTTGAATCGGGTCTTGATGTTCGCGCCAGTCAGCGACTCCAGACTTTCTATCTGGAATTGGTTGAGCGCATTTACCGGGAAGAGGTCCCCATCGGTCACGGAGCTTCCCCGGTCAGCGTGTCGGAGCTGGTGGCCCAGAACGTTCAAACTCTGCAGCAAAAATCCGCGCCTCCTCAGATTGGATTTCTCGAGCAAAGATTTGAGCCTTCCCCGCTCGATGAGCTCAGCAAACTAGTACTAACACCTGACGAGCAGAATGTGTCAGAGGCGGACGTGGTGGCACTCGAGCAAGCTAAGCACAACGTCAACTTTGGATTCACCATAAATCCCTTAATTCAGCAATACATTAATTTCTATCAGGGTCGCGGGCGTTCCACGATGGAATCGGGACTGCGGCGCTCAGGCCAGTATATGAAGCTTGCACGCCAGATCTTTGCTAAGGAGGGTGTCCCTGTTGATATCACCTGGCTGGGTCAGGTCGAAAGCGCCTGGAAACCCAAGGCGATGTCATGGGCCGCCGCCTCCGGATTGTGGCAGTTCATTCCAGGCACCGGCCGCGAGTATGGTCTGCGGCAAACAGCCTGGATCGATGAACGTAATAGCTTCGAGCAGGCGACTATAGCCTCAGCCCGCTATTTGAAGACTCTTGCCGCGCACTACAAAGGTGATTGGGAATTGGCGATGGCCGCATACAACACCGGCGCTGGAAATGTCGACCGCGCTATCTCTCGCTCAGGTAGCAGGAGTTTCTGGGCTATCTATCCTTACATTGCCCAGGAGACTCGTAATTACGTTCCTAATATCCTGGCTACGATCCTAATCGCAAAGAATCCTGAGAAGTATGGCTTCAAGGGCATCCGTCCTGAAGCTCCGTTATCTTATGACAGGGTGCAAGTGTCCACAGCGACTAGCTTACAGTTGGTGGCCGAGGCAACCGATACTAGCGTTGATCATATCCGCGCCATCAACCCGGAATTAAAGCGGGACGTCACACCCCGAGGCGAGGCCTATAACGTTCGGGTGCCACCTGGAAAAGCCAAACAGTTTGTGGCCATTCTTCAGCGAATCCCTGGTGACCGCCGCGACTCTGCTCGCGTGATCTCGGTTGCACCTGGAGAGGATTTACAAAACGTTGCCAACCGCACCGGCGTCAGCGTCGCTCAATTACAGGCGATGAACAGCGGCGTGGATCTTAAATCGACCACGAAGTTAGTTGTGCCGAGCAGTTCGGTTCGCTTGACCAGTTGGCGGCGTGCAAGGCCCAGCACAACTGAACCTGCGGCCGCAGGATTGACGAAGATTCGAGCTCGAAAGGGCGATACGATTGCGCGGATCGCCGCGGCACGTAATATGGATGCCAGTGAAATAGCGCGTCTGAACGGCATGACACCGGAGTTAGAGTTACGCGCCGGCCAGGAGATTAAGTTGCCGGTGACTGGTGCCGCCCCCTCACGACGTCGATAGATTTTCATAGCAATCGCGTTCTGGTTTAAGCACCCGACGTGCTAGAACTCACAAGGGAGCGCGCTTTCGATCGAAAGCGCGCTCGATTCTTTTCACCGAGAATTTCCAAGGTATCGATGTTCTCCTATCTCATCCTCACAGGGGAGCCCTCACATGCTCTTTCGCACACTCTCAGCAGCCGTCTATGGTATTGATGCAGATCTGGTCGACATCGAAGTCGATCTGACTCCCGTTCGAGGTGAGTCGGACAATCTGTCGGTTACTATCGTTGGATTGCCCGATGCCGCGGTACGCGAATCGCGCGAACGTATTCGCGCTGCGATTTGCAACTGCGCCTTCTACTTTCCCTTTCAAAAAATCACAATCAATCTTGCGCCTGCTGATGTACGGAAGGAGGGGGCTAGTTTCGATCTGCCTATTGCCCTTGGCATCTTGGGGGCCAACGGTGATCTGGCGGAAGAAGACAGCCTGATTCAGGTCCTTTGCGTCGGCGAGCTTTCACTCGATGGTCGAGTACGTCCAATCAAGGGGGCCCTTCCGATAGCAATCCTGGCGCGTGAATCCGCAATCGAACACGTGATTCTTCCTGATGAGAACGCGAAAGAGGCTGCTGTTGTCGCGGGAGTTAATGTTTACCCGGTTGCGGATTTGAGAAGCGCGGTGGAGCTTGTGGCGGCTCTGCGGTCCACGGATCCTCCTCCGCCACTGAAGATCGATCCCACCGCGATTCTTATACAGTCCGATCACTACAGTGTGGACTTTCGTGAGGTGCGGGGACAGCTTTCTGCAAAGCGCGCGCTGGAGGTTTCCAGCGCCGGCTCACACAATATTCTTCTTATCGGCCCTCCAGGCTCCGGCAAGACAATGCTGGCAAAGCGCCTTCCCACCATTCTCCCGCCCTTGGAATTTGAAGCTGCTCTGGAGTTAACGAAAATCCACTCGGTAGCGGGTATGACGGGCCGCGCCGGGCTGGTGGCCGAACGCCCATTTCGTTCCCCTCACCACACAATCAGCGACGCCGGATTAATTGGGGGAGGTGCGGTTCCGCGTCCCGGCGAGGTTTCCTTGGCGCATCAAGGTGTGTTGTTTCTGGACGAGCTGCCCGAATTTGATCGGAGCGTATTAGAAGTGCTGCGCCAGCCTCTCGAAGATCAAAAGGTAACCATTAGCCGAGCCTCGATGTCGCTTACTTTTCCCGCTTCTTTCATGTTGGCGGCGGCTATGAATCCCTGGGCATGTGTGGCGTCTTTGGTAAGAGTTTAGATGATGCGGGCAGGTAGGCAAGTTCTATTTCGATGTCCTCTTTGCCGATTGTTATGCGTTCAACGGTTTGCTCAATGATGGCGCGCTTATCGTTGCGTTCAAGCTGAGGCCAACGAGTGTATAAGTCCTTAGCTTCAGTTATAACTTCGTCACTTGAGAGAATCTGGATGGTCAGCCAGTCAAGCTCGCCCATTAGAGCTGGAATCTGTTCTTCTAACTGATTCTTTCGTTCTTCCAGAGGCCGGTTGCGCTCACCGAAACCTTGCCCGCTGATTTGGCTGTTCATGTAGAGCCTCATCAGCTTATCCATCTCAGCCTTGGTCCGAGTTAGCTCGCTTTGAAGCGAAGCGACCAGTTCTTGTTTGGATTTGATAGTCTCGTCGATTTGGTTGAGATAGCTAAGAATGTCCTCAGGTGACAACAAAAAGTTCTTGAGCTGTTCGTGAAAAACGCTTTCCAGATCAATCACGGGAATCTTGTTCCGGCATTTGAAACAGACGTACTTCGGCGTTTTTGACGGTACATACATGCGGGTACCGCAGTTGCAAAAGGCAACGCCGGCAAATAACTGCACCGTTTTGCGAACGGGACGGGCACCAACACGATTACTTGCGGCGAGGATCGCACTGCACTTGTCCCAAATTTCTTCAGGAATGACAGGTTCTACTGCGGTCACCACCCATTCTTTTTCGGGCTTAAGTTTCCAGTGCTTCTTTTCGCCCAGGCTCTTGGTATAGTTTGCCCGCCTTTGGCCTTTGGCAATGGGATCGCGCAGCAGGCGATCAATGGTCGTGCCCGAGAACTTGGACCCGTTGCGAGTTCTGTGTCCAGCTTCGTTCAGCAGGTGTGCAACTGTTCGCTTCATTCTGTGTTGAAGGAATAGTTCGTACATAAGCTTTCGAATCGGAGCTTCTTTAGGTTCAGGAACGAGTTGTCGGTCCTTCCATTGGTAGCCAAAAGGCGCGGCTCCTCCGAGCGGTTTGCCCAATTTCGCTCGAATCGGCACTGACGCGGCAACTCGATCTGCGATTTCTTCCCGTTCCCACTGCGTCATCGCGGCAATAACCGTATAGAAGAGGCGACCAGCCGGGGTCGACGTGTCGATTGCTTCTTGAAGTGAGATGAGATCGGCATCATGGTCTCTGAAAATGTCTGAGAATTCCAGTAATTCTTTCGTATTGCGCGCCAGTCGGGCTAGCTTCGAAAAAATGAGACCTGAAATTCGTTTGCTTTTGACATCGCGGAGCATACGCTCTGTCTCGGCGTGGCCCATCACTGATTTACCGCTGATTGCCTCGAGGTGGTAGACCTCGCGCACAATCCAGCCTTTGGACTCAGCATAGTAGCGCGCCCGCCGTTCGTGATGCTCTGGACTCTCACTTTCGGCTTGGTCCTGCGTGCTGACACGAATCCAAATGCCAACTTGCTTGCCCTGGTCGTTTTGTTTAGACAGCTTTCCGTTCATGAAATACCTCACACGTCGTCTTGCCGCAGCCGGTGAAGCGATTTTAGCAGGACTTTGGAGATTGCAGCTTTCCGGATCGCGGCATCTTCTCCGATCAGTGCTTTCCGTTTGACCTTGACCTTATAACCCTTCACCGTTGCTTCAGTTGCAGGATCTTCTTGTGCATAGTGTTCCAGCAGCGAAGGCAGCTCATCGGGCTGGATGAGGAGGACTCGCTCAAGGGATTCAGCATTCAGCATATCTTGAACGCGCTTCCTGATCTTGGTCAACGCCTTCTTATTACTCGACACCACGATCACCGGGTCATAACCCGCCGCCAGGCATTTCTCGATGTTTCCCAATTCGTACTCCGCTGTGGACGTAACGGAAATCTCACAGGCAATCTTTCGGCTACCTTTTTCCAGCGCAACATCAATGCTGCCGGTGCCACCAAGTACTGGTTGCTCGATGGTTATGCAAAAACCTTGATCTTCGGCCAGTCGTTTAATTAGATGCTGCAAATACTTATGCTCATGACCGCCACGCCCAAGCGGAGGTGGAGTTACCTCGGTCATACGAGGTTGCTCATTTTGTACGCCCATGGTGGGCGACTGTGGTTGTAAGGTGACCTGGTTTTCATCAGTACGCAGTGCCGGCTTCGGCAATGGAGCGGTTTGAGTAGCGGTACTCGCTATCACTTGCATTCTTGGTTCTTCCGGTTTGCGGCCATACTGCTTTCGTGAAAGCTCGGTAATTTGCGCACGCCGCACCCTTGCCTGCTCTGGATCAATCTTTGGGGGCGGCAGTGTCTTTAAATTAAAGTCGTAATCGTTGCGTTCCAAGCGCACGATCGCTTCACCGACTCCGAGGTTTTGCAGATCATTTGCGTCGAAATGCGAGAAGCCATCCTCGAGTTTCTTTGCATCAATATCGCCTAGACGAAAACAGATTCGGGCATAGGGATTTGTCAGTACGGCACTAGCAACCTCTTTATCGCTGTTCCAAAGGGCGAAGGCTTCTTGCGTTGCAAGTACAATCCCGATGCCGTGTTTGCGCCCGCCGCTAAGCAAGGCCGTCACCGATGAGTTCAAAAAATATTGACATTCATCCACGTAGATGTTCACCCTCGTGCGCTGCGATTCGTCGACATCTTGGCGGGTTAGCGCCACTTGGTGCAGCTTTGACAAGACCAGACTACCCAATAGGTGGGCGTTCTCAACGCCGATCGCGCCTTGCCCCAATTTCACAAAGAAAATTTTCTTGTTGTCGATAACGCTTCTCAGATCAAGGCTGCCGTTTTGCTGGGACACCATGGCTCGGATTGGTTTCGGCCGCAAGAAAGCGTTCAGTCTGGTCAGAATCGGCGCTTGTGGGTGACCGCGCAGTAGGGGAAATTCTTTGGACCAATAATAAATAAGTTCTTCGTCGTTGACTGTCTGTAGGAATGCCTTGCGGTACTCTGCCTCAACCAGAAATCGGCGCAGATCGGCCAAAGTACCACCTTGTTCGCTATTCAAGAATGCGAGAATAGCGTTCGTCAAGACCGCATTCAATTGGTCACCCCAACTCGTACACTGTCGCCGAAAAATCGAGGTCAGATCAGACGCCAAGAGGTTCTTTTCTAAATCCGAGTGCGCCGACAGAACGTTGAACGGAATCGGATGTTGATCGGCCGGATCAAAAACGATGACATCGCTGTAACGCTCCTCAGGAACCTGGGCCAACAGGTCGTTGATAAAATCCGAGTGTGGATCAATGACGCAGCATCCATCGCCGTCGCGAATATCTTGCGCTGCCATGCTTTTCAAAAGCGTCGTTTTCCCGCAGCCGGTGGCGCCTGCTATGAACGCATGCCGCATTCGCTGCTCAGAACTAAGAGTCACTTCTTTGGTCTGTCCGCGATGAGTGTTATGGCCCAGTATCAACTGGTGACCCATTGCGATTACTGGCGCTGGCATTGTCTTTTTCGCATCGCGTTGCAACTTCTCCGAGCGGACGGAAGCCGAAGGGATGTGAACCAATCCCGCGAGTTCTTCGCTGTTGATAATTAGTCCGCTTCGGTGCGTTGCCCGGTCGAGCAGATCGCGTTCGTGTTCGTGAAGCGGATAATCATCATTAGACAGAGCGATGAGTTCATTGCTGGCGGGATTTGCAAATCGCCGCAATGAAGCACCCAACGACCGCGCGACACGCCAGGCGCGATCGTGTGAATTGCAGCGGGCTGCGACCCGGATCACAGCAGCAAAAAGCGGACGAGCGGCCTTTTGTTTGGCCAGGGCCGTCACTTCAGGAGCGTCGGCAAATAACGGTTTCCCTTCCGCGTTGGTTACCGCGCGGATAATGTGCTCGGCCCAGGACTGACGCGTGGCATGAAACAGGATTTGCAGTATTCCAACCTCACCCGTCTGCAGTTTGGACAATGCGCCTACTGCGGCGAGCAGCGGATCGGGTTCGAAACTCCTAAATGTCGCCAGCGGCTGCACACATTCTGAGGCGAGACCGAACTCGATCACCACTGGTGTGTGATCCTTGCGGGCTGACCACTGATCCGCCAGCGTGTCTGGCGCTTCAGCTAGGACCACTTCGGGAAAGTGGGCGAGGAGCTGCTGTTCCAGTTGGCAGCGATCGGTTTTGCGGCATGTGAACTGAACCTTTACGTAATGACTGAAACCGATAACTTCCAAGCTTGTGGGAAACGCGCAAAAAGTAAGATTAAGAAGAAACTGTTCGGCCGTGTCCGGTGAAATCTTCAATTGCGGTGGCAGCGCGATCTGAAGTTCAATTAACTCACCACTATCCTTAAAGACTGGTCGCTCGGCTTTCGCCCTTTGATGGCTTTCCGCAGCCTGATCTGTGGTCAGGCGGCGACGCGCCCGTGACTTTAAACCGCTCCACACTGTCGGCCTGCGGGCGTTGTCCTGAATGGGCATCCGGACAATAGATTGCTTGATGGCAGGAAGCGGCGGTTCGAGTGGCACCCGCCCGGAACTTACGTCCCAGCCACGCCCACGCTGCTCGAAGTCGTAAAAAGCTTCAGCAAGCCGCTCTGGGGAAAATTTGTTTAAGAGTGTGTGGCGATCCGCCATGTTGCTAACTTTGGTAGAAGTCTTTGAGAAGGGGTCTTTCCTTGTGCGATCGAATCCCGCGAATCGCTTGCTTCGACTTGAGCTGTTCCACCACCTCTTGGATTGAATCGTGAATGGCGCGTTGGAACGCTGAAACGGTATCAACGTGGTAGAAGGTAACGGGGCTAAGTAGGCGCTGCGCAAAAGGCCCAATGACCGGCAGCTCCCACAGCAGATCGCCAAGACCGGGAGCGGTCTCAGAAAGCCACCAGGACACCGCCAGAGAATTGCCAAAGGGTGAGGCGGATACATCAAAAACCAGCGTTCGGTGGCGGACACTGAGGTAGATGCGACGTGCTGAAAACACGCCCCCTTCGTGGAACGTCGCAAGCGAAAGATGGGTGTTCGGCAAGCCCCGACGGGCGACAGCTTCGGCGGCAAACTGGTAGAAGTCGAGCGGCGTCACTTCGCAGTCATCAATGCTTGCTTCCCAGTGGGCCAGGAGTTTTCCTATCGCTGGTTTCATGCCAACACCAAGTGCGGGGAGACAATCATCATTTCTCACTCATGCTCATAAACCCACTCTGGGGGTCCGTAGCCCGATTCTGTTGTGGCCTTCGTCCGACCACTACCGGTGTTCTGGAAAGGTCAATACGGTGTCGTTCGCGTTCCATAACGAGGCGAAGCGATCGCCACAAAATCCTCACTGGCAGGGTTAGCAGGTACACGAGAGCATTCAGTACCGCGTCAGTGACAGCCCGTGAACTTGGAAATGCGGATCTGAGGAGCGACAGAAGCACGAAGGGTAAGAGTATTAGAAGCAAGAGCCGCGCGGTTGGAGTGAGCTGCGAATACGCGCCATAGATAAAGCCCTGAGCGAGGCAGACGGCCAGGGGTGCCAGCACTAACCAGATCAACAATCGGGTTAGCCGCTCAGTTTTGAACTCGCCGAAAATGAAGTTGAGGCCAACGAGGGCTACAAGTAAAACCAGAATGCCGTTCATGATTAAAACTTCGTGAAATCGGATAAGAAAGGCGGCGCCGTAGGCGCCGCTATCCTAGCGTTTGTTAGTTGGTTGGGCAGAAGGGCTCAAACCGAACGCGCTCGCGATCGCTGAAGACCGACAGCCAAGCCTCGCGGAGCTGTTCAGCCCGCATCGTATTGCGCCCACGCGTGAATCGTTGTCGTCGTCCGTCCCTGGTTTCTCTTTCGCCTGCGGTTTGGCTCAATCCGTAAAAGACAATGCAGATTCCCTCGTTGTCGATCAAAGGCTCAGATGCAACCGGTTTGCCAGAACGGCCGCTTTCGAGCAGTTTCTTAACCTGAGCTTCGGCTGTTTCCTCGGCGTCGGTCTGCACGTAAAGAACGCAACCAGAAGCACTATTGCAGCCCAACTGCTGTAACCGTTCTATGCCTCTGCGAATCATTAGCACGATGGGCGATCTCGTCGTCACCGGCAAAGACTCGCACTTGCTCTTCACATCGGCGAGCAGCGCGTCCTGTTTGTGTTGCGTCGCATTGCGGCCTTCGACGACCCGACGGCTGGTTGGAACGTTGTAACTGCCGATCAGCAGCGGCTCATCAGCGGTTGGTTTATCACCGTTGGCGATAATGGTGAGTTTTGAACCCCGTCCCATATTCGGAACCTTCAGCGCTTCTTCTACCAGCGCCTCGGTACACCTACAGTCGGTGAGAACGGATTCGGAACGGTCGCGAGCAATCACTGCGTGAGCGGGCAGGGTCGTCGCGTTGGTCCTGTAGTGATAGATAACTACTGCCGGCGCCGCAGCGCAGCCCAGCACAACTAAGGTGATCTTCACGATGCTATTCATAGTTTTACCCCCGTTACAATGCCGCGGTTTTCGGCGATGCCTTTGGCGTAACCGCTCTCAACGGCCTTGCGAGCGGTTTCGCGGATTTCCTTCAAATAGGTAGCCCGCACATGTCTTTCTTCCAGGTAACGTCCGTACGCGTCGATTTTTGTCTGAAGCTCTTCCACGTTCTGCTTGCGGCGGTTAGTTTCGTCCTGCTGCGCTGAGGTTAGAGCTACAGCTTCGTTGGCGGCCGTTTCGTGCGGAGCACGCTCGCGGAGCGCCGTCCGGCGGCTGATGGCCAAGCCTTCGAGAAACAGAACGATTGCAATCTCGAGCACCGACATGGCCACGCCGAACACAATCTGCTCGACACCTTCGGCACCCTTAATACGTAGCAAGAAGAGGCCGATACCGATTCCGAGTCCGGCGACCAGTCCCAGCCAGTTCGTTAAGCTGCGCCGTCCGCTGTGGTGGTTGTCGCCTAGGATGAGCGAGGTGATCAAAAAGCCGAAAACCACACCGGTTGTAATACTCATGGACCAGGAAACCAGTTCATCGTCCATGGTCCACAAAAAATCATGGGCCGCTGGAGCGATTGTTGCGGCGAGGGCCGCAACGGCCGCAGTCTTGAGATCAGCCGAAGGATTGCCGGGAAGAACTGGCACCTTGGAGCGGGCACGAGCCACTGTGTCTTTGCGTTCGGCCAGAGTCGCGTGGCTTCTTTTTAAGGCGAGCTCTTCTTCATCCCGATCGCACAGGAGCTTTTTGTATTCTTCTTCCAGCACCTTATCGTGGGCATTCTGAGCTGGATCGAAAAGGGGGCGGGCGGCGTCGTTAGCAATGGCATCGGCATGTAGGCGCAAGATTTCTAGATCTTCCTCGCGGGAAATCGTGGTCCCCGAAGCCAAAGCGAATTGGCGACCGTCTTCAAAGAGTCCGCTTTGAACCGTCAAGATCACGCCAGGCATCCGCTCAGATCCGCGATACACGATCTTTTGGGTTTCGTTGACCGGATCTGCTGGAGTGTCGGTTCTGGAATCATAGTTGGTTCCTTCGAGGGGGAGCTTCGAGGTTCGATAAAATTCTAATGACATAACAATCCTTTCAGGTGATCCTACGCGTGAACATGTCCCGCTTGTGCTGATATTCCGACGGCCTAAGCTAAACCTCTAGTCGTAACTATCGAGAAAGAAGTTCCCGGCGTCGCAAGGGCGGGGACATTACGACGGGCCGAAGCAACAGGTAACACCAACCTGGGAAGCCTTGATTAGGAAGTGAAGTCTTGGTCACAAAGTCCAAGGTTCAGCGACCCACCCGTAAACTATTGATGCTATTGACGTTCTCCTGGTGAACCTGCTAAGATACGGGTAAACTTTAAGCGCCCTTTTGCTGGCCGCTTCGGCTGCTCCTCCGTCGCGCGAAGGAGAATGTCCAGGAACTTCTCTTCATGACCATTCTCCCTCGAAAAGAGGGAGAATGGAGGCACAATGCATAACCCAGATCATCCTGACTTCGAT